>NZ_JAFBIX010000015.1 GCF_021531895.1 Faecalicatena contorta | reverse complement strand
TGGGTGCTCTTGACATGTTCGTTCATTTTTGCTATTAAATAGACAACGGCTTAACCGCAGAAAACTGCCATTAAGCCGCTTAATTATCATAGAAGATCTCAATTTACAGAAAAAATTTCACACCGTCTAAGTCTAAATAATATGCCAAGAAAAATACACCCAGATTTTTCTGGGTGCTCTTGACATGTTCGTTCATTTTTGCTATTAAATAGACAACGGCTTAACCGCAGAAAACTGCCATTAAGCCGCTTAATTATCATAGAAGATCTCAATTTACAGAAAAAATTTCACACCGTCATAAATAAAGAGAACTGATAGCATAATTTCCTGTTATCAGTTCTCTTTATTTCATTCTTCTCTACTGATCAATTCTGCAAATTACCTAACCGGTACTGATACCTCGGTATATTATCAATACCATTATCTAAAATCCTGTTTCCAACATACTGAATCGTTCCATCATCCTGAATTTTCATCGTAAGTTCGTGTGTAATAACAGCATCATTACATACAACAGAATCACATACTGCATGAATTGTCAAAACAATGGTTCCATCTTCATTATGCCTGACTTCTGTTACTTCCGGTAAAGACAAGCCAAAATGTGTTGGTGAATAATTACCATATCCCAATCGTTCCCAGATAAACATATTACTTTGTTCATCGTAGACCGCCCATTCTTTCAATTCTTCTTTTGTAACAGGAAGATATGTCATAATTACATTTTCGAACTCTTCTGCTGGAATTCCCACAACCTCTTTTTCTGCCGTAAATTTTTCTCCATATTTCATTTGATAAAAATATTCATAAAGTCCATTATAATCCAACCCCTGCATATCCTCCGCATTCCAGTTTGAACATAACAGATTGTTTCCATGATAGCCGAACGTACTCACATATTTTTTTAAATATTCCCGACACTCCTCACTCAAAGGCTTTACCCGGATAATACAACTTCCATCTACAATCTCTGTCACTTCCGGTGGTTCAGGTACGCATAATTCATAACAGAAATTCCCATTTTCAGTATATGCCCATTCTTTTATTTTTGATAGCGATATGTATGTAAGTACAGGCTCTGTATCCTCACTCCAGATCATTTTTGCGGACATCACACTCATTTCTTTTCCATCATAACTATATTCTTTTCTGGTAATTCCACCATCTGTATCTGCTTCATATAAAATTACACTTCCTTTTTCTTCTTGTTCTGCAGATTTTAAAAATTGTTCCATCTTCTGATAATTATCCATAACAGAATAATGATCGGAACCAATGACCGGATTCCCATTTTGTTTGATAATTTCTTTCATCCGATTCATCATTTGCTCAGCAGTGTTCTGATCTGCTTCTTGTATTCCATTATATTCAGAATAAATATCTCGGATAATGCCCATAATTTCTTCACAATCGTTCACAGCTTCCTTTTTCTTGTCTTCATCGATTGGTAGATTATATCCCTTATCCGGATTTTCCATGGTAGTGTTTTTCTGATTCTTCTCATTTTTTACATCTGTGCTGTTTAACGATATCTTACTTTCACAGGAAGTCAGAATCATTCCTATACAAAGTACTAACAAAATACTTTTTCTTTTCATATTGCCCCCTAATTATTACTGTAATTCTCTTCCCACTCTTCTTCTGTTAACCTTGGCATATACCACCCTGCATTTGCATTTTGATCTGACTTGATTACCTTATTTGATAAATACTGGAAACTTCCGTCTTCCATAGGTTTTATCATCAATTCACTGGTGATTGCCTGATCTAACATTCTGATTTCCCATACTGCTTCTATCGTAAGTTTTAATGTTCCATCTTGTAATTTTTCATATGAGATAACTTCCGGATATGGCTCATATGGGAATTCACAATCATATAACCCTCGCGGTCTGTATCTAAAAGTTCTATTATCAGAGTTATAAAAAGTTCCTTTTTCAATCTCGCTATTACTAAATGGTAAATAGGTCTTTATAACCTCTTCAAACTCATCTTTTGGAACTTCATATTCTGCTCCACCATAATTTGCTTCATATGGAACTTGCTTTCCATATTTCATATAATACATTTTTTCATAAAGATCATAAAAATCAAGTTCCGTATAATTCTGGTTATCCCAATTTGTAATCAACAGATTATTAAGTGCATACCCCAACGGCATAACATATTTTCGATTCAATTCTCGGCATGTTTTATCTAATGGCTGCACTCTGAATCCAGTTTCACCCGGTGCTCCATTAAATCCCGGTGGGTGATATTCCTCCAGAAACAAGTATCCTTTTTCTGTATATTTCCACTCATATGCTTCATATTCATCATAATAATTAGCCTGTGGGCTATTATCCTTCCATTTAACCTGACATAATCGAACATTTATCTTTCCATTCATTGACTCTAAATGATATTGTATAATTTCCCCTTCATCAAATACAACAACAATATCTACTGCTGCCTGTTCTTCTTTCTCTGCTGCTTTGCAAAAATCTTCTACTTTTTCACGATTGACCATATCAATCTGATTATCACAATCTACTGCCGCATATCCTTTTTCTTCCAGACAATTGATAATTTTTCTTTTCGCCTTTAATGTATTTAACTCCGACTTCTCCTTCATATAAACAGACCGAAAAGTTTGCGCTGTTTTTTTTACTTCTGCATTCATTTCAGATTCTACGGTTTCTTTCTTTTCTTCTTTTTCCGTAATTCGATTTTGGCCGCATCCTGTAAAAACAATAAGAACTATCAATATCATCGCAATTTTCTTACATATGTAATAATTCCACATAAAAATTTTTTTATTCTTCAAAATACTCATCCAATATTGTTGCATCTTTTTTAACAACATAACCACTTCCACCGATTCCTTTCTTCTAATTTTTTTGTTCCTTAAATCTTACGCTTGTAATATTTAAAAATCAAGTCTATTTTCAGGAATTGTATACTCCAGATTCACCATCTTTATGTGCGATATATCCTATTTTATTACCATCCTCTATATCTTCTCCATTTTTGTTACCCTGTCATTTTAAAGAACATCCTTACTTACACTGTTACATATTTTTCCGCTTCTTCTTTGCACTTCAACGTATTTCCATGCCCAATTACATATTCCATACATTCTTTTCCCTGCTCTTCTTTTCCGATTCGGTAGTAACATACTCCCAGCAGGAATCTGCGTGTAACCTCATAATAAGGCAACTTTTCCGTATCATTTTCCAGTAATCTTACTGCTGCCTCATCTTCACCTTTCAGCATCAAATTTTTTGCCATAAACAGTGGATTCTTTTGAAATACTTTCCCTGCTTTTTCTAATGTAGCCGAATAACCTGCCGCATCTTTCTCCTGATATTTCTTCGACAGTTCGAGATTCGTCATGACCTGCTGCCAGGAACGTCCCTCTCTTTTTCCTTCCCATTCATTCTTTATATACTCTTCTGCCTTCTGCAACTGCCCATTTATGATCAGTGCAACTACATATTTAGACTCAGCTATCAGCATGACACTTTTTTGAAATCCATGATAATCCAAGCTCTTTCCGTACTTTATCAACTCTTCCAGCATTTCTGAATATTTTTCTGCATCACATTGCTGTGACAGAATCCGGTCAATTTTTGAAAAATCTCTGAGAATGTCCCTGATTAAAATGAATATACCTGCAATCAGATCAACCACCACGCAAATCCACAGAAGCCAGGGATCTGTCGTGACCCAGCCCGGCTGCTTCACATCGAAAAAGAGTACTGTCTCCTGATGCGGGAACGGATTTCCTTTGAAAATACTCACCACACAGATCAATGCTGCATAAATCAACAGCACATTCCGTATCATCCTGATGCGTCCATTTTTCTGCTTTTCATAAATCTTTTTTATCTGCTCTTCCATTTTCTCTACCTCGCTGTCACACTATTTTTGTACCTACAACATAATTATACATAAATTAATATTGTAGCGAATCTCTGTTCGGTTGTACAATATCTACTGCTGCCTGTTCTTCTTTCTCCGCTGTTTTGCAAAAATCTTCCACTTTTTCACGATTGACCATATCAATCTGATTATCACAATCTACTGCCGCATATCCTTTTTCTTCCAGACAATTGATAATTTTTCTTTTCACCTTTAATGTATTTAACTCCGACTTCTCCTTCATATAAACAGACCGAAAAGTTTGCGCTGTTTTTTTACTTCTGCATTCATTTCAGATTCTACGGTTTCTTTCTTTTCTTCTTTTTCCGTAATTCGATTTTGTCCGCACCCTGTAAAAACAATAAGAACTATCAATATCATCGCAAATATCTTACATATGTAATAATTTCCCATAAAAATTTTTTTATTCTTCAAAATACTCATCCAATACTGTTGCATCTTTTTTAACAACATAACCACTTCCACCGATTCCTTTCACATTCTCAACCATACTGATAAGAAGAATTGGTTTGTCCACGCTTTTATCTGCCGTAAACACCGAAAACCACCCGATTTCTTTGCCAGAAGTATCTTCTTTCGTTGCCTTCAACTCGGCTGTCCCTGTTTTTCCAGCCAGCAAAATATCGTCACGATGTGCAGCATATCCGGTTCCTTCCGGATCATTTACAACACCTTCCACCCCTTGCATAATTTCTTCTACATTTTCTTTGCTAAACGCATTTTCTATCCATGTTTCACCGGATGCTTCTTCTTTGTATTTCAAATACGGTTTTATCATATTCCCTTCATTTAAAAATGAAGTATAAATACTTGCCAGATGTAATGGATTTACAAGAATCTGACCTTGCCCATAACCACTATCTGCCAATTGTATTTCTGTTTCTATTTTATCTGTATTGGAATATGTTGATTCCTGCATCGCAATCTCAAACGGCATATTCTGATTAAATCCTATTTCATTTAAAGTATTCATAAAATTCTCACTACCAATTTTAAGAGCTGCCTTTGCAAAATAAATATTATCAGAATAGATAATTGCATTTTTCATAATAACCGGTTCATATTCATGAAGTGTTGTCACTTGATAAGATCCCCAAGACGAATCTTTCTGCCATGCCAAACCTTCATTTCCAAAATCTTCTTTTGGATCTATGCTTCCCGTTTTCAACCCAATTCCTGCCACAACTGGTTTAAATGTTGAGCCAGGACACCATACTTGACGGAAACGATTATATAATGGTTTCTTTTCATCTTCGTTTAATGATGTCCATTTCTCTGATGATATGCCCCGTATAAATTCATTATTATCATAAGATGGGGTACTTACCAAAGCCAATACTTCTCCCGTATAAGGATTCATTGCGACAGAACACCCCGGATCTTCTTTAAACTGCTCGTATAATGATTTTTGCAAATCGGAATCTATCGTTAATCTTATATCCATACCATCTTCTTTAAAAATACTTGCAAGAACCTCTTTTACTTCCCCATCACTATCCAAAATCTTTATATCACAACCATCTTTTCCTTTTAATTGCTTTTCGTATAACTTTTCCACCCCAGATCTTCCGATTACACTTTCTGCTGAATATCCTTCCCCTGGATGATTTTCCAAATCTTCTGCTGTTACAGACTGTACATAACCTATTAAATGAGCTGCTGCCTCCCCTAACTCATAGGTTCTAACTTCCACATCTGATAGCATAACCCCTGGAATTTCCAAAAGTTTATTCTGACAATCCTGCTCCTCAAGTGTCTTTTCTTCTGGCTGTATTTTCATTAAATCTATTTCTTCTACTTTCGGAATAGTTTCAATTGGTACAAAAGAATCTTCTTTTACCCACTTTGCTGTGAGTTTGTTATTTATTGTTTCTACATCTATCTCTAATAACTCCGCTATTTTTTCAATAGATACATTCCTGTCTTCCAGCTTTCCCGGTATAATGCCAACTGATGTTGCTACTCCTTTTCCTGCAAGCATTTTACCATCTCGGTCTAATATTTCTCCTCTCTCCGCTTTTGATGTAGTAACACTTATTTTATCATCACTCTCTAAATCTGGAAAAATCAGGCTATCCTGCCATACTAATTTATATCCCTGTTTCGTCTTCTTCAGTTCCGCCATATTGTCAAATTGTATTGTTCCGGCAATTGTATTACATGATGTTTCATACGAAAGCGTAACTGTATCTGCTTTTTTCTCTTTCACAGCTATATGACTGATTTTAATGTCACTGACCTCTATTCCTTCGTATATCTTAGAATTTCGTTGTATGTATTCTTCTTTTGTCAGATAAACTTTTTCATCTGAATCTATCATAGTATACATTACTTCATATTCCTTTTTTTCAATATGGTTCATATATTCCACAAGTGTGTCTTCTGGTGATTCCGTTATCGTCCTTTTTAATAAAACACCTCCTGAAACAGCAATTACTGTTATAGCTACTATCAGCCCAAAAATCTTACAAACGTAAGATTTTTGGATATTTTGCTTTTTTCGTCTTCTTTTCATAGATATTCCTTTCTTCTAATTTTTTTGTTTCTTAAATCTTACGCTTGTAATATTTGAAAGTCAAGTCTATTTTCAGGAATTGTATACTCAAGATTCACCATTAGACTATCACACTTTTTCTCCTGCCTTTTAATATGCCGGAACACCATATCCATAAATATTACTACTTCCGATACTGTAACTTCGTCTTGCCACTTTATCTCCACTGTTACCTTCTATGGTATTGACGGTTCCACCACTGACACTCTCTACAATTCCAACATGGTCAATCGTTCCATTATTCCCCCAGTCAAAGAAAATAATATCTCCTACCGCCGGGGTATAACTGGCGTCCCGGAACCTGCCTTTACTTTCAAACCATTTCACACCGTCCGAACAAAGAGAGAATTTTGGAATAGCTCCACTCTGGATATAACCACTCTGGTCTGCACACCATGACACAAAGCAGGCACACCACTCTACTCGGCTTCCAAATCCATACCAACTCCAGTAGGTTGTTCCGCCTTTTCCTTCCTGAGATGCTGCTACCTGAACGATTGCCTGATTACCGATGCCTGTCGGGATTCTTCCAAATGCATAATACTGAAGCACATGCGGTACATACTGCTTGTCCCCATAACTGCTCCACCCCATTCTCTGTGCCATCATATCAGAAAATTCTGCTGCATTTGCAAGGGTATATCCACCTCTGGCTTTCGCCCATTCCAGATATCCATTTCCATAGTTGTAACTTTGCAATGCCAGTTTAATATTTTCCATATCCAGAGGATTTTTTACCCCTGCACGTTCCAGACAGCTTTTTATTTCCTGCACACCACAAGAAATCGAATACTCTGGATCTGTGATTCCATTTGGCTGTCTGGGATATTTTGTATTAAAGCTCCCTTCTGAACACTGCATCGGGTCAAGTCCTCTCCCACCTGATTCCTGCATCATAATGGCTTTGATTAGTTCCACATACTCTCCAATGCCATATTGCTTTGCATACTGACGGATTAGTGGTTCGTATGCTTCTACTTCTGCACTAACCGAAGAAACCGTACTGGAATTATCCCCACCTGTCATGCATAGAAATCCACCAAATAAAATGACGATAATCAAAATCATAACCGCAATCCAACCGCCTGCAGTCAATGCACTCAGTAATGCTTTTGTAGCTTCCATCAACGCTTTTATCGCATGTGTTACCGCTTTTGCTGTCTTTTTCACTGCAATCGTGGTATCTCGTGCTGTCTGTCTTGCTGTCTGCACTGCTTTTTCTGCCTTTTTCATGGAATAATGCATTGCCTGGACATAAGCATTTGCTGTCTGCTCCGATGTTTTGATACTGGTCTTTGCCGTTTGTTCTGCAGTCTTGACCGCTTTTTCAGAAGTCTTGATAATACCTTTTCCGGTATTCTTTACAACCTGTTCCGATGCTCTCCCGGTCTTGATGGTTCTTTTATCCCGTTCAATGGTCTTGATTTTTTTGACAGCAAGTTCTTTTCCCTGCTTCTGTGCCGTTTCTCCGCCTGAAGACGGTACTGGTCGGATTTGTTCTTTCGGCTGGTAAACTGTTTCTTCGACAGGCGAAGAAACAGAAGTTTTCTCTTTCCTCCGTTCAATAATCTTTCCTGCCTGTCTGCGTACCTGATGCCCTGTTTCGTGAAAAATGTGGTCAGCATACTCGCTGGCCACATCTTCTGCATAACCTACCGGATTATTCTCTCTATCACTGGATTTCTCCGTCGATTGCATGACAGTTTCTTTTGTTCTGACATAAGACTGCTTAATATGGTCTGTCACTGTAACCGTCTTATCTAATACTTTAATATCCTTATGGACTTGGCGTGTTTTTATCTTACGATCCATCGCTTTCCTCCATTTGAATTTTTATCTAGCGTTCATGATTGGTTTCTTTTTTGCTCACCTGTGGCAACTCCCGACAGTATTCCGGGTACTTTATGCGGATTGCTTCATAGAAATATGGTGCATAACCACAATCAAACATCTCGTATGGAGTAGACAAACTTTCTTCTCCCTTCTCCACATATCCATTCCATAAGTTAAAAGCCAGTCTCGTCAATCGTGCCGATCCGCCTGTTTGCCACCCTTCATGCAGTGCTTCCGGTTTAATCAAACGCTCCTTAAAATCAAACATGCGATCAACATGATTTCTGGTATCTTCAGAAATTCCCACACAATAAAAAAATGAACTGTAATAACTGTCGTGCTTTCCGCATTTTGCTAACATCTGATAAAAAAACTTTTCGTGTTCCTTTGATGAAAATCTGATTTCTGACATAGTTGCCTCCTTTTCCGGCACTAAAAAAGCGCCACAAATTGTGACGATTTCCAGTGCGTTGCTTTTCATTATTCAAAATATTTTTAGTTTTACATTCTTCCCCGGTTGATACTGTCCTCTCCCGGCTTTGTGGTCATCAGTTTATACAACCTTGTATTGGTCGGGAATCTATTGACGAACGGTACAAGTGAACTTCCGTATTTCACCAAACCGCAACCGGCATCTGCATTTGTGATATATCCCATTTGCTCAGTGGAGATATTCAGAAGTGTTGCCAACTTTGCTCTGTCCGGCTCTGCCTGATTAAGCATCACGATATACTCACTGTTGGAAATCATCGTACTTGCAAGAACAGAATCTAACAGATATTCCACGTTCTGGGTAATTGCTGTCGGAAATGCATTACGCTTACGAAATCTTCGCCATGCAGAGTTAAAAAATGCTCCGGAATACTCATTTTCAAATACTACATGAAACTCGTCTAAGAAAATATGGGTTCGTTTTCCCTGTTTCCAGTTCTCCGTTACCCGGTTCAACATTGCATCAGTGATTACCAGAAGTCCCATAGTCTTTAACTGTTTTCCTAAATCCAGAATGTCGTATACCATGATACGGTTATTCACATCAACATTACTTTCATGTGCAAATGCGTCCAGACTTCCATTGGTAAATAATTCTGATACCAGTGCCAAATCCTGTGCTTCCGGTTCTTCCTGTTCTAAAAATTTTTCACGCAGCACCCGCAAAGTCGGCACTGCTCCGCCATGCTGATATTCCTCATAAACTTCTCCTACACATCGGTCAATAATGGAACGTTCCTTTGCATTGATTCCTTTTTTATCCAATTGCTCAAACAGAGATAAAATAAACTGTGACTTCTCAATCACTGGATCACCGCCATCTCCATATCCGTCTACCATATCCATTGCATTGATATGGTCCCGGCTTCCTGCAGCAATGCGAACCACTTCTCCGCCCATTGCTTCAACTAATGATGCATACTCTCGCTCTGGATCACAAATCAGGATATCGTCCTGCGTTGCCAGTGCCAGGAATACAATCTGCATTTTTGCATTAAAGGATTTTCCACTTCCCGGTACTCCTAAAAGGAATAAGTTTGGATTTAACAGTTTTTCTTTATTGCACATGATTAAGTTATGGGAGATTGCATTTTCACCGCAATAGATTCCTCCTGCGTCCATAATCTCCTGCACCCGGAATGGCATCAACACTGCTACACTCTCCGAAGTCAGTGTGCGGACTGCCGGAATCTTTCGGTGTCCGATGGGAAGTGCTGTATTTAGTCCGTCCATTTGCTGAAATTTCAAAACTGAAAACTGGCATAACTTTTTCCGTCCAATGGTCAGAAGTGTTTCCGTATCTGCGTCAAGCTGCTTTTTCGATTCTGCAGTATGCACCATAGTCAGTACACCGAACATCATACGCTGGTCACGTGTAGTCAGATCATCCATGAACTCTTTACTTTCTTTTCTCTGCTGTTCCAAATCATAAGGAATCACTGCGGAAAAGTTGTTATTCGCATTCTGCCGTCTCTGCCAGTTCGTGATATTTGTCTCCACACCAAGCAGACGTTTTTCCACTTCCTGTACTGCTTCATCAGTCGGGACCGGAATCACATCAATGCTCAACATCAGATTTCGATTCATGTCGGTCAGTTCTGCTATCATATCGTCTTTAATGTAAGAAGCATACTCCCGAAGAAAGAGTACCCTTCCGTAACGCTCTCCCATGCGGAAATAATCTTTTTCAAATTCAAAAGTATCCGGGCAGATATAATCTTTGAAGCTGTGCCCTTTTCTCATACTCTCCTGAATATCAAAATGGAAACCAGATTCTTCTCCTGTACGGTAAAAATCATGCAGAATCCGTAACTTATCTTCTCCATTTACCTCTGCACATTTGGAACCCAGTCTTGCAAAATGGCTGTTCAGCTCTGTTGTCACTCGTGCAAAATACGTTCTCGCTTCTTCGATCGTTTTCTTATAGCAGGATACTGTCACATATTTTTCCTGCACCATGCTGTTGGAACTGGTTGCCTTATCTAAAAGCATGTTGTTATACTCTTTCCGGTATAAATCCAATCCGTCCTCCTGCATCGGAATCAGAATTGCTTTTTCAAAATCCACTTTATTCAAGCGACGATTATTGATCGTTATTTTTGTTGTTCCACCGCAATCGAACGAATTTAATAAATCCATATATTCCAGGAACATTGTTTCCTTATCAACTTTGCTCGCCACTGCATAGTTAATATCGGTAAATTTATAAGTACGTGCAAATTTATTTCTCCCGATTTTAAAAATCCCATCTGACCAGATGGTCTCGATGGGAATTACCTGCTGTACGCTTCTTGGAATTACAAATTTTTCTTTATCCTGCTTGAAGATATTACTCAGCGTTTTCATCATTTTTCTTGCGTCCCTCCTTCTTCAGACTTTCTTTCTCATATTTTTTAATGACTGGTTCTACCGCATCAAAATAAAGATTTTCTGACCGGAACACCAGTTTTTTCGGCATCAGGATTTCCGATTTAATCCATGCCCAGATAAACTGCTCCGCTGTCATTCCATGATATTTTACAAACCCGAACACTACACATGGGGCAGCTCCCAGTACACAAATCCAACTCACTGTTTCCATACTCATGTATGGGTGAAGCAAAAAATAAAGCCCAACGGCAATCCCGCAGGCTAATCCTGAAAAGATAAACTGTCTTAGGGACAATCCGAAAAAGATTGCTTCCGTGTAATCCCTGATTTCCTTGTTAATTTTTACTTCCAAAACGATACACCTCCAAATCGCACATTTGTTATATTTTTCCTGTTCTGTTACACTTTGGGTAAATGAAAGGGGGACTGACCTATGCCAATCACTGTTATGATTTCACTTGTTGTTACCGTTGCTCTATTCCTGATTTCTCTGCTGTTTCGGATTGCTGCCAGATTAAATCTGACCTTACCACTGTTATACTTCCTTGCTGTTTCCACGATTCTGAATCCATGGGCAGCAAGCCATGAGAAACTTGCATTTGCAATCCTCTATCTGCTGACTGCCTTTTCTGTTCTCAGTTGGATTTCTGCTCTGCGACGCAAGTGGCAGGAACATCAATATTACAAAGCTATGAAAGACGATATGTCATTCCAGATTTCTCGTGCCAGACAGAAAGGGATTCCTTTAGATTCTGTTCATTTCGACTCTCAGGGAAATATGAGATATAATGACAGCAAAGACATTGTAGAATAGGCTCATAACATACTCTGTTTTTTATAATCCCATCATTTCCCGTACTACTCGGTCTGACATTTTCACTGCCCCGACCAGTACAAGCATATTAAAAATCAATTCCCCGATATAACTCCACACCATGGTCACTGCTGCTGCATCTGGATCAACTACTGGCGGTGATGATGCAAATAGTGAAAAAATAATGCAGGCAAGCACCACGATTGCTCCTTCCAGACACACTGCTGCATAAGACTTTAAAAAACTTCTTCCGATATTCTGGCTTGGTTCTCCTGCAAAGGAAGATAACGGAATCGGTGCAATGGCTGTATAAAGATATAATCGAAAAAATCTTCCATATACACTCATAATCATAATGAAGCTCAATACCGTAATGAACAGTCCACCGATCAGTGTCACCGCCCATAGTGGGATACTTTCAAAAAATCCACAATCTTCTACTGCCTTTATAATCTCGTCCGGTAATACTGTATCTTCCGTACTTCCAAATCCTGCTGTCTTCATAATCGTACTCGTTACTCCCTGTACAATATTAAAAAGTGCCATCATCAATTCCAATCCATACGTGACTACGCCTTTTGCAATCGCAAAGCGTATAAAAATTTTCAATGCGTGTTCCGGTCTTTTTACCTCTGTGAAACTGCCACAAGTCTTGACCACTCCGACTACAAAGAAAAGCACTAACAAAGCATAGCCGATTGCCTGCAATGCTCCATGGATCTGCACAATCACCTGCCAGATACCGCCACCCTTAAAGGTCTCCGGCGACTGTGTGAGTATCTGCCAGATTTCCGCAAGTTTACTGTTCCAGGTGTCCAAAGCATTTTGCAAGTTCTGTACTACCCAGTTATCTGACACGTTCTAAACACCTCCTGTCTTAGTCGGAACGGTGCGGCTCCATGTGAGCCTGCACCGTCCCATTTCTTTTATTTTTCTATTCTTCTTAACCCGTAATCAAATTCAAGATTTCTTTTGCAAATGTAATAATGACACCACCTGCTAATGTTAAGAATCCATTGGCTCGTTGACTTGGATCGTGAGATTTCAGTGATAAACCAACCTGCACAATTCCAAATCCCAGTAAAATCATTCCGATAGCACGAATCAGTCCAAAGATAAATGTGGACAGATTATTGATTACGGTCAGTGGATCGTCTGCCGCAAATACAGTACTTGCTCCTGCTGTCATAATCAATACCATGACAATATACACTGCCATGGCACGTTTCATTTTTGCTGTCATTGGCAGCTTCTTCGTTACTTTTGTGCTTTCTTTCTTCTCCTGCTTTTTTCGCATATCTAACTTCATTTTTTGATAGCCTCCTATATATTTTTCTTGGATTTACTCATATTTCTGGATAATTTCTTCCAAATCTTCATCAGATAATAATTCGTATCCTTCACTTTCTAGTGAATCATCAGCAAACTCGTCCTCCAGACTGTCTCCCAGTAAGATACTTGCCACTGCCCGGTCAACTGCTCCATGCAGATACGGCTTTCCATTCCCGTCAGTTGTAAGTCCCACATTGGGGTGTTTTAAAATATCGAACTTCTCGTCTAAAATTGGTCTTTCTCCACGAATAAAAAGAATCGCATATCGGTTATCCAACATGCGAACTTCATCGGGTGTCATCAGCTCCCTCCCTGTATTCTGATAATTGGTGGAATAATTCCCGGAATGTCCCGTTGACTTTCCATAGGTGTTCGTGTCAATCGTTGCCTTTCCCAGAAGTTCGCTGACATATTTATGCGTCCCCTGCTCGTTGCCACCTAAATATAAAAATTCGTCACAGTTTCCCATAATGCTTTCCCATTGCTTTTCAAACAGTGCTTTTAACTGTGCTAGATTCTGCAAAATAATACTGACTGACACTTCTCTGGAACGCATAACGGACAGAATCTTATCGAAGTCATCCGGCAGTGAAACATTTGCAAATTCGTCCATGAGGAAATGCACATGAATCGGAAGTCTCCCGCCATATTTATGGTCTGCCAGATAGAACAACTGCTGAAATAACTGGGTATACAATATTGACACCAGAAAGTTATAACTGGTGTCGTTGTCCGGGATTAACGCAAATAAAGCCACTTTCCGCTCTCCCAGTGATGGCAGATCTAAATCATCTGTTGCAGTCAGTGCTGCCAGACTGGATAAGTTAAATTTCTCAAGTCTTGCTGCAAGTGTAATCTGAATGGACTTTAATGTCTTTGCACTACCAGAGTGATAATCTTTGTAATACTTTACTGCAATATGTTCCGGGTTCTTCATTTCCAACCGTTCAAACAATTCATCAAGCGGTGACTGGTACTGGTCATCGTCCTCTCTGACTTCTCCGGCACGTAACATTTCCATTACCATCGGGAAATTCTGTTCTTCTTCCGGTGCTTCATATTTCAGAAAGAAAACCAGTGCCAACAACAGCATAGAAGCTGCGGTATCCCAAAATGGATCGTTAGACTGACTGCCTTTTGGTGTAGTCGCTTTGAACAGGTTCGTTACCAATCTCTGCACATCGTTATCGTCCTTCAGATATACAAACGGGTTATAGCAATGGCTCTTTTCCATATTTATCAGGTCAAGCACTCTTACTTCATAACCTTTTTCTTCCAGAAGATACCCGGTATCTCTTAGATTTTCTCCTTTTGGATCTAAAACCACAAAAGAAGTATTCGCCTGCATCAGATTCGGCTTTGCAAAAAATCTGGTCTTTCCGGAACCAGAACCGCCAATTACAACCGTCAATACATTTCGCAAATGTTTCCTCATGTTATAACTGATCTGCACATGCATGGTCAGCAACTTATTTTTTGTAAACCGCTTCTCCTTGTATCTGCGATTTATTTTCTTCACATTTCCCCATTTTGCAGAACCATGTTCTTCACCTCGTCGGTAATGTTTCCTAGTAGAAAGATAAATCCCGATTCCCATGCCGTAAGACATAAAAAAAATAAGGACAGTTTTTACACTGTCCCCACATAACTGAATCGAAAACGGATGATTCATTGCTTCCGGGACCCCTTCCAGAATCCCCATAAGACCAGACGAAAGATAAGGTGCGACAAGTAACGCAAACCAGATAACCGGGATAATTCCAAGCAACGCCAGTATCAGACCACTCTGCTCATCATCGTTCTTCATGGCTTCTGCGTCCTCTCTTTCCTTTATCCGGCGGTACTTCGATTTTCTCAATGACTTTCATCAGAACATCATCGACAAGCTCCGTATCCTTTCCCTCTTTCAGCATCTGATTCCGCTTGTCTTTCAGGGAATGGAACACCACACCGCTTTCATATTTATCCAGTTCTAACGTAATCGTATCACTGCTCATTTCGTTTTCTCCTTCCCTGATTTTCCTAGCGTGCTTCTCCCCGGTCATGCTCCTGTGCTTTCTGTTCTCCTGTTTTTGCTTCAGGTTCTTTCTGCTCAGCTTCTGTCTTTCCCTGCTGGCGATAATTCAGATTTTTATCCTGTTCCAACACTCTCGCCATTCTTCCGGAAATTGCATTGGCTGCATCTCTCGCTTTGGAAAGTTCCCCTCTTACCTCCTGCGGTTCCATATTTTCAAAGAACTCTGGTGCATGGGTAAAATCAAACTGGCTGATATCCATTCCATACTTTTTAGACAACATATAAGACACACAATATGCATGGAATGCATCTTCATTCCGGTCATAGTGCGGATTGCCTTCTGCATATCCTGCAAATACCAGTTCCGGCACAAGACTCTGAAAAATTTCCTGTGCATCCATGCCTTTTCTCACATAAATACAATTTTCTTCCGGTTCAAAGTATGCCCCCTTTTCATCAGGCATCTGATCCGGCTCTGCTGCAACAATATTTGCCGGAGGATTGCTTACTAATGCACGAATCACGCTTCTCTCATCATGCTTAACTTCTTCAATGTGCTTATCTGTCAATGTTGTTTGCGAAATATCATACAACTTTTTCGCATTATAAAATGTTCCCATCGAACCGTCTTCACGCTCATAATTCTTTCCAGGCTCCAAAATCAAAACCGGACTCTGGCGTTCCACACGTTTCACATAAGTACCCTGACTTCTCCAGTATCCATAATCACCTAATTTCTGAGCATCTGGTCTTTGTGCCAGAATCAGAAGTGCATTATTGGCTGTATAGCGGTCAAAGGTACTCTGTACATCCAAATATTTCTGAAGCATTTGACCATCTGTCGCTACCTGTGCGGTTACCTGTTCTGATAACTCATAGCAACGGTTCCGATTATTCTTGCTCTCTGCGATAAATGCCTGCACCTTATCGTCCTGTGGTACGGCAGATACATTTAATAAAGAATCAAAACTGTTATCCATAAAATTTACCTCTCTTTCCCTTTTCTTGGTTTTCGTTTCTGTTGTGGCTGTTGGTGGCGAATCTGATTCCGGTCTTTATTGCCCTGATTTCTCACCGGATCATTTCTATGCTCACGCCGCTCCGCTTCTTTCTTCCTTGCATTCTGTATCTCCCGGAGTTCCTTTCTGACCGATGGTTTCTCTGGTTTTTCCGGAGCGTATAACTTAGAAGTACCCTCTGCGGTTTTCTCTTGCTTCTTTGAGGTAGGCTCGGACAGACGGGATTTGGTTGTCTTTGCCAAAGAGGGGTTTTGCTCTTTCCCCTCTTTCTTCACCGGCTCTCCAAACAGCTCGTCCATAAGCTGATCCTCCTTGGATTTCTGTGGATAATCTTTCTCCGGCTCCGCCTGTCCCTGTTTTTCCTGCTGAATCTGTACCTTTTCCGGTTTCTTTTCCTGCTTCTCCGATTTTCCGGCTTTCGCTTTTTCTGCACGTGTCCGTTCAATTTCCGTCTTAATCTTCGCCGCTTCTGTAACAGATGCGAACTGGAATCTGTCTACGATACGGTTGATTCTTGGTGCATCTTCTTCCTTTACAATCACATCTACCAGTCCGTCACTGCTTCCTTTAGGATTTCGGACTGCACAATACAACACGCCATATCGTTTTGCTTCCTGCACAAACTGCTTCAGGTCACTTTCTTTCACTGAAAACACCGTCAGTGGTCTACCCGATTTGACCAGTGTCTCAAGTCTTGCCCTGCCTTTTGTCTTTTTCTTCTCTTTTAAGACTGCATACAACATCACTGCCAGATGCTTCGCACCTGTACCGCTGATTTTCAATGCAGCTTCACCGACTTCCAGAGACATTCGTACCACCTGGTCAGCGGCTTCGCCTGATGTGTTCATGGCTTTGTTCCTCCTTCTTCTCTTTTTCTTCCCGCACCATCTTAAATTTTTCTTCAATCACCTTGGAACGTGCGGCAATCCCATCGCAAACCACCACCTCCCTTCTGAGCGTTCCAATTTCTTCTGTCAGACCTTTGATCTGTTCTTTCAGCTCCTGTATTTCTTCTTCCGGTCTGTTTGCCCGAATCTTATAACGCAAGTGTTTCCGCTCCTCCACACACTGCTCCATTTGTTTCTGCAAACGGTCTTTCAACGAAAAAAGCTGCTCCGCAGTATCAATGTGATAGTGGCAGAGCAGCTTTGTCTCTTTGGAAATGGTATTCAGTTTTAATAAATCCTCTCGGAACAATACATGAATTTGTTTGGCAGACATTGACGGGCGGTTCTTCGGTAGGATTCCTAAAAGATAACAGTAATGCAGATACAATCCCCGAAGTCCTCCGATCTTTCTTGTCTGCTTGAAGTTGCCGGATACCCGAATCCGGTAAGTCTTACGAACCGAAAGTTTCTTCTCGGCAGGTAATTCATTTTCTTCCAAAATCCGAACCCGGATCGCTTCCAGTGAATAATTCTCTCCAAAGTTACGCTTTAACTTCAGACCACGCTCCCGCCCTTCTGGACGAATGGTAATGTCTTTTCCAAACTTAAAAGAATATCCTTTTTCCCGCAAATAAAAAAAGAACTGTTTTTCAGTCCTCGCTTTTCGGATTGCTTCATCAACATCTGCTTTTACCATGCTGTGATAACTCGGCTTTCCTTCCTGTTCTGCCTGCCACTCGACATAATGTTTTCCTTTTCCCTGTTCTGGCTGTTGCACAACCGATAGCTGATATTCTTTACATAAACGGTCCGACACCATTCGCATATCACGATAATCCTGATTTGTCCTGTGGTATCTTTTTCCGTCAAGGAATGAAACTGAGTTCACCACAAAATGATTGTGCAGATGATTTGCCTTATCCAAATGGGTTGCAATCAATACCTGATACTGACTGCCCCACAATTCTTCTGCCAGCTTCTTTCCGATCTCATGTGCCATTGCCGGATTACATTCTCCCGGTGCAAAAGACTGGTATCCATGAAATGCAACAATTCCGTCCTCTTTTCCAAAACGCTTTTTGACTGCGATCATTTCTTCTCTGGCGGTTGTCGGTGCACAATTAACTCCAGATACATACTGTTCCATCAGTTCTTCCGATTCTCCGACAAGTTCCCTTTCCATAGATTCAGATTGTCCCCGTCTGGTCTTTTCAGTATTCACCGCATAGGTAATTACATCCTCTAATCCCTGTGTGGATTGTGATTGATTCTCAGATATCTGCCCTTCATTGTTCTCTTTCGTCTTGTCCGGGTTCTCCGCATACTTAATTACTTTTCCTATCCAACCTTTGATACTCCAGATTGATGTCACTGCCATGATTCGTTTTTCTCCGGAAGTATTACTGCTTCTGTAATCTTACGGACTGCTTCATTGAACTTCTGCACTTCCTGATCGTATCGCTGCACATCTACCACATTTAACACATGTGCTTTCTGTGCAATCTGATTTAAGTTATTTCCAATTTTGTGAAGTTCCCGCATCATAGAATAATAATCTGGCGGCGGTGCATCTTTGGGAACAACACCGGAGATTAACTGTCTCAGGTACGCTTCTCGGTTCAGTCCGCTTTTCTTTACTTTCTTATCCAATGCCTCGGCTTCCTTTTTGTTCAACCGAAAAAGAATTGCTACATTACGTTTTCTCAACGCTCCATCTCCTTTGCTTTCTGTATAGAATCTGGTTCCTGGCGAATCTGATGTTTTTCTTTATCGTATCTGTAAACTCTGTCTGAGAGAACCTCCTGTCGTTCCACTTCATTTTTATTTACTTCTCGTACCATTTCACCAAGCATTTTCGGTTCCATCTCTCCATTATCCGGAACGATCAGAACTTCATGCACCGATGACGGTAAAACATAAAATCCTTCTGGAAAAAGTTGTTCCAATTTATTTAAAACTTCTGGCTGCGTGATCATAGATGCCCCATATTGCTTTTCTGCATTCGTAAGTGCATACAACATATCATGTGAACGAAGTCCAAATTCAACACTTTCATTTAAAAGGTTTGTTGAGTGTCCTTCTTCATTAAAAATACTCAACATTATTTCATTCATTGACTGGAGAATCGGAGTATTTACAGGCTGTGTATTTGATCTTGCCTGTTGAAATATTTTTTTTGCATCAATATTCCAAATGCTGAGATGTTGATTTCTTACCTCCAAGGTTGCTTTTCCTTCTCCTGAATCTACTGGAAAATCCACATAGCAGATAGCAGATAAATCTTCAATATTTTCATGGGGCATTTCCTGCAGCATCTTTCGATTTGCCTGTGTGTTCACAAGTTTAATTGCCAGATGCTCTTTTAACGAATCATAGTTTGTCAGATCAATCCCGCTATTCATAAATGGAGCCCTGCTCGATTTCTCTATACAACTTGCAATCCTGTTCATTACACGCTCAACAGGTTCCCCTTGTCGGATTTCATCAAAGAATTGTTCCACATAAATAATCGGACTTAAATCTTTACCTGGGAGATTTACCTGTACCCCTATTAACTGAACTCCATTATTTTTATTTTTCTGCACGACCTGAAAATCCGCATTTTCATATTCTGGTGGAAGATAATTGCGAATATCCTTTGCCACGCCTTCCGCAAATACTTTTTCCGCTATCATTTCTTCTGTTCCCCTTTCTTTTTGCCCAACTTCTTTAAATACGTTTCGTATCGTTTTACTTCTTTTTTCTTGTTTCTGATTGTAATATCAACAGTTTCCATTTTCTGTTTCCTCCACTTACTTTCTGTTCACCTGTAAAATGCACATTGCAATTACACCGACTGTACTTCCGATAAATATTCCTGCAACAAATAAAATCATTTTCTTCATGTCTCCTGTTTCTCCATATTTTAACTATTGTGTAAGGGTTTCAGGGATTCTCCCTGACAAGCTGCTGTAGGACTGACAGACAGGGAAAACCTGTATGGCAATCCAAAGGCGTTGCTTGCTAGTATTGTGTATTCCTCTGCACCCGTCTCGCTGTTCCGGGTATCAGAGAATTTACCGTCCGAAAAACAAATGCTTTCCTGGCTGCAATTCCAACATTGGATTTGTACAGCAACCACATTTTGTACAAGCAAATCCACACTCTTTACACTCCTGACCACAATCATGTCCGAAGTCTTTTTCCTCTTTCAGTTCACATCGCCCACAGGTTTTACACAAATATTCGCACTCTGTGCAGCGTACATTTTCATCAGTTGCCATACATTCTTCACTCGCCGGACAATACTTTTGACAGCTTTCACACTGCTCCGTACAGCTTTCTTCTGATACCTTTTCAGCAATAATTCCAAGCAATCCGTCCTGTTCTTTTTCTTCTTTCACCTGTGTTTCCAGAAAAATCTTCAACAGATCTTCACTGTCCACATCATCTTCCATCGTTAAAATCAACTCTTTTTTATGAACCAGTGACAGCTCATACTTCACTATTTTCATGTAATTCCGTCTCCTTTCTTCCTGCTCACCGTTCCCATAAGCGGCTGCTTTTCTGATTTTTTGACTTTTCCCGCCTTGTTAATCCAAGATTTAATCTCAGACATAACATATCATTACAGTCTTTTCCTTTAGCTGGTGGTTGATCTTTTACATGATATTTTTCGGGTGCAACCGTCTGGATTGCTTTTGTTGCAAGTCTTCCGGTGCGATCATTATCCAGATGCAATACAATTTCTTTCACGTCTGTATGTTCCTTTAGAAATTGTGCCAACGCTGCCGGAATTTTGCTTTTTTCAATCTCTTTTGCAGGCTGATATACCCCCGCCAACGACAATAAATGCTCCGTCTGCCACTCTTTCCCGTCCAGTTTCTGCATCGTTGCATAAGATAACAGGTCAATCGCAGATTCAAATACATGAACCTGATCACTCATTTTCCCTGCCGGAATTGAAAAAGAATAGTTCTTGTCACTTCCATTTGCTTCTCCGATAAAATCCGTATTGATTCCACGAAGTGCTGCATATTTCGGTTCTCCCTGCTGATCCATGCCAACAAAAACGGCATTATGATGATACGCACTCTCATAAATTCTTCCAGTTTCTATGCAGAATCGAATAATTTCTTTATCAATTCCCCGTCCGGTAAGATAACTGAATACATTTGTGTGATACCGATTTTCTTTTGGTAACAGCAGATGTTTTTCCACTGGAAGCTGTTCTGATACAGAAAGAGGCGGTTGAATATTCGCCCGCTCCGCAAGCAATTCAACCGCCTCTAAAAAGCTGTATCCTCTTACTTTGATTAAATAATCCAGTGCTGACCTGCCACCAGTTCTCTGGCTCCACCACATCCATTTACCATTAGATATCTTCAGACTGTCATGCGTTCTGGTAGTATAAGTGTTACCGGAAAAATGAACCAACTCATATGGTTCATAATTTTTCAGATAAGTCAGCAAGTCCATTCGCTTTACTTCCTGCACAACCTGAGGTGGTATATATGGCATAAGCTCCTCTCCTTTCCTGCCCTGAATTGATATTTTTCATATCCGGACATAAAAATAACCGGGTAATTTCCCTTTTAGGAAACCACCCGGTTATGTAGCATTTTCATGCTAAGCAATTTCTTTCTCGTCCAGAGCTTTGACTTCTTCTACTGTCAGTTTTGCTATTTCTGCAATTTCTTCATATGACAATTTTTTTAATTTCAACAAACGCTCTGCTACTTCTATCAATTCTTCTTTTCGCATTTCTTCCATCGCTTTGCACATAGTCGCAACTCCTTTCTCATCTTCTTTGAAATATCGGACTCGATCTGCCAAGATTTTATATTTCATATCCTTGGCATCGGTACAGGAAAAATCATGCATCAACATTCCTAATGCGGATTCGTCTTTAATTTGTGAGTTCACATATATAATATGTGATTCATCGCCAAATAATTCGCCTGTTTCTTTTACCGTTCTGTCAATATGATAGATTGGTAATCCCGCTTTCATTATATCATTTTCTGTAATAAAAATAACATAGGATTCACACAAATTTTCATATTTTTCACCAGGCTCTGTCACATTTGCGTCGATAAGGCTGCTGTTATATCTTGCTCTTTTCACTCCGGCACCCTTATCACTTCTTTGTATCTCGATATTGTACACTCTGTTATTCGCATCAACAGCCAAGATGTCCAGTCTTACCGAACGTCCCTGCAAATTCTTAATATCCTGCTGTCCGTTCACTCGCAATACTTTCAAATCTGTCCTGTTTAAAATAATTTGAAGCAAAAATTCTGTACACGCTTTATCCTCAAATACTTTTTGCATGAAATCATCGTCCAACAATCTCAGTCCCCTCAGACGCTGTAAATCTTCTTCATGCTTCCGGTCAAAATCTAATTCTTTTGTAGTATTCTCTGCCATAGTATCACCTCTTTCTTTTTCCGTATCTTCCTTTTCTTCCGTTTGTTTATAACAGATTAACATAGTTTCTTCTCCTATACAAGCTCCATGTTTTTACTAATCCAACTTCAATAACTCAATAATCTCCATCGCATGTGCAATCCCTAATAAATACATCTGCAACCGTTTCCAACAGTTTATATCGTCTTCCACTAAACAAAATTTCGCCAAAGCTTCTGTCTCTGCATAATTCAAATCCAATGCTTTCGTGACCCCATTGCTGTCGGTAATCATATTTAAGAATGGATATTCATCCAGTAATGCATGGTCTTCTCTCTGCAACTCAATAAATTGTGGCGATTCCTGCAGCAATCTTTCACATTCATTTTCAAGATAATCTACAAACATTCCCATTAAAGGCGGTAAGTGATAAATATCAAAATCACTGATTTTCATGTTTTATCACTCCAATCTTTTTCATATATTCATAACAATGGATATGTCCGTACAAATAATGGTACAAGCGTTCTTTGTTCTCTATTTTATCTCTGACTTGCAAATACTCCAATACTGCCTGATGTTCCTGCTCTGATATTCTAACTTCACCGTTATCATCTAATAATTTTTCTATAACTGGATACTGGTTCAGCAATTCTTTTCTCTTTGCGCAGAAAGTCTGATATTCCTCGTGTTCTGCAAGTAATTCCTGAACCGTATCTCTGTCTACTTTTTCCAATAGAATTCCCAACCACTCAGGTAAAACAATATCGTTTTCTGAAAATAATGATTTCATGCTCTACTTCCTCCTGTTCTTTTTTGCTAACTATAACAAGTTTCTCAGGAGAAAACGACTGTGCGATTTTCACATTCAATCTGCCAGAAACTCTCTGGCAGACTGAATCCCTTTTACCGCTCACGCTCTTTTTTCTTTTGTTCCGGTTCTATCTCCACTCCTTCTCCATCGTCCAACAGCACCTGGTCTTTCTTATCCATATCCAGAAGTACGTTTAATTCTCCAAGCCTTGCTACCTTTTCTGCCAGTTCTTCTTCCTGTGGAAACTCTTTCTGTGCTTCCTCTTTGGCATTTTCCAACTGTACCTTGAGGTTTTCTAACTCGTCCTGCCACCGTAACATCTTGTCAGGCAGTTCCTGAATCTTATTATCCAGACGGGTAATATTACCATGAATATCTGAACCAAGCGGTACATGATATACTTGTTTTCCATACATGGAAATGATAAATACCTTTTGAAAAGAATCATAAGATAGTTTCATTGGGAAGCCACGATACCTTCCAAGCAGCACCGCTTCTGCTGACTTCATTGCTTTACAGGCTTCTATGATTGCCTGTCCTGCCTCTTTCTTTTCTGTATATACAACATCATGAATCTGCATCGCCGGAAAGGTCTCCCGGTCTGGCGGCGTATTTTCCTTTGCCAATGCAATATCTGATTCGTAATCCGCAATCCGTTGTTCGCACTGTTTGATTTCATTTGGGAAATATCGCACTGCTTTATCTTCCATTTCATACTTCTGGCTGAGAAAACTCTGTTTCAATAACTGAAGCTTTGATACCTGAATATCCAAATCCATCTTCTCTTTTATATACGGATTTCCAACTGCTAAGGCTTTGATTTCTGCATAAGACAGTGCCACTTCATCAATATCCTCCACTGACCTTGCCGGACTTTTACTGGTCATGATTTGAGAGATGAATTTCTGCTTATTCTCTATAATCTGATATAGATAAGCATCGAAAGTTCCTTCTGTAACGTAACGGACAATATCTACTTTCGGATTTTTGTTTCCCTGCCGGACGGTTCGTCCTGCTCTCTGCTCCAAGTCTCTCGGACGCCATGGACAGTCCAGGTCATGGCTTGCAATAATCAAATCCTGCACATTCGTACCGGCTCCCATTTTAAAAGTGCTGCCCATTAAAATACGGACAGCACCTCTTCTTACTTTTGAAAATAATTCTTTTTTTCGTACTTCGGTATTAGCATCATGAATAAATGCAATCTCCTCCGGCGGAATCCCTTTGGCAATCAACTTATCCCTTACATCGTTATAAACACTGAAACTTCCATCTGTTTTCGGGGTAGATAAATCACAAAATACCAACTGCGTCAATCTCTTTTCCTGCCCCTGCTCCCAGAAGTTATAGACTTCCTCTACACACGCATTGACTTTACTCTCTGGATAATCCGGTAACAATTCATTCATCATTCGCTGATCCAGAGCCAGTTTTCTTCCGTCATTGGTAATCAGCAGCATGTTATCTTCAGTGGCATTGACCATTCCATCCCTTACACGCTCCGCACGTTCTCCCAGTTCTGCAACCATGTCACGCTGCATTTCACTTGGTTTTACAGATACAACCCGGTACTCTACTTCCGGTACTGGAAGATTCAACATGTCAGCAGTCTGAATATCTGCCACCTCCCGAAACATCTGCATAAGCTCCGGAAGATTATAAAACTTTGCGAATCTCGTTTTTAGACGGTAGCCTGTCCCTTCCGGGGCAAGCTCGATTGCTGTCACTGTTTCTCCGAAAGTTGATGCCCATGCGTCAAAATGCTGTAGGTTATGCTCCACCAATGTATGATGCTGCAAGTATCTCTGCATGGTATATAGTTCCACCACACTGTTGCTGACTGGTGTTCCTGTAGCGAATACCACACCTTTTCCTCCAGTCAGTTCGTCAAGGTACTGGCATTTCATAAACATATCAGAGGACTTCAACGCTTCTGTCTGGGCAATGCCTGCTACATTTCTCATTTTCGTATATAGATACAAATTCTTGTATCCATCCGCTTCATCAACAAATAAGCGGTCAATTCCCAATTCTTCAAAGTTGATCACCTGGTCTTTTTTACTCTGGTCATTCAGTTTTTCCAGTCGCACAAGCAATGACTTCTTCGTCTTTTCCAACTGCTTGATTGTAAATTTGTTTCCATTCCTTGCTTTTTCCTCTGTAATTCCCTGCACAAGTTCCTCAATCTGACTGCGGATTGTCCTTTGCTGACGTTCAATGCTCAATGGAATACGTTCAAACTGACTATGCCCGATAATTACCGCATCTATATCACTGGTAGCAATTCTGGCACAGAATCTTTTTCGGTTTTTGGTTTCAAAGTCTTTCTTGGTTGCCACCAGTAAATTTGCTGCCGGATAAAGCTGTAACCACTCGGCTGCAAACTGTTCAATGATGTGGTTCGGTACAACAACCATGGACTTGTGACAAAGTCCCAGTCGTTTACTCTCCATTGCAGCCGCAACCATCGTATACGTCTTTCCTGCTCCAACTACATAGGCAAGCAGCGTGTTCCCGCCGTACAGGATTCTTGCAACACCATTTTTCTGATGTTCCCGTAGCCGGATTTCCGGATTCATTCCATAAAAGTTCAGATGACTTCCATCATATTCCCTTGGTCGGATTGCATTGAAATTTTCATTGTAATAATCAGTAAGTCTCTGCCTGCGCTCCGGTTCTTTCCAAATCCAATCCTGAAATGCCTGCTTGATCAGATCTTGTTTTCCCTGTGCTATGGCAGTTTCTTTCTTATTTAGAACAGCTTTTTTCTTTCTGTCATCGTCCTCCACATAATCGTAAATCCGAACGTCTCTTAGATTCAAGGTATCTTCAATAATCCGATACGCACTGACTCTTGTTGTTCCATAGGTATTGTTTGCCTTTACATTCCCCTTATCCAGACTTCTTCCCTCTACCTGCCATTCTCCCGTATATTTAGAAAAATGTACTTTTATTTTCCACTGCATATAATTGGGCGTATTCAATAACTGGAACATAAAATCTTCAACATCACTCTCCGGAAGCCACGTTGTCCCCAGTCGGATATTGATTTCTGAAGCACTTAAATCCTTTGGCTGTACTTTTTGCAAAGCAGTTACATTGACCTGATACCTTACATCTGCCTGTGCCGCAAGTTCTGCCACTTTCAACTTCTCTCTTACATTCCCTGACAAATATTCGTCTTCGGAAACATACTTTGGATTCTCTGTATCACTTTCCGGTAAACGAAAAACAACGCCGGACAACTCCTGTTCCAGTTCTTCTTCTGTTTTCCCGGTCAGTTTCGCCATGAAAGGCATATCCACTTTTGCTTTTTCTGCAAGAGAAATTGACAATGCTTCACTGGCAGTATCCACACTGTTCACTACCTTATGTGCTTTGATTGTCCGCTTAGAAAACATATCCGCTTTCCGTTCCAGTGTTCCGTCTTCTGCAAGAATCTCCAGTGAACTCAGCAATGGATAACTATTATCGTCTGCAAATACACGCATATTGGCACGATCATTTAACAGTCCGTATTTACTGCGGAAGAGATCATACAGACGGTTTAATTCCTTCTGTTGTCCTTCGATTACTGCATCAGAATATCCTTCTGTCTGATACCGGATCAGTTCTCTTGCACAATCCCGGATTGCAATCATACCTTTCACACGATTTACTCCAGTCACCGGAAGTGTTACCGGCTTCATACGACTGTTTTCCCGATAGTAAATCTTTCCATCTACCAATGTGTAAGAATAATTGCTCACCGATGGATCTGCAGGAATCGTATGGTCTTCTTCCTCCACCAGTTCTTCCATTTCTACTTCTTCAATCGTACCCTTTAACGCTTCAACTGCAACTGAAAGAAGTTCTGACAGTTCTCTGCCCTCATACGGTCTGCAAGTACTTCTCATGCCATACGGACCGGATTCCATAACCATTTCTCCCAGTATCATTTCCGGGTGCTGTACATAATAGCGGTTCTGTTCAATGCCGTTGTCATCATAATCCAGATATACCCAGTCCGGTTCCTCCAGTGTCATATGGTCACGCTTCTGAAGGAATAAAATATCCGATGTTACTTTCGTTCCTGCGTTTTTGGTAAAGGTATCATTCGGCAGACGGATTGCACCGATCAGCTCTGCTCTCTGTGCCAGGTATCTTCTGACATATGGATTCTTCTTATCCATGGTTCCTGATGAAGTAATAAATGCAATCACACCGCCCGGTCTTACCTTGTCCAATGTTTTCGCAAAGAAATAATCGTGAATGAAGAAATTGTACCTGTCATATCTGCTGTCAAATACTTTAAACTCCCCAAACGGTACATTGCCGATTGCAACATCGAAAAAACTGTCTGGAAGATTTACTTTCTCATAACCCTCAACCGCTATCTTGGATTTCTGATAAAGTTGTGCAGCAATTCTTCCTGAAACAGAATCCAATTCCACACCATACATCTTACAGTCCGAAAGAGATTCTGGTTTCATACCGATAAAGTTACCGACACCACAACTTGGTTCCAGAATATTTCCACTCTTTAGTCCCATGTTTTCCAGTGCCTGATACATACTCTTGATTACAATCGGCGGAGTATAGAACGCTGTCAGCGTTGATTCTCTTGCAGATTCGTATTCTTCTTCACTTAATACAGTCTGCAATTCCAGATACTCGGCTGCCCATGCGGATTTCTTTGGATCAAATGCATCTGAAAGACCGCCCCAACCAACATATTTTGCCAGTATTTCCTGTTCTTCCGGTGTTGCATAACGATGTTCGTTTTCACATTTCTTCAGAAGTTGAATCGCTGCAATATTTGCCCTGAACTTTTCTTTGGCTGAGCCATACTCCGGCACTTCCTCCATAATCTGATACTGATGTCTGTTCTGCCCGGAAACTTCCGGATACAAATCGTAGCTCTGCGCTTTCTTTGCAGGTTCGCCCTGTTCCCAGGAAGGGGCTAATTCCAAAGTATTTTCTTCTTCGGCTGGTAATTCGCCTGCTTCCAATTCCGCTGCTTCCTGTACCGGAACATATCCTTGTTTCTCGATTGTCTGGAACCACTCATGTGCAAATAGATTCAGTTCTTCTTCCAGCTCCTCATTATATCCGTCATCGCCATAAACTTCATCGTATCTTTGTAATGCGTCCTGCTGATAAGTTCTTGCCTGAAGCGTTTTCCTGTCATTATCATAAGCAAATTCCATATCCGGATCTGCCATGGCATCTCCATTCTGCTCATAGTAATGAGAGATTACAATAAAGTTGTCACCAACCTGCTCAATCGTAAGGGGCATGAAGCCTGCTCCTGCCTCAAAGGTTTTGAAATCCACTTCTCCCCGTAAAACTTCGCCTGCCATCTTCATCACAAACTGATAATTCTGCTCCGGAATACTCAGCTCTGTCTCTGTTTCTTCTGATGGAACATCTGTCGGCTGTGCCTCTTTTTCTTCTTCGGCTGGTAATTCCGGCAATGGCCGTTTGATTTTCAAATGGTCATTTGCCGGATTCTCACATATCTTACGGTCAAATTCTTCTCTGGATAGTTCTTCGCTAAAAATCGGATATTGCTGATCCCGAAGTACCACTCTCTCTGCTGACAGGAACTCAACTTCATAATCTTTCATTCCTATCGTAACAACAGTATCCTCAGAAATGTCATAATCTGCCGATTCGTTTTCCGATTCTGTTACAGCTCTGTCTGATATTAATTGTAGCTCAGATTCTTCCTGCAAAGGTCTTCCTCTGGCAATTTTTCTTTTTTCATACTCTGGAAATTCTTTCTGTTCCTGCTCTGAAAGATACCTTCCAACAGCAATAAGTTCTCCAACTCTTTTTACGACTACGTTCCATTTCAGTAAAATTTCTGGTGAATCTACTTCATATCCTTTCCGTAGTTTTATTCCTTTACTGTCATAGTTTTCATCAAGTTTTATTCCATTTATATTTAATGTTCTTCCACCCATGCCATATGCACCCTGCAAGAATTTCACATTTTCTGATGTGCTATGTTCCTGTTTAAGATAAGAATAGATATCGTATTTTCCATCTGCAAAATGCGGACCGTCTTGAAGAACCTCATCAATCAGTTCCTGTGAAAAAGAAAAAGCAGGGGATTTTTCCTCTGCCTTCTCTTCTAATATTTGAAGTTGTTCTTCCTCACTTGGAAGTATGTCACTACTCCTATTATTTTCTTCTAATTCTCCAGGATTTCGTTCCTCACGATTTCCTGCGCTCTCTGCCGGATATTGTTCATTCTCCCGATCCACTCCATCTGATCTCTGGCTTTCAGTTCTTCTGTCACGCCCTCGTTCTCTGCCATCTGCTGAATAAGTGTCTCCATTCTGTTCTGTGCTTCTTCCTCCGTCTGAATCAGATGCTGGTTCAATGTTCCCGCTGTCAGAAGATTCAGATACATTCCGTACCGATTCTTCATCAGATATTGTTTTCGGAGATATGCGTACTTCCCAAGGTGAACTTCCTCGCCCTCTGGAATTGTAAGATTCGGCAGGAGATAATCTCCCTGTCTGCTGTATGTGATTGCTGCCATTGTCCTGTCCCCTTTCTGTTGCGATTTCCTGTTTGTTATCCACATTATAATCTGTTGTTTTCTGTTCAACAAATGTGCGTTGCTTCCGTTCCTGTATCTTTAACTTTCGTATTGTGTCCGCAACTTCTCCTAATGCCATTTCTGACATATCACTCGCAGCCACGCCAAAGAGATTGACTAACTCCTTTGTATGAAAGTCCCGAATATTTTGAAAGTCCCTTGTCTCCAGATAAATGTCCGGTTCAATTCCACAACGCAAAAAAAGCATATAAGAAATGCTGTTTGCAAGCAGTTGTTTCATTTTCAACCGGATATTAAACTCATCAATTTCTTCTAACGGACTATCCTTTGTCGCAAGTAGGATATCCGGAAGATAATCTCCAATGTTATCCTCTGCAATATTCAGAGACGCTTCCAGAATCACCATCGCAAACTCTTTTCTGTCTCCGTCCGTCACGCCAAATGTATTTACCAAGGCTTCTTTTACTGGTTCCTGTTGTTCTTCTGCCACACTCCACAAAGAGACCGGACGCACCAGACGCTTATACTTTCCTTCTCTGGTATCGGATACATCAAAATAATATTTTAACTTTAATCTATCGGAACTCTTATCAAATACAGCAATTCCTTTAGAATCCCGTTTTACCCACCGTCCAAACTTTTCATTCCATTTTTCCATAGGAAGTACTGCGGTTGCTTCTGGACGCTGCACATGAATCAAAAGCTGTTCATCAAATGGCAATCGGTAATTTTTACTGGCTGACTGAAGAAAGGCTATCCACTTTTCCGGTGACTCTGTCACTTCCTGCGTTGCTTCCTCATACAGTTTTGTAATGACATCAAATTTCTTTACCACGTACCTTCCTCCTATCGTTCTCTTTCTTTTTGTCTGATTGGATATTTTTCTAAAAACTCCTGCACTGTCCGGCACCCCTTATCTTTATATTTCCAGTCCGTTTTCGCTTCCAGGTCAAGATAACCATTCGCTGGTATTTTTAACCGTTCGCGTGTAAGAACCGAACCCAAATGATTCGCTAAAATGCCTTTTGCAATCTGGACTGGTTCCCACGTTTCATCATCATATCTGACTTCATATAAATATAACCCTTTCGGAACTGTCTCCTGATCCAAACGCATATCGTTAAATAATGCAGGTTTTCCAAACAAACGGATTTCCGTATAATACTCATTCATAACGTCATATCTCATACTGCTCCACCTCCCAAAAAAGTAATCACTTTATTGGCTTTGATTGCTTTCTGCAAATCATTGATCATTCCAATCTCTGCAACCGTAATCCCTTGAATTTCCAAAATCTCGTCCAAGGTCATTGCAGAAATATCTTTTTCCTCTGTAATTCCTGCTTCAAATATCTTATTGATAACTTTTACCGCTTTCTGGTTCACTACCATTCTTTTGTCCTCCTTGCCTGTTTCGCTATGTAAGAGGGTGGTATTTCACCACCCTGTAATCCTTATTCGTCCTCGCTTTCTTCTTTCTTTTCTTCAATCGCCAGTGGTGCTTTCTTCTTTTTTCTTGCATGGATAGCCACCCCACCAACGCCCATTGCAGACAATGCAGCAATGGCTAGCCACAATCCTGCTTTTGCGGTGTCTCCTGTTTTTGGAGGATTGCTTGTCTTTGTAGTAGTACCCGGTGTCTCTGGGGTTGGTGTTTCCGGTACTTCTTTGATGGTTACGGTCTGTCCTTCATCGTTGATATCCTTATGCTCTGTTACCTTTTTCGGTTCTTCCGGATTTGTCATATCATACAGTTCTTCAAAAGTTACAAGCTGCTTTCCTCCAAGAGTGCTGCCGTCGAAAGTAAACTCAACCTGCACTTCCATGTTTTCCTTATCAGCAATAAATTCATAATCATTGGTAACTTCTTTGCCATCAATAATCAGCTTTGCATTTTCTGCCTTAACCATCTGCCAACCAGACAATTTATACTTTGTACCGATTTCCAATCCATCTAAAGTAACTGTATCTACAATCGTCAGATCTTTTCCGGCTTCGATTTCTTTCTTACCGTTCTTATCAGTTGCTGTGGTATGAATCGAAATCTTTCGCTCTGTAATCAGGACCGTCTGTCCTTCATCGTCAATGTCCTTATGCTCTGCAACTTTTACAGGTTCTTCCGGATTCTTCAGGTCATATAATTCTTCAAATGTAACCAGATTCTGTCCGCCAAGTTCTGATGCATCGAACGTATAAGAAATCTCTACTTTCATTTTCTCGCTGTCAGCAACAAAAGTATAATCACTTTCCACACGCTTTCCATCAATGAGCAGTTCAGCATTTTCCTCTTTCAGCATCTGCCAGCCTTTTAACTGGTACTTTCTTCCTTCTTCCAGACCGTCCAGAGTAACTGTATCCACAATCGTTACTTTCTTTCCTGCAACAATTATCTTTTCGCCCGTTTTCTTGTCTGTTGCGGTTGTATGAATGCTAATCTCTTTCTCATACTCATCGGTCAGTGTTCCAAGGTCGATTTTCACTTTATTTCTGCTGACAACAACTTCAAATGCAGGGATCAGCTTCATGCCTTTATTGGATTCACAAGATAATTCCTCAATCTCATAAGTATCATAAAGCAATGCACCTTTGCTATCGTCCGGCTCAGAAGTTCCGAACCAGATACCGTCCTCACTGGATTTTCCTGCATTTGTATTTTTCTTATGAGACGCCCAATCGGAAGCGGTTGAAAACTGACCATTTTTATCTGTCACTACGATATGGCTCTCTCCGGTTGTTTTACTCGTAATCTTAAAAGGAACATTCGCAAGTCTCTTATGTGTACCTGCTCCAATCTTTACGCCTTCCAGATCTCCACGTTTAATCTGGTTGTAAATGGAATGACTTTCGTCTGTTAAATCCACGATTTTTCCATTTTCTGTAATCGAAAATTCAATCGCTTTTGCCCCGTCAGTCAGATAACCTTCCGGTGCTTTGGTTTCTTCCATTTTGTATTTACCATACGGAAGTAAATCTGCCGTCGTTGTTGCAATTCCGTCAATTCCTGTCTGAATCATCTTAACTGTCTCATTCTTCTTGTACAGTTTTCCTTCTACCAGAACCGGATTCTCGTTCAGAGAAATAATTGCAAATGCTGTATCTTTTAATGTGGCACTTCCCTGTGCTTTGGTATCTTTTGTCTCTAAATCACGTTTCTGAATCTTCACCCCACCTCGGATTACCTGATCAGATACGGAATACTGATTGCTTCCGGAAAGAACTGCAAGTTCTCCGTCCTCTGTGATCTGTGTCAGATACATTCCTTTTATCTGTTCTGTACTGTCTCCTGCCTGCATATAAGCTCCGTCCAGTAAATATCCGTTTGGTGCTTTTGTTTCTTCAACAGTCAATGTTCCAAGTGGTAATACGCTTTTTTCATTCTGAGTGTAAAATGCATCTCCGGATACTTTGTAGGCATCTGCCAGTTTTGTCACATAATGAATGGTTCCGTCACTGTCTTTTTCTGCTACCGTCTTTGTAACCCAGGTACGTGTTGCTTTCTCCGGTAAGTTGTCTTTTGTATAAAGTCCGTCATAATAATGCCAGGTAAACTCTGCTCCTGCCAGTGCTGCATTTCCCTGTGCAGTTGCTTTTCCTGTCTCCATATCAATCTTGAACAGGTCTACCAATGTTTCTGTCACTTTCGGAACATCTGAAACATTTAATACGGCTGTTTTTCCGGCTTCAACTTTCAGACTGCGTACTGTCGTATCCAGCTTATATCCCTTCGGTGCAGAAAGCTCTTTGATATAAACAGTTCCGGCAGTTACTTCAACCTCATTTGTATCTCCATTTTCGTTTGTTGTAAGTGTTCCAATCTGATTACCACAATTCTGGTCTGAGAATATACCAAAGGTTGCTCCCGCAATGGAATACATCGCATTTCCATTTGTGACAATCTCATTTGCGGTTGTTTTCTTTACCTTTGCATTTCCAACATTCAGTTCTGCCCAAAACTGTCCGATGTCCTGTCCTTCTCCAGTATAGATATATCCACCGCATTTATAGCGTCCCTTATTTGCCTTTACAAATGCTTTCGCTCCAGCATACACTTCATTCTGAATATCCTGAGAAATCTCGGAATATACAGCTCGGACATTATCACACTGCCAACCCAAATGCTCACTTAAACGCTGCCACACAAGGCACTGCTCTAAAAGATATGCCTGATTTGCACTCAGATTACTGTGACTGCCTGTATACTGTTTCATATACTCAAGCGACAATGCCACATCTTCAATCTGATCTGCACTCATGCTGGCACTTGCGTCATGTCTAGTTTTATAGCCATTCTTAAATTTCATGTTGATATTTACACAGTAGGCGGTTTCGCCCTCTACTTTCATATGTCCTTCGTTGAAAGTACTTTTTATTGTTCCGTCGTTCATCAAATGTTCCACATGTCCAACTCTCTCTGCGGACTCTGTCCAATACTGTGTTTCCGCTGCCTGAACCGATGTAATCGGCAATGCAGTTAAAATCGTGGTCAGGGCAAGAATCCCTGTACACACTCGTTTCCATATCTTCTTCATTTTCTACAATTCCTTTCTTTTCAATCCAATAAAAAAAGACGTCCGTCTGAAACGCCTGCTATTGCTTTATTCTGTTTACTTCTTGCTGTCATGCAGGTGTGGGAATCTCTGACCTGCCGAAAGAAAAGATGTTCCCGGCTCCTTATTGTCTTTTCGGCTGGTAATCTGCTGGTAAACCAAAGGGGTAGGGTGTGGGGAGGGGAAAACAGGAAAATGCTGATTTCTCATTGACTGCCAACGGATAGACTGCTCCCTTGGTGTCAAATTGCTTATCGTTCCCTGCTTTTTTCCCGTCTTCGGTATAATTCCAGTGCTTTGATAATAGTTTCTTCCATTTTCTGCTGTGTAGTTCCCGATGGAAAATATTTCTTCAGTCGATTCTTCGGAATTTTCCATTGCTCTACCTGATTTGGCTTTTCTTCTGACATAATCGACAGTAACACATCTTCATTCAATCTGCCTTCTGCGGAAAATTTGCGTATTTTGATTGCCTGTGCATGACTTGGAGTGCAATCTTCCGATTCCATGGTATCGTACAATATCTCCTGTTCTTCTTTTGGCAAATAAGACAGCTCCACCGCCGGACGCATGGCAATTTTCTTGTTATCGACCATATCAAGAATTTCCGGTATCAAGTAGGTTAATCGAATATATCTTCTTATTTGGTCTTTACTTTCTCCAACCTCCTCACCCAATAATTCATCAGAACGTTTCCCTTTCAACTTTGTCGCCAATGGCGACGAAGTTAAATCAGTTCTTTGTCCCTGTCTTTTCATGACATCTAACTTCATTTTGTAAGCAAATGCTTTTTCTGATGGTAATATTTCTTCCCTTTGAAGATTGCTGTCAACCATGACAATAACTGCTTCGTCATCACTGAGATTTCTTACAATACAAGGGATATTTTCTAACCCTGCCAGTTCACTTGCCATTTTTCTACGGTGTCCAGAAATCATTTCATACCCACCTGTTGGCTTCTCTCTGACAAGAGCAGGAACCAATACACCATGTTCACGAACACTTTCGATAGTCTCCACCATCTTAGCATCCATTCTTACCTTAAATGGGTGATTAGGAAAATCAGTAATCTCAAAAAGAGAAATATTTTTTACATATTCCTGATTCTTATGGTCCCTTTCTTCCTGAGTGGTAAAAAGGTCATCGGCTGAGGGAAGATTCATGTTTATTTCTCTGCTTTTCGCCACATTGAATCACCTCCCTCGTAAATTCTGCATATGCCTTTGCAACAGTTCCATTCTTGTCATACTCATAAATGCTCTGTCCTGCTGCACTGCTTTCTGCTGCTGTGATAGCCACTGGAATAATCGTTTTGAAAATCCGAATATGCTTTCCATAATTCTCTCTAAGGCTATCCTCTGTTGTCTTTGCAAGTTTTGTCCGCATATCTGCAAGTGTCAGCAATACTCCATCAATCTTCAGATTAGGATTTAGCTGTCTTTGTACCTTACCAATTGTTTTCATTAACTGTGTCATGCCCTTTAGTGGAAGATAATGAGCCTGCACTGGAACAATTACACTGTCTGCGGCAGCTAATGCATTGATTGTCAGCATACCAAGACTAGGCATACAATCAATCAGGATATAATCATAATCTTTTTTCAAATTTGCCAGATACAGCTTTAATGTCTGCTCTCTGCTCATGGCATTTACCAGTGATATTTCCATACCCGATAACTCAATGTTGGTCGGAACAATATCTACTCCTTCTTTATGATGCAAAATGCCTTCATTATACACAAATGGTTCGTCTTGTAATATCTTCTTCATTTGCGTTTCCAGTGTAATCGGAAGACTGTCTGCATTCGTCCAACCCAATGCAGTTGTTAAATCTCCCTGTGGATCAGCATCAACCAATAATACTTTTCGCCCCTGATGTGCAAGACCAATTCCAAGATTTAATGTAGTTGTAGTCTTTGCGGTTCCTCCCTTCTGATTTGCAAGGGCGATTACTTTACACTTGGTCATATGGTTTCCTCCTTCCTCGAAAAATTTAATAGCCAATCCTTTTTACGGGACTGGCTATGTATAAAAGTGGGCATAGAAAAACCGACTGATTCTTAGTGAACCAATCGGCTATGTACATTTAATATGGATTACACATTTTATTTATAAAAGCTCCTATAAATGCCGTTAATGAATATACTCTCTTATCCGTTTCTTTTTCATATATATAACATAATTTTGCTTTTCCTTCAGATGTAAATTGAAGATATGGATTTATTTCATTTAATACGTTTTGTAATTCTGGTTCTAATGCTTTTAAAAGTTCTTTATGCATAGATGTAAATATTTTTTCAAATCCTAACATTAATTCATATAAATCAATTTTTTCATTATCATCACGCATTTTCTGCAACTCTGTAATAATCTTTTTTTGCAATCTGCTCGAATTTTGTAACAAATTTTCTGGTTCAATATATATATACATTTCCAATTTTCCAGGCCAAAACTCTATTTTTGTAATCGCCATTTCACAATGAGTCATATAAATCCGAAGATTATACATCATTCGATACTCAAAATATTTATCATAATATTTTTTCTTAATGGGTTCAAAAATTTTTTTATAATGGCTTTCATAATATTCAATCCATGCATAAAAAGTGCCTAATACATTGTATGTATATCGATTAATTGTATCAATTGAATACTTATCTTGCATCTTTATTGTAGGCAAAAACGCAAGTAACTCTTTTATATTATCTCTAACTACAACATAATAATCTTTACTCAACATAGATATTTGAAGTTGTTTTATATTAGACATAATAGTTTCATATTCTTCCTCCGATATTTCAGCTACAATTGTTTTAATTGTTGTATCATTATTAACAGCAATAATTTTATATTTCATTTTTTCTCCATTTCTACTACAAATAGTTTTCATCTATCTCTATTATAATCTGTATATTTAATTTCATCAATTGAAAAATATTTTCATAACAACTTACAAAATGTTAAGACATCTCATATTATCATACACCAAAAGTTGGGGAACTACGCTATCCCCCAATAAAATAAAACAAGCAATCTTCGCCCTTTTATTTCAGAAGAATGAGGCAAAGTTTCATACTCCAGTTGGGGAATTGAAATTCCCCAACTCACTCCCCAACTTTTACCCAATTCCATGCATAAATAGCGATAATTTACGATAAGTCAAAATTTATTCCCCAATACGCAAAAAAACCTTGAATTATCCCATTTTCATAGGAAATTCAAGGTTTTTCGTTGATTTACATGATAATCATACGGTTCAAATTCTTATGCGAACTGTAAGATTATGCGTTCTCCTCACTGGCAGCAACACCTCGCAAGATTCTCTGGTGAAAATCAGTTTTGCTCATTGCATTAATCTGTTTAATACATTTTTCTACATCAACCATGTATGTTACCATTAATATCATCCTCCCCCAATTTAATATTTTGGCAGAATCAGCCGCTTTTCTACCACCTCGGCCACCAACTGCAAGGTATTCTGGCAGCCCGTTTTCTGCAAAATATTCTTGATGTGGTACTTGACTGTATTTAGCGTAATATCCAGATCCGCCGCAATCTCCTCATATTTTCTGCCTTGCGCCAGCTCCCGAATAATATCAAATTCCCGAGTGGTAAATTCATTGCTGTTACTGTATCCAATGCGAATCACCGGCGTGTCCTCGGGATAAACATATTCGCCGTTCATCACCCTGTCGCAAACCTCCATCAAGTCAGTGTTGCTATATTCCTTATACCAAAAGCCGTTACAACCACACGCTTTCGCTTTCTGAATAAAGGAATGTTCCGGCATGGAGGTCATAATAATAATCTTGATTTTTGGATTATACTGCTTGATCTTTGCCGCAGCTTTCAGGCCGGATTCTTCGTCAGCCGTACATACATCCATCAAGATTAAATCGACACTTCCACGCAGACAGGCAATTTCTGCATTGGCTGCATTTTCTATGGAGGCGTACAGGACATATCTTTCTGATTTGGCAATCTGGCTCTCAATGGCATCGCGGGTAATCCTGGAATCTTCTACAACTAGAACCTGTATCATTTTCGTCCTCCTTTCTGGGGTTCATCAAAATCAAAGGGAATATCCACAAGCAGGGAAACACTGTTGTCGCAGAGTACTTTCAGGGTAGCTCCTTCTTGTTCTAATCGTTGCCGCAATGCGCTAAGACCATTGCCCTCCGTAATTTTTGAAACAGTAACGCCGCCGTTGTCGGATATCTCTATATGATAGTTTTTCTCGTCTTGCTCAATTTTTACCATCAATTCTGTGGCGTCCGCATGGCGTACCGCATTGGTGAGCGCCTCCCGAATGGCGGCATACAAAAGCTGTAATGCCTTGCGGCTTTTGGGCTGTTCTCCAAGGAAGGTAACCTTACAGCCAATCAGCTCCGCAACCTGCATCAGTTCAGACTGCAGAGAGGAATCGGGCACCGTCCATACTGTAGAGATATTGGAAAAATCATGAATGGCGCTGTTCCAATTTTCCCTCAGTACATCAGCGTTCTCAGCCAGACGGTCTTCCGTAATCGCCTTAGTGGTGGCCAGCAAACAATGCCCCAGCTCATCATGGATATGCATTTTCGCGGCAAGAATCTCTTTATTCAAATTGATTTCCACGATACTGTCCAGCAAGGCTTTCTGCCGCTTTTGAATCTCCTGCAGCCGGATAGTGTTCTCGTACAGTTCCTCGCTGAGCCGGTAGAGTTCTGTAATTTCCGCCGCCTCAACCTGAACGGTATTGGAATCAAGAAACCTCAGCTCAAAACGCCAGACCGAGTTGTCGGAGAAGCGGAAGAACAACTGTTGGTGGGTGCTTTCATTTTCATTGTTCATATCTTTTGGCAGCCAGGATTGGGTTAGCTTTTCCGCCTTGCCGTTATTAGCAAAGTTTGTTAGCTCCTCCCATGCCGTCTTTGCGTTCAGAATTGTATGTCCGGTCAGCTCCAGCATCAGTTTGTTCATCTTCTCATTAACGAGAATGACCCGTCCATCCAATGCGGAGAAGCAGATTCCGCCGGGGTAAGAGTCGATGGCTTTTTTAATCATTTTAGCTGACGTATTCTTTTTCATGACTGCACCACCTCTCCCTCCTGCAAGAGCAAAAGCCGATAACCTGCCGGAACCTTTTCTGCCTGAAGACGATATCCACCTTCTAAAGAACGAGGAACAAACTCGTGATCTGTACCGGTAATCTCAAAGCAAACCGTATCGCTGATTCGGATTGCCATAGAGGTCAGACAAAAATCCGCCTCCTCCAGAAGCGCTTCCAAGACCTTCATAATGAGAAGAATCAGCTCTGGTTCTAAATTCGATGTGGGGCAAAAATCCAAGCTTGTTCGAATACCGACATTCTTCATACATTTCGCCATATCCTGTAAGCTGATGGCTAAATCGCCCATCGGAATCGTCTGTTGCTCCTGATAAGTGAGCCGCAAGTTGCAGAATCGCTTGATATACGTGCCGATGAGGCAGATGCGTTTCCAGTCATCCGCCGTAATGTTTTTGTTCGATAAAAGTTCTGTCAACAAAGTAAGCTGCCCGGCCACCTCCGAGGATAGGCTGTCGTAAATATCATTGCGCGCCTGAATACTTGTCTCATCCGATTGAATGCGAATTTCCTGCGCCAGTAGATCCTGTTTTTCTTCCAATTCCGCATTCAGTCTCTGAAGCTCCCGCAAAGCTTGGTTGATCTGCGAGAGATCGGTTTGCCAGACCATATACCCGCCCGGGATTTGGTGCAGGTGCATGATAATATCTTCCGTAACAGAAAAATGCTGATTCAGCTTTAGAGCTTCCAGCATAGCAGGCGTGATTTCCGCCGTATTTTCCGATGCTGCAATCGTCTCCCCGCTTGATGGGAGAATCTGCATCGCCACCGTAGACCGCCGGAACACTTCCTCGTACTGCGTGTTTACCGGAATCAGTCCGACTAGGATATAAAGCTCCCAGCAAAGCACAAGAATGAAAATCAGTCCCGCCGAATATTCCACAATCTCAAACCGCACAACGTAGGCCGTCGCAGCATAAGGAATACTGAACAGGAACAGTAGGATCGGTTCATAGAAGGGGATCAGCTTCCGGTAAAGCGGATCTGACTTTGTCGTACCATTTCGTTGATAAATCACATATACCTGATAACTGATGATACTAAGTCCCCAAATATAGATGATATATGTGCCAATGTATGGATGAAAGTATAAATTCGGCTGTGGCTCATTTGGCACGATATAATAGAAAAAATGATACAGATTATCGTTCAATGCCATCACACTCAGAAAACAAGCCGGGATCAGGAGCAGATACCACTTTTTGCTGATCCGGTAATCCTCCGGCCTGCCGAGATAGAATGCGCCGTAAAGACCGAATAGCGGTATGAAAATGGCTGCTATATTGATAAAGTATCCGGTAAAGCGCATCCAGGGAATATTGACATAGAGGAATGCATCCTGGATAAAGCGAACAGTTAAATACAGGATACTGACGATATTCTGCGCCGTCAGGTGGCCACGCATGGCTTTCTGGGTAATTTTTGTTGTAATGGTATGCTGCCAGCAGAAGAGCAGAAACATATAGACCGCCCAGACAAGATATGGACGCAAAAAATCCTCCGGCAAGTACCGCATGCTGAACTGCCGATATGCGGAAACAACAAACAACAAAATAGCTGCCGCAAAAAGTCGAACAATATATTTTTTACGCTCACCCATCATATCCCCCCTTTCTACTGAAAGATAATTTTAACCAATCTACAATGAATAATAAAAGTATTATAACATAAAAACAATACCCACAAGCGTAAGATGCAGAAAGTACCATTCGGCTTGTGGGTATTTCCCTTTTAATTAAATCTTATCTTTTCTTTTTGCGTTTGATAACGCATATACTGCCGGCCCCCGCTATAGACGCCACCGATAATGTGATCCACAGAGTCAGATCTGCGGAGTCTCCGGTCTTTGATGATGTTGTATCAGAAGTTAATTTTTCATTTTTTCCGGAGGAATTCTGGTTTCCATCTCCGGTGTCCGGAGAATTTGTTCCCCCAGATTCTTCTTGCTTCACAATCTTTAACTTCACATCAAGCTTACCATCATCAAAAATTACCTGAACGACGTGCTCGCCGTTTGCCAGTTTCTGAAGACAGGAAGGCCATAACTGAATACCGAGAACAGTTCCCGGATTTTCACCTCCGTCAATATCGTAATCAGCCGAATCCAGCCGTGTTCCATCAACCGTCACATTTCTGAAATGCTCAAGGCTTCCTTCTTTTTCAGGAGTTCTTCTTATAAACAACGGCAATGTCTTATTCGAATCTTTTGTCCAAACCAGATCGCCTGTCCTGATGATCTGATAATCAATGTCCGGCTGTTCTGGCTGTCCGGTTGGCGGTATTTTCTGTTTCTCTACGTGATTGTTGTCATTCTTACATACCCGGATCATCTCACCTGGTTCATCGGCGGTTGGTTCTTTACTGATTGTCCATTCACCCCAGTCGTGACCCTTTGGTAAAATAATCAAATCATCTTTTGAAACTTCTTTTTCACCATTCGTATCTTCAAAATACTTTCCGCAAAGATCACAATAATAATACTCTCTGTTTCCTGCTTCCTCACAAGTGGCTTCTTTTGCCCCAACTTTTGTTATACTGTGAATATGTTGAACCAGTTTTGGAATCACAACATCTTCTTCCGTGAGTTCCTTTTCACCATTTTCATCTGCAAAAATACGTCCGCATTTACAATGATAATACGCAATATTACCATCTGCTTCATAAGTGGCTTCTTTTGCCAGAACGAATACCAGCTCGTGTGTATGTGTCAATTTCGGGATCACACGTGTCTCTGCATGCGTACTATTATTCTCGCAGACACGCTGTTCCTGTCCTTCTTGTTCTTCCGTTGCCGGAACTATAACGATCCATTCACCCCAATGATGTCCTTTAGCCGGAATCAAAATATCCTCTTCCGAAATCTCCTTTGTACCCTCTGCATCTTTGAACCGGCCACCACATTCTTCACAAAGATAATATTCTATATTTCCGTCTGTTTCACAATCTGCTTCAGTGGCAGTAATTTTCTGCAGAACATGAACATGCTCCATAATCGGAACCTTCCATTCTATACGATACCGATAGGTACCCTCTACTTTCGGTACGGTAAAGGTATAATTTGACCAATTATCCAAATAGTAATAATTCTGCTCAGCATTTATCTCTACCGTATTGGATTCATCCCTAATATTGGTCAGAATCAGTGTTGGCTTCATTCCGTTTCCCTGATAATAATTATTGAAATTATTACCGGCGCCATCTGTCAGTTCACTCATACTGAGCACAATCTGCTTTCCTGCTTCTACAGAAGCCTCTTGCGTTGCTTCACCATTCATAAGAGCCGTCACATTGCCGTGGAACTGATTGGAAAGTTCGATATTGGTATTCGTATTTTCAGCAATATCTACTGTCTTGCTAATATTAATATTACTGCCATCCTTCAGTCGCGCTGAGATATAAATATTCTGTTCTCCTGTCTGGCAGACGATCTTTTGTCCATTCTCTACAGTCTGATCATTAACCCAGCCATCTGGCGAATCATAAGATACTTGAACAAGATCGTAAATAGTCGACCAATTCAGTGTAACCGTAGTCTCTGAAGAATTCTCCGGCAGTTCAAGGACTACATCCTGATCTGCTATTGTTATCTCCTGCCTGTTATGAAGGGCAACTCCATTTATCGTATAATCCGTCTCAATTTGATAATCTCCGGGAGCCAGTAACATCGTATCTGAATTTGCAGTAAAATCATAATTCATCAAGCAAATCACACTCTTTTGAATCTTGGCATCGCTTTCCTTATATGAAATCTTATGATAATCCTTCTTCAATTCTTTCAGATCAACCGAACCTTCCATTGTTCTTGGATCCATTTGATAAATTGCTGAATTATCACTGCATACAAGAGAAACTGTTTTGGCATTTGTAATATTCTTCCATATCGCATCATCAAAACAAATCACCGACTGGCCATCTTCAGTTTGTTCTACCGAAAGTCCATACGAAGATTCTGAGCCACCCTGATTCTTCATAATTAGCAATGCATTTGTCAAATCTCCGGACGCATTGGTTAATACAACTTTTTTCGAAGTATCCTGTAAATGGATGGTTTGTTCAGAAGACAATTCATCCAAATCTTTTTCTATTGTTTGATAGTGTCCATTACAAGAATAGTTAATCTTAAGATGAACGTCTGAAATACCTTCGCCAATATATACCGTTTTGTCAAGCCAACAGTAGCCCGGCAACATTTTTCCATTTAGCTTTGCACAGGAAACTGAAATACTTCTTATATTCTCTGAATCTGCTGTTACCATTACCTTGCCAGATGGATTTCCCGAAATTTCTTTATTCTGAATCTTATTCAATGGGATTAGATCCATTCTTTCATCATTACCGACAATGAAAACCTTACAATCTTCAGAAGGTTTGTAGGACTCATCAAAATATATAGACTCTTGATAAATCGTTTGTTTTGTTTTGTCATCATATGTAACATGACTGACAATCTCATAACAATCTGGATCAATCTTTTCAAAAGCATCTTCTTTTTCAACTACAAGTTCTGTTCTGGGGTATCGTCCTACACAGGTAAACGATATACCCTTTTTGATTTTAACAGAAACAGGGATCTCTCCTGATATTGTTTTTGTCTCACTTGTTCCATCTTGATAAGTCGCTATGACTTTCAGTGTATGAGAATCTTTCTCAGCCAAATATTTTATCGGGAGCAGAGCAGCGTATCGATCTTTTCCATCACATTCATAAGTTTCTGTCCATGCATCCTCATCCAGACTAAATTGAACGGATTTCATCCACTTCCCATTTTTAAAAAGGGCTGAAACAAAGGCTCCTTTATCTGTTTCTTTTAATTCAATTAATTCCGGACTGATCTTAACAATTTCCGGAGCCTCCATTTTTTCAGCTCTCAAAACTTTTGTTGCCGTATTATTTTCAATGGTACGTTCTTCTACATATTCTGTCTTATTTTCCAAAGAAACGGTGATTTTATTTCTCTCTTTCTGAGGAGTCATGGTAAAACTTAAATCTGCAGATCCAAATGGTCCAACATACACGTTTTTCTCTGTATAGACAGTCTCTCCCTCTGCTGTCACACTGACATCTGTCCATCCACCACGTGGTCCACGATTATAAATTGTAAAAGGAATCTCCATTTTTTCTCCGATTATATTTTTCTCCTGATTGCGGATATTTTCTGCATAGATTGCAAAATCCGGGATACACCGAATATCATCTAACGTATCCAGGGAATCTGAATAAAACAGTGTTGAATCATCCGGTACCAATGTATTATATTCCGTATCTGCCGTCACCTTATAACTACCCGGATTTGTATCATAATCCCGAATAACAGTATTTACTCCCTGTTGAAAAGTATCTGTAACAAGAGCAACATTATAGAGACCTGACAAACCATTCGTTGTTATGCTTCCTATTTGTGTACCATTTACTTTAAATATCTGATTCGTCGTATCTTGATAAGCATAGGATAATGCTTCATTACTTAATCGACCTGTTGTGACTACTACATTTGCATCCGGATGAGAAGCGAAATCATCCTCTGTTAATCCTGTATTTCTTTTTCGTTTTGACTTGGAATTACCAAATAGTTCTAATATTTCTGCATTTGTATAACTGTTATTACCAAGCTGATAATATGCCCTATTCATTCCCCAAAATCCCTGCATTCCGCGTGCAAGACTATTTATTTTCACTTGACTCTTAACGCTTCCTACATTCGTGCATTGAGATCCATATACCAGTTGTTGGAAATAAAGTCCAAACTCCTCATCGCTCATATCTGAATATCGGATCTCATCCATTTTATTCAAAATTTCTATAGCCTTTTCCGGTCCTGCCGTAAAGAAGGAAACTTTTCCTTGGGGCGTGCTTTTAATGGCCTTGATTCCAACGCTCGCCATATGCATCAACAAATGCGCACTTGCTTTATCTTTCTCGCTTTTCTCAATGGTAGGATTAGATATCACAGCCATATATTTCCCTGCTTTTGCAGCATCAGACATATCACCAAAGACCTTTGAAATGCCTTTGGAAGCTTCTAATATATCCTTTGTATAATCTTTTGTCCCTACTTCAAACGCATCCCATGCCGTATCTCGAATGATGGATTTAACAAAAATTTCACCACCACCCATCTCTTTGCCGGAAAATGCTTCCCAAACTTTATCAAATATGAGCTTCGCATCCTCTTCTAAGTTAACAAAATTTGAAGCCTCTTTTAAATAAGTACTTATAGCGTCAAGATAATCAGCTTTCTTCAAATTAGCACTTGTTAGAACATAACACGCCACATGATCTCCAATTGATGTCCCATCTAATTTTGTTTGTTTATACTTGATTCGATTCTCTTGTGGTTCCGCTATCATATGACTAAAAACATTTGTTTCAATCGTAATTTGTTGCTGTTTCCCCTCTTCATCAATATATGGATAGGTTGCTGTCAGTGATATTGGATTCTCTTCACTAATTCCCCCCTCTTCCATATTCAAATGGCAAAGTTCAATAACTCTCTCTTCTGTCCATTCGTTGCTCCGTCTTTTCATAGAAGCTTTTGCCGAATCATTTGGAGTTTCAAAATTATCTGCAAATTCCGGCTGATCTATCGTATAATAAGAACTTTTCTCCTGATAAAGCGCCAGCCTCCACGCATCAATTTCCTTAACATCATCTGTTTTTTCAAAAGAAATAGATTGTTTAACATTTTGCTTACCGGAAGATACAATCAGTTCTCCTTCAACATTTGAAACATCATTCTCTTTCATAAGACCCAGATCACAAGACACCGTAGTCGAAACTGACTCCCCTGTATCCAACGTATAATTTTCAATTGCCGGTGAAAAGATCAAATAATCTTTCACACTATCACTTGCACTCAATGTAAGATCTGTAATTTTCTCTCCATTATTTGTGATACGATACGCTTTTTGAGCAGGTGATCCACTCTCTTGTGGTACGATACTCACATTGAAATCACTCTGTTTACAGTGGAAAAGAATACGTTTCTGGACAGCAGCGGACCAAAAACCTTCCTCACCATCATTCACATAGGCTGTAATAGGAATCCGATATGTATCTTCTGCAGCATTTTGAAGAAACACACTCAATTCAATTTCCTGTGTTTCCTGTGGCTCAATGACCATTTTTGCATTTTCAGAACCTTCCTGCACGAAATTAAGATATATATCCTCATAACTATTCTCAGCTTCCAGATAATATTGGACCATCTTCTCAGACTTATTGGTTACTTTCACCTTCACAGTCTGTGCATAATCCCTGTCAAGGGTAACTACATCACAGGAAAAATCAAGAATACCATTATTAAAAATTTCCTCGGTTCCTTCATCTGGCTCTTCCTGTTTCGGTGTAACCGTAATCGTATTTTCTCCTCCATCCGCCGAAAATATCAGCTTGTCCGAAGATGGATTTGCCATGACTGACAACGGAAACATTTGCACAATCATTACCAATAATAAAACGCCGGCTATGATTCGTTTTCTTTTTTTCTTTAATCTTCGCTCTCCCATACTCTCAAACTACCTCCATCATGGTCCTATTCCTCTATTTAAATCATTTTATCAAGTATGAAAACAAATTACCCCACACAAAAAGGTAGTTTTTTCAATTAATTTTAAAAATCATTCAAAAATATGCCGTACATAATCCTTTTTTATGTAAAGATTTTGGCAGAATCGAGTAGGAGGGAGTGATTAGCTCCCGTCCTCTCACACCACCGTGCATACCGTTCGGTACACGGCGGTTTCAATAGTTGACGTGCACAGACTGATAGGCTGTGGCTAAATCATAAAAGCCACTGTTTATCAGTCTTTCTTTTGTCATTGCTCTTTTGACCGTCGTCAAGTTTGCGCAGAACCAATGACCTCTGCGACTGTTAGCCGCCATATATGCATAGTATTCGGGAATCCCCATTTTAATCAGATTTCTCATCTTAGTCCTCGGGAGTTTCCATTGCTTCCATATGCACATTCGTATTCTGTGATAGAGCCATCCGTTGATCTCCTCGATATTATTCTTCATGCTTGCTATTCCGTAGTAGTTAAGCCATCCTCTCGCATACACCTTGATTTTTCCAAGGCTTGGCTTGATTGACTGTACAGACTTACGGGAAGATAACTCTTTCAGCCTCGACTTAAACTTCTTCCATGACTTTGAATGGACTCGAACATAAATACCGTTCCCATTCTTTCCCAATGCAAAGCCAAGGAACTTAAAATTTCGGATTGCAAACACGCTGACAGTACGGCTTTTCTCTCTGTTTACTGTAAGCTTCAGCTTTTCTTCAAGAAAACTTGTACTGCTTTCCAATAGTCTCTCCGAGGCTCGTTTGCTCTTTGCAAGGAGCACGATGTCGTCCGCATATCTTATGCATGGAACACCTCTCCTCAAGAACTCTTGGTCGAACTCATTGAGATAGATATTCGCAAGTAGTGGCGATAGATTGCCCCCTTGTGGCGAACCTTCCTCTGTCTCGATTACCACTCCGTTTTCCATTACTCCGCTTTTCAGATAGCGCTTAATCAGTTGCACCACTCGTTCATCCTTTACATTCTTACGAAGTAAGTTAATAAGGATTTCATGGTTGAGTGTGTCAAAGTATTTTGATAAATCCAAAACTACAGCAAATGTATATCCTTGCTCTGCATACTCCTTCACTTTATGAATCTGCTAAACGTACATACGAAGCTGCTGTTGAGCTTTTCGCATTCCTTTGTAAAGAATATGGGCTCAACCCGCTCGCTGACGGAGTAATTATTTCTCACAAAGAAGGTCATGCGAGAGGTATTGCTACAAACCACGGAGACCCGGAACATTTATGGAAGGGATTAGGTATGGGATATACAATGGATACGTTCAGACAGGCTGTTAAGGCTAAAATGGGCGGAACTACTGTAGTAACACCGCCGTCTAATCCTTCTAACCCGACAAACAAAAACTTCCCTGCTACTCCGTTTACCGTACAGGTAATCATTTCTGACTTGAATATCAGAAAAGGTGCTGGTATGGGATACGCTACAACTGGTGCTTACACTGGCAAGGGCACATTCACTATTACCGAGGTAAAAGATGGATGGGGCAAACTGAAATCTGGTGCTGGATGGATTTACCTTGAAAACGCATCTTACTGTACTATCGGTTCTACTGTTGGAAACACAGGCAATAAACCTGCTACGCCAAAAGTTCCGTATACAGTGCGTGTCAATGTAAGCGATTTGAATATCCGTAAAGGTGCTGGTACTAACTATGCGAAAACAGGTAAGTACACAGGCAAAGGGGTGTTCACAATTGTTGAAGAGAAGGCGGGAGCAGGCTCCGCTAAAGGCTGGGGTAAATTAAAATCCGGCGCAGGCTGGATTTCTCTTGACTTCTGCGAAAAAGTCTAATAATGATGGCGGGATTACATTTCCCGCCACCTTTCAATAAAAATTATGGATGGTGGTAATCTTGATTAATTATATCGAATACTTGAATTTGCCAACCAAGCTTGCAATAGGTATTGTGGCCTTGTTTTTGGCGTCTCAAATATTAGGTGAGATATTAGAAATAAAGGGAAAAGTAGTTCCTGAATGCATTAAATTGCGTAAATACTTTAAACATAAAAAGCAGGAGCGCGAAACTTTGAAACAGGTTCCTGAAATGCTTAAAGATGTAAAGGAAACATTAAATGAATTCAACTCCCATTACAGTGTCGATAATATCAAATTGCGTGATGAGTGGATTGAGAATGTTAATCATAGTCTCCAAGAAAACGATAAGTGGATAAAGGAACTGGATAAGAAGTTAGATAAGAACAATGCTGATACGCTCTCATTATTGATTGATAGCAAACGTAATACAATCATTAATTTTGCGGCAAAAGTAATTGATAAGAACTGTATGGTGACCAGAGAGCAATTTAATCGTGTGTTTAAGCTCTACGCCGAATACGAGGAAATCATTGAGGCCAACGGTTTAACAAATGGAGAAGTTGATATTGCATATCGCATTATCAAAGAATCGTATGAGACGCATATGCGGAATCACACATTTGTTGAAGACGCTCTGGGATACGACGTGAACTAATTTGTCACTAATAATATACATTATTCGGGACAAAATAAGATAGGCAGATTGGGAACAAAACCAGTCTGCCTTCTTTTTCTGCAAAAGTAAAGGAGTGGCTCACCACCACTCCCTGTACTACATATGTGTAAACTTACACTGTAACTCATCATTATTTTGCGTAAACTTCGCTGAAGATACTTCAGATTTCTTGTACGCAATTCTCTACGCAACTTTGACGCAAAACACTATATCGAGATGCGTAATTTTACGATAGTTTATGATAGGTTACTCAACTTACATATTTGAACCTTAACCTGCCAAATCCCTTGATTTTACTGGGGTTTAGCGGTCTCTTACTCAGAAGTTTGCCGAGATACTTACATTCCCATCTGAGCTGCAACTTCTGCTGCAAAGTCTTCATTCTTCTTCTCAAGACCTTCCCCTGTCTCGAAACGAACGAATTTCTTAAGTGTTACATTTGCACCATTCTCTTTTGCAACTTTTTCTACATACTTGCCAACTGTAAGGTCGCCGTCCTGTACATATACCTGATCAAGCAGGCAGATCTCTTTCATCTCTTTGTTAAGACGTCCAATGATCATCTTCTCGATGATGTTATCCGGCTTCGGTTTCTTGCTCTCTTCATTCTCTTTCTTAGCCTGTGCAAGAAGGATCTCTTTCTCATGCTCAAGATAATCTGCCGGAACTTCTTCACGAGATACATACTTTGGAGACATAGCTGCTACCTGCATAGCTACATTCTTTAAGCAAAGTTTGATTTCGTCATTAACAACATCTGTATCAGCCTCTACCAGAACACCGATACGTCCGCCACCGTGGATGTAAGAAACTACACATCCATCTGTAGCAACTTTTTCAAATCTTCTGATATTCAGGTTCTCTCCAATTACGGAAATCTTAGCTGTCAAAGCATCTTTTACAGTCATAGATGTATCTTCATTCCAAGCTTCTGCCATGAATGCGTCCATATCAGCAGATTCTGTTGCGATTGCCTGATTAACAACAGCTTTAACGAATCCCTGGAACTCTGCATTCTTAGCAACGAAGTCTGTCTCAGAGTTAACTTCTACGATTGCTGCAACCTTGTCATCTTTTACGTCAGCCATAACAATACCTTCAGCTGCGATACGTCCAGCCTTCTTCTCAGCTTTAGCCTGTCCGTTCTTTCTTAAGTATTCTACAGCTGCATCCATATTACCGTCTGTTTCGTTAAGAGCTTTTTTACAGTCCATCATTCCTGCGCCTGTCATCTCTCTTAATTCTTTTACCATCTTAGCTGTAACTGCCATGATTATTTCCTCCATTTTATCATCTTATAAAATGTATCACCCGATACAAAAAATCAGATTACTCTTCTACTGCTTCCTCAACTGCTTCTTCTACTTCTTCGTATACTTCGTCTTCACCAGTCATTCCCTGGTTTGCTTCGATAACAGCATCTGCCATCTTAGATACGATTAATTTTACTGCACGGATTGCATCATCGTTTCCTGGGATTACATAATCCAGTTCTTCTGGATCACAGTTTGTATCTGCGATTCCGATAAGTGGAATACCAAGTGTATGTGCTTCCTGTACACAGATCTTTTCCTTCTTAGGATCTACTACAAAGATTGCATCTGGAAGTTTCTTCATATCTTTGATTCCACCAAGGTTCTTCTCAAGCTTCTCCCATTCTTTCTTTAACTGGATAACTTCTTTCTTAGGCAGTACATCAAATGTTCCGTCTTCGGACATTCTCTCGATTTCTTTCAGACGTGCAATTCTGCTCTTGATTGTCTTGAAGTTTGTAAGCATACCTCCAAGCCATCTCTCATTTACAAAATACATTCCACAACGTTCAGCCTCTGTCTTGATAGCATCCTGAGCCTGTTTCTTTGTTCCTACAAACAGGATTGTGCCACCATCTGCTGCGATATCAGATACTGCCTGATATGCTTCATCTACTTTTCCTACAGACTTCTGTAAGTCGATAATATAGATACCATTTCTCTCTGTGTAGATGTATGGAGCCATCTTAGGATTCCATCTTCTTGTCTGATGTCCAAAGTGAACACCTGCTTCTAAAAGTTGCTTCATTGAAATAACGCTCATATTTCTTTCCTCCATTTGGTTTTGTTACTTCCGCATATGTGTAAGTCCTTGAAACCGGCTTATTATCAAGCTTTGGCACCATCTTGGACAAACAAATGCGTGATTTTTTGCGACTTTTTTATGATAGCATAAAAGCCCTGCAAATGCAAGGCTTTTTTCTCATTACCATGTGATCTCATTAACTTATATTTCACAATGTATTACCAGAATCTTCTTACTGCCAGAACCGTCCTGTAATTAGCTGGCGATGTCGTTTTAATACCACCGACCGGATATGGATTACTATTTGACGCGTGAACTACAGTATTATTTCCTATATAAATTGCCACATGCTGGCTATAACAGATTACATCTCCAGGAAGCATCTCAGAATAACTTACCGCTTTTCCAGCAACCTGAATGGAATCCGTAGTTCTTGGAGTATATATTCCAAACAATGCATGTATCTCTTTTACAAAGCCCGAACAATCAATACCATTTGTCAGACTGTTGCCACCATAGACATATTTATTACCAATATACTGACATGCCTTGTTGGCAATCTGCTGTCCCAAAGCTACATTGCTTGGTTTCGAAGTCGTCGTCGAGCCGCTTCCGGTACTTCCAGACGTTCCCCCAGAAGGTTTACTGGTATTCGTATTATTCGAACTACTTACAGAAGAATTAGAATTTCCTGTAGAAGTACTTGTACCGCCAGTCGGGTTGGATGGCTGAGAAGCAGGTTTTGATACTGATGCATTACCGCCTCCCTGCTCTGCCGCAGCAACCACATTCTCTGTTGCCTGCGTCAACTGCTGTACTTCCGCCGCCGCCTGCGCTTTTGCACTCTCCAGTTGACTGTCAAAATCTGCAATCCGGCTTCTCATATCCGCCAGCGTTGTTTCAAGTCCTGCCTGCTGCGTGCTCAAATCAGCTGCCATTGCCTCCATATCTGCCTGTCCAGCTTCCAATTCTACTTTCAGGTTCTCAACTTCCTGCTTTGTATCTATATACTCTTGTAACTGCTTTCTGTCATAACTATGTACATTCTGAATATATTCTGCCTTATTCACCAACTCAGAGAAAGACCTGGACGTTATCAGGGCTTCTAGAAGTGAATCATCACTTTCTTCGTATATATACTGAATCCGAAGCTTCATATCTTCATATTGTGCTTTCTCTTTTGCTTCGGCTTCCTGAAGATCTGTCTCTGCCTGTACAATTCTCTGGCTTTGATTCTCTATATCCTGCTGTAACGCATTAAAATTAACCAAAAGACTGACCAGTTGACTCTGAATATCTCCTGCCTGATCTTCCAATTCACTTTTTTGTATTTCCAGCGCCTGCACTTCATCGTTAGGTTCTGCCATAACAGGCATTACAACTAAAGAACTCATCACAAGAACCGTGATGAGTGTCTGCACATATCTTTTCTTCATACTCTCACCCGTCCTATTAATTATTATCCGCACAAACAAAGGCTCCCTCTTTGTCTATACATACTATTCTCCCTGAGATATCTTAAGGTCAGAATACTACATTATGTGTCAATTTTCAATTATTTTATCAAAAATCCCAAAAATTTACAGCTCAGTTAAAAAATGAGCTGTAAATTAATCTTTATTAATTCGAATATTATCTGCGAACATATACCATACCAGCCTGAACCGGTCCAATCTTAACAACATCTCCTGTATGTGGAGCATGAATCATCTGACCACCTCCAATATAGATACCACAATGGGTAGCTGATGTTACTACATCTCCCGGCTGCGGATTACTTACTCTTGTCCATCCCATGAAAGTCATTGTCGTTCCGATACGAGTATAACTTCCAGTCAGGCAATAGCTTACGAAACCAGAGCAATCAAAACTATTCGGTCCACAAGCTCCCCAAGAATATGGTTTACCAAGCTGGCTGTATGCTCTACTTACAACAGTGCCTCCATTTACGCTTGGTGGCACATTCGATGAACCAGAATTACTTGAACCAGTATTTGTATTGCCTGTGTTCGTATTGCCTGTGTTCGTATTTCCTGTATTCGTATTATTCGCTGCCTGCTGAGCCTGCAATTGTGCCTGACGCTGTGCCTCAGCTTCTCTGGCTGCCGCCGCTTCAGCCGCTTCCTGAATCCGTGCATCAAGATCAGAAACTTCTGCCTGCTTAGAAGCAATCACTGTATTCAGCTCTTCTTCTTGTTCTTCATACTCTACCTGCATAGATTCCATTTTTTGCTGGTCTTCTTCCAGAGTTGTCTTCAGATCTGCAATCTCTTGCTTTGTCTCTACGTATTCCTGTAACTGATTTCTATCATATGTATGCACATTCTGTACATATTCAGCTTTATTTACCAGATCAGAAAAATCTTCGGATGTTACAAGTGTCTCAAGTGCTGTAGAATTTCCCTCTTCATACATGAACTTAATACGCTTTTTCATCGCCTCGTACTGTTCCTGCTCTTTTTCCTCTGCCGCCTCCAGATCTTTCTCTGCCTGACTGATCTCTTCACCTTTCGAGATCAGATCTTCTTCCAGATCGCTAAGCTTTGTCATAATACTGTTCAATTCATCCTGCAGAGACTTCACTTCGCTCTCCTTCGCAGCTTTATCTTCCTTCAGATCATCTACCGAAGGAGCAGCCATAACCGGCATTGCAATCATAGAACTTGCAACCACAACAGCTAACAGTCTTGTTCCAAATTTCTTCATAAATCTTATCATCCTTTAACTTATTTTTATACTCTTTTACCCTTATTAACATAGATAATCCTATATCTGGAACCAATTATACCTTAATACGATATTTTTTGCAATATTTTTTAACATTTTTGTAACATCTTAAGAAATATCTTTGAGAACTAACAAGGTATTTACTGTATATTCATATTTGTATATCCCATCAGACTAATATCAACTTCTTGTGCTGCCTCCCGGCCTTCCCGGATTGCCCACACGACCAGCGACTGACCTCTGTGCATATCTCCTGCTGTAAATACATCCTTCATGTTCGTGTGATATTCTCCTGTTGGTGTTGCAACATTCGTTCTTTCGTTTACATTTACACCAAATGCCTTGGTAACGTAACTTTCACTTCCCAGGAACCCGGCTGCGATCAGCACCAAATCTACATCGACAGTATATTCACTTCCTGCTACCTCTGCCATCATCGTTCGGCCCGTCTTTTCATCTTTTTTAGACTCCAGTTTTACAAGAACTGCTTTACATACATTGCCATCTTTGTCTTTCTTGAATTCTTTTACAGTGGTCTGGTATTCTCTGGGATCTTTTCCAAATACAGCGATTGCTTCTTGCTGACCATAGTCTGTCTTGCAGATTCTCGGCCATTCCGGCCATGGATTCATCTCTGTACGTTCATCTGGTGCCTTTGGCATCATCTCTAATTGAAGGACTGATTTGGCACCATGACGCATCGAAGTACCAACACAGTCATTTCCAGTATCACCTCCACCTATGACCATAACTTTCTTGCCCTTTGCAGAGATATAAGTTCCATCTTTTAGCTGCATCTTGTTCGCCCAGAGAGCCTTTGTTGTTGACTTCAGGAAATCTACTGCAAAGTAGATGCCTTTTGCATCGCGCCCTGGAACTTTGATATCTCTTGGATTTGATGCTCCACAGCATAGGATGACCCTGTCAAATTCTTTCAATAATGTTGCCGCCTTCTTATCTTTTCCGATATTACATCCTGTTACAAAAGTAATACCTTCTTCTTCCATAATCGCAATCTTGCGATCGATAATCTGTTTCTCCAGCTTCATATTCGGGATACCGTAACGAAGCAAGCCCCCAACTTTGTCTTCACGTTCATAGACAGTAACACTGTGGCCTCTGCGATTCAGCATATCTGCAGCCGCAAGTCCGGATGGCCCGGAACCTACGATTGCCACTTTCTTTCCAGTACGCACTTTCACTGGTTTTGCCGACGCATATCCTTGTTCATATGCATTTTCAATAATTCCATATTCATTGGCTTTCGTCGATACAGAATCTCCATTCAGGCTGCAGGTACATGCTGCCTCACATAAGGCCGGACACACACGTGAAGTAAATTCTGGAAAATTATTCGTTTTTTTCAAACGATGGTATGCTTCCTCCCAATTCCCATGATAAATCAAATCATTCCACTCCGGTACCAGATTATGCAGCGGACACCCACTGGCCATCCCTGCGATCATCTGTCCCGCCTGACAAAATGGCACACCACAAGCCATACACCTTGCTCCCTGACGTTCCTGTTCTTCTCTGGACAAAGGGGTGTGGAATTCGTTAAAATGCTTGATTCTCTCTTTTGGTTCTTCAGCTATCTTATCCTGTCTTTCATAATCCATAAATCCTGTTGCTTTTCCCACTTTTCTCGCCCCCTATCTTCCATTTTTGATTGCATAGAATGCTTCGATTTTTGCCTGTTCACTACTCATACCCTGCTCTTCCATCTGTAAAATGGTCTTCAACATACGTTCATAATCAATCGGAATAATCTTCTTGAACTTCGGCAGATATTCTGTGAAGTTATCCAATATTTCTTTTCCAATCTCTGAGTTCGTATTTGATACATGTTCCTCAATCATACTTTTCAGTTCATTTACGTCATACTTGGACGATACATGTTCAATATTGACCATCTGCTTATTTACATTCATGTACAGATCGCTGTCCATATCCAGGACATACGCTACGCCACCGCTCATACCTGCCGCAAAGTTCTTACCAGTTTTTCCTAAGACTGCCACACGTCCTCCGGTCATGTATTCACATCCGTGATCACCCACACCTTCTACTACTGCAGTCACACCAGAGTTACGCACTGCGAAACGTTCTCCCGCAACACCATTGATAAATGCTTTTCCACTGGTAGCACCATAGAGTGCAACGTTTCCTATTATAATATTTTCATTATGTTTATATTGAACACCCTTTGGCGGATAGACTATCAACTTACCGCCAGACAGGCCTTTACCAAAATAATCATTACTGTCACCAACCAGCTCCAGAGTCAGGCCTTTTGGAATAAATGCTCCATATGACTGACCTCCGGCACCTGTACATTTCACAACAAAACTATCTTCCGGCAATCCTTCTGGATATCGTTTTGTAATCTCAGAACCAAAGATTGTTCCAAAAGTACGATTGGTATTGGTAACATCCACTTCTATGATTCTCTTCTGTTTCTTCTCAAGAGACGGGAGTAATTCTTTCACCAGGACTTTTTCATCCAACGTCTTCTCTAATTCAAAATCGAATACTTTCTTTGGGTTAAATGTAACAGGAGTCTTCGTACCCTCATATGGATTATAAAGAATCTGCTGCAGATCCAATGTAGCTGCTCTGTTAGAAGTCGGTTGTTCTTTCGCTCGCAACAGATCTGTGCGGCCTACCAGTTCGTCAATGGTACGTACGCCCAATCTGGCCATATGTTCTCTCAAGTCCTGTGCAATAAAACGCATAAAATTAATTACATATTCCGGTTTTCCGGTAAATCTTTTTCTCAATTCTGGATTCTGGGTCGCCACTCCGACCGGACAAGTATCCAGATTGCACACTCGCATCATAACACATCCCATTGTTACCAATGGTGCCGTTGCAAATCCAAATTCCTCGGCTCCCAAAATAGCTGCAATCGCCACATCCCGTCCACTCATCAATTTACCATCTGTTTCAATGCGGACACGCTCTCTTAATCCATTTTGAATCAAGGTCTGATGTGTCTCTGCCAGACCAAGTTCCCAAGGAAGACCTGCATTGTGAATCGAACTTCTTGGAGCCGCACCGGTTCCCCCATCATATCCGGAGATCAGAATTAATCCGGCGCCTGCTTTGGCAACACCTGCTGCAACGGTTCCTACGCCCGCCTCTGATACTAACTTTACAGAAATTCGGGCATCTTTATTCGCATTCTTACAGTCATAGATCAACTGCGCCAAATCCTCGATAGAATAGATATCATGGTGTGGCGGCGGAGAGATCAGACTTACACCAGGCGTAGAATGACGAGTATTGGCAATCCATGGATATACCTTTCCTCCCGGGAGATGTCCGCCCTCTCCTGGTTTTGCTCCCTGTGCCATCTTAATCTGAATCTCTTTTGCGCTTACCAGATATCTTGAAGTCACACCAAAACGTCCAGAAGCCACCTGCTTAATCGCAGAGCATCTGTCACTGTCAAGACGGTCGATCTCTTCTCCACCTTCACCACTGTTAGATTTACCATGAAGACGATTCATAGCGATTGCCAATGTCTCATGTGCCTCTTTGGAAATAGAACCATATGACATCGCTCCTGTCTTAAATCTTGTAACAATAGAATCTACGCTTTCTACTTCATCTATTGGAATTCCTTTCTTCGGATAATTGAACTCTAATTGTCCGCGAAGATTGATGTGTTCACCTTCTTTATTGACCATTTCCGTGTATTTTTTAAACATCTCATAATCGCCACGTCTGGTAGACTGTTGTAACATATGAATCGTCTGTGGATTATAAAGATGTTTTTCTCCGCCACTCTTAGACTTATGCTGACCCACACTATTCAATGTCAGATCTACTTCCAATCCTAATGGATCAAACGCCTGAGAATGGCGTGCAATATAATCCTTTGCTATTTCTTCTATTCCAATACCGCCTACACGGCTTACCGTATCCGTAAAATACTTGCGGATAAATTCTTCTTTTAAACCAATCGCCTCAAAGATCTTTGCACCCTGATAAGACTGAATCGTGGAGATTCCCATCTTGGATGCGATCTTGACAATACCATTGATAATTGCGCGATTATAATCATCCACTGCCGCATAATAATCCTTCTGGACCATATTTGTATCAATCAATAGCTTAATAGATTCATGCGCCAGATATGGATTGATCGCACAGGCACCATAACCAAGAAGTGTCGCAAAATGATGTACCTCCCGAGGTTCACCAGTTTCCAGAATAATCGCCACCGATGTTCTCTTCTTCGTACGGACCAGATGCTGCTGCAGTCCGGACAACGCCAGCAAGGATGGCATTGCAACATGATACTCATCGACTCCCCGGTCAGAAAGGATCAGGATGTTCGCGCCTTCTCGGATCGCACGGTCTACTTCAATGAACAGATAATCAATAGCTTTTTCCAGACTGGAATTCTTATAATATACTGTTGGAATCTCTGCCACTTTGAATCCATCCTGCTTCATATTCTTTATCTTCAGAAGATCTGTATTGGTAAGAATTGGATTATTTACCTTCAGCATCTTACAATTCTCTTCTTTTTCTTCCAGAAGATTGCCATCTGATCCAATATAGACGGTTGTAGATGTAACGACTTCTTCACGGATCGCATCAATTGGAGGATTGGTAACCTGGGCAAAAAGCTGTTTAAAATAACCGAACAGGTTCTGATGCTGATCAGATAATACTGCCAGCGGTGCGTCAATACCCATCGCCGCCGTACCTTCAGAACCATTCATTGCCATTGTCAAGATAGATGTCTTTACTTCTTCGTAGGAATATCCAAATGCTTTCTGAAGTCTTTTGCATTCCTCTGCTGTATAAGAAGGAACCTTCTGATTCGGAATCTTCAGGTCTTTCAGCTGTACCATATGACTGTCAAGCCATTCACCATATGGCTGTCTGCTCGCATACATCTCTTTTAACTCTTCGTCATCAATCACTTTTCCTTTTACGGTATCGACCAATAACATTTTCCCTGGATGAAGACGTTCTTTTACAACAATCTTTCTCGGATCAATATCCAGTACTCCAACCTCAGATGAGAGAATTAAGGTATCATCATCCGTAATATAGTAACGAGAAGGACGCAAACCATTTCTGTCAAGTACTGCTCCCATACAATCACCATCACTGAACAGAATGGAGGCCGGGCCATCCCATGGCTCCATCATCGTTGCATAATACTGATAAAAATCTTTCTTTTTCTGAGACATGTTCTTGGTATTCGCCCATGGTTCTGGAATAGCAATCATAACTGCTAATGGCAGATCCATACCACTCATCACCATAAATTCAATTGCATTGTCCAGCATTGCAGAATCAGAACCCGCAGTATTGATTGCCGGAAGGACCTTATGAAGTTCGCCCTTCAGATATTCTGATTCCATATTCTCTTCTCTGGCGCGCATCTTATCTGCATTTCCACGAATCGTATTAATCTCACCATTATGTACGATAAAACGGTTCGGATGTGCACGTTCCCAGCTTGGATTCGTGTTGGTACTAAATCGGGAATGCACTAATGCAATCGCAGAGTCATAATCCTCATTCTGCAGATCTTCAAAAAATGAACGAAGCTGTCCTACCAAAAACATTCCTTTGTAGGCAATCGTTCTGCTAGAAAGGGATGCTACATAAGTATCATCACTGCTCTGCTCAAAGATTCGGCGTACGACATATAGTCGTCTGTCAAAATCAATTCCTTTTGCAATCTTTTTCGGACGTTCAATGAATCCCTGCATAATACATGGCATACATTCTGCCGCACGGCTTCCCAGCACATCAGGTCTTACCGGCACTTCTCTCCATCCCAGGAAATTCATGCCTTCCTTTTTGACAATCACTTCAAATATATTTTTTGCCTGATTCTTTTTCAGCTCATCCTGGGGGAAGAAAAACATTCCCACCCCGTAATCTCTCTCTGAACCTAAAAAGATGCCGAGAGGTTCGCAGACTTTGGAGAAAAACTTGTGTGAAATCTGTAATAAAATTCCAACTCCATCGCCTGTCTTACCTTCGGCATCCTTGCCAGCTCTATGCTCTAAATTTTCTACTATCTTCAAGGCATTTGCCACTGTATCATGACTTTTTTGGCCTTTGATATTAACGATCGCACCAATTCCGCAGTTGTCATGTTCAAACTGAGAACGATACAATCCAGCTTGATTGCTTACTGTCTGCTCGTTCATATATCTAGTCCTTTCTGTTTTTATTTTTTCCTACTATACTACTTTTCTGTTAAAATGTAAACAATTATTTTTATTAAATTGTCAGATAATTAGATTATTTAATATTTTTGCAAAAAAAATCTGGCAGTTTATGCATCTGCCAGATTTTCATTTTTATTCATTTGTTCTTCTATATCCGGTCTCTCATCGATTCTCTGAATCAATACAAACATCGTTGCTGAAACAGCCGCACACACTACTGTTATAATACCAATTCTCAAGGAATCTTCCACTAACCACTCGTACAGTTTGAACTCCGTTCCAAGTACAGACAACAAATTCATAGCCATATGTGCCACAATCGGCGCCTTCACAGAACCATACTTTTCATAAACATATGCCAGCATCATTCCAAGGATAAATCCGTAGATCATCTGTACCATGTTCATATGCAACAATCCGAATACAATTGAAGAATACAACGCAGCCTGCATAAATGCTCCCTGCTCCCGTAATCGCTTAAAAAGCAATCCCCGGAATACCAACTCTTCACTTATTGGTACTAAGACCGCCAGGGAAATGATCTGCACGAATAATGGAGCTGAATAAAGTGCATCCATCGTCTCCTGATATCCATCACTGACGGAAGACAGATTCGCAATAAGAATCAAATTATTCAATCCCATACTCAACGATAATGCCAAGACAATCTCCGCCAGATACTTCCAGATTGGAGCTTTCTTGTTCGGAATCACACCTCGTAACTTTTCTGCAACCCTGTCTTTATGAAACAGTACCAGCATCACAGGAATTGTAACCAATGCAGCAATTCCTTCTACAAGTGTCGTTGCATTGATATATTCCTCCAACAGATTCGCATAGAGATTCATCATCTGTGTTTCATCCTGCATTGCACTCATCGCAGCATCATAATGTGCATATATATACGTAAAACTCAATGCCATCATCGCAGCCATACTGACACCGAATCCGATTGCCCATTTTATAACAAGCGGTCCGCACAAATGCCACATTCGCTTTCCATTGCTTCTCGGCGGCATAGGAGGGACCTGTCTATTCTGCTCTTCCATATTGATCCTCTCTTTCATCTATCACTACGTTACCTATTCTACTTCTCATGACCAGAACATGCAATAAAAAAAGTATTAAATTTGTTCATTGGTCGAGACCCCTGGGTAGGAGATGGGTGGAACTTAGGAATGGCAGGATGTTCGAGAGCTGTCGAACAAAAGATAGAATCTATAACTTAATCTTCACAACATCTACATCGAGATCCCAAAGGAATTTATCCAGATCTTTGAATGACAAGAATACGGTCGCGGTATTTTCCAGTGGATGTATTCCCAGGCTCTTGCATCTGCTCAGGTCTTTGTCTATAAAGAATTCTACCGCATGATCTGTATCATTCATAAGTCCAAATGGAGATACACTTCCTTGCTTCAGTCCCAGATATTTTTCCAGACGATCTTCGGAAGCAAAGCTGATATTTCCAGCTCCCAGCTGTCTGCCTAATGCTTTCAGGTCAACCTTCTTTTTTTCATCACAGGTCACAAGAAAATGTCTCTTCCCTTTTGAGTCTCTTAAAAATAGATTCTTACACAGAGTTCCTTTCTCCGGTAATCCTAATCTATCCATATCTTCCATCGTATGTACGGGTTCATGTTCCACGACCTCATACTTGATCTTCAACTTGTCCAATGCGTCATATACACGTTTCTTCTGGTCTTCCATGCTGCAAAACTCCTTTCTAATTCGGATAATGGACTACAATACAGGCAGTCACCATACCCTTTCCTGTGTTTTTGTATATGTATTCATCAAAAGCATTATAAGACGCAGAGTCTCCTGCTTCCAATACATATTCCCTGTCTTTAAAGATCATTGTCAACTGTCCGGCATACACTGTGATGAACTCTCTGGTTCCATTCATCTGCTGATTTCCAGCCATCATACCACCTTCATCAAATTCCAGGTCAAATATTTCAAAATCCTGCCCGTCCCGAAAACTAAAGATTGGATACAGGCGATATTTCCCCTCGTTTCCAACCAGAGGAATCACTTCTGCTTTCCCTGTTTTTGAAAATGGCATCGGCTTATCTGCTGTAAATGCAGTAACCGGAACTTTTAAGCCAAGAGAAAGCTTGTATACTGTTGAAATCGTCGGATTCACTTCTCCACGTTCAATCTGACTCAGCATACTCTTACTGATTGTGGTAAGTGAGGATACCTGTTCTAAACTTAATCCCTTTTTCTTGCGGATCTCTTTCAAATTCTCTGCAATTAACTGATTCAAATGTTCCAAACAAACGCCTCCCCAAAAATTCCTGTATATGGAATTTTTTTCTATTATATTGCAAATTTATGCAAAAGTAAAGAAAAACTATAGAATCTCTCGCACGGCCTCTTCATATTTATTCATATGTTCTGCCTTTTTTATCTTCTTAAGAGGCTTTTCACAATCTGGGAAGAGATGTCCCATATAACACCATATTTCCTTCATCTTGAAAAGTACATTCCTCTCTCCCATATTGAGACTCTGATATTCATCAAATATCTGATCATGAAACTGACGAAGACGATTCTTATCTAATTTATCTCCATCCTCCATCTCGCTGACAAGACCCGGATTGTATATAATTCCTCTTCCCAGCATAATCGTTGATACTTCCGGGAATCTCTGTTCAAGCCGTCTGACATCTTCAGTCCTGAACAGATCCCCATTATAACAAACTGGATTCCGGCTGTTCTTGAGTGCCTCACCAAACACCTCATAATTCGGTGTATTTTTGTAATAATCCTGCTGCACTCTGGGATGGATAATCAACTCTTCTACAGGATACTGATTATATATTGACAACAGCCATTCAAATTCATCAGGCTGATACTTGCCAAGTCTGGTCTTAATTGAGACCTTAACCTTCACATTTGCATAGATCTCATCCAGGAATCGGTCCAACTCTTCTGGCTTAGCAAGGAATCCCGAGCCCCGTCCTTTTGACACTACCGTCTTCGATGGACAACCCAAATTCAGGTTGATCTCATCATATCCAAGTTCTTCCAGTTTCTGCGCTGTTCTGGCAAAATCCTGCGCATGATTCGTCAAGATCTGGGGAATCGTCCTCATTCCCATATGATTCTCAGGTGCAATTTCTCTCAATTCTTTCGTTGTAAATCCCTTCTTCATATGTGGAGATAGAAAAGGGATAAAATACTTATCCATCGGATGAAAATAAGTATGGTATGCTCTGCGGTAGATATAAGTCGTAATCCCCTCCAAAGGGGCCAGATAATACTTCATCATTTGTCCTCCTGGCAAAATACTGTCGAGCTCTATTGTACCCTATCTTACCCTCCGATTACAACCAACTCTTAATGAAAATCTCTGGTTAGCAGAGAATCTTCCTCCAAAAGTTCTTCCACTGTCTCAAATCCCAGTTCTTCCAGAATCTTCAATACATAGGGATTCTCCAAGGGCGTCTGAAATGACGCTTCATCACTGTATATATCTACCCGTTTTCGGCTTTCTTCTTTCTCAACAATTGCTTTCGGTCCACCTACACACCCGCCGATACATCCCATTCCCTCAAAAAAGTTTGCTTCTGTCTGATTTTCTTTGATCCGTTGGATCATTTCCATACATTCTCTGGTTCCATTTGCCTGCTCTGAACAGACTTGAATCTTACGGTCAGGCTGCAGTTGTTCTGCCATCTCTGAGACAGCCTGACTTACCCCTCCAGTTCTTGCATAGAGCCTTCCCGCCTTTGATGCATGTTCCTTCCACTCGTCTGTCAGTTCTGCCGGATGGATGTCTGCCACCTCAAAGATATCACGGACTTCCTGAAATGTCAGTACATAATCGACAGCATCGTCAATATCCGGCTCCTTTGCTTCTTTCTTTTTCGCAAGGCATGGACCGGCAAATACCGTCAGAGCATCTGGATGAATCCTTTTAATCATACGTCCACACGCAATCATCGGTGATACAGCGCCCGGTACATGAGGCATCAACTCATGATAACTCTTACGTATCATGGCAATCCACACTGGGCAGCAGCAGCTGGTCAACTGATAATCTCCTTTTTGCTTCACATGGCTATCAAATTCCAGCGCTTCTTTCAGTGTTAGAATGTCTGCGAATAACGCGACCTCCACCATTCCGGTAAATCCCAGAGCCTTAAACGCAGTCCGAAGCTTTCCCGGTGTCACATCTTCTCCAAACTGTCCGAGAAAAGCCGGTGCAATCATCATATATACTGGTCCTTTTGCCTCTCTTACTGCTTTCATAGCCGGCAGCACATCCTTCCCAGCAACAATGTGATGATCCTTACAGGCTTCGATACATGCCTCACAGCCAACACAAAGAGAGGGATTGATCCATAATTTCCCGGATGCATCCCTCTCAATCGCATCAAAGATACAACTGTTCTGACACGCTCTGTCATAGGCACACTGCTCACATGTACTGACCGGAAGGACGGGTGCATACTTTTCTGGATGCAACAGACAATCCAGATGATATGGATCATATCCGTCCGGCAACGGTTCCTCTAACGATACCTTCCTTTCCAAGAGATCACGATAAAGTTCTTCAAATGTCTTCATACTCTTCCATCCTCAATTCTTATGATTCTGTCACATTGCTTTGCAAGATCCAGATCATGTGTAATCATAAGAATAGTCTGCTCCAATCGTTGGTTAAGTATTCGGAATAAATGCATGATCTCTAATGTATTTTTCTGATCGAGATTACCAGTAGGTTCATCTGCAAGGATAATCGCAGGGCGCGTAATCAGAGCTCTTCCAATTGCGACTCTCTGTTGCTGACCTCCAGACAACTGACTTGGCAAATGCTCTCTGCGCGCCTCGAGCCCTAACATTTTCACAATTCCAGAAAGTCGTTTTGTATTTATTTTTTTCCCATCCAGCAGTAAAGGAAGTAGAATATTTTCTTCTACAGTCAGTATCGGAATCAAATTATAAAACTGATAGATAAGCCCAATATGTCTTCTCCTGAAAACAGCCTGTTCATTTTCATTCAATGCTAAAATATCTGTATTTCCTATCAACACCCTTCCTTCTGTTGCTTTTTCCACACCTCCCATTAAATGTAACAGCGTAGATTTTCCCGAACCAGACGCACCAGTAATTGCAATAAATTCTCCTTTTTCTACATTAAAAGAGACATGGTCCAGAGCTTTCACCTTCGTTTCTCCTGTACCATAAATCTTTGTTAAGTTTTCTACCCGTAATATTGTCATAATACCCCCTTAATCAATCATTTTCATTACAGATATATTGCATATCCAATCTCTTCATTTTTGTCAGACCATACAGCGTAGGCAGCAAAACCACCACCAATACCAGCAATATTTCCGCGACAACAATTTGATACGGCATACTCAATTGGAACTTTACAACCCAGGCATCCTGTGCCGTTTTTACATACACACCTCCAATTGCAATCTCTTTATACTGCTCATGCAGCAGAAAAATACTGAACGGAATCCCAATGACTCCTGTTGCGATCCCATAAATAGAATTTTCAATGACCATCATCTTAGCCAATTGCCTTTTTCCCATGCCTAACGACTGATAGACCGCAAATTCTCTTCGTCTCATACGGATATCAGCTGCAATCTTTTGAATCATACTGGTCATACAAAACGCTGTCAGAGCAATCAGCATACCACATTGGAAAACAAGCCGAAGAGGTTCCCCATCTAGCTGAACTCCTGTTATCTTTGTATATTCCCTTCTCCATTGCATGCCAAAACATGCCCATACCATAATACAGCAGATAAGACTTAACATAGCAATGCAGATAGTATACTGTTTTTCATGAAAGAATACATTTTTCAAAGCAATCGCACCTTCCGTTCCCAATATACGATGTTGTTTTTTTAATGTTGTAAGCTTTTGCCCTTCCAGTTTTGAAGGATATCTGCGAATTACCATATCCATAATGGATGCATTTCCGGCTCTTGATGCTGGTATCATACTTGCCAGAGATACTATCAGGAATCCACATAAAAGAATCATTCCTATATCGATTCTGTTTATTATAAATTCCATATCACTTTTCCTTGAGAGTACTTGCTTTTCTATGAAGATTCCCTGAATAAGTCCAAGAAAGATTCCTGACATTCCTTCTATTATTCCTTCAAAAAATATACAATTTGCTTTCTGCCATCTGGTAGCACCCACACTTCCAAGCATACCTAAGTATCTGATTTTTTCACTGACAGAGATTGCAAACACATTATAGATAAACACACTGGAAAAAATGATGATAATTACAATCATTGTAAGTGTCAATGCCCCTGATCCTTGCGCTCCTTCGTAAAATATACCGTATAGTTCTAACAGACTATAATGATAAGTAATATTGTATTTTATTTTTTCATGCCCGATATCTTCATACTGCTCTTCTTCGGGAAGTATGCTCATATTAATCTTTTCTGCAAAACGTTGTGTCCTGCCGATTGCAGATACTCCTGGATGCTTTAATTCCACATCCACACAATTGCCGGCATGCTCTTCACAATTGGACGTCACCGCTATCTGCTTTGTTTTATTCCACGTTGCAATTTCCTGAATCTGTTTTTCCGTCACCTGATGAAATCTGGCATGCCATCCTCCTTCTTTTTCTATAATCTTACCTTCTTCAGCATTGCGAAATGCTGAAGAGAAAAGGACAACAAAGGTTAACGCTGCAACAGACAATGCAATCCCAAGAATTGTCAAAATTGTTCGGTGCTTATTTCTTTTCATATATTTCCATGCCAAAATCCATATTATCTTTACAGACGAATTTTTCATTTTCGTTCTCCACTTCGTATATAAATCGGGTATCCATAATGTTCCTCTTCCAACAAATAATATTGATCTGCTTTCTTTTGAATCTCTGGCGGGGCTTTCTCTACTGACTGCCCTTCTTTCCAGATGATTGCTTTATCACTTTTATTTTTTCCTGTGTAAAAAATAGATGAACAGGTATAGAGGTAATCATAATGCACCGTCTGTGTCATTGGAAATATAAAACTGATCTTTCCATTACAGTCTGAATAAAAGCTGTCTTCTTCATCTTGCCATGGCATCAGATATTGAAAGTGAAGCTCATACCATGCCTCATCATTATCACCATCTGGATTACCATCTATCTGTATCCCATAATCTGTAATATGTGCAAATGGTCTGTCTGTCTGAATCGTACAATAGATATCACCCGTATCAAGCTGATATAATTCTGTAATTTTGACATCTTTTGCTGCAACAGAATTAATCCAGACCGAAAAATATTCTGACCACGCATAATCAATCATCAATACGAGCAGCAGAAAAAGTGCAATCGGGATAATATAGAATGAATTTAATTTTCGCTTCATCTTTTTGGCAAATCTTACAAAACGCTCTTCCTCCTGACGATCTTCCATTGTGACTGGAACTGTTTTCATTGCTTTCTCATAGATATCTCTGCACACCTCACACTTCGAGAGATGATCTTCAATCAGTTTACAGCTTTCCTCACTGCATGCCTCATCTTCATACAGAACCAGCAGATCTTGAATCACATTACAGCTTATCTTATCACTCATTACGATTCCTCCTTGATATGTTCCTGGATCTTTAATTTAGCCCGATGATATGTCACGCGTGCCCATCCTTCTTTTCTCCCAAATATCTCCCCGATTTCCTTATATGACAAATCACCAAACGTTCTTAACATAAACACTTCTTTAAACGGCTCGTTCAGACAATTCATTATCCTGTAAACAGACAACTCCTCTTCTTTCTGGAGCACCAGATCTTCCATCGTTGCATCCGCATACACTTCGGAGATATCTTCGTGAGTCAATCGTTTTTGTTTTTTACAATGTGTCAGATATGTATTCTTTGCGATCTGACAAAGCCAGGTTTTTAGCGAACATTCTCCTTTAAATTTATGGATATTCTTTAACGCTTTATAGAATGTTTCCTGTGTAATCTCTTCTGCAATATCAGGGTTTTCACTCATTGCAAGCAAAAAAAGATATACATCTCTGAAATACAAACGATATATTTCTTCAAAACTCACGATTTCCACCTCCTTTGATTATTAGACTACCAAAAAATGAGATTCGTTACACGTATGAATGTATTTTATCATTATGAACTGAAAAACCTGATATCCGCATCTTTCTTCAGATACATAACAACGTAAAAAGATTCCAGAAACTGGCTTGTCGAAAATGTCCTTTAGTGCTATGATGGATAACAGTAATATGAAAGGAAACGAAGAACGTGACCTATAAAGAAGCAAGGGTATATTTAGACAATATGTCAAAATACGGAAGTGTACTTGGTTTGGATACGATTCGTGAACTGTTGCATGAACTGGGTGATCCTCAGAAAGATCTAAAGTTTATACATATCGCAGGGACTAATGGAAAAGGATCTGTGCTTGCATACACTTCTTCAATTTTAAGTCAGGCAGGATACAAGACCGGACGATATGTATCGCCAACAGTGGTTTCCTATTTGGAGCGGATTCAGATTGATGGAACATGGATATCTGAAGAAGCATTCGCCAGATGTACACATAAGATCCAGGAAGCTATTGCGCGCATGGAGACAGCCGGCAAGAGAAGCCCGACTGTGTTCGAAGCTGAGACAGCAATAGCTTTTTTATATTTCAAAGAAGAGCACTGTGACCTGGTTGTTCTGGAATGTGGACTTGGCGGTGATCAAGACGCAACGAACATTATTGAAAATACGCTGTGCGCTGTATTTACTTCTATCAGTCTTGATCATCTTGGAATTCTCGGCAATACTATAGAAGAGATTGCACAGACAAAATCCGGTATCATAAAATCTGGATGCAGAGTTGTTTCTGCTCCTCAGAAACCAGAAGTATTGCAGATATTAGAACAACGAGCCAACTCTTTACACTGTCCATTTCACACTGCAGAACGCAATAAAAGAACGATTCTGAATGAAAGCTATTCCGGTCAGACTTTTTCCTATAAAAAGCGAGAACACATCTTCTGCCCTCTCGCTGGAAAATACCAGGCCGATAATGCCATCACTGCACTGGAAGTTATAGATGCACTTATAGAACTGGGATATAATATCACAGAAAATGACATTGATACAGGATTTTCCCAGACTTCCTGGCCGGGCCGCTTTACCTGTCTTGGAGAACACCCTCTGTTCTTCATCGACGGGGCACACAACGAAGATGCTGCAAAGCGATTAAAAGAATCCATTGATACTTATTTCCCAGGAAAGCGTCTTATCTATATTATGGGAGTATTCCATGATAAAGAATATCAAAAGCTTGCTGCAATCATGGCTCCATCGGCAAAGTCTGTGCACACGGTTGATCTGCCCAATGCAGAACGTACACTTTCTGCTGGTGATCTTGCAGAAGTGATGAGGACATACTGTTCACCTGACATTCCCGTATCCTGTGAGCGAAGCATCAAAGATGCTGTGAAAAATGCTCTGGCAGATGCCAAAGCTATGGATCCATCCGATGGAGATAATATCATCCTTGCTTTTGGCTCCCTTTCCTATCTGGGACAGGTACGCGAAGAATACCACCAACTCACGCAACAAATAATAGAAAAAAAAATGATAGAAGGAAAGAAACTATGATAGATCAAGAAAAAATCAAACAAGCCGTTCAACTCATGCTGGAAGGCATCGGAGAAGATATCCACCGCGAGGGTCTGCGTGAGACACCAGACCGCATTGCGCGTATGTGTGAAGAGCTCTATGGTGGGATGAACGAGGATGCCGGCACACACCTTTGCAAGGTATTTCACGTGGAGAACAGTGAGATGGTGTTAGAAAAAGACATTACTTTCTATTCCACCTGCGAACATCACATGCTGCCATTTTACGGGAAAGTGCATATTGCCTATATCCCGGACGGGAAAGTAGTCGGACTAAGCAAGCTAGCCCGCACGGTAGAGGTATTTGCAAGACGACTGCAGCTTCAGGAGCAATTAACCGGCCAGATTGCAGACGCTCTGATGGAGCACATGCAGCCGAAAGGTGTGATGGTTATGATTGAGGCGGAGCATATGTGTATGACTATGCGCGGCATCAAAAAACCCGGAAGCCAGACTGTGACGATTGCAAAACGAGGGGAATTTGAGAACAATCCTGTGTTGGAAGAACGATTTTTCCATATACTGAACCGCTAAAGTTATTTCTATTGGAGGAAACTATGTCTGAGACACAAGTAATACCATCTGACTGTTATGATTCCATGCAGCAGGTCGCATTTCTGCGAAAACATCCTTTATACCGTTCCTCTTACCAGCGGCTTGAAGAATTAGAATATGACCGTATCTTCTGCCGCCATCAGATGACGCATCTTCTGGATGTGGCAAGAATTGCATACATTCATAATCTTGAACACGGACTTGGCATCCGAAAGGAACTCATCTATGCCGCTGCTCTTCTGCATGATATCGGAAAATACCGTCAATATGAAGACGGTACTCCACACGAAATCGCAAGTGAAGCGATTGCAGCCACAATATTATCCGACATGCCTGAACCGATCTGCTTTACACCAGAGGAAAAGCAACAAATCCTGACTGCAATCCGCGGCCACCGAAGGCTTCGACAAGATGCCGAACCGCTGGAAGCGCTTCTATATGAGAGTGATAAGGCATCCCGGGCCTGCTACGCATGTCAGGCAGAAGCAGATTGTAATTGGAGTAATAATAAGAAAAATATGGAGATTCTATTATGATTATTGGAGAGAAAAACTTTGATGCTACAAACCATACCTATATTATGGGAATTCTAAATGTAACCCCTGATTCTTTTTCCGATGGAGGAAAATATCAGCATCTGGATGCCGCACTCAGACATGCGGAAGAAATGATCCATGATGGGGCTGATATTCTGGATGTTGGCGGAGAGTCCACACGTCCCGGACATACACAGATTACGGATGCCGAAGAAATCGAACGTGTTGCTCCCGTCATTGAACAGCTAAAACACCATTTCGATATTCCAGTCTCTATTGACACTTATAAAAGTACGGTTGCAAAGGCAGCTCTTGATGCCGGAGCTGATCTGGTCAATGATATCTGGGGATTAAAATACGACGAACATATGGCCAAACTAATTGCCCGTTATCAGGTGCCCTGCTGCCTGATGCACAATCGAAAAGAAGCCTTATATCAGAACTTTATTGCTGAGTTTTTGGAGGATATGAAAGAATGCATCTCTCTTGCGAAAAAAGCAGGAATCGAAGACGATAAGATCATCCTTGATCCCGGAGTAGGATTTGGCAAAACTTATGAATTGAACCTGGATATTATCCGGGAAATTGACTGCATGCAGGAACTCGGATATCCGATTCTTCTTGGAACTTCCCGAAAATCAGTCATTGGACTTACCCTGGATCTTCCTTCTGATGAACGTGAAGAAGGAACCCTTGCTACTACAGTATATGGAATGCTGCACGGCTGTTCTTTCGTAAGAGTTCACGATGTCAAGGCGAATCACAGGGCAATTACCATGATAGAAGCCATCTTGCAAAGGAGTAAGAACCATGGATAAAATCAAGATATCAAACCTGGAAATCTTCGCCAATCACGGGGTATTCCCAGAAGAAAATGTACTGGGTCAGAAGTTTATCGTCTCAGCCATTCTGTACACCAGCACTCGAAAAGCCGGGAAAACCGACGAATTAACCGACTCTATCCATTATGGCGAAATAAGCCAGTTCATCGATCATTTTCTAAAAACACATACGTATAAACTACTCGAGCGTGCAGCCGAAGCTCTGGCAGAAGAATTATTACTCCACACTGCCGGTCTAGAAAAGATTCAATTAGAGCTCAAAAAGCCCTGGGCTCCGATTGGTCTTCCTCTGGAAACCGTATCTGTTGAAATCGAGCGCCAATGGCATACCGCCTATATTGCACTCGGCTCTAATCTTGGGAATAAAGAGCAATATCTAAACGATGCAATTACTGCCTTAAACACGACTCCTTACTGTGAAGTAACTAAAGTCTCTTCTTTTCTGATAACAGAGCCTTACGGAATGACCGAACAAGACGACTTTCTGAATGCCTGTCTTGAACTTCGTACACTTCTGCCTCCAGCGGAACTGTTAAGCGAACTTCATCGTATTGAGCAGGCTGCCGGGCGAGAACGCATCATTCACTGGGGTCCTCGTACACTGGATCTGGATATTATTTTCTATGATGATCTCATCTATGAGACTATGGACTTATGCATCCCTCATGTCGAAATGCACAAACGAGACTTTGTATTAAAGCCACTTCATGAGATCGCACCATACAAACATCACCCTTGTACCGGCAAGACTGTTCATGAGATGCTGGAATCACTAACATTATAATTGCATCATCCAATAAAGACCTCAGGAAAATTTTCCCAAGGTCTTTATCTCACCAAACATCTTATCTTATATGTTCTTCTGGATGTTCATCCTCAAAATCAAATACGCAGCGTTCATATGCATTGATCACATGAGTATCTTGATATTTATCATATCTCTTATGCCTTCTTCCATATGATATATGTACATGCCCATGGATAAAATATTTCGGATGAAACCTTTCCATCAATGTATTAAATACCTGAAATCCCTGATGTGGCAGGTCTCGTCCATCATTCAGCTGATAAGCCGGAGCGTGGGTGACCAGAATATCAAATCCCCGCCTTCTCAGCAACTGAAACCATAATTTGCTGACTCTGTGCCGCATCCCCCATTCTGTATACTGATGTTCTCCCTCACGGTAACGCATGGAACCTCCCAAGCCCAGGATGCGAACTCCTTTATATACATAGATCTGGTCTTCTATACATATACAGCCTTCCGGTGGAATCTGTTTGTATTTTTCATCATGATTTCCATGGACATATAATACCGGTACAGATGCGAATGTAGCCAAAAATGAAAGATACCTCGGATTCAAATCCCCACAGGAAATAATCAGATCGATTCCCTCTAGCCTGCTTTTATCAAAATGATCATAAAGGGCAGGAGCCTCTTCATCCGCAAGTGCTAATATTCTCATAATATTCTAACCTTTCGTTATATCGATTCCCTGCTGTGAAATAACAGGTCTGGATGCCTCTTGTAACTCCTCTTCTTTTGGAATAGATCCAACGACATTCTCTGCCAGCCAATCCATAGTAAGAATCTCTTCTGGTGTCAGACTCTTATTTGGATTGTTCTGAACCACTCCTTCCTGAGAATAAAGAACTCCTGAAAATGGATTAAATTCTCCTGTACAGATTGTATTCTTCAGAAGATCTACCAGTCTCTTTGTTCCTATCGGAAGGTTCTGAGAACAGATAACATCTACTACTCCCGAAGACATCCCCCACCAGTAGTTGATTGCCTGCATCGTTGACGGATTATCATCATACTTCCAGGTCCCATCCATAATCGTCTGAATCAACTGCTCATAGAATTTACCCCAATGCCATAATGGCATTGCAAGATTGTGAGGAACTTCTCCATCCAGTCGATAAAGTCCAAAATACCGAGACGCTTCTTCCGGTATTACCATATCCTTTCCAGATACACACATGGGCTGTAACTGTCTGATATTTTCAATAACATTGCCTTCTTTCTTCGTTGACCATTCCAGATATACTTTTGCCCTTGGATTGATCATCTTCGCTCCCAGCGCAAATGCGTTAATATTGGCTATTGCACCATATATCGGATAATCTGCTATATAAGCGATCTTATTATTCTCCGCCATTGCTCCTGCTATAGCCCCCATCAGGAATTTTGCTTCATGCATCCTGGCATAGTAAGTTCTGATATACCGATGTGAAGTATTTACTGAACAGCTTAAAATACGAATATCTGGATGTGCAATTGCAGCCTTTACACTTGCCGGTACAAAAGAAGGCGTCGTTGTAAACACGATATTGCATCCCTGCTGTATCGCATCTTCGATGCGTTCCTCTATATTATCCAATGTTGTATTATCATAATAGATTGTACTTACCTCTTCCGGGAATTTTTGTTCCAGATGCATTCTTCCTAATTCATGTGCATAGGTCCACGCAGAAGATGTTGCTGTCTTTTCATAGATAAAGGCTACTTTCAATTTTGGTGCACTGATTGGAAGCAGACGGCTTAAAATAGGTTTTTTCTCCTTTCCTGGATCCATCTTAAGATCAACTTCCTTATCTTCTTCCAACAACTTGAACTCTTCCCAGCTCTTCGTGATTAAAGCCTTCAACTCACTTGTTGTCTTATCTTTTAACGCTTCATATCCATATAATGTAATAAATGACAAGAATGCGTCCCCTGCTGTGATAGAAAGCTTTTCTCCACCCCTTGCTCTATATTCTCCATTAAATCTGGAATATACAGAATTAAAATCTAACCGGTCTTCGTCATTCCACTCTTCATCTTCACTTTTGCCGACCGCTTCTAATAATTTTGCAAATCTTCCTTCCTCAGAAAACCAGATATAATTAATCTTTGTCTTATCATAAAAATCCATATATTCATAATATATCTTGTTTTCTTTTTCCTCTGTACGCTTTGGTACGACACGAGTAACGATGGCCGGAGTAGACACGACACCAAAGAACTTCATGACACTGACACGCTTATTTCCTTCTTCTACATAGAATTTATTCATATATTCATAAGCCTTAATTGGTTCACGAATTCCTTCATTTTCGTGAGCAGTACAAAGATGCGCCCATTTAATTGCAAATTCTGTATTTTCTCTCAATATCGGCATAAAATTAGACGCAAAAGCTTCACTTCTTCCATAAGTTTTCGTTCCCACGATCTGGTCGACCGGAATCTGAACTAATCCCAAAGGCACTTCAGATAATGTACCTTTACCTGGAAGGATGTCATCCAGCACCTCCAGTGTCGGTTTCAGACCACGAAGCATTCGAGATTGATACTCTTTCTTGCCCATTTTATATGCTTTGATATATTCTTCTATTGCCATAATATCCTCCTAATAATTAGAAATTATCTTTGATATTAACATCATTTCCAACTTATTATATACCATTCTCTAGAATTTCACCAGTATCCGACTTACATAAAAATAGGAAGCATATGCTTCCCATTTTTATATATAATACATATCCTGACTGTATGCATTATGCTCCTGATATTCTCTTTCAAGATCTGCCAGAGTCAGATTTGTAAGTATATTCTCTAACTCTTGATTTACCTTATCAATGACCAATCGCTGAATAGTAATCGATATTCCAACATTTTTACTGTCTTCTGATATTGATTCACTTTCGAAACGATAATCCCCTTCTAAAGCTTCCAGTATCTCGGACACCGTAATTTTACCGGCTTCCCGGCTCAGGAGATAACCACCCTGCGGACCTTTTACACTTTTTACAATACCCGCTCTACGAAGTGCAGCAAAAATCTGTTCCAAATATTGTGAAGATAGCCCATTTCTCTCAGCAATACTATTCAACGCCACATGATCTGTTTTTGAATTCACCGATAGATCTATCAAAGCTATAAGCCCGTATCTGCTTTTTTTCGAAAATTTCATATTTTTCTACCTACACATCTTTCAATTCATCTATTCTGTAAACAGTGGTGTAGAATAATATCTGTCGCCTGTATCCGGCAATAATGCTACAATCGTCTTGCCTTTGTATTCCGGGCGTTTTGCCAGCTGAATTGCTGCTGACAACGCAGCTCCAGAAGAAATTCCCACCAGAACACCTTCATATTTTGCAAGAAGTTTTCCTTTCTCAAATGCATCTTCATTCTCAATCTTGATAATCTCATCATAAACAGATGTATTCAATACCTCTGGAACAAATCCCGCACCAATTCCCTGAATCTTATGCGGACCACCTTTTCCTTCTGACAATACCGGAGATCCCGCCGGTTCCACTGCTACCACTTTTACATCTGGATTCTGAGACTTCAGATATTCACCTACACCTGTAAGTGTTCCTCCTGTACCTACACCGGCAATAAATGCGTCTACTTTTCCGTCTGTATCTTTCCAGATCTCCGGACCCGTTGTACTTCTATGAATTGCAGGATTTGCAGGATTAACAAACTGTCCAGGGATAAAACTATTTGGAATCTCTTTGGAAAGTTCTTCTGCTTTTTCAATGGCTCCCTTCATTCCTTTTGCACCTTCTGTCAACACCAGCTCTGCTCCATATGCTTTCAAAATATTTTTTCTCTCAACACTCATGGTCTCAGGCATCGTCAATATAATACGATATCCCTTTACGGCTGCAATGGATGCAAGCCCAATTCCTGTATTGCCTGATGTTGGTTCAATAATGACAGAACCTTCTTTTAATATTCCTTTTTCTTCTGCATCTTCAATCATTGCTTTGGCAATTCTGTCTTTTACGCTTCCTGCTGGATTGAAATATTCCAATTTCACCAGAACCGTTGCTTCTAATCCTAATTCTTTCTCAATATTAGCCACCTCTACAAGTGGTGTATTTCCAATCAGTCCTAATGTTCCTTTATAAATCTTTGCCATGTCTCTATTCCTTCCTTTTCTTTATTTTCCGTTTTCCTACTTTTTTAATAGGTTTAATAGGATTATATTCCTACTTCTCATATTTGTCAACTATATTTTATAATTATTTTTTCAAAAGCACAAGAAAACCATCAGAGATATCTGTATATCTCTGATGGTTTTTATCTAAGAAATCATATTCAAAAAATATTGATGTACTTTAAGATCATCTGACAGCTCTGGATGAAAGGCAGTCACTAACTGGTTGTTCTGCCTTGCTGCTACAATCTTTCCGCCTACCCGAGCCAGAACTTCTGCTTCGCCAAAAACTTCTGCTATATATGGTGCACGGATAAATGTCATTGGAATCTCTCCTATCCCCCGGAACTCATCTCCCGTATAGAAACTTCCAAGCTGTCTTCCATATGCATTCCGCTTCACACGGATATCCATAGTTGCCAGATGTGTTGATTCCTCTTCTATATCTTTGGCCAATAAGATTAATCCTGCACAAGTGCCGAATACCGGCATCCCCTCCAATATCTTATCTCTGATTGATTCATATAAGTCTAAGTCATGAAGTAATTTCCCCATTACGGTACTTTCTCCACCCGGTAATATCAGTGCATCAAACTCTTTCTCCAAATCTTTTTTCTGTCGTATCTCAAAATGATCTGCACCAAGCTTATCCAACATCTGTCCATGTTCCGCAAATGCACCTTGTAAGGCTAAGATTGCTACTGTCATATTATTTTCCTCGCTCTGCCATAAGAAGTTCAATTTCCTGCTCATTGATACCGACCATAGCTTCACCCAAATCTGTGGACAATTCTGCGATTAATTTTGCATCTGTATAATTAGTCACTGCTTTTACAATTGCAGAGGCCCGTTTTGCCGGATCTCCAGATTTGAAGATTCCGGAACCTACGAACACGCCTTCTGCTCCAAGCTGCATCATCAGCGCTGCATCTGCTGGTGTAGCTACACCGCCGGCTGCAAAATTAACCACTGGAAGTTTTCCATGCTCATGCACATATTCTAACAAATCTACTGGAACCTGTAATTGCTTTGCTGCTTCAAACAATTCGTCTTTACGAAGATTCACAACCCGACGAATCTCTGCATTCATAACTCTCATATGTCTGACTGCCTGAACAACATCTCCGGTACCTGGTTCTCCTTTCGTGCGAATCATAGATGCTCCTTCTGCAATACGGCGAAGTGCCTCTCCCAGATCTCGCGCTCCACAGACAAATGGAACCTTGAATTCTGTCTTATCAATGTGATAAATATCATCTGCAGGAGAAAGGACTTCACTTTCATCGATATAATCAATCTCAATTGCCTCTAATATCTGAGCCTCTACAAAATGACCAATCCTGCACTTCGCCATAACTGGAATAGACACCGCTTCCTGAATTCCCCGAATCATCTTTGGATCACTCATACGAGATACTCCACCTGCTGCTCTGATATCCGCAGGAATTCTCTCCAAAGCCATTACTGCACAAGCACCTGCTGCCTCTGCAATTTTGGCTTGCTCTGGTGTTGTAACATCCATAATAACGCCGCCTTTTAACATCTGTGCCAACTGCTTATTTAATTCATATCTGTTTTCCTTCATTCGATATACTACCTTTCCTATATATTTAATATGTTATATAGGAGTATTATACTTACAATTGGCGTTTTTGAAATATCCAGTTTTGCTTTTTTTGTACATGCCACTTTATTATTTTCTTTTTATTTATCTTTATCTTCCATTAGATCTGCCAATGTATAGCGATCTGTATATTCATTGATAACCTTCCACAATCCTTCCCAAAACGGCAATGTTGTACATTCTTCACATCTTGGGCAGCGGTTTGGCCGATCTTCAATACACGCAATTGGTGCCATGCTTCCTTCTGTTGTACGTAAAATATCTCCCACAGTATATTCTTCCGGTTTACGTGCCAACATATAGCCACCATTATTTCCTCGGTAACTTCTTACATATCCGGCTTTTGTCAGAAGCGGCATGATCTGTTCCATGTATTTCAATGTGATATTCTGCCGTTCTGCAATATCTTTTAACCGAATATAGCTTCCCTCATCATGTCTGGCCAGATCAATCATAATTCTTAACGCATAACGTCCTTTTGTTGAAATCTTCACCAAAATCCCTCCTACAGAATTTTCTCAAAAGCAATTCTTGGATCCCCATCTTCACATCCGCCAACTAAACGGATATTACCACACGGGACGAATCCTGCCTTAGTAAGTGCTCTCTGCATCGGAAGATTTCCCGGATGTGTATCAATCCTTACTGCCCGGAATCCGGCCTTCTTCGCCATCTCAAATCCATACTGGAACATCTTTCCGGCAACACCCTTACCTTTAAAGTCATCAGACACACAAACACGATGCATAGATGCATATTCTCCGTCTGTCAACCACTTCCCGTCAATCTGCGCATAAGATGGATCTGGAGTCGTCTGAAATGCAAATACTCCCGCAATCTCTCCATCCTCCACTGCGAGATATGTACAGCCCTCTTTCGCATCCTGTAGCCACACTTCTCTGGAAGGATATCCCTTCTGCCATTGATCGAGCCCCAGACCACGTAATTGTCGTTTTGCCTGTTCTGTAATCTCGCACATCTTATCAATATGCTCATAAGAAGCTACTATAAAATCCATACACACCCTCCTAATCTTATATATATCTATTTAAAATGTTTCTTTATCTCACATACAGTCAATACTTGCTCTCGTACTTGAAATTTAATCTCCATCCCCGCATACTCCATTCCATATACGCGTTCAGGATCTTTTTGATAAGCCGGTCTGGGATCCTGGCTGAGAATCTGTTTCAACACCGTTTGTTTTTCCTCAGGAACGATTGCAATCCATTGTTCTGGAATCTCTACTTCAAGTCTATACTCTCTTACTTTCTCCGAGAATCCTCCTCTCGCCATTGGGTAACTGTCTACATAAGAAAGATACGGCTTAATATCATAAATGGGAGTCCCATCCAAAAGATCGGCTCCCTTTACATGTAACACAATTCCTAACCCTTCCCTTAATTCTATTTTCTCTAATTCAACACAAGACAGTCCGATAGGATTTGGCCGAAATGGAGAACGCGTAGCGAACACTCCTACTCGCTGATTCCCACCTAATCTTGGAGGTCTTACCGTCGGACTCCATTCCTTTTGCACTGCCTCGGTAAATTCCCACAACAGCCAGAGATGTGAATATCCTTCCATTCCTTTGCATGCATCTGGATTACGATACTCTGGCGTAAAAACAATCTCTGCTTTCGTATCCGCCAGTCCACTCTGGCGGGGAATTCCAAACTTAGACGAAAACTCTGTATGTATATATGCAATCGGTCGTAATGTTAATCCTGCATCCATAAATCTAACTCAACTTCTCTCTGATCATCTGTATCTCTTCTTTGTGTCCCTGATCATCCAAAGGTGTCTCAAGATAAAAAGGAAGTTCCCTTAATAACGGATGTCTTAATACATGTAGCAGCGTATTCATTCCTATCTCTCCCGAACCAATCGTCGCATGTCGATCTTTGTGAGAGCCAAATGGCATCATACTGTCATTCAGATGAATCGCTTTTAAAAGCTCCAGACCAAGGACCTGATCAAATTCTTCCAGAACGCCATCCAGATCATTGACAATATCGTATCCTGCCGCAAATACATGACAGGTATCCAGACAGATACCAATACGCTCCGGATGCTTCACACCATCACGAATTGCTTTCAGATGCTCGAACCTTGCACCAATCTCTGTTCCCTTTCCCGTCATAGTCTCTAATAGTATCGTGATATTCTCTTCACCGGTAATTGCCTGATCAAGACCAGCAATAATATTCTCTATGCCTGCCTCTATTCCGATTCCGGTATGGCTGCCCGGATGAAATACCATATTCTCAATTCCAAGCGCATCCATCCTGGCCGTATCTTCCCGAATCACTGTGCATGCGAATTCATACACTTTTTCCTGCGCACTGGCAAGATTCATGGTATATGGCGCATGCGCCAAAAGCGGGCCAAACTGATTGTCCCGCCGTATTTTTTGAAATTTTGCAATCTCTTCATCCGCATATGTCTTAAAATTAGAACCTCTGGGATTGCGGCTGAAGATCTGCATAGTATTTGCTTCCATCTCCACCACATTTTCTGCAGTTTTTGCCAGTCCTTTGGCAATCGACATATGCGTTCCAATTGTCAGCATCTATACCCTCCCTATAAGTCACGTATCTTCTATGAACTCTTACTGATATGATATTCTCTCTTCAATGTGCGCATAATTCCCCTTGAAGCTACATCTACAATGATAAAACCAAATGCAATAGCAAGACAGGTTGCAAGTAAAACAACCGTTTCGCTGAATGCCATCTCCATATCCCTGCTCACACATCCATACATCATATAATACAGATTTGGTCCTGGAATCAACGGAAATACTGAAGCTGTCAAAAAGATGGTAGATGGAGCTTTGTTAATTCTAGACATAATAAATGCATAAAATGCCACGAAAATCGATGCTAAGAGAGTTGCCAGAAAATTACTTGGCTCTAACTCGAATACTACAAGATAAATTGCCCATGTAAAAAACGCACCAACACTGGTATATAATACCTGTCTTCCCTTAATCTTGAACCACCATGCAAAACCAGTACATGCAATCGTACAGGAAATCAACTGAATCGGAATACTGTTATTTAAAATAAATCCTTCCAAAGATACGCCATCCAGCAGGAGCATAGCAAGCGCAATTCCAAACGCAATTCCGGCTGCACCTAAAAACGCATTCATGATATTCAAAGATCCAGAGATAAAGTCTCTCTGCAAAAGGTCACGGATTCCATTCGTCACTCCAAGTCCACTGATCAGAAGCATAACAATTCCAATCATAATCCATTCCGCATGGCTTCCAATTCCAAGTCGCACCAGCAGAATGATAATGACCTCTGATAAGAAAGACAGAATCATATTATATACCATAAGATTACTTTCTCTTTTACTCAGCCATTCGCCAACCACTACGATCATCAATGAGACAATGACTGCAACGATTGCATCCATAAATCCGCATCCAAAGAAAACCGCAAATCCGGTTCCACCCATAACTCCTGCAAAATACTTAACAGCAGGATGCTGCTCTTCCCGATTCATAACCTCCAGATACTTTTCGCGTAATTTTTTCTCATCTGGTTTATTCTGACAGACATAACGGGACAAATTATTCAAATAATCTAAACGATCAAAATTAATATCTGTTGATTCAATATGCCGGATCTGAGTGATAATATCCCCTTCCGGTGTTTCCACTGTTATCTGGATATTACTCGGAATTACAAATACATCATACCGTGTAAATCCATAACTTTTACACATTCTGTACAGACTGTCTTCCAGTCTGAAATTCTCTGCACCACTTTGCAGCATTGCTTCTCCAATATCAAGAATCCCCTGTAAAATTTTGTTATAATTCATAAAACTACCTCAATAACTATAATTATTTTGCATTTGATAAACACCGACATACGAATCATATACACTGATTTTCCAGAAGTCAAGCCATTTTTTTAAACTTTTCATATGATATTTTTTTCACTATTATCTAGTACAAGGATAGCTATTCTTATCAATATGCGTTATAATTATGTCAATAAATAAACAAAGGCAGGGAATTACTATGATTATTAGCGCAAAACACATGATTACCGGCGACGGAAAGACCGTTCTTGAAGATCAGGCGGTTGCCATTGAAGATGGCAAGATCAAGAAAATCGGCACCAAAGAAGAACTCATCGCAGAGTTTCCTGAAAAAGAAGTAAAGGATTATGGGGATGCAACGCTCTTACCAGGACTTTGTGATATGCATGTGCATCTTGGCTACTGGTTTTCACAGCCGGACAGCTTCAATTACAACGATCAGCTGATCACATTATTTGCAGTCCAGCATGCGCAGTCCGCTTTTGAACGCGGCATCACCAGTGTACGTGATATGACATCTGCAAGAAAACTGTGTGCGACTTTAAAATTAGCCGCAGAAAAGGGATTTATCACGATTCCAAGAATCACGCATGTTGATAATGGAATGTGCATGACCGGTGGCCATGGATGGGATGATGATATCGCACAGGTGGATGGACCTTGGGAGATTCGTAAGGAGATTCGTCGTCAGGTGCGTGACGGTGCTGAATGGATCAAAATCCTCACAACCCACCGCAGCCACATTCCAGAATATACCCAGGAAGAACTGGATGCAGCTGTCGATGAATGTCACAGAAGAGGAATTAAATGTGGAATTCACGCCGGAACACAGCCAGGTATCCAGATGAGTATTGATGCTGGATTTGATACCATTGAGCATGGTACCTTTATGACCTATGAACAGGCACAGCAGATGGCTGAAAAGGGACTTGCATGGACGCCTACAATCATGGCTTATACATATCTGTATGAGATTACCAAGAAGAATCTGGAAGAATGTGCCGGCAAACCGGTCAATGATCCAGTCATGCAGAAAGAAATGGCCAACTGGGAATATTTCGAACCAGCATACAAGGCTTACCGTGACAATTTCAAGAAATTTTACGACACAGGCGTAACCGTTCTTGCCGGAACCGATATGGTAGTCTATGGTTCTCCTTTGCTGCCACTTCCTAGAGAGCTGCAGTATATGGTGGAATATGGAATCACACCAGTTCAGGCCATCCAGACTGCAACCTCCAATCCTGCAAAAGTGCTTGGTTTTGAAAATGAACGCGGATTGGTCAAAGAAGGCTTGGATGCAGACCTCCTCGTGGTCGGCGGTGACTTAAGTAAAGACATTACTCTTCTAAACGATGTCAAACTGGTAACTCTTGGAGGAAAAAGAGTATTTGAAGATGGCATCCGTTATGTAGGAACACAGAATATGTTCATGTAATTAAAAAATAGCTTTCTCAAGGTTCCATTCCCTGAGAAAGCTATTTTACATTTTAAGTATCATTTCTCTGCCCGTTCATCCCAGAACGTACAGTCTGTTCTTCCAACCACTTCCGAAGTAAATGGCGTCCCATCATTTTTCTTATAATGCTTTGTAGCACGAAGCACATATTTCGCTCCCACATAGACGATCGGAACGTTGAAGAACACGATCAGGATATTTCCAAGATCCGAAAATGCCCATAAGTTTCCCAATTCCAGACCGGCAATATTACACAGAATACCAAATGCTGCTACAAAAAGTGCAATTCCTCTGACTACATTAATGAAGCCTTTATCCTTACGGATTCGATTGGCTGCAATCTCAGAGAAGCTGATCATTCCCAGAAGACAGGTATATGCAAACATGCAGAAACACAATGTAATCACAAAGGTCACCAGTGCATTGGCTGCTGTTCCCGGTGTCAGTGTCGCAATAGACTCTGTAAACTTCGGAAGCTTGTCAAGTTCTGCCCAAGCCGCTGCATCCGGTCCATCCCAGCAGTGCGCCATAACTACAACAAACCCTGAAAGTGTGCAGATCACGATGGTATCCAGGAACACCCCGATAGATGCCAGGATACCCTGTTCACATGGATGCTTTGCGTCAGAAGCGGCTGCAGACATGGTGATTGTACCCTGACCAGCCTCGTTCGACATCAATCCACGCTTCACACCTTGTGCCAGGACGGTTCCGAACATTCCGCCAAAGAACGCTTCCGGCTTAAACGCACCGCCAAAAACTGCACGGAAGAAATACGGAACCGAACCAAGATTTAAGAGAATCAGTATCAACACCGTTATGATATAAAGTACCGCCATTACCGGAACCATCTTATCCGTCCACTTGGTTACTTTCTTAATTCCGCCAAAAGCTATGACAGCTGTCAATACAATGATCAACGCTCCCACTGCATAATAAAATGCAGAATCTGTCGCAATCGTTGCTCCTGTTACGATCTCAGCCATTCTTCCCACAGAGGATACCACGTTGAATCCCTGTGCCGGCAGACAACAGAGGGCATATAAGATATAAAGCACGGATAGGAACACTCCAATCCAGACTTTATTTCCCAGAAGTTTTCTTCCATAGAATGGAAGCCCTCCGATAAATTCATCATTTTTCTTCTCTTTAAAGATCTGCGCCAGCACACCTTCCATGTAAGCCACTGCCATTCCGAAAAATGCAGATATCCACATCCAGAATAGGGCTCCCGGACCTCCCACCGCTATGGCACCTGTAACTCCGATAATATTTCCCGGTCCTACACGCATGGCAGAACTTAACAGGAACGCTGCAAGTGGAGAGATTCCGGTATCAACCTTCCTCTTCTCCGTCATAATCTTAATTCCCTTTTTGAAATAGGTCACCTGCATAAAACCGATTCGGAAACTGAAAAAAATTCCAGAGCCCAAAAGCAATATGATTGCAAATGAAAAATTTCCAAGAAGCGGAATCGATGAATACCACTCAAAATTCGTTGGGAAATCCCACAGAAAATCCGATAACGGACCTACAAAGGCAAAAATCCCATTAATTGATTCAAAAATCCCCTGCATACACTAGCCTCTCTTTCGTTTTTTTCATTGTATCAAAAAAGTACCCTGTGGTAAAGATACCCTGGAACACTCCGGAGCATCCAGATTTCATTATTTACACTTAAAGTCTGTCGGACTGTCAATCAATGTTGCAGCCTGAAATTCATGCTTGTGGTTATCCTCTTCTTCGGTACAATCCTTGATAAAATGAACATGTTTTCCATTTCCCACGTCAATCGCACCCGTAGTTTTGCCACAGAATTCATGAAAATATTCATCGGAAAAAGGTATCAGAATTACAGGCTCAGATTTCTCCTGCCACCAGGAACTCTCTCCTATATTGAGACGGTGTGATTCCTTCCGCTTTCTTGAACACTTTTGTGAATACCCGGTAGTCTCCATATCCCGTCTTCTGTGCAATCTCCGCAATCGGAAATGAAGTTGAGAGCAATAGCTTCTTTGCTTTTTCCATCCGAATATTGGTCAGATAGGCAAGAAATCCTACTCCAATCTCATTCTTAAAAAGCTGGCTGATATATTGTGGGTTCAGGTGAAATTCTTCGGCAAGAACGGAAAGGCTCACCTCTTCTTCCAGATGTTCCTGCAGATACCGGGTAATCCCTATGATTACGCGTTCCCCTTGTTCTTTCGGCTCGTGTTCCTCTGCCATCCGCTGTTCATACAGAGAGATTTTCAGATTGTCTATACAGATACCGAATTCCTCATAATCTACTGGTTTAAGAATATAGTCCGTAATCTGCAGTCTGAGTGCCTGCTGACAATAAGAGAAATCATCATATCCTGATACGATCACATAAGCGATCTTCGGATGCTTGATGCGGCTGACCTGAATTACTTTTAGTCCACTCATAATAGGAATATTAATATCCATGATTACAATATCCGGGCGCAATGCATCAATCTGGGCTAATGCTTCCATGCCATCTGCTGCCTCGCCTACTACTTCACAGTCATGTGCTTCCCAATCAAACAATCGCTTGAAGCCTTCCCGAATCATAATCTCATCATCTACCAGCAATACTCTCAGCTTTTTCATCTCGCACCCTTCCCTTCATCCATGGTCAACAACAGATGTGCCGTCACACCTCCTGTAATATTCTCTGTATACCATAATCCACATTCTCTGCCACAGAGCAGTTTGATCCGCTTCTGAACATTCAAGATACCGATACTGTTCCCTTCCAGCTTCGGGGCCTGCTTATCATAATGTCGAAGTAAATCCTCGATTTTCTCTTTCTTCCCTTCTGCAAAACCACTGCCCGTGTCAGACACCTGAATCTCCATAAACGATTCCTTCAGTTTTGATCTTTGAGCGGAGATCTTCACTTCTCCCCGATATCCCTTATTTTTCAATCCATGCAGCAAGCTGTTTTCCACAATCGGCTGCAGGATAAAATTCGGAACCAAAACACCTCCGAGATTCGGGTCAATATCATAATTGCACACCAGTTCCGGATACCGATAACACATCAGATCCATATATGACTCCAACAATTCCAGTTCATCATCTAAGGCAACCATCTGACGATCTATCTTTACACTCAGGCGGAAAAAGTCTACCAGCCGCATCAGAAGATCGGCAACCGGCTTATCATGATTCAATTGTGCCTGAATACGGATCGTATCAAGAGTATTATAGAGAAAATGTGGATTGACCTGACTTTTCAGGTATAGCATGGACATCTTCTGCTCCGTCAGTTCTGCCCGGAGGATGTCTGGATTCTCCAAAGTCAGATAAAAAGACATGGTCATTAAGGTAAGCCCCATACCGCTGATCAGCCAGGTCGGATTGACTGCTTGCAACAGTGATACGCATACCTCAATTACAAGGGCTGCACCAATGGCAAACTTCTTTTTCCGGTCAATCTCTCTCCAGTTAGACAATAACATCCATACACACAGGAGAAGATAGAATGCCATGCTGACATAGCATACATTTGCATGGATTCCATCGGAATAATTCCCCTTCTCTGTAACGGCATAGTGAACCGGCAAAAGCATCGCTCCCAATTCAGCCACCACAAGATAGATTCTTGCTGCAAGGTCAAAATTCCGAGGCTTTCCGGTCTCTTCTTCTACCAGTATCGCAATATACTGATAAAACAGATATACAATCAGCACCATCGTTCCGATGAAAAACCGATGCAGAATATCATTCAACGTCAACGGTACCGCTTCCAGATGATTCACCGTATAGATCGTAACAGCATCAAATACCAGATGAATCTGAATCACAACCAGCAGGATTGAAAATGTCCGATGCAGCATTGTATGTTTTCTTCCCGCCGAAAAATAAATCATAGCCACAAAAAACAATATCAGTAATAAGGCAATTTCCATTCGCAGCATACTCATTCACCCCTTTACTGATATTGTAACCGAGACCGCTTCTCAAAGATAGCAGAAAAATGTGTTATTTTTATAGAAAAGGTCATAACTGCTTTTTATGAAAGCAAATACAAGACATTACCAGACATAATACAGCCATTCCCACAGCCACTGCCAGACTCACATAATAATCTTCTGGTTTTGCACCGCCCTGAAGCAATGTCATTCCATCCATCAATTTTGTTGGCAGATAATCCTGTAATTGTGGGAACATGCCTATAAAATATACCCCCAGAGCAATTGCACCCGTTCCCAGCAGAACCTGAGTATTGCTGTCACATATCGCAGAAAAAAGTATCAATACTGCAATGACCCATAGACCAAATCCCCAGTAACAGACAGCGCCAAACCAAAGATGCTCTGCGATGCTGTTGTCCCAAAAATACGCATTATATCCATATGTGATTCCATAACAGAGAGTATACAGTACTGTCCACATTCCAAACAGCATCACCGCTTTCGCCAGAAGAATCTTTCCCCGTGACAGTCCTTTAGTCACCACCGGAATCAATGTTCCTCTCTGATATTCTGTGGTAAATATTCCACTGCACATCAACACATATATGATCAGTCCGATGGGGATGTTCTTATAGAATTGTGTCCAGGAAGACATTGCATCTATCTTAACATCTGTAAGCAAAAAGCCTGCATCCGCCAGAGAATCTGACATCATCTCCATCATCCACGGTGTAAGCTTCGCCATAGCAGGATTCATAATCCCAAACAAAATAAAGATCAATAACAACATCCACACACGACCCGTACGAATAAGCTCCATCCATTCCTTTTTCAAAAATGCCATCATTTTCCAATCACCTCCATGAACAGATCTTCTAATGTCGGTTCCCTTCGTTCTATGCGCAGAACAGGCATCTTCTTATCTGCCAGAAAATGCAGTATATCTGGTAATTGTTCTGGATTCTCCAACAGCAGACGATGAGAGCCGATTAATTTCAGAAACGGAAATGCCCTTCGAAGTTTTTCAATCCCTTGCCGATCTTCCATCTCCAGTTCTGTTCCTGTAGCTTTCCGTATCTTCCGTACTTCTTCCATGGTTCCCTGAACAGCAATCTTTCCGTCATGTAGAAATGCAAGCTCATCACAGATGCGCTCCACGTCAGAGAGAATATGGGTAGAGAACAGCACTGTTGTCTGTTCTTTTGCCTCCACCAGAATATCCAGCAATTCTTTACGTCCGACCGGGTCAAGAGCCGAAGTCGGCTCGTCACAGATCAACAACTTCGGCCGGTTCAAAAGTGCCTGGGCAATTCCAAGTCTCTGCTTCATCCCACGTGAGAAGCCTTTAATCCGACGTTTCTCTTCTGCCAGCCCTACCAGTTCCAGTAATTCCTGGCTGCGGTTTTTGATTTCCTTTGTCGGCATACCTGTAATCTCGCCACAGAATCTCAAATATTCCCGAGACGTCATAAAGGAATAGAGCTCCGGTACATCAGGTAGATAACCGATAAAACGATTGGTCGCTGTATTGCCATACCTCACCGGCATTCCATTCACCTCAATCTCACCGCTGTCGCAGGCCAGAAGCCCCAGGATCAGCTTCATAGATGTGGTCTTTCCAGCTCCATTTTGTCCAACGAATCCAAAGACCGTATGCTCCGGTACATGAAGGCACACATCTTTTAACACCTGTTTTTCTCCAAAATGTTTTGCAACATGAGAAAGTGTCAACATATCCATATCAACTATCCTCTTTTCCGAGAAGGAAGTATAGAATTGGTCCGATAAATTCCATACCGACAATCGCAACGATCATCCATAGAACACGGTTCCCTCTCTTATAAGTCTGATGTGTCAAAATATGATGAACAGTATAAATAAGAAATACAAATTCTACAATGACAAGTGGTATAATAAATGGTAATAATTCTTGAACCTCTGGCATATTATTTTCCTCCTTTTTCCATATATAACTTCTCGGAATCTTCAGCCCTGATTTTATAAGGCTTTCCGACCCTTATCTCAAAAAATCACCCACTTTTTTGCAAAAAACGCTTGACAAATCGCTCAAAATTTGCGGCGAAGCCGATTGATTA
>NZ_JAFBIX010000014.1 GCF_021531895.1 Faecalicatena contorta | reverse complement strand
TAACTTAACTGCCTGTACTTTGTATTCATGGTCATATTTACGTGCCATTTTGAGTACCTCCTTATTCTCTTGATTCTATCATGAAATCCTTGAGAATAAGATGTCAACTTTTTTTATACCACACCAGTGGAAAACAACCGGTGGGAGATCATAGTCCTTAATCAACTGATTTAATGGCTTCCGGATCGCGCCATCCCCCAAAGGAAGACCAAACGTACTTGCCATGACCAGGTTATAGTCCATGTATTCATCTCCAAGAACTTCCTTTGTCTCATCCTGTTTTTCTTTCCATTCGATCAGCATCTTTGCGACAGACTTTGGAAGGAAAACCTTTCGGACACTGCTGTCTGTCTTCGGTGTTTTCAAAACACGGACTGTTTTATTGGTCTTGCTTTTTTCTGGAAATATCAGCAGCACATCTTTTGCATCCAGCTCTTTTAAAGCGGATTTGCTCACCCGCTGGGATTCCTTATTGATAAACAGATATGCCCGGTTTTCCTCAATTGCTTCCTCCGAGATGTCCACACAATCCCAGGTAAGCCCCAGAAGCTCACTGATCCGGAGAGAGCAGGAGAAGGAAAGATTCATTGCCAGCTTTAGCCGATCATCCTCACATACTTCCAGTGCGTACATCAGAGTTTCGGCAGTCCAGATCTCCCGTTTCTTTGTTTTATGTTTTGGTACGGTCGCATAGATACAAGGATTCTTCTCCATCAACTCCCATTTGACAGCCTGTTTAAAACAGCTTCGGAGGAGTTTATGGATATCTCTGATGGTACTGGTAGATACATATTCATTCTTTCTTTTCCCAATCATAGGATTGACCACAGCCGGAGCTTTCAACAACCTCTGATAATATTTTTCAATAAAACGGGTATTGATCTCCGACAGTTTTTCATCCCCGATGATCGGAAGGATATAATTATTTATGAGAGAAACATTTCCATCATACGTAGATAATGCCCAGTTGTCTTTTCCATACAGGGCAACGTATTCTGCCAGAAGATCCTTCATGGTTTTACACTGCGGGATTATCATGGATCCCATTTCTTCTTTATACTCGATTTCTTTCTTGCGTTTCTTTGCCTCTGCCTTTGTAGCATAAGTTTCCCATTTCTGCTTCCGTTTCCCGTCTGCATCAGTATAGGAATAGATCACATTAAATTTTCCGTTTCGTTCTCTGATCGATGCCATAATCTAACAGCCCCTTTCTGTATTTCTCTTTTCCAGCCATGCTTCAAATTCTTTTCGTTTGATCCGAACATGATTCCTTATTTTTACAACCGGAAAATATCCTTTTGTGTACCAGACATTTATCATGGACCGGCTGACCTTTGCCATAAAGGCTGCTTCATCTATAGTAAGATACTGCAGATTGCCATTCCTTCCTCGTTCCCCGGTCTGTGCCAGTTTCTTTCTCCGATAATTCGCCAGTGCCACATTTTCTTCCATTGCCAGTTCTTCATAATCGTTCGCCGGATCCAGATGATATTCATCCTGCCCGTCCAGAAACTTCTGAAAGCTTTCCTTCGTGATTCTTTTTCGATCAGCGATCGTGACGAACTCAAAGAAATGCTGATACTTTTGACTATTCAGGATGCCATATACCTGATTTCTGGTGATTCCCAGCTGTCTGGCCATTTCCGGCATAGTGAGAGTAGCGGCCTCCATTTCGGCATCCCTCTTTTTATCATCCTTCGTGCGGTATCTGGACTGTCCGTCATACCATTTCTGAAATACAGCTTTTGGTACACGTTTCCAGTAATCCACAATCACGACTTCGATATTATTTCGCTTGATCAGGTCATAAACGACACCATCCGTAACTTCCAGCATTTCTGCAAGTTCCGGAACAGAATAAGACCATTCTTTCAATTCCTTTCCCGGTTCTTCTCCGTTGACTTTATGATATTTAATCTGATTTGCATACCACTTTTCAAAACTCTCAATATTGACCCGCATCTTTCCGGCAATCTCTTTGGTCTCAAAAAAGTTTTTATGTACCAGCCAATACCGATCCGTCTTTTTAAGCCCTAAAAGCTCGCCCATCTCAGAAACACTCATCCATTTCTTTTTTGCAGAAGACAGTCTCTTGTATGGGCTGTTTGCTTCCACTCCCTTTATCAGTTCTTCGTATTCCCCAGTATTCATTTTTCCCTTCTCATCCATGAAGCTTTCCTCCTTCTTCCCATACCATACCGCACTTTTTCAAAAAAATTTAGGATGTCGATTTTTCATCCGGATAGGAGATTAGTTGGAAGATTCCGGCAGCTTATCCAGCCAGTCATCAAAGCTCTTTTTGGAAATACGGTACTTTCCGCCATCCAGCTGGATCCACCGGAACTCATTTTTCTTCAGAAGGTTATATATTGTCGGTCTGCTGACTCCAAGAATTTCCTGTAACTCTTTTACTGTATAACATCTTTTCTCTGACATATGTCATTACCTCACATTTCATTATTTTGGAGGCGACATGCCAAATACTCCCGCAAGTGACGGGGCATTTGGCTCTCGCGGCAGTCGCCAAATGGGCATGCAAGCATGTCCGCTTGGCTCGTTGCTCGCGGATATAAATGTCCCTCTATATATCCAAAGTTTCAGAGGGGCTTATACAACATGTTTTAGTAAAAAAATGTCAAGATGAGAAAAATTGGCAAAAAGAAACCTCCGTATGAAATGAATTATACGAAGAAAGGGCAGATACCATTTGAGATATCTGCCCATGCATTTAATTTTATTTAACTTTAATCAATTCATCTAATATTTTCTGGGTAAGCTCTTTTTGCTGAGTTCCGTTGAGATAATTAGAAGTTCTAATTACAAGTGTTCCGTATACGTAATGAGATCCAGAAGCAAATCCTGTCGAATCGAATGTGCCAAGATAATCGCTTCTTGATGTTGCCTCTTCTTTGGTAGTATATACTTCAATCGCTCCGCCGCCGTCTGTTCCGATATCAATAACGTTATCTTTTTCAATATATAATTTGGAACGATCTACCTGCGTGTCCCTAAAATAAATACATCCAATGTAACCACCTTGCTTATTTAATTGTCCATTTGGATCATGGGCTTCTGTAACAGGTGCCATTTCTGCAATTGTTTCAATATTTTTTAATCGATCCATAACAAAGTCATCTGTTGGTGCAGTGATTTGTTTTAATCCTTGAATGCTATCTTCGTAAGCCTTTTTTGCCTCATTAATTGCTGTAATGTTTTCAGAATAATTTGGAACTTCTGGGATTTCATCTGGAACAGCAACTTCTTGAATTGCTTTTGTATCAGATTCTGCCTTTTCTTTCATAGCTTTCAAATCTTCCTTAGAAGCATTCTCATCTACTGTCACTTCTTCATATACTGGAAGAAGTTCAGGATCAGCTACCTGTTTCTCAGAGGCCGTACTGATTGCTGCTTTAAGAGTGGCAAGTGTTTCTTCGTCAAAAGGTTCTTCTCCTTTGTTAATTACCTCCTGGGCGGCAGTCATAGCGCTATTTAACTCTTCGTTTGCATCAACCGTTGCTTGAGATGCAGTTATATATTCTCCAGCTTGTTCGTTGTAGGTTTTAACAGCCTCATTATAAGTTTCAACTGCCTTTTTGGTGTTATCAACTGCATTACCACATGCGGTTAAAGAAATCATGGTCATTGCTATAACAATCGTTAATAGTTTCTTTTTCATAGTCCAACCCCATTCCTTAATAATGTTGTATTTAATTATATCATGTTTTATTGTGTTATCAATAAATATATTACGGCAAATGCTCGTTGCTTGTTTTTTGACTGGCAATCAAAAAAATGGCTGAAGACTTACGTCATCAACCATTTTTTAGTTTATTGAAATGCTGATTTAAAAAATTCCTGTTTTTCTAACATCATTGGAACATAAGTTTTCAATACTTCAAAATATTCATACTCTAGTTCCTTTGTTTCAAGATAACATTTGGCAGGATTTTCGTCGTTTATTCCGACCTTTCTTGCATCTGTTGCTATTGCATCAATCTGACTAATCATAGAATCATAGGTCATTTTTGTATCTGGATTATCAAATAAAATCTTCAAATGCTTTTTCATTTCATAAATCAAATCAGGATTCTGTTCACTTGGATTGTATGTTGCAAATGGAAGGACATTGTCTTTTTCGAATGTTACATCAGAAACTTCACTTTTCCCATTCATATAATTAATACGAACCCCTGGTTGAACATTATAACAATATCGATTAAAACAAATTCCTTCACCAGAATCTTCTATCGAATATGCTTCCATTTGAACCCCCGATGCCACAAGATTATCACTCTTATATACTGGCGTCACTCTGTATAAAACATGATTCCCAGTTTTTTTTATATAATCCATGACATCACTTTCTAATGGTTTCATGATATCTGCATTCATATAACGAGTTCCCGTAATCAGATTATTCTTGTCGTCTGCACCGCCTAGTCCATGCGCAATAAGATGACATCTATTATACAGAAATGCAGCACCGGCATCAGAATTAACTATATTAGGGTATTTGTCAAAACTCCATCCAGACGGAGTAATGCGTGTGATGCTTTTTCGTGGACTAGATTTGGTTACTTCTTCTTTGTCTAAACAAGCATAAGCAACGCCACATCTTCCATAAGAATCCATACCACTATACTCATAATATGATCCAATATTCTTTTTTTCTTGTGCGGTAAAATAAGGCTTATCGCCATTAATTGTTACATACGGTTGACCGGAATATCCTTCAATAGCTTTTCCTTTTACATTGGCAGTTGTTTCAGACGGATCACTTGCTAAATAATCTGACAAAATATGAGAGTAGTAAAGAAGTGCTGAAAAGCTTTCGCACTTACCACTTGAACTACCAAATAAGTTGTTAATGAATCCAAAGTCAAAAACCTTATTTACGCTGTTATTAAGTATTTTCTTTCTTGTATTCTTAACCTCAACGTTGTTTTTATACTCATATTCCCAACTGTTGTGAGAGCAATCCAACAAACAATCATTTTTTATATTAATGTTTGATAATGAAGGTACTTTTCTTACTTTGTGCAACTTCAAATTATCGAGCTTCTCTTGCCCCAAGTTATCAGATTGCTCACTGCACAAATATAGTGCGTCCATCAGCAACTTTACATTATCGTCTGATTGGCGTTGCAAAGCATTGTCTCCAAAAATAATTTGTGTAACATAGGTTTCGCTTTGCTGATTGTTACAGGCGGCATAGGTCGTTATAGGAACACTTGATACCAATACCAATGAAAGGCAAAAAGCAGTTATACGCTTAATCATTTTTTCTTCCTTTCAAAAGCAATACTATTTATAATAAATGCCTTTTTTACTTTTTTGGTGTTATATACAAATACTAGATTTTTGTCAGGTGATTCTGCTACTGGTGTAACGGAAATAGTAATAACGTCACCATCCTGATATTTGTACTTTTCAGCTTTCTCGCTCATGTAAGTAACTGTGTAATCAGATACACCAGCTTTTTTTGGTCGCTTTACTTCATCTACTATCCAATCATCTATAACGGTATCTTTTTTTCCATTTGAAATGGTAAGTGAAATAGTTGAGCGATCGGAAATACATGTTGCTGGAATAATCAACTTTTCGCCATTGAATTCGATAGAAATATCGTCTGCTTTAATATCGCCAGTATTTTTCCCAAACCAAAATCTATTATCTAATGCTTCTGTCAGAAAGATTGGATCACTATTTTCGTGAAGAATAGAAACGATTTTATCTTTTTCTTTCTGCGAAATATCCATTTCATCAGCTAAGGCAAATAATAAATCACAATTTAAATAAAGAGACTCGTTTACAGGTGGCAAAGCAATTTTGCGTTCTTTTTCCAAGGCTTTGTTATATTCTTTGGCTTCTTCTTTCTCTCTTTTGGTTGATCCTTTCTTGACTTCTACTTTCTTAATATCAGCCAAATATATTTCATTCTGAGCTCTTTGACCGTCCGCAAGAATATTTACATTTTCAAATGCAATAACATATGCATTTTCTAGGTATGCGCGATTTTCAGTTTTTGCAAAAAGATCAATATATATCTGAGCTGTAAAATATCGAATACTCCAATCGAAATCTTCTCCATCTTTATATTTTTTTGTATTTGAAAGAATCAAATCACAATACTTATCAGCAAAGGTAATATAATCACTCTCTGACATTGTTTCTCTAGCTGCAATTATTGCCATTGGTAACACTTTTGCGTAATCTAGATCCTTACGGAAAATTCTTGTAGAGATACCTTCATATTTGTATAGAGCATTTAGGCAGTTCGCATACTCTTCAGAATCATAATAATCTTTAACAAGTTCCAACCAATAAGGGCCGAATTGTTCGTAGGTGTTCTGATTACTTTCTAACCAAGAGATTTTGCTTACAAGATTATCCTTTGCGGTCCATGTTACAAACGCTTCCACAGATTCATCATTCAAAGCATAATCACCTGGAAGATCATAATCCCTAACCATGTTATACATGTAATTCAAAGCATTTTTAGTACTATTATGTAATTCATCTGCTGATTCATCATCTAATTCCCATCCATCCTTCAAGTATTGAAGATCTGCCTGAGACGTAGCTGAATCGTAACTGCTCTTAGCATCAACAGCCATATATAACACGGATGCTGCCATTTTCAGTGTACTTCCAGACTGAACTGCACTTAATAATCCCATCGGATTGGGAATGGCCTGCCTTAATGCCTGAGCTCGATTTTGCTCATATATGTACTCTAATCGATCTCTTTTAACGGAAATCATTCGATAACCATTAATGGTATCAAGAAGATTTGTTGATTGCGCTTGCGTTTTACTATCAACAGCATTTGGATAAAGATCATTCTTCAAAGAAGAATAAACATCTTCAAGAAATGCTTGATTATTAGGTGCCTGATTAATTCTTTGAGTCAAAACAGTCATGTAATTCAACATGTTTACGGAATTGCGCTGTGTATTTGATAACACTTCTTCAGCTTCTTCTGTTTCAGCAAGTTCAGCTCCTTCATCTGTAGTTAATGTATTTTCATAATTTTCTCCAATTATATTATCATCTACAGACTCACTCACTTCGGTAGAATCCTCTTCGGTTGGCTCCACTACAACAGATTCTTCTTTTGTATCTGTTGTTGAAATTGATGAATCAGAAGGAGTGGTGTTTCCACCACATCCTACAATTGAGGCCGTCATTGACATTGCCAATAATAGTACAATAATTTTCTTTTTCATAACTCTTATCCTTAACCTGCAATTAAATAAATTTTATTTTCATCAAAACAAATCTGTTCTGTATGATTATATATCTGAATCATATCCTCCATTTTGGCTGTATAAATACCAGTCTGGGGATTGCTTATAAGCGCAAATTCCTGCAAAATTCCAGATTCAATAGCTTCTGCACTCTCTCTAATAGAAGCTCCGCTTTCTTCAAGGAATTCATCCACAGGTCCCTCTTTAACAACCGGTATACTGCCAATTAATTTCCCAACAGCCTTACTTGCATTTCCAATGCCTTTGAGAATATTTGTATCAATAGAACCCTTACTCATTTTTTCAAGGAATACTGAACACTGTTGAAATAACTCACGATATTCCATGGACATCTTTTCAATTTTAGTTTTTATTCCTAAGATATATTCCTCTCTAAAGTTCCCGCTTAGCATTATTTCCATCAATGACGCCATTGAAAATGTATAGAGAGATAGGCGATAGTATTTAAATTTCTTTAACAGGTCTTTTAATGTCATGTTTACCTGTACATGTGCAAGTGCCAATTTTTTCCCTTTTAATATGCCATTGACTTTTTTCTGATATCCATCAATATTTTTTTGTGCTGTACGTTGAATATCAAGGACCAGCTTATGATTATTAGATATAAAATACTCATTGTCCCAATTCGTTTTGTATTTTTCAAGAATATCTGATAACACTTTAACGTCTGCTTCAATTTCAGCTTCCTTTTCAATCTCAAGAAATGCGATTATCTGTTCTTGCATCTCCTTTATTTCTCCCAATTGCTGTTCTACAGAAAAAAGTGCAACAGCCATCAGCATTATTGCAGGATTTACTGCAGCGACAGCTTCCGTGGTAGCTGTGAGAGGTCCAGCTGCTTGTAGCTGAGCAAACTTTGACGTACCTTCTGCTGTTTTGAAAGCACCCCAAAAATTTCCGTTTTTGGCTACCTTTAATGTATCTCCGACAGCTTCATTTGCAAGCCTATATAATCCCTGTGTTTCAATTGTTGTTGTCTGAGTGATTGTTCGTAAAGCTGGTAGCAATGATGACACACCAGCACCCAGAGTTGCTAATTGAGCAATAGGCATACTCAGTGTTTTTCTATTTGTTGTATCGGAAAGGGTATCGGATAGAATGTTTTGTGCACTTTCCATGATTCCCCTTTCATCTCGAATCATTTCTGTATCTCCTTGATTCGCAGAATCAATCTTTATTATTTCTCCCATAGTAAACCTCCATTTGTATTTTACATAGGATATGTAATTTTAGCGTACTATAATAGGTTATTTAGCTTCTTTACGTTCGACATAACGAAATTCGATATCATACCCTAAAGATTCTATCATCTGAACAAAGGTCTTATTTAAAACGCCTTCTTGCTTTTTGATGATACGATTGACATAAGGAGCTGTTGTTCCAATGTCTTCTGCCAGTTGAGCTTGAGTAATTCCATTTTCTATACATTTTGTTTTTACATCAACTTCGATATTATTTCTTATCATATTAGTTCCTTTTCATAAGTTCATCTTATCCGATTCAGACAATTTATTATATCACAACTATAGTGACTAATAAATAAAAGAGTCTCAAATCTCATTTAGTTGCACGGCTTTTGGCAGAAAAAAAGCCCAGGAGAAATTTACTTCCCCTGCGCCTTGAAAGTTTCACTGATTTCCTACAACCCATTTCTGTAGATCTCATTGATCACCGCCTGGGCATGTTCCATCTCTTTTTTCTGGATAATCGCATCCCGGTCACTTAAGATCGCCAGCATCTCATCCACCAGATCTTCAATCCGGGGATTCGTCACCCGGTACAAATATCCTAGCATCCGGGTTGCGGTATAATCTGTATTCATATTTTTATAGGCTATTTCCGCACAGAACTCTTTTGGATATCCTCTGTCCAGCAAAACCTTGTACAATTCGTCCGTTCGTTCCGATGCCATAAGCAGTCACTCCTGTTATTTCAAAAATATCTTAAATCAAAATCCCTTCCAGATGATCCAGCTCATGCTGGCAGATCTGTGCCGACCAGCCGCTCAGTTTCTGCCGCTGCTTTTTCCAGTTCATATCATAATATTCCACTTCGATATTTTCATATCTTGTGGTTTTTCTCACGCCGGTAAGAGAGAGACATCCTTCTTCTGTCTCATACGGAGTATCCTTACTCAGCAGTACCGGATTAAACATCACGATATCTACAAATCCCATATTCACAATAATGACTCTTTTTTTCACACCGATCATATTTGCCGCCATACCCACACAACCGGCACGATTTGCCTGTAAGGTATCCTGCAGGTCTCTTCCAACCTGGATATCTGCCTTTGTCGCCGGTTCTGATTTTTGTCCCAGAAAGAACACGTCTTTCATTATCGGTTTTACCATCTATCGTTCCTCCACGTCATTTCATTTCTTCTTTTTCTTTGCATCACTGAACTCATCCATCATATAAGAAGCACCAGTCACTTCCCAGAATGCATCCTGCTTTTGCTTTCTTCTCTGCCGGATATTTGCTTTCTGTGTTTCGTTTCTGCTTTCAATCTGCTGATTCAGACAATCGATCTGTTCCATTGCCTCATCATATAATTTCAATTGATCCGCATCTGCAAAGGGAAGCAGAGTTTTCAGGTGCTGATATCTTTCTTCAATTAATTTTTTCCGTTCTTCACGAACCTCATAATCAGAAGAACGCATGACGATCTGAACACTTTCTCTAATAATCCGGCAGTCATTTCTGATGCTCTGGTCAGTTGCCTGCTCCAAAAGTGCTTTATCTATCGGCATCCCCTTCTTATATCCCTGGATCATGGCTTTTGCCCATGCATCTATGTCAGATCTTCCTTTTTTCCGAAATAATCCCATCTGTTCACCCTCCAGAATCATATTCTGATTATATCAACAAAATCATATTTCTTCCATAGCGAGGTTTTTTTCATTTCCATGTTGTATAAGGTGCTCTCATCTCCCATATAAGTGAGAGGTTCTTTTTCTAAGAGCAAGATCCACCCGTGTTTAACAGTAGTGCCATTTTGGCAACTGTTACACTTACGGGTTTTCATCTTGATGGGGATTCCGTTTCCCCATGCCCTCGTTTTTGACATCACAGATGTCTTTTGGCTTCCACTGAAAAAGTGGTCGCAGCAACAATGGTACAAATGGAAGGGACAGCCATTTATACCTATGTTGGCATCACAATGTGATGAATGATTCCGTTGGAAGGGAGGAATATGGAGAGAACAAATAAAAGAAAAGAAGTTACACATCCAAATTTTGTAGCTGTACGACTTACTGATGCAGAGATGGCTCTTTTAGATCAGGGGGCATCTATTCTTCGAATTTCCAGATCAGAGTATCTAAGAAAATTACTTCTTGAAAAGGAAATTACAAACACCATCGAGGTGATAGCTGACATGGATGAACTTCGGAAGCTGGTCAGTGAATACGGAAAAATCGGATCGAATCTCAATCAGATTGCAAGGTATTTTAACACCGGCGGAGAATGGTCTGAGGAAATAAAGGATGAAATCCGGCAATGTATTTCCGAGCTGTTCTCTTTGAGAAAAGAAGTATTACGAATGGCAGGTGAATTACATGGCCATAATCAAACACATTAAAAGCAGAAATGCGAACTATTCTGATGCTCTGGAATATTTGCTTTTTCAACACAATGAAAAAACAGGAAAACCGATTTTCGATGATTCCGGCAGAAAGATTCTGCGGGAAGAATTTTATATGGATGGACTGAATTGCGATCCGATGTCTTTTGACAAAGAGTGCGAGAGGACTAATCAGTTTTTTCACAAAAATCAGAAAAGAGGAGATATCAAAAGTCACCATTACATCATCAGTTTTGACCCGGCAGACGCAACAGAATGTGGACTTACCGGAGAAAAGGCCCAGGCTCTTTGTCTGGAATTTGCCCGCAAAAACTTTCCCGGCTATCAGGCATTGGTAGTCACTCATACGGATGGACACAATAGCTCCGGTAATATTCATACCCACATCGTCATCAACAGTGTTCGCAAATATGCGGTTGAACGACAGGACTACATGGATAAGCCTCATGAGCAGGAAGCCGGTTATAAGCACCGGTCCACAAACAAATTGCTGGATCATCTGAAACAGGAAGTCATGGATATGTGCAACCGGGAAGGGCTGCATCAGGTAGATCTTCTTTCTCCTGCACCGGCAAAAATGACCAGAGGAGAATACTGGGCGAAAACCCATGGACAGGATGAACTGGATAAGGTAAATGCGAAAATCCGTGCTGCCGGACTTAAACCGGCTTCCACCGTATTTCAGACACAGAAACAGTTTCTGCGGGAAGCGATTGATGAATGTTCTCAGATGTCCAGAAGTTTTGAAGAATTCCAGTCGCTGCTTTTGGACAGGTTCAATATTTCTGTCGTCGAGAAAAGAGGGAGTTACCGTTATCTTCATCCGGATAGAGACAGACGGATTTCTGCAGAATCTCTGGGTGCCAATTATGAAAAAGATTTTCTGGAACAGGTATTTCAGAATCATGAGAACAGCAAAGCTCTTTCTCACAAAAGCACACTCAAATCGAAGAGTGCTTCAAGTGTCGATTATCATACAGATCCATTTGTCATCTTCTACATAAAATCAGAGCTTCGTCTCGTGACGGATCTCCAGACAAATGTAAAGGCAATGCAGAATCAGGCATATGCCCGGAAGGTGAAGATCAGCAACCTTCAGCAAATGGCAAATACCCTGATTTATATTCAGGATCATGGTTATGACACTAGAAAGGATCTGGAAAAACAGACCACAGACATTCAAGTAAAAATGGAAGAGGCTCAAGAGCAGCTTTCTGATCTCACTTCCAAAATGAAAACTCTGAACTCACAGATCCACTTCACCGGTCAGTATTTTGCTTCAAAATCAGTGTATGCAGAATTTCTGAAATCACGAAATAAAAAGAAATTCCGGCAGGAGCATTCTTCAGAAATCAGATCTTATGAGGAAGCCCGCGACTGGTTAAAAGCATTCTATCCGGACGGAAAGATGTTGTCGATGAAGACACTGAAATCCCAGAAATCAGAATTACAGGAATCTATTGATGCCCAGAAATCAGTTGTAAAACAATTCCGGGATTATCACAAAGAACTGGAAATCGCCGGTGCAAATGTAGATGCCATTCTCGGAATGGAAGAACCATTCGTTCACAATTCTCATGAACAACCGGCACAAACAGAAAAATCAAAAACCAATACACAACACAAAAAGAAGGAGGACAAGACATTATGACACAAACAGAATTTCATTTGATCTTTGAACAGCAGGTGAAACGTTGTGAAGAAACCCTGTTGAACAAAGCAAAAGAATATACCGGAAACAGCCCGGACAGGCTCAGCGCATTTAAAACAGCTGCAGCCTTACAGGAATGTACACCAGAAAGGGCTCTTGCCGGAATGATGGCAAAACACATCATCTCAATTTATGACATGTGCTTTTCAGAGCAGGCAGATTATGATCAGAGTATTTGGAATGAGAAGATCACAGATACCTTAAATTATCTGTTCCTGCTCAATGCATTGGTCAAAGAGGAGGGCAGCCATGAATAAAATAGAAACAAAAATCCTGAACTGCTTTGCAGTAAAAGAGGCAGAAAAGAATATGGTCTTTGCCGCAAGGCTGACCCAGAGAGGGCATATCATCCATTCCATGAATGACCTGATGGATCTGTATAACCAATCCTTTACGAATGAAACATTAACCAATCTGGGAGAACTTCCGCACCCCGCCATTCAGAAATTTACAGTAATTACGCTGGCTGTCGTTGGTGCCAGCAGAAGATTCCTTTCCCAGATCGCTCGGCACCAGAACGAAGTAAAATTCATGAGCGCATCATTACAGTACAGCAACTATTCCGGAGAAGCTGATTTTGCTATTCCATATGAGATCATTTCCGCATCTCCGGAGATCCAGGCACTTTATCTGGAAAGCTGTCAGGCAGACATGGTCTGTTATGACCGTCTGTGCAATGCCGGGATCAGCCATGATGCTGCCGGTTATGCAACACCACAGGGATTAAGAAATGTATTGATCATCAGTGCAACTCCATATCAGTGGAAGCATATGATCGGTCAGCGTTGCTGCCGCAGAAATACTGATGAAATGAGAATTGTGATGCTTATGATCTGGCAGAATCTGTATGAATTGAGTCCAGCTCTTTTTACTCCAGAACAGACAGGTCCATTTTGTCAGAAAGGAAAATGCCTGGAAGGAAAAATGAGTTGCGGCCATCCCATTGACCATATCCTGCTGCCCGATGAAATTCTTCATATGGATTATCCATTACTTTTCAGAGGTGACGCGGTATGAAAATAAGGCTCATTGATTTTGGACTTACTCCCGGACACAATCCACTCCGTGTACATGAAAACGATGCCGGTGCCGATGTGTATATGCCTTATGACTGTACCATCAAGCCAGGAGAAATTGTAAAAATCCCTTTGGGATTCGGATTGATTCTTCCAGACGGATATGCCGGATTTGTATTTCCCAGAAGCAGCATGGCAGAGAAAGGATTGACCTGCGAACTACCGCCGGTTGACTCCGGATACCGTGGAGAGATCCATGCCATCATCAGCAATGTCAGCAATAAAGCTCAGACCATCTCTAAAGATACGAGAGTAGGCCAACTGGTGATCACCCCCATCATTATTGCAGATTTTGTATTTGATCTGGGAAAAGAGAGAGGCACGGATGCCTTTGGAAGTTCCGGAGAATAATTGTTACTTAAAAACTGAGGTGCCAGATCGGCACCTCAACATATATAAAATATGAGGATATGACTATGATTACATTTGGAGAAAAATTACGATATTTAAGACGTAAAACCAATCTTACCCAGAAAGAACTTGGCATGGCAGTTGGATTTCCTGAAAATACCGCTGATGTCCGGATTGCTCAGTATGAGACCAATGCACGTATGCCTAGAGAGGAACTATTAAAAAAGTTGGCACAAGCACTTGGTGTACAGAAAGAAATTCTCACTGTACCGGTACTCACAAAACCAAAGGAATTTTCTGCAGCATTCTTCTGGATGACAGAAATGGGAGAGGATAGATTTCATTTATAATAACAAGATGGATTTACTTATTTCTCATTTAAGCAAATCCATCTTTTATTCATTTTTGAATAAAAGAGATAACTCAATATTCAAATAGCAATACTAATCTAATAGTTCCCCAACACATCCTGTAAATATTCCTTATATTGCTGCTTTACATTTTCTGGAGCAATAATTCTCATTCCAGTCCCAATACCCGTTACCCAGCCGAAAAACTGTGGACTTACTGATACAAGAACTCTTGTTTTAAAATGATCTTCTCCCTGAGGAATCAGCCATACATCATGACCAAAACGGTCAATCACAACACCAGCCAACTCGTTTTTGCATTCCAGTGTAACCTCTGCATCAACTCCACCATACATTCCAAATGTCTTCTTAGCAAAAGAGGCAAGATCAAAATTCTTGAAAGATTCTTCCCCTTTTCGATTTGTTTCCAATATTTCTGTATGCTGCATCTTATCAACACGGTAATGCTTAATAATTCCGGCTGCTGCATCATAGGCTACTAGGTAATAGTTCTCATCATCCCAAGTCAGTGCCCATGGACTGACAACATAGAAAGCACCGTCTTTTTTCAGTTTAAATTTCTTCTCAACGGTCCACTCTGCATAATGGAATTTGATTTCTTTGTTCTCATAGATTGCAGTATGAATGTAATCCACGTTGTAATAAACCGTCTCGTTCTCTGTCTTCGGACGGTTTACGATGAACACATATTTGGAAAGTATAGCAGCATCCGACCTACAACAAAGTTTCTCTAATTTCGTTATCAATTCTTTGGATTTCTTCTCCGTAATAAACTTCGATGACTGCACAGCATCTACCAAAAGCTTTAACTCCGGAAGCTCAAATGCTCTGGAGCCGACATAATACCCTGGATTCTTTCCCTTCTTCTGAATTACATCCAGACCATATTTTTTCAGAATATCCATCTCGGAATAAATCGTCCGGCGTTCAGCGGAGATACCATATTCATTTTCTAATATACTGCACAGCTGAGAAGCATTCAAAAGATGCTCTTCATCCGTGCGCTCCAGCATGATATCCATCAAATATAAGGTGCGGAGCTTCTGGTCCATGGTGGCCATGATATATCACCTCTTTGATTCTTTATACATTCCAAATTTCATAGCCCTGTCGTCTGGCCGAGTCGTACACCGGTTGCATATTTTTCTGCAAAATATGATAAAACTCTTCTTTCGTATTTCCCGGTCGGTATAACTCCTGTCCCGCCCAGATAGAATGCAGATTATCCTTATAGCAGGCTTCGAAACGTTTATGTAACGCTTCTCTTTCATGGATTAGTGTATACATGCTGTACTGATTCTCTGCAAAAACTAGGAAAAACGGATCCCATTGGGGAAGCTTATTACTTTTCGAAGAATTCAGTGAGGAATCCATCGGCATCAAATTCCAAAGTTCATCGTTCATGACAAAGGACCACGGAATAAAATGATCCACGTCGTACTGCTTTACATTAATCGGATTACCGGTAAAGACGTCACGTACTTCATGTACATCCAAAATACCTTCCCAAAGTTTCCGTACATTATTCAGCTTACGCATCTTCTCATCCATCGGTGCTAGCTTGTAAATAAGCCCCGGAACTTCCGGATTATTATTCTGCAGCCATTTTACTTTCTCATACTGGATCCAACCCAGAATATTTACTGTATTGTCCTGGATCATCTTCATCCATTCCGAATTAAAATGAACTTCCTTTTTAAGCCTACTTCTATCACCAAATGTATAGGGCAAACGAGTTACCGTACTATCGATCCGCTTGATGTACTCCGTCAGCCTACGGATACTTCCCCAGGGAACTTCCTCCGCACTCTTCGAAAAAAATCCTGCCAAGGCACGTCCCGGAACCATGTTAGTCAGCTGCTCCTTGGCTTTCTTCAATTCTTCATTATTCTCTCGAATCGCATTCTTAATTTCCACTTTCGATGCATTCGCCGGCAAATCACTCAGTTCTGTCAATGTGAGTATCGCTCGCTCCAATCCGTCCCTTACAAGCCCATCTGACTGTATTCCACTAAGATGAATATGAAATTCCCTTACCGAATACCAGGCATTGCAAATCATCTCATCAATGATTGTATCAAAGGTTGTATCCTGAATACCTTCCGAAATAAGGTCTACAATTGCCTCCAGCCAGTAGAATTTGTAGCAGTAGGAAGGGTCCTTCATCATCTGAGAAAAGCTTTCAATATCCAGGGTGTTATGATATTCTCCGTTAATATTTAGAGAATATCCGATTTGCGAAGTATTAAATTGAGCCATTTCTCATCCCCCCTTCCCGGTCTGACATCCCCAGTGATCCAATGATCTTCTATCATAAGTTCCGGGATATCTTGAATGAATTCCCGAAAAGTATCTTCTGTAAAATCTGTAAAATAGCGACCATTTCTCTCCCCCTCGAAATCACTATATTTGAAGGAGGTATAGATTACGCCTGCGCTCTTAAGTGCAGCACACATCTTGCGAATAACCGGAAATAATTCCTTTTTTGGCAAATGCAGGATAGAAGAACAGGCCCAGATACCATCATATTTATTAATATCATCAAGTTCCTGAAACAGCATTTCTTTTACCTCTATACCGGTAAAAGCACTGGCTAATCTGCAAAGTTCTGCAGAGCCATCGGTTGCGGTTACATGGTAACCCTTTTCCATGAAGTATTTTGTGTCACGACCAGAACCGCAGCCAAAATCAAGGATAAATGATTGGGGATCCAAGAGTTGAAGAAACTTATCCTGAGTCAGATGCATGTCCACGTTCCGGGTATTCTCTATGAAGTTTTTGGCATTCTGATTGTAGTAATCAATTATTCCTTCCATCTAAAACACTCCCTGCCCAATCAGTGCTAGTCTGTCCAAGCCAGTTCCTGCATCGAAGTATATAAAACAACATAAGCAGGGAGTCCGCTACCCCCTTTCCTTTTTTAGATTCCATCTCGTATCTTTGAATACGCATATGGCATCGCACTTAAAATCATTTTATCCGATATCGCAATACAGCCACGTGGAATATTACTATTATTTTTAGTCCACATTGCAGGATAAATATACAATCCGACTTTTTTATTTCCTTTTTCTATCCACATCTTTTCAGTCGAAGACTTTATAACAAAGTCTGCATCCAATAGAGCGGTTTCTTTTATTCCTGAAACGATTCTCAACTGTTTATCAAATGGTATTTCTGTTGGAAGTTGTTCTGCCGTACACCAATCAAGTAACTGTTTTGCCGCATGTCTATCTAATCTATTATGAACTCTTTGATTCCAATAATGCTTTAAACAATCGTGACATGCCGTTGTACAATTAGTCTTGCATTGCAATACTTTGTAAGTTTCCTGTACTAATTCTGGTATCTTATCAGTAAGCATAGAACTGTAGCCTGCTCCACTAGAAAGACTATCAAATAAGAAGATATCGACATATACCCTATCATCTGTATATCGTAATCGATATCCACCCTTTAGGTCATTAAACTCTACATCAAGCAGTGACCCTGCTGCTAAGACCATTGCCTCCGATAAACTTAATGCAGCATTATCAATCCACAACTCTTCTTGTCGTGTATTAACGTTTTTCGGATCCAATTCAATTTCAATCAGCATCATATCCGTCAAAAATTGATGTCCCAAAAAAGCATGTGTTATTCTATCACTAGGATGCGAACACTTTACCATACGCCCATATGGATGTCGATAAGGCTGTGGTATCTTTTGAAGACCAATTTCATCATCCCCTGGTACTGCAGCTCCACAATCTTCACAAATTGTAAAACCTGTGCTATCAGGCCCTTGATTCATTATAGTTAACGGTTGATCCATAAGTCTACCGTAACGCATATGTGCGAACCGGGATTCTTTAAACATTTGTTCATCACTAATAGGCGATGCATAACTAGGTAATTCTGCATACGACATTTCAGCCTCAGCTTCGGCCTCGCGAATACTAGTTCCACCGATTGGTGCAAATCCCCACGGCTTCACCATTTGTTTGCATTTGATGGATTCCTGCCTACAAAATGGGCAAACTTTCCCTGGATCTTTTTCTCCAACCCAGTTACATGATTGATTCTCGCAATAAAATATCCATTTATGATATTCTTTGTTTTCAAAGTATTTTCTTGCCGGATGTTCTTTTCCATCTTCACTAAATTTAGAGTGAAAACTATAAATTCCACCCGACTTATATGTCTTTTTATTTACAACGATGAGACGACCAGGCGCATATTCACTAATTGCCATATCCAGCGATCGGTCAGGTTCCTGTTCAACTTTGTCGCCTTTGCTGTTTTCTATGCTGAATCCGACAACATTTCTTGGGAATGAATATGTAGGAAAAATACCTTCTTCTAATAAAACATCTAGTAATTTTTTCTCATTATTGTTCGAATCATAATAATCATCTTCAAATTCAACAACCTTTTGGGTTAATGCCTCAATTGCAGTTATCAATTCTTCTTTTTGAGATTTGACATAACTCCTCAACCCTTCTGGCACTAATGTTTTTAATTCAGCCTCTGAAAGATTTTTGGTTTTAATATACTCAAAGAATTCTAACTCATAATCTTTTGAAAAAGCAATAATTCCTATGTCATTTGCAGAAACATTATACCTCTGCAAAAAGTCAGCAAAATAAATTACATTAAGGTGTCTATACAAGAGTTTACGATTATCAGTATCTATTGATGGATATCTCGGATCTCCTGCAATAATTTTCTCAGGATTATTGAAATAATAACTATCATGGGGACCATTGTCCGTATAGGTAACAATAGTTGAAATAGCTGATCCTCTTCGGCCGGCACGTCCAGCTCGCTGTTGATAATTTTCACGCATCGGTGGTATATTTCTCAATCCGACAGCCGTCAATGATCCAATATCGATACCGACCTCCATTGTCGTTGTACAACTAAGAACATCTACTGGCCCTTTGTCATCAATATACACATTTTGAAACCTAAGTTCATATTCCTCAGTCGTCGACCACATATCTATTCTCTGATCCTTATGTGATAACTGTGCAGTATGCTCCTCTGTATTGATACGTGTCATCAATGCATCTTTTTTTCCTTCGATAGCATCAAGAATAGGTTGTCTCCAAAATTCCAAGCCTTTGAACTCGTTTTCTGTCATGACCTTGGGCTCGCCTTCGCAACACCATGCACATTTTCCCCACAGAGTATACGGAAAAACTCGTCCACAACTTGGACATTTATACCATTCTCTTTTGTCATCAAATCGTAATGCAATTGCGTGTGGATTCAAATATACATTCTCATTATCATCGCTTCCTTTTTGTGCGAATTTGACAAATTGTTTATAAAGCAATTTTTGCTGCTCATCATTGATGCCATTATCATTTAAAAGCTTTTTAAAACGATTTGGTAACTTTCCTTCCGGATCAATCCCAAAACGAGGTACATTTGTTAAACTTCTTCGCACATTACGATTTATATCGTAATCATAAGCATAACTATCAGTTAATACTTCTGCTGCCCATGCTGTAAATAATGCAAAAAATTGCTCTTCATCTAAATTGATTTTAGAATTTTCAATCTCATCTAATACTTCGTCAATAAGCATATAATTGCAAGGTTCTACCCAACACAATCCCAAATCTGTAAACGATCTGAAATTGCTACACAATATTTTTAGCAAATATCTTGAATACAAATCTGGTACTGTTGCAAATTTCTGATCTTTTAATTCTTTATAGTCAATCTTGCTATATCTTCTTCCTCTCCTTGCCTGTTTTGCATATCTCTCTAATGTTGATCTCATTACTTCAAGATGGTTATGCAGATCTTCTTCATCCGTACCATAGAAGAATCTCAATCTATGATCCAATGCAACTTTTAAGAAGGACACATATAACAAATCCATACTTGGTGCTTTGTCATTTTTTTCTGCCCACTCTTCGAGTTCCTTGGCAGCAACCGTTAAGGCTTTTCTCATCGCATCCTCATCCGCTACAGATGTTAATTCCTTAGCTAATGTTGCCGCTCTCTGTCTACTATCTGAAAACAATAACACTTTTCTTCCAGCATTTGGTGTCAATTCCAGTTTGGCTTCATCCGTAATAACAGGTGGCTGAATCATTAACTGTTCTGATACCAAATGGAAGAATGGTTCATTACCTTTAGTTGAGAAATCACTTACTTTTAAATGCATCTTTTGACATCTTGGACAAGTAGCAAATGTCATTTTGTTCGGCTCATCCTTTGGGGACTTAGTACTATATGCAACATGTATGTAGTTTTTTTCACCAGCATGGGAATCATCTTCCTCGATTCTTCCCGCTAAAGCATTTAGCCATCCCACTCTGTAATCCTTTTTAGGCAGAAATACTACATTGTTCGGAATGACATAATAATGAATCTCTTTAAAATTATTTCCAGATATTGCACCCTTTTTATTCCAAATAAATCTATCTTCCGGATAATCTAAGTCCATATATCCTCTTAAAAAAAGAGCTCCACATGTTCTATCATTCAACAACTCATATACTTTTCCGCCACACTCACAAATATCTGGATGATTACCAATATATATTTTCCCAAGTGGTAAATTTGTAACGTGTTTTTTTGCATGACAATTAGGATTAGAGCAAGCATAAATGCCTCTAATCCCTCTGAACATCATGTGCAAACGTGATGGAAACAACACTTGTCCCTCTTTGTTTTTCGCCAACGGCGCAACAGATAGTAGTACACTTGTTGCTTTTTTTGCCACTGTAGAATTTGCATCAGGAAATACTTTCTTAGCCAGCTCGTCAAAAGCTATTGCGTTTCCACGACAGTTTTTCATAATTGACAGGAGTGGTTTGATTTTTACTAATTCCTTATATAACCAGTTTTCAACTTGCTTTTCATCTGAAAAATCACATGAATCGACATCTAATTTAGCCAGTTTACCAAACTGTCTTATCCCCGTCATTCTTGATTTGCCGTGTAATAAATCAATATCAAACTGAGCTAGTAATTCAGCATCTAACTTAATGGAAGAATGATTGTCAATTATCTCCTGGCTTCCTCTTATAATAGCAATATTTGAACTATCATTATCATCCATAGCTGTTAAATCCGCGATGAATTGCTTTACTTTGTTCTCCTCGTTCTTAGGAATACTTGCACTAGTTAAAATAAATTGAATCTTCTTTCTATCAACACCCAGTTTATTGATAAAACGGCGAATTAATAATGCTACTTCTCCGCCTGAAGCACCTCTGTACATATGTGCCTCATCTATGATAAACAACAACTTATTCTCATCATCTGCTTTTAACCATTCAGATGTATCTTTCCATATGCTTTGTTCTTCCTGACGCATTAACATATATTCAAGCATAGAATAGTTAGTAATCAAGATGTCTGGGGTATGTTGTTGCATTTCAAATCGAGTGATCATTTCAGCATCTTTGTCATTTGTTATATGCTTCTGCTCTAATAATCCATCTATAAAATGCTCCAGGTCATGTTTCGCTGGATATTTTCCCATCTTTTTTAATTGATCAACGGTTTCTTGATCTCGGTCAATCAAATTCGCCTGTAATGTAGCCGCTAATGCTTTATCCTGCTGGTACTTTATCTCTCCAGCATAAGGTGTTCGTCCAGTGTACATACCAAACTGTGGACGTCTGTTTTCTTTGGTATAGTCTACAAACAGGTTATAGAATGCATCTGTGCCTATCATTTTTCTTAATCTACCAAGCTGATCTGATACCAATGCATTCATAGGATATAACATCATTGCACGAACGCCTCGCTTTGACCAAGATTCTGCGCTCATTTTTGCTTCTCTTACCAGTTTACTTATCATTGGCCACATAAAACATTCTGTTTTACCAGAACCGGTTCCTGTGGCAACAAATAAGTCCTTGCCACTATAAAAAGCCTCTAAAGCTTCGATCTGATGAGAATATGGATTTTGGTAGACACCTAACCCACACTCTATCATCTCACCAAGTATTTCTTTTACATCTTCAGGTATGCTCTTACTTTTACTTATCCCGCTAATTACTGAGACATATGCTGGATTCGCTTCTATATACGGCTCTTTCCACATAACGCCCTGTAACTCCAGCTCATCCTTGCATAAATTTCTCAACTCATCATTCTTTCCAAAATAGGCTGTTTCTATATATTCAATCAACCGACCTTTTAATGCCTTATGAGTATTTTCGATACTATATTCATCCATAACTTATTGCTCCTCAATTTTCATTCCAAGGTTTACTTCCAATGTGTGCTTGATATTGGGCCACACTTCTACTGGAACAATATAATTTAATTTATCCATATAATAACGTAAAGGCCAACAATACGTCTCCATAAGAATTTCTTCCTTTATTGGCAAACGACACATCAATTTTAATTCAACAACATCGCCTCTAGTTTTATATTTAACAACAGCTTTATTATTGCACATCATTCGCAAACCCAATATAATACGTCGTTCTTCTTTTGTTTCACTTAATAATTCCTGAAGCTGAGAATTTAACCATTCTCCCTCTTTATTCTTTTTGAACAAGTAGTATTCATGAAGTCCATTATAAAGTGAGATTCGACCCAAATGATAATCCATTCCATTTGGAGGGAAATCCACCCAAGACTTATAGGGAGCTTTTTTACTATATGCATCAAAGAACTCAAATTTATCAATATCCTTTACAGTATTCCAAATTGCTGTTTTCAGAATCCATGCCATATATTGTTCTAAGGAAAATTCATCATAATCTTTTTTTACAGCTTCCGTTTTGACAATTTTTGTAATTCCAACATATTTAATTTGATTAGAAATACTGTCCACCGAAGTTCCAATCACTCTATCAAAACGATCATTTATGTTAATTCTCTCAGTTGATGGTATCGTCAAATCATGCGATGGAAGGAACTCAAAATATTCTCCAGCCAATAGCATACGATCTCTAATTTCTTTTACTGGAGCATCGAATTCATGAACCCCTTTTTCATCTTCTAAAAACCATTGTTGCAACGCAGGGGAAGATCCGATAAATGAACGCAATACTTCTATTCCCCTGCGAAGTATATATGCTTTACTTTTACAGAAATAATCGTCCGTCACCTCATCAAAAACCGTAAAGCGCATCCATTCAGCAAGTGCTGAATAGATCAATCGACATTCATAATATGTAGTTAGTTCTCCTTCATACGTATTAACTTTCAAATCTTTTCTCAACTGAGCCATTAATTCAGAATTCATTTATCTAAACCTTCATCCATTATATTAAGTCTTTCAGCAATACTTGATTTTCCTTTTCCTCTTCTAGATTGCTAAGGAAAAATCTTATAGTTTCTTTTGCTAACCCTGACACCTTTCCCCCATTTTCTAGTGCTTTATATATCTCAATGAATTTAGTCACTTCCAAAGCCAAACTTTTTGTCAAATATCCTTCCCTATACAACTTTGAAAAATGTTTCTTATAGATTTTTTTGCACTCTTCTATATTAATGTCAGGCAAATTATCTTGATAAATCTGATTACTGAGCAATATTGGTTCACTAGATTCTAGAGTGATTTTTTCTTCGAAACAAAATGGAATAGCATATTGCAAATAAGCTTTTGAAAGCATATCCAACGTAGCCTTTTCTGCGTAACTAAATATCACTATCGTACCGGGACAACCATGATAAATCGAAGCTATAACTTTATCATCAAAGCGATCGATCAGACCTTCTACAAGAATTGTAATTTCGGGCCTATTATTAATAAAATCGATGACTTCTTTTATTGTATATTTACCATCACTAAGATCAATTGTTGTGACACATTTTCCATCAGTAAGTGCAGATATAGAATCACCTATTTTTCTTGCAGAAAAAGAATCAATAAGCATCACCTTACCTAAACTCTGAGCAGTTAATACAAGCTTTGCTATTTCATATGGATCCTCGAAATACCTGCCAATATTTTCTTTCAAATCCATCAACATATCTTCAAGTTCTTCGGCCGGATCTATATAATCTCCATTTTTAATTGGGGTTCCCTCATGCACAAGCAATTCATTCACATTCTCATGAATTGTTTGTGTTCTTACACCTAATTCCATCTGAGAAGAAGAAAAGGCATTTTCAGCAAACTTGGATTTAAGTAATGCATCCAAACTCATCTGAATTGCGTGTTCTTCAAATTGCTGAAAATAATGATCTATATATGCTTGCAAAACAGATTTTCTTGATTCTAAGGATTCAATCTCTGATTGCAAAACACTTTCTTTTTCAGATAAACTTCTAGCACGCGATTCAAGATTCTGTATATCTTCCGATAATGTTTGTTTCCTTGTTTCGTATTCCGCTTTTAATCTTTCTGTTTGTTCCTCAATCTCAACCAGTAAACGATTCTTCTTTTCTTGATATTCACACTCCAATTGATTGTTGCTTTCATGATATTGTTCTTCTTGTCTTACCTTTTTCTGCTCATACTCCTCATCAAGAGTTCTCATTCTTTGGACGTGTTTCTTATCAGTTTCTCGTTCCCATATTTCTTCCAAAGAATCTTTTTTCCCTTGTATCAAATCACTCAAGCTTCTTATCTCTTGTTGCAGATCCTTTATCTCTTTGGAATGCTTCTTTTTTAACTGTTCTATTTCGACTTGATGTTCTTGTGTCGACTGTTCAATTCTATTTTCATAATCAGCAACCATTTGAACATTGTTTTCTTGTTGCTCGACGCAATATTCAATTCGTGTTTGTTCCGTTGCATCTAATTCGTCACCAACCAATTTAAGCATTATCCAAAAGTATGATAAATCACATGATTTATCAACATCTTTTCTGTACGTCCAATACAAAGATGCGTAACTTTCCGGAACATCATGAGACAATGCGTTTCCTATTTCATTTTCCTTCAGATAATCCTCAAAATGACGTCTAGTATCACATAAATACTTTGATATGATTTCGGTATACTTAACGTCCTGTTTTTTCATAAGCGTTAGAACCATTGCTGGCAACATTTTTTGTACGAGTGGAGATTTTGCATCCATTCTTCCCAATCTTTTTATTTGCTGAGAATACATTTTTTGATTACTCTTTAATGGGATTAAAAGAAGATTAGTACTCATATGCTGAACAACGACTTTAATCTCTTCTTCATCCAATGATTCCAATATTTTTTCATCCAAACTCATTTATAATTCCTCCAAAATCTTAAGGACTGGAACTGGAATTTCATCCTTTTTCAAAAGTTTCTTTATTTCAGCTGAGTTTTCAAATTTTTTATGTAACTTCACCTGATACTTATATGGTATTTTTATTTTTTTTGTATGCGTATAGAATAGAATTGCTTTCAATAGCTCTTCTTCACTTAATCCATTCTCACAATTTGGCGCCTCATCAACATTAAACTCAAATGCGAAATACACAGTTTGATTACTGATAATAATAAGCCAATCTTGATTTGCTATATTTTCAAGTATGATTTCTTTAACACGTTTTTTATACGTTGCTTCTCCACTTCTTTTTAAATATATGTAGTCGAATTCATATGGAAGCATGATTTTAACATCCTCTTCACTATTGTCCAAATCAATACTCTCATATCCTCTTGATTTCATTTCTTGATTTAATTCCAAACTTATGCACTTTTCATTTATCTGGAAATCATGTTTCAAAATATCAACTCCACCAGACACATATTTTCTATCTATGCTAATATAGGTGTCTGAGAATGTTATTAATACTTTTGCTACTCTATCTTTTAAATCCACCTGTTCTGGTATTGCATTGATTCCTCGATATATATACATTTTCGGATCATCATTTCCCGATTCTACCCGTCCGTAAATCCATCTATTATTATTTTTCGTAATGTATCCATTCTCTGTCTTTAGACAAGGCGGCCAAATAGGGATAAATTCCGGTTGTTTTTCTAACAAATGTACTTTTAGCGACTCCCTTAAATATGTGGTAAGTCTAGAGAATTCTGAATCGCTTATCGATGAATCAAATTTTCCTTGAAACACACTGTATTTACTATCTTTCAGGATCAAATTACCTACTCTCTTCATTTTGATTCCTGAAATATAACTAGGAAGACTCGCACTTCTTCTAATCCAATAATACTCAATATCTGTAGAAACCGTGTCACCATGTCTTATTTTCTTTCCACCAAGACCTGTTACAGAAAACAATGCTCCATCGTAGGAGAAACCATCAGCTTCATCTGACCAATAACTCAAAATACTAGCCGAACAATTCTGTGGCTCGTATTTCAAATGGTATTTAGCCTGTCCTAACGGTATATGCAATATAGGAATTAATGTTGTCTCACCATCAATGAAACGTTCACGAGTAATTCTATATTTTTGCTCTGTACCGATGATATGAAAGAACATTTTGTTTTTTTCAGCTTGTTCAAGCACGCTTTTCGGCAAAGTTCTAAACCCCATAAACAGCCTAAAATCACCATTATCATCTTTTCTTAGATATAGTGGCAATCCTATTCTTTCGTACACTGATTGCGTTGGCATTCCATCAACTCTACGATCACATTGAGCTGACACATCTGTTTTTTTATAATGAGCAAAATGATTTGAATACCTGCTTCCTGTAAGATGAACTAATTCACCACATTCAGGACAAATGAATCTTCCTTGAGAATATGATCTTGCTCTAGAGTATTCATCTGCATTTGCTTCTCTCTGTTTTCCTCGCGCGTAACAATCGATAGCAGTTTTCATACATCAACATTCCTTTATTATTAATCTCCGGAATTAAACTCAACTAACTTTTCCCAGTCTATACTTCCATCTTCCTTACAAAAATCAGTTGCAAATTCTCTCAACAAACGATTTGCTGCTTTGTTATAACTTTCCTTATACGATGCAACGTACTGTTCTGGCATTGTTCCCATAAACGTAATTATTTTTTTATAGAATTCTTCATCTCCGGTTAATTCTGCCCAAAATTTCTTTCCAGCAAGTTCCTGATACATCTTTGGCTTACCACGTCCACTTTCTTTTTTCTTTCCGTAGCAGTAACCAATATATGCCTCATATCTTGCTTTAGCCTGTTGTGCCAATTTTGATGCTGCCGTAAAATTTTGTTCTTGACGTTTTTTACTATCAGCATTGAATACAGAGGGCCCACTTTTAACAGCCACAGCATAGATGACATTATTTTCATTGTCTTGAATCATAAGATCGATTCCTTCTGCGAGCGCTTTATTTCCACCACTCGCAGCTATAGCTATAGGCTCAAAAAAACAATTTCCAAAAATAGTTTCTTCGCTAGATGAAACAAATGCGCTTAAAACAGATTCCACTATCTCTGATGCACTCTCCATAGCTTTAGCTCGATACAGATATGGATTTTTTCTTTTCATAACCTTCTTAATATCTAAACCATCAATTTTCACAATCAATGATCCATAAAAATTTTCCAATGCCTCTGCAATAGCCTTTGTAACCGCCTGTTCATCATATGTATTATTAATTGCCATTCTGAGTTCCTCCTATTTCAATTGCCTCCTTAATCTTACTATGTACTCTAGTTCCTCTAAAACGCTTAGTAGGAACAACTGCCGAATTTTCTGCAGTAGAAAGAATAGCTCGTCCTATCGCCTCTGCCAATCCAACAGGTACCGCATTACCAATTTGTCTATATTTTGCAGATGTGTTTCCAACAAACTTCCATTCATCAGGAAACTCTTGGATTCTTGCATATTCTTTTACCGTTAAAGTACGGTCTTTAACCGGATGACACAACATTGTTGCTTTTTGTCCTGGTGACGTTGTTACAGTCGGAGATGGTTGGTTATAAGCTAGTCTTCTATAAAATCCAACTTTTCCTCCCCCCGACTTATATGCTCCTCCCATCGCTTCAGGAATTATCTCTTTTGGTAAATCTTTCCAGTTTCCACCTTCAGGAACCATCTGCAAATATCTTTTTCTATCTGCACTCAGTGTTGCACATTCTGTATCATCTTCTTCAATATCTTTTATTACATCCCCTATAGTTCGCCAACGATAATTTTTGTTCTGATGCTTTTGAAAATGTGTTGGATAAGGCAAAAAGATATCTTCATAATCTCTACTACCAATCAAAACAAATCGTTCCCGAAATTGTGGAACACCATAGTTTACAGCATCTAATACTCCGTACACCGTTTTATATCCTAACTTTTCAAATTCGGACAATATTACTTCTAGTACAGTTCCTAATTTTTGTTCAGGGTCTTTTTCATCTTTTTCTGCTGACGAAACATGCTTTAAACGTGCAGACATAATGCCCTTCACATTTTCCATAACAAAAAACCTAGGGCGAATATAATCTATCATTCTTATAAAATCCATGAATAAACTTCCCCTGGGATCATTTATTCCGAGACGTTTTCCAGCCGTTGAAAAAGGCTGGCACGGCGGACCACCACAAATCATAAATGGCTCTCCTCGATGAAGCCCCGTCATTTCTAGAATAGTTTCTGGGTTAATTTCTCTAATATCTCCGCCTAAAACGTTATGTCCATTTGCCTTCATTGTCTCCACACAAGCTACGTCAAAATCCTGCCCTATGACAACATTGAGTCCTGCTTTTGACATTCCAATATCTAGTCCCATTGCTCCAGAGAATAGTGATATTACATCTCTATTATCCTTATACATTTTTCTTGCATTAGTAATATCAAAATCACTCATTAAACACTTTCTCCATTTTCTAAAATAAATTTTCTTTCAAATTCAGTTCCTGTAACTTCCGCAATTAATTCCAAATCTGCCACGGTAAAACTTTCTCTTCTTAATTTAGCATTAAAGTTCTGTGGAGATGTCCCAATCCTTCTTGCCAACTCTGAGACACTTATGCTTTGCCGCACACATAAGATGCGTATTTGTTCGGAAATTGTCATAATGGTACCTCTTTCAATAATCAACTTTTTTTTTCTTTTTTAAACTTATAATTTTAAACATCACACTATTATTATATACCATACTCACATAATGGTCTATCAAAAAGGAAAAAGGAAATTTGAAAACTTGAAAATTGTAAAACGATACGGACTTACAGTTTGTAAACTTCTTTCTATTTATGCATCGCATCAGAATATATGTTCTTTATATCCAAATACAACATTAGCTGAGATCCTACAAACGATCTCAGCCTCTATATTACTTCGGAATGTATCTGTATTGCATAATGTATCTCTCATTTGCAATTTTTTCAACATCCGGATTACGAATTAAAAATTCTTCGTATTCTTCTTTTAGCTTTTTTTTCATTTGAGACAATACTTCCATAAACTCACTTGGTTCTTTACCAATTTGTGTTGCACCAAGCTTCTCAAACAGTTTCTTACTTGACTCATTATCTGAGTAAATTCTCACCATGAAATATTCTACTGCTCTGAGCTCTAATACTCTTTTCGCAAACATCGGAATAGTTTCATAAGCAATTCCATTTCTACGATATTTCAATAATACATCCATTCCAATTTCAGGCGTTTCTGAAGACAGATTTTGCATAGTAATATTCCCAACATACGAATTATCTGTTTTTAAAAATACAGATATATAAATTGCATCATCTTCAGGAAGTTTCTCCCAGACATACTCAGCAAATTCTTCATAATCCACATTACTCATCTTCGAGGAAGCTTTTGCAACAATAGAATTCTCTTGATATAGTTTCAAATAATTAGCTTTATCTTCCTCACATAAAGCTTTCAGAATATATTTATCATTCTGAACAAAAACTCCATCTTTTAAAAAGAAATCTGTTTTCTTCATTCTAACCCTTCTTTCCTATCTGAATAGTTTTATTCACTAACATCTTCCTCAACGTTCTTTCTCTTATGATCTACCATACTTTTCTTACAAAGCTTGCAGATAGTTCCATGCTCTGTTACCATCACAACCTTTGCCTTGGCAGTGTCACCGATCTTGTCATAAATTCTCCCGGCACTCATGCTTTCACCGATTACGGTATGAGTACTATTTGCTACATGACCAATGTCACCAAGGCCTTCCATCCTGACAACGATTGCTTCTTTATCATATTTGTTGTTCGGCTCTTTCTTTAGCTGTAAAGTTATTCCTGGCTTTAGAAATTCTTTACCGTAGTAATATTTGGTTCCTGTCAATGTAAAATAAATCTTTGCCATCGTATTTTCCCCCTTTAAAAATCATATTCATCCGGATCTAGTCCTGCGTCTTCCAGAGCTTCTCTTCTTTCTTCCGGATCCATCATTTCCAGTTCATCATAATCAAGACCTGCGTCACCGAAAACATCACTTTCGTCATAGTCAGAAGAGCGACTGTCTTCGCTTAACATCTCATCCATAAATTGGAACTGTGTTGCTCGTTCCCAGTTATCCAGTTTTCCATCACCATTGAAATCAAACATCTTGTCAAATCCAAACATCATACTTCCTCCTGGTTTTATCTTATAACTTTTGTTTTTTCATGTGGTCGCTTAGGCGGCGACTTAGTCTTCTAGGTACTCTCTGTAATCAGATTCATCTGCAAATAATCTGTAGCTTCCATTGATGTAACCCATATAACCATTATCTGTGTAATATCCTTTCATCATCGAGTACCTCACTTTCTTCAATTTCGTTTCGGTTTTATTTGATGTTATCAGTTTACAACAAATAGCTGTACAAAAATCCTGACAACCAAGATAACCGTTATTTTGGCGTATAAAAAAAGATCCAGAGAGAAATAATCTCCCCAGACCTTTAATCTCCTTGTTCGGGTAAAGACAATATATACTTCATATCTTCATACTATTTCCTGCTTCGTACCTGTACCATCTGCTGTTCCAAATACCTCGGCACCGGCTTCCCGGATCTTTTTGCAATAGCAATCTGTTTCTCATGAAGCTTCCTGATTACAGAAGTTCTTTTCTTCGGATGATTCGATTTTGGTTTCTGAACTTTTTCAACAGCCTTTTTCTGGTTATTGACTTGACCATCCACCATATCATAATTGGCTTCTGTCCCGGATTCATGGCTACGTTCATACATCCCGTTCTGGAAATATTTCTGATATAGTTCCATCTTTATCTGCAGCTGTTTCATTCTTTCCGAATACTTATTCTCAGGATGAATATATTCACGGATCTTCTGCTTGGCAGTTTCATCAAAACCTCTGATTCCGGTTTCTGCCACATATTTTCCGTAACTGTCGAGAATAATCCTCGCAGCCTGTTCCCGGAATTCCTGATGCTCCAGAAGATAAAACTGTTTTCCATCAATAATGATGTAGTCTGTGACCCTCCAGTTTCCGGAATAGCCATCAATCTTATAATCTTTGGTATCCACGGACAGAACGCTTCCTGTTGTACCCATACGGATGAATCCGCTGATTCTTCTGGGATGATCATCACTCAGATAAAAGCAGGAGATTTCTCCTTCCTGGTTAAGCACCAGCACATCACTGACTTCTGTTTTATTCCGGATCCGTTTCCAGATATCATTAGCAGTTTCATCCGGCCTCATTTCACCGATCATCATATGCCGGTAAAATTCTACACGAACAGCAAGATTCTGTTCCCGGACCTCGTTGTAGGATAGATGCCATAGCTTCCGCCCGGCAGTCATCTTATTGACACGATAAAGGGCAAATTGATTAATCTTCATACTCATCATCCTCCGATGCCAAGAGATATGAATCCAGATCCAGTGTATAATAATACTTGTCTTCAATCTGCTGCAGTTTCTCGATCATCGAAGATACAATCTCAATCATTTCTTCATCGGATACATCCTCTTTTGTTTCTTCCAAAACATCCAGTGTTTCCTTTAATGCCTCTACGGTATCCTGTCTGGTTTTTTCGGCAAAGATCGCCATTACCATTAATTCATTTTCTTCAAATTTTACTGGTTTCATAAACTCATCGCCTCCCTTCTGTGCTGTGATTTTGTCTTCTGTCTTTCCGGTTTCTGTCTTTCTTCCGGCATTTTACTTTCTGTTTTTTCTCTTTCTTTCTGCCTTTTCTCAATGATCTTCTCTGCATCTGACAATGCTTTTTGGACCAGCCTGTTATCCCGGTATCCGGGAATAGAGTTGATGATTTCTTTTTGTAACGTCTTTCCCACATAAAGATCAAACATTCCCGCATAATCACTGTCATCTTCCAGATTAAAACCAATGCTTTTTATTCCATTCATCCGGCCGCCCGGTATCTGGTCAAAAATAGCAAAAGCCTGTTCCAGAGTCAGATCCTGATGAAATTCTCCCAGAACCGGAAATTCGGAACATTCTGCCACATAGAAACTGATGCGAGATTTATCCTCATCCGGATGCAGTGGAAGAGTAGTATCTTTTATTCCAATCATTTCCTGTCTCTGTTTTACAAAATCCGGCAGTTCAGTAAAACCAAAGCTGTCAACATAGAAAGCCCGGATATCACCATTTCTACTTGTAATAACTACATCACTGACTGACATGGAATGTCCTCTAAAATCAGCCGGATGATTCTGGTTAAATACACTGTAAAGAGTGTCCAAGTTATCCGATGGCTCAAGAATCCCGGAGTACACACACTGATAATCCCCGGCAGTGACTTCCATTCCCTGGGATTTTACAAAATCCATCCCCATAAACTGATATTCCATTGCTTTTGAGCCATGATTAATCTGATAAATGGCAAAACGCTCTTCTCCATCAAACATCAATTCTTCCGAAGTTTTTTCAAATCGTTCCGGATGCAGTACACGCTCCAACCGCTCTGCTGTATCCGGATCTTCCAGGACAACACCTTCCAGCCATTCCTTTACATCATTCCATGAATCTGAAATCATGACACCGCCGATTTCATGGGTTCCATCCGGAAGGAAACGAAGATTTCCATCTGAACTTTCAAGCTCATCAAACTGATATCCGGCAGCTTCCATTGCCGGTATCAGTTTTTCTTTCTGTTCGGATTCCAGCAGTTGCTTTTTCTCTGTGAACAGTTCCTGAAGCTTCTCGGATAATTCGTCGATCATTTCTCCTGCAGTCTTTCTGATCGTGTCCATAGATGTTTTTAATTCTTTCATATCACGCCCGCTGCTCCATCCGGCAATATACGGGAAACTGTATTCAGAAGTATCTACACCAAAGGCAGAGCAGACACAATAAGCGACAGATTCAGCTTCAACTTCTTTTGTCAGCCGGTCCTTTTCAATGCCCTGTTCTGCCATCAGATCCTTATCATGGAGTCTTGCATGTCCGGTTTCATGGATTGCTGTTTTGATTGTCTGGCTGTCGCTCATCCCTTTTTGAATTACGATTTCTTTATCGACCGAATGATAATATCCCTTTGCTTCGCCTTCGATCTCATCAAATCGGATCGGAACAGGAGAGACCTCTTTGATTGCTTTCATAAACAGCTCATAATCAGCAACCGCCTCAGTTAATTCCTCAGGAGCCAGTGTTTCAATGGGTTCTCCATCCGTCTGACTGATGTCGAAAACGGTTGTTGGCTTAAAACGAGGGATGATCACTTCCACTTCCTCTGTCTTTGGTTTTCCATTCCCGTCAAGAAATGGCGTGTTATTTTGATCCAGAATTTCCTGTTCCCGTTTTCTTTTTATTGGTGCCGGAGCAAGAATTGTGATTCCTTTTTCTCCCTTTTTCACCTGGCGACCCATCGTCTGCCAGTTCCGGTATCCTGTGACTAGAGTTGCATCCGGTCTCTGCATAGCAATCAAAAGAGTATTATTAAACGAATAACGATGAAATTTTGACATCGTTTGCAGATACTGGGCATATTTATCACCGGTAAAGATATTCTCTACACCTGTTTCCAGAGATTTCAGGATACTATTCATATCCTTTCCTGCGACAGGAAGTGGGATAGTAGCTGACTGAACTGCTTCAATATTATTTTCTCTGTTCATTTGAACTCCTTTCCAAAGCCCCGCCGGTTTTGGTTCCGGCGGGGCTTTCTTATACACATATTTTTAGAGTGACATATCATTTGCTTTATGCTTCGGTTTATGTACCGGCTGTGACATATTCGACTCTTTTTTATTGGGCATTATCTGTTCCTTTCCCTTTGCTTTCTGGCGTTCCTCAAAAGCTGTTGCCTTTTCAAAAATCTTGTCTCTGGTATCATAGTGATACACTTCATCTGCCAGCTTTTCTGCCGGTTGTACCTCTGTGTTATTTACAGCCACTACCATGGCTTTTAACTCGTGAGAAGTCATCCCTCCATCATCAGGAAGAACCAGCATTTCATGTACGGAAGAAGGTAATATATAATAATCACCCTTTAATTGTTCTCCGATCAGATCCATATATCCAGGATAAAAAAGAACTGCAGCACCATCCATCGTCTGTTCATTCGTAACAATAGTAAGTGGGACTGCCGTATCCTGAGACATCCCTTTAATCATCATTTCAATCTCCTGTTCCGGCACACCGGCAGCCCGCATGTCACGTCTTGCCATGTTCTCCATCATTGTATTCAATGAATCTATATGGGCAGGAAATAATCTGGGACTGCTATTCAGCGCATCAATATGAAGCTGTTCTTTTGAAACACCAAAAAGTTTCATCATATCATTGTTCACAATCGAAGATGCAATTCCTCCTGCTCCGGACTCAATTAACACATGATAAGTAATCGCCAGATTTTCCACTCTTGTATGCGGAACATTAGACAACATTTCCTGATTTCGATCTGCATCAGATACTCTGATAAACAGATTATTTTTTGCAAAATCATAATCTGTGAGAAGCCCCATATGAACAGACATCGGGGTCATCTGTACCACCTCTGCCATCTGTTCCATAAGCTGATCCAGATTAAATCGCCCCTTTTGTAACTGTTCATAGAACATATTCAGATTGATTGTCGGTGAAATATTCTGATTCTCGTTTCTTACTGTCATCCCCAGATAACTTTCATTCAGCTTTTCATGGGGATAGAGATCAACAATGGCATTTTCATACTCCATCGGAAGATAATCTTTGATTGTTTCTTTTACGTTTTCTACAAATTTTTCAAATTCCATATTCTTCATCCTTTCCTGATTTCATTTTCTATTTCTTCTTGCCTTTTCCGGAAGGCTTTTTACTCGGAAATTCCAGAGAAAAATTCACACGATCTTCACTGGCATCCATGATCAAATCCGCTTCAAAATACAGATTTTTCTTGGCAGAATACAGATCCTTTACCCGGACTTTTCCACTTTTTAAAAGCTCGGCAGCCATACGTTTATCAATGGTTTTCTGCATCCGCTCCAGATATTTTGTTTCCTTCCAGAGTGCAAAACGACAATCTCTGTTACTGCAGTAGAAGTTCTTCTTCCCTTCATACACCAGACTTCCGCATACCGGACAAGTACCAATGCTTTCCCTTGTCTGGAATCTTCTGGTTTCTTCCTCCGGAATCATGTCACATCCGTTCAGCATCATAGTGATCATATTCTTAATTCCGGTCATAAATCTGTCCGGGGTGATCTTACCTTTTTCCATTTCAAGGAGCTGATTTTCCCATTCCGCAGTCATGCTGGCTGATTTCAGAAAGTCGGGCAGGATCTCAATCAGCACCTTTCCATCTTCTGTAGGAATGATCTGTTGTCCCTTACGGACGGCATACTGGGAATGAACCAGTTTTTCAATAATCCCTGCTCTGGTCGCAGGAGTTCCCAGACCCTTTTTCTCTGTATCCTCATCGAATTCTTTATTCCCGGCTGTCTCCATAGCCGCAAGCAAGGTATCTTCGCTGTACTGTTTCGGTGGGGAAGTGAAATGCTCCGATTTATCAGCTGTCACATTGTAAAAGATCTGTCCGGGAGTCAGATCAGAAAACCTGTCTGTCTCCATATTTTCCGGATTTTCCATCGCAAGCCCATCTTTGTTCTTGAAGCACTCTTCATAAAGCTTCCATCCCATCTGCTTTACCGCTTTCTTTTTTGCGGAAAACAGCTCGTTCTGGCACTTCACGGTAATATCGGTTTCTGTGAAAATATGATCTTTTTCAGTGGCTTCCACCATACGGACACAGATGAGGAACAATACTTTCTGTTCCCAATCCTTTAACTGTGACAGATCACAATCTGCTAATTCCACAGTGGGAATAATTGCATGATGATCGGATACCTTCCGGTTATTCAGGACAAGCCTGATATTCGGCTTTTCCGGCTGATCAAAGGGACCTGTCAGCTGATACTTTTCATGAATTCTCCGAATCACATTTCCTGCAGTTACCGCCATATCTTCCGTCAAATACTGGCTGTCCGTTCTTGGATAGGTGATCAGTTTCTGCTCATACAGAGACTGTGCCGCATTTAAGGTCTGCTGGGCAGTCATGCCATAATGCCGGTTCGCTTCCCTCTGCAAAGTAGTCAGATCATAAAGCTTTGGTGGTTTTACGGTCTTATCTGTTGAACGGATTTCTTCCACAACCGCATCACTTCCCTGGCATAGAGCTCTCAGCTTTTCTGCTTCCTTTTCATCAAAGATTTTCTGTCTTTCTACCTGAAGACCATCCAGATCCAGCTCTACATTGAAATACTTTTCCTTTTGGAATGAGGAAACAGCCCTGTCCCTGTCTACCAGCATGGCAAGCGTTGGTGTCTGGACACGCCCCACAGTCAGCTTCTTATAATATTTACTGGTGTAAGCTCTGGTTGCGTTCATTCCTACCAGCCAGTCTGCCTGGGCTCTGCATACAGCAGCATCGGCAAGGTTTTCATATGCAGACGCATCTTTCATTTGAGAAAATCCCTCACGGATAGCTTCATCTTCCATAGAACTGATCCACAATCTTTTTACCGGTTTTCTGCTTTGGGAAAGATCATAGACCCTCTTGAAAATCAATTCTCCTTCCCGTCCTGCATCACAGGCATTTACTACATAGTCGATATCCGGACGGTTCAGCAGTTTCTTCAACACATAGAACTGATCCTTCTTGTCCTTTGGTACTGCCAGTTTCCACTCCTGCGGAATAATGGGAAGATCCTCATAGTTCCAACTGCTGAATTTCTCGTCATAAGCATCCGGAGCCACATATTCAGCAAGATGGCCGAGACACCAGCTGACGATGCAATCCTTTCCTTCCAGATATCCGTCTTCCCGTTTCTGTACACCGATCACATCCGCAATAGATCGGGCTACACTTGTTTTTTCTGTAATCACTAAATACATATTCTTACAACTCCTTTCACTTATATGGGAGCTGCGTTGCCCTTATACAACATCAGCTCCCATATTTTTGGATTTATTCCTGTGATTCGTCTTTTTCTGCCGGATTATCGGACTCCTCATCCTCATTGATGGTCTCCAGCCCGTCATCCATTTCCAGACCTTCATTTTCAGAATCATCTTCTTCCTGCTTCGGTTTGTAGATCTTGAAGTAGTAATAGCCTGCAATACCTGCTACAGCCAGAAGAAGGATTACAAACAGACCGGAATTTGTTGCAGCTTTATCCTGTTTATCTTCCTTCGTTTCTTCTTCAAGAGCCTCGCTGTTTTCTGTATCATCTGTATGCTCATCCTCCAGGACTACAGAGGGAGCAGTCTCTAAAGTCTGCTGCTGGTCCTCATCCAGAAATTCTTTCAGATCATTTTCATCAATCTGAGACAGCATATACACGTTATTCGTTGTTGCCGCCCGGTCAATTACGATATAAAAGGTATTGTTATTCTTCGTTTTAATGGTCAGAAATTCCTTACTGGAATCATCGGTAATGTCATCCCTTACCTCTCCGTTACCCGGGACAGAGAACGGATCTCCATTTTCCTCAGTATGAGTATCCTCAACCACCGGTTCCTCCGTTTCTGTTGTTGATTCCTCCTGAGTAGCTTCTGTACCCTGATCCACATAGGCAAACGCAGTAGCCTGACTTCCAAAAAGCATCATTGCTGCCGTCAAAAGCATCACCAGTTTTTTATTCAGTTTCTTCCATTTCACCATATTCATTTTCCTCACTTTCTCTTTTTTCTTCCTGAACAACAAAGGAGCCAGATTCTTCTGACTCCCCGCTCGCTACAAATGATATCGTTCCATCCTGGATTCCATTTAACAGGTCAAATAATTCCTGCCCTTTTAATTTCATTCCACGGATGCTTTTAATCATTTCGTTATTCTCTTCCTCTTTCAAAGCTGACCGGACACCTTTCAGGTACATTTCCAGATCAGCAATCTTTTTTTCGGTCTTTTCAATCTCATCCAGATACTTTTTGATCTTCCGATTCAAATTTTCACCTTCCTTCTTTTTTATTTTTAAGGCAGCCTTCCAAAGCACATAAAATGCTGCTGCCAGTAGGATGTATTGATATTGGCATATTGGATCGGATCCCCGCAGTGGATCATCATTCCATCACCAACGAAAATTCCCACATGGCTGGCACCACTGGTATTATAGGTTCCCTGGAAAAAGATGAGATCTCCCGGCTTTGCCTGAGACGGTGGAACATAAGTACAGAGACCGCGAAGTCCATCTGCTGTCCGACGTCCATAATTCCATCCATTTCCACAATGATTGACTACCCAGGATACAAAACCGGAACAGTCAAAACTGGTACTCGGTGAAGATCCGCCCCATACATAGGGATATCCCAGATATTTTTCTGCTTCCCGGATCATTCTTGCAAAACGTTCATCCGACAGTGCTTCCGGCGGGATCTCATAGCTCATGCCGCCTCCGGCTCCGGTGATTCGGTTTACATCCCACAAATAATCCCGGTTGCCCAGTGTGGTATTTAATGCATCATACAGAATTTCCTGTTCCTCTGTCAGATTTGCCCTTGCCACTGCATCAAAATTCGTATTCGTGAGAGTGACATAGAGAACTCTCTGGGTGGTAGTGGTAGTAATCTCCACCTCCCGGCTGCCATTATCATCCGCCAGAAATGCTTCCCAGGTCTGATGTCCATGTGCACTGGCCGCAGAATGGCTGTCGTAATACACATCAAAAGCAACTCCATATCTGGCAAAATTTCCGGTATCCTCTACCGTATATTCCACACCGTTCATAATCACTTTTGTCCCCATGGGTACGATTGGATTGTTCGCATCAACGGCAATGGTATGGTTTGCAGTCGGGTATGCACCGCTGGCTGTCGGCCCTCCGGACCACCTTCCACAGCAGATAGAACAGTTGCAATATCCGCTGGTGACTACATTTCCCAGTGATTCTCCAACACGGACAGTTCTTGTTTCTGTGACTGTTTCCGTTCTTCCATGGGTAGACAGATGGTATTGTGCCTGGAAAAGATCCTGCAGCTCATCCCTTATATCCTCATAGGTGTATCCGCCATACTTTGCAGTCAGGTATGAAGTCAGATGATACGGATTATGCCCGATTTCACTGACATTGTACTGATAGGAATCGTAATCCGGATATGTAGACTCCATATTGTTAATCTGCCGGTTTAATGCCTCCTCCATGGCAGCATAAGCATTTTCTGCCGCATAGATATCTGCATCTGTGCTGGGATAGGTTGTCATACCGATCACGGAAGCTCCACCCTGAATCGAAGCACTGCAGCTTCCCAAAGAAACTGCAATCAGCATAAAAATGAGCGAAAAAATGCCGATACCAAGAAACACGGTACGGTTTCGCCTTACGATTTCTTTTAAAGCAATCTTGGCTTTTACCGTCATGTTCTCGACACCGGCAATCGTTGTTGCCCCTCCGAGACTTCCTGCTGTTTTTCCAGCTCTGGCAGTCCGGTAGGTATCTTTATATTTTTTTCTCTGGAAGAAGCGGTTTAAGAAACGCTTCTTTTCTGCATTTTGCACTGAATCCCTGGCAGTTCGGTCTGCTGCTTCCTTCGCAGCATAAAACTTCAATCTGGAAGTCTCCGGAGCATCCAGATTCATCCCTTTTCTGTGTGCTTTCACATCACTTCTCTGGCTTCTTAACTGTGCTCTGCGAAGACTGTGGGCTGCTTCATCAGCAGCTGCAATCGCTGCACCGGAACCATCTACAGCAGCATTATCATCTCCATTCTCTGCCATTTGATTTCTGGCATATAGTGCCGCACCGGCTGCTACCTTTCGACCCATTCCTGTTCCGGCTCCATGAATCATGCCGGATCCTTCATCTTCAAAAGAAAGTCTCCCCGATTTTTCCTGTTCTTCTGTCAGTCTCTTTCGAGCACGTTTCTTCTTTACTTGATCTTTCTGATCCGAGATACCGGATACTTCCGGAATCTGTTCCTGAGAATGAAGCTTTCCCTGGTACCGGCTGTCCTTTTTTTCTATGATTCTTTCACTGCTTGCTTTTGAAAAAGTTCTTGCAGGTCTTTCTTCAGATACAATATCCGAAGACATTCTTAATTCCTGCACATACCTTCTCATGCGTCGGTTATCAGTTCTTCCGGAACTGTCCGACAGCCTTTTGCCGGGAGTCGTATTTTTCTCATCCCGCTCCTTACTGTCAAGTTCAGGTTCATCCCGACTTTTCTGGCTGATTTTCTTCACAGAACCATCCCGGAGTGTTTCTTCTGTCAGACCTTCTCTTGTCATTTTAGAAAAGATCTTGTCTTTCGCTGTATATTCCTTTCCTGCCAATCATTCACCTTCTTTCATTCTCAATTTGTTTACCAATCACAACCATCCGCCCGTTTTTATGGGAATACTCACAGGTTGACAGTGTGATCAGCTTGTCTCCATACTGTGCTGTATAACCAGTGTCATAATATGACCGTTTCTTGCATTCTTCAATAAAAGTCATATAATCCTCAGCATCTTCTGCCTTGGTGAAAGAGTAGTATTCAAAATCATATCCTGTATAAACCGGTATGGCAAATGCCGCTATAATCTGATATTGTTCTTCCCCATGCAGTGTGCTGTATTGGATTACCGGGTGTTCCTGAAAGAATTCTTCTGACTTATATTGATCCAAAGCTGCAAACATTTTCCCGGAACTCATGTGATGGCCATAAATAATCAGATTTTCTGCATCCTCTGGATCACACAGTTCAGAAAGAAATGGAGTACCGCTTACGTCATATTCCTTCTCAAAATTTCTCCTGAGATAGTAATTCTTTTCTTCCGGATGATACATGACTGGATAATCAATTGCTGTCCCTTCAATTTTAATCCAGCCGATGCAGTCCGGATTCATTTCGTGCAAAGCCAGAAGGCCAGGATCAACAATAGCAGGAGAATTACTGTCTCCCTCGATATCATCTTTATTATCATTAGTTTCCTGTTCTTCATGGACTTGTCGAATAGAGTCGAATCCTGTTTCGCTTTTTTGATCTTGCAGATACATACCCATCAGAAAGTAGAGGCTGATGGTGAGAAGGATAATGGAAACTACAAACAGAATCCTCGATATCCATTTTCTCATTTCCTTTCTGCCTCCAGTTTCTTTCGTTCCTCCACTTCTTCCGGTTTTGTTGTCATCAGCGAATACAGTTTCAAGCTCTTATCAAACTTATCCTTAAACGGAATGATGATATTTCCGTAGAACAAAAGTCCTTCGCCTTCCCCGGAATTCGTCACATAGGATAATTGATATGGTGAAATGTTCAGTTGCTTTGCCAGAATCTGTCTGTCGCCTGCAGCCTGATTCAGCATCAGGATGAAATCACTGTTTTCAAAGATATTTTCAATCTCCCGGCTGGCCAGAAGGTCTTTGATATTCTGAGTGATTCCTGTGGGAATTCCACCCCATTTGCGGAATCTCTTCCAGATTTCCACAGAATAAGCTGCGGTCTGTTCCTCTTTCAGAAGAAGATGGAATTCATCGATATAGTATCTGGTAGATTTCTGTGAGCCCCGGTTAATGGTAACACGGTTCCATACCTGATCCTGGACAATGAGCATTCCCAGTTTTTTCAACTGTTTACCCAGCTCCTTGATGTCGAAGCAGACAATCCGATTATTCAGTTCCACATTTGTCTGATGGTTAAACACTTTCAGAGAACCATTAACGTAGATTTCCAGTGCTGTTGCGATACGCTGGGCCTGGGGCTCTTTCTGCTTTCTCAGGCAGTCATACAGATCTCCCAGTACCGGCATATTTTCCGGTTTCGGATCTGCAAAATATTTCTGATATACAAGGGGAAGACACCGGTCGATCACTGATTTTTCCTCTGCCTCAATACCATTTCTGGTTCCCATGATCAGCTCACACAACGACAGGACAAAATCTGACTTCACACCCAGTGGATTATCATCATCGGAATAATCCATATTGATATCCATGGGATTAATATAATCCTTGCTGGTCGGAGAAATGTGGATAACCTGACCCCCAAGGGCATGAACCAGTGGATAATATTCTCCCTCCGGATCACCGATGATAATATCGTCATTTGTCACGAAAAATGCATTTGTAATTTCTCTCTTAGCCGCAAAGGACTTTCCGGATCCAGGTGTACCGAGGATCAGCCCATTCGGGTTTTTCAACTTCTTCCGATCTACCATGATCATATTGTTGCTGAGGGCATTCAATCCGTAATAAAGGGATTCTCCACCCATGAACAATTCCTGCGTTGTGAAAGGAACAAAGATAGCAGTGCTGGTCGTAGTCAGTGCCCTTTTGATCGGCACATGATTGACACCAAGCGGAACACTGCTCATCAGCCCTTCCTCCTGTTGATAATCCAGTCGCCTTAACACACAGTTATATTTCTGAGCGATGCCGGCAGTCTGGAATACTGCATTTTCCAGATCCTGTTTACTTTTTGCTGTATTCAAAAAGAGCGCAGTTACCAGGAACATACGCTCATTTCGTGACTGCAGATCTTCCAGAAGTCTCTTTGCCTCGCCACCATACGTATTCAGGTCTGACGGGATGATGTCCATATCATATCCGGAACGAACTGCCTTTTTCTGTTCTTCAATTTTCATGCGGTTGATATCCGTCACCTTGCTTTTTACAAGCTTGATGGCTTTCATCTGATCCACCGACTGCACATGCAGGTTTACGATCAGATCCTTATCCATATCCAGAAACTCAGCCAGCATTTTATCGGTAAGCTCCGGAGCAAGAATCTGCAGATAGGAGACTGCGCCAATCGTTATCCCCATCTGGAATGTCTTCCCTTCTTTAAATACAAAGCTGGTCGGTGCCACATAATCCTTTGTGCTGAGACCGGTCCGGATCATGGAACCATAATCAAACTGGAAATCGGCACTGGCATCCGGATTAAATGTTTCATACATAATCTGAAGCCGCTCCACACCATTGAGTGGATATGCCGGTACACCAAGCACCTTGAAATTATTCAGTATATCCGACTCGATACGTTCCAGCTTCGGTTTCGCCAGCTTGATATTCTCCGCTTCGATAGAAAACGTGATATATTTTGACTTTACCAAACCGTTATTGCCCTTTGCCAGTTGATGCTTCAGCATCTGTGCATATTCCATGCGGACATCATCAAACTCATCATGCTGAGGCCGGATACGGATCACATTCTCAAATTCCTTCATATTACTTTTGTGATTGATAAAGCTCAGCTGGAAATGGATGCTGCTGTCAAAATAGTTGAGGAAATCACACCAGTTTTCAAAAATAGCATTCTTATCCTCATTCTGTGCCAGCTGATAGTTGATATCATAAAACCGGATACATTTGGAATATGTATTTCCCTGTACCCGGCAGATCCCATCCTTTCCCATCTCTTTGTATCGGATCGTCTTTTGTACCGAAAGGCGCTTTTCTTCTTTTTTCTTTGACCTTTTGGTGCTGTTATTTTTTCTTTTTGACACCTGTCTTTCCTCCCTTCTTTTCTCTGGATGCATTTTTCGAACCGGTTGTTTCCGGATTCGATTCATAATAATTCTCTGTTTCATAGGTTCTGACCGGTGGCCGGAACACTTTTACATTCAGGATGTGCAAGATCATATCCTCCAGATGCATCCCGTCTTTTTCATACATAGCAAACATAAATGCCGGTAACATCAAAATCACCATAACAGTAGCCGCATTTGACATCCCAAGTATTCCTCTTGTGAGGAAATAAAACGGAATACCAATCGCTGCACCGATACCGATGCAGATAATCTGTCTCTTTGTCAGATTAAAAGCCACTTTATTTTTTACGTTTGTCAAATCTTTTGGAACACTGACATATGCCATGGTTTATCTCTCCTTCCTGTGATTAATTTAATGGGCATTAAAAATCGACTTGCTCAGGGATCCTGTCTTAAACAAACTGAAACACAGGATGACTGTATAAGCCATTACGCCAAATAATGAAGAACTCAGATTATCTGAATACTGGATACCCGCTACCAGCACAGCATAGATAGCGACGCAAACCATCATCAGAAATGCCTGGAATGCCAGGGCAAAGAGTCCTCTGAAATAATTGGTTCCGATCTGTCCCCACTCTCTGTTGCTCATTGTGGCGAACGGAATCGGCGCGACCGAAGTATAAAGGTAAATCTCAATCATACGTCCATATAGAATTACGGTGATCAATACAGACATGATTCTCATACAGAAGCTGACGATCAGGGTTTCCAATGCCAACACTACTAATTCTCCAATCTCCATGGCTTCCAATGTAGCCTCCAGATCGGTCAGTGCCGAGCTGATATCAATGGCAGTACTGCCTGTGACCACACCGGATGCAGCATTTACTACATGCTGACCCACATCAAAAACAGCCATTGTAATGGTAAAAGTATTGCTTACCAGATACACTGCGATCCACATCTTCACAAAGTATTTGAAGAACATCCATGTATCAATATCATGCATGTTATTACGCTCAGTAAGCATGGAAATTAGTTCATAGCAGAGCACAAACGTAATGATGATACCTGCAATCGGTAAAATTACCGAATTGGACAGGTTCTGGATCATACTGAATATGCTGCCATTCCATCCCTGGGGAGTCTGTCCAACCTGGCTTGCAATCTCACCAGTTTTCTGATTGACATCAGTAAACATCTGATCCAGGTTGGAATTGATCATCCCTGTCAGGAGTTCCCTCATCCATTCTTCGATCGCATCAAAAATCTGATCGAACATGGATAACTACTCCTTTCTCTTAACCAAACAGTCCACTAAGAAGCGGAATTAACTGAGTACCGATGAGAATTACACCACCACCGCTCATAAGCTGTTTGATTCCCTGAGACTTTGCCCCCGGATTGTCATTTCCATAACCTTCCATCAGGTTGATGACACCCCAGACTCCAAGGCCGGCCCCGATGGCAACTACCAATGTCTGCAAAATATTAATTGCGCTCGTAAAAAATCCCATATATTTTTTCCTCCTTCATTTGATTTTTCTTTTCTTCTTTCTTTTTCCGGTGTTCCTGTCTCCCCAGGAACAGGGCGATCTGTTTCTTATCCTCATACAAACCTCCATCAAACAAAAAAATCCGCTCCCTATGGAACGGTTCTTAATACTGTCTGCTTCCTATTTCTTTACAGGCTCCACAAGCAGAAGCAGATATGCCATATGAGTTGTCAGCTCTGCCATTTCATCATCAAATAAAAATGTCGAAGCTACCACCTCTCCTGCGGCATATCGGTTATCACATCTGGACCGGAGCTTATCGATCAGCTCACCAAAATATGCTTTACACTTTTCCGTGGGGATCAATGCTGCAATCTTCTCCATGTGAAAGATAAACGGAATATAATCCTCTTCAATAGAAGTAAATTCAAATACAAAGAGGGATTCACTTCTCCCCCTGCGTCTCATTGTTCTAATCCACATATCGTTCTCCTTCCTCAGCCTCTATGGCTGCAATGTCTTCTTTCGTTATTTCGTATTCATGCATTTCAAATGCTGTATCCCTGGAAATAACCAGCTTGTGTTCCAGATACTTTTCGATATCGAACTCATTTTTCCTGTTGTAATCAGAAAGTTCCTTATACCTTCTGTGCTTCGTAATATCATATTTGTCACTGAAAAACGGACGAACACCCCGAAGCTGCAGGATACACTTATTGCCATCCATGACTGCCAGCTCATCCCGGCTCATCAGATCTTTTCCTGTCTTCTGATAATTCAGTCCATAGGAGCGGTTATTCCCTCTGGTATCTGATGTGTTATACAGATCAATGGTCTCTTTCCCCAGTGTCTCGGATATCTCCTTTAGGGTAGAACTTTCTTTTCCACCAAGAAATAAGACCGTATCACAGTTGCCTATGATGGTTTCTGCCGCATCCTTATAGATTGTTTTTAGCTGGGACTGTGACTGCAAAATAATAGAAGCCGATATTTCGCGGCTTCGGATCGTAGCAATCAGCTTGTCGAATTTTGGAATCTGCCCGATATTACTGAACTCATCCAGCAACAGACGGACATGATAAGGCAATCTTCCTCCATGCTCATCATCTGCTTTATCGCAAAGCAGATTGAAAAGCTGGGTATACATGATAGCAACAATAAAGTTGAAGGTGTCATCTGTATCACTGATAATGACAAACATGGCTGTCTTCTGGTCTCCCAGCATGTCAAGCTCCATCTCATCGTATCGTGTCAGCTCCCGAAGCTCTGCAATATCAAATGGGGCTAATCTGGCACCACAGCTAATTAAGATAGATTTGGCAGTTTTTCCTGAAACAAAATGTCAATAGTTTTTTCATCAAAAAAGGCACTTTTTCGTGTCAAATCAGGGGTAAAACAACCAAAATACTGATGAAAACGTTCTTTGTTGTTACAACCACAAAGTTACTCAGCCATTTTTTCCTCTGTTTCCATGAAGTCAGAACGATTAACTTCATTCACCAGCATCCGGTTGATTTTCTCCTGCATCGTCTCTCTTGCGTTCTCATTGTAATGGAAGCGGACAACATAGGTTGTCTGCCCAATCCTTTTTGTAAATGTATTACTTTCCGTTTTCGGATTCATAACCTGTCCCATAAGCTTCTCCTTTCTACTACAATATAAATATGGTTAATATCCCTTACAGCCAGTAAGGAATTACCCATCTTGTTGCTTAAGCTGTATAATGATGGAGCAATCGGTATATCGTCTACCTTTCTTGGACTTCGCGTCCGCATCAAAGACTGATAACCAGCTCCTCATTCGCAGCGTTCGTTTTATGCAGGTTGAACTGCCAATAGGTACGTTCGTGTCACACCACAGTAGATTGAATAGGCAATGAGTAAAACTGGTTCTTATCCATTGCAATAAATCTTAAGGAGTGACTAATTTATGAACGCAGTAGGTATCGATGTTTCCAAAGGTAAAAGCATGGTGGTAATCTTACGCCCTTTCGGTGAGATTGTTTACAGTCCTTTTGAAATCAAGCACACATCCCATGATATTAATTCTCTTGTTGATCTCATCCATTCCGTTGATGGTGAATCCCGTGTCGTGATGGAACATACTGGACGTTATTACGAAGTCCTTGCTCATCAGCTTTCCGAGGCAGACATTTTCGTCAGCACAATCAATCCCAAACTAATCAAAGACTTTGATAATGATTCTCTTCGTAAAGTCAAATCCGACAAAGCAGATGCAGTGAAGATTGCTCGCTATGCTCTTGACAAGTGGCAGAATCTGAAACAGTATAGTCTTATGGATGAATTACGCAACCAACTTAAAACCATGAACCGTCAGTTTGGTTTCTATATGAAGCACAAAACTGCCATGAAAAATAACCTTATTGGCATCCTTGATCAGACTTATCCTGGCGTAAATACTTACTTCGACAGTCCTGCACGAAGTGACGGCAGCCAGAAATGGGTTGATTTTGCATCTATATACTGGCATGTGGACTGTGTTCGTAAAATGTCTTTAAACGCCTTTACTGACCACTATCAGAAATGGTGCAAACGCAAGAAGTACAACTTCAGCAAATCAAAAGCTGAAGAAATCTATGGAAAAGCTAAGGAACTTGTTCCTGTACTTCCCAAGGATGAAATAACCAAACGAATCATCAAACAAGCAGTTGAGCAACTCAACAGTGCTTCCTCTACTGTTGAGGAACTGCGCACCTTGATGAATGATACAGCCTCAAAGCTCCCTGAATATCCCATTGTTATGGCAATGAACGGCGTCGGTCCATCTCTTGGTCCACAGCTTATTGCGGAAATCGGAGATGTTACTCGCTTTACTCACAAAGGTGCTATTACAGCATTTGCTGGTGTTGACCCTGGTGTAAATGAATCCGGAACCTTCTCACAGAAAAGTGTTCCTACATCAAAACGTGGCTCTGCTGATTTACGGAAAACGCTGTTTCTTGTAATGGATGTTCTTATCAAAACAATGCCACAGGACGATCCTGTATATCAGTTTTTAGACAAGAAGCGTTCCCAAGGTAAGCCTTACTACGTTTACATGACTGCCGGAGCTAATAAATTTTTGAGAATCTACTATGGGCGAGTGAAAGAATATCTTGCATCACTTCCTCAATCAGAATAATATATACATACCTTTCTGATAGACCAGCACAATGTGGTGGTCTTATTTTGATACCCTTTTGCAACCTATATAAAATTTTCAAAGTTCTTTCAATTTAGCCTTGACTTTTTATTTGCAGGCTTTCATGTGATTTACTGGCGGGCAAGGTGGCAGACTAATCTGCCAAATTGCCTGCCAGTATCCTGTTCATTTGCCCGACAGAGAGGACAGTTATTATCCCAGCCGGGACGGTATCTCGATCTGGGATTCTGTCTCTGCGTCAATGTCAACAAGGCACTTGAAACTTTTAATAAAATAATATCTTTATCAAAGTCATCCCTACTCTAAATAATATTTTCTTTTTTAAATATCTTTGTTGACAGTTAAGAAATATGCTGAAAAAGCTGATATTTAAAGGCTTTTCCCAGTCAACAAAAATGTCAACAAACAGTACACAAACAGTCAAAAAAATGGAAATTCAGCTGTTATGACCACCCTCTCCCTGTCAGGCTAATCAAAAGGTATCTTCATCTGCTCACCTTCCGTAAGTTTTATAAAGCCATCTTTGTCCGGTTGGTTGACAGTCTCTGTTTCATCCTTTCCCTCTCTGATCCAGCACCGCTGTGTACCAAATCCTTCTTTTGAGAAACGATGATAACCGCCTCTTTTCCAGCCAATGATCTGTGTGTCCATGATCTGGCATATCTCATTGGTCTCATATTTCTTTGGTTCGCCATCATAATGGTTAAATGCCTCTTTCCAGATCTGTCTGGAACAGACATAAGTCCCGGCATATCCATCCAGCCATCCCTGAACCTGCCCTGCCATCGTATCTTCCTGCATGAACTGCTTCCGGTATTCAATGATCTGCCCCTCCATTTCTTTTGGAAGTTTCAGAAGACTTCCTTTGTCCTTGCAGGAATTGAAGATGACCATTGCTTCCGCCCAAAGCTGGTCGAAGTATGCCCTCGATTCTTCTTCATTATCAAGAAGATGTTTTTCCGCCTTTGAGGAATCGACCTCGATTACAAGGAAACGTCTTGCTCCTGTACGGTCAAAAGGCAGAAACTGCTTTGTATTGGTTGTCCCGGCAAACAGACATTGCCTCGGTCTGTCCTCTTCAAATTTTCCATAGGAATTCCGAAATGTGTCTTTCTGCCGGCTCAAAAAGGACTTGATCTCTTCATTGCTTTTTGCACTGATCGCAGCAATCATCTCCGACATTTCCATGATCCAGTGACCCCTGAGCTTTTCATAAATCTTTTTATCTCCCAAATCCCTCAAGTCATCTGAAAACCACTCATCCTTAATAGCCAGAAACCGGAAAAATGTAGATTTTCCTACCCCCTGTGTTCCTACAAGGCAGAGCATTTCATCTGCCTTACACCCCGGCTTAAAAATACGGAGCAGTGCTTCCATCATAAAATGCTTCAGGCATTCATAGACCATATCCGAATCATCTGCCCCCATATACCGCTTCAATACATAACGGATACGTTCTGTGCCATCCCACTCTAAGCGGTTCAGGTATTCGCAGATCGGATGATACTGTTTGCTGTTTGCTTCCGCTCTCAGGGCTTTATCCATGTTTTTCTCATTGCCCAGACTATAGAACTGTTCAAAATACAGATAAAAGAAATCTCTGGCAGCATCTGTCATAGAGGTGATTCCATCATTCCACCAGAGTTTCCTGACGATATCGATCCTCTGGTTCAGGAGATTAAATTTCAGGCTCCCTTTCAGGAGCGGGTCTTCTCGAAGCACGATCATATAATTCTGCATCGTCCCTTTGATGGTTCCCTGATTTGTCACCGCCAGATGGGATCGGATCTCCCTTATGGCATCCACATCCGCCATCTGCTCCATCACCTGCAAAGCGTCCTGCTCCTTTACATTCTCGCTCAATCTTTTCCACCTCCTTTCCTTTTTCCTTAACGAGCATTTTCTTATCCTCTTCATCACCGAACAGAAGAATATCCAGATAATATTCAACGATACTCAACTCCCTCAGTGCGGTAACAAAATGCCCGTCCCATTCTTCCTCTGGTGTTTTGGGTTCATAACATTCTTTCCATTCCAGAAGCAGGGTGCGGTAATCCAGATATGCTTTTGTAAGTCTGGCATATTCTGTTTTCCAGTCTGTTTCTGGTGTCTTCCCTTTTTCTTTCACCAGAGACTTTTTCCCAATTTTGGGAGAATCCCTTGCCCTGTTCCCATAGGAAATCCCAAAATCATCTGCCAGCTTCAAAGCAGCCTCTCTGGATTTTAGTCCGAAGAGCTGGGCGGTAAAATCGATCACATCCCCGGTACACCCACACCCAAAACAGTAATATCTGCGGTCAACTTTCATGCTCGGTGTACCGTCATTATGAAAAATGCACCGGATCAATCCGCTCCTGTTGGGCTTAAATCCATAAAGTTCCGCAGCCTGCCTGACCGTCACATTCTGCTTTACTTCTTCAAACACATTCATTTTTTATCCACTTCCTTTCCAACCCGTTCAGATATGACCGGGTTCAAAATAAAAAAAGAGCATCCTGACTTTTATCCAAAACTGAATAAATCAAAATGCTCCTTACAGGGGATCCCTGTCATGATATTTCGTTTTTGTTTTCTTTCTAGCTGCATTTTCTTCTGCGACCCGCTTTTTATTGGCAGCCAGTTTTTCAAGAACACTCGTCCTTGCCTTCTTCTTGATCTGTTCCGTATTCGCTTTCCTGACCTCTGGCTCCTGAAGAGTTTTCTGCACTTTTTCAATAACTGCATTTGCTGCATTCCGTAATTTCTCTTTCGCCAGCTTAATCACATTTTTGGTAATTGTTTTTGCCTTATCGGAATTATTTGGATTCTGGACAATGTTATTGCACAGCTGATCCAGAAGCCTGATATCCTCTTCCTGTGTCTGTGCCTTTACTTTTTCCGTAACGACTTCCACCGCCTTGTCATAAGCAATCTCCGACACTTCATCGATCAATGTTTCATTATCCATGATTTTCTCTTCCTGCTCCTTTATCATCTGTTCCTGCCGGGCAATCTTTTCTTTCTGTGCCTGTATGATAAATTCCTGCTTTTCCAGATACTTCTTTCCGCCATATTCCGGTGCTTCCTCAATCTCCAGCCCATACTGCCTGCAAACATCAAACAGAAGATTCCTGCAGATCAGATCAAAAGTCATCTTCCGGTTATTGTTTCTTCCTCTGGGCTTATCTGGATCGGGAAGAGGAATTCCAAGTGCTTCCAATGCCTTTTCCTGTTGCGGACACAGTTCCCCATATTTATTCTCGCAGTCAAACACGTGACGTTCATGGATATGGGGAGTGGTCTCATCCATGTGGAGTGCAAAATCCAAAATATGCACATGGTCTCCAAACATCCCCTCGAACCTTTTCATAAAAGAATCCGCAATATGAAAAAGCTGTTCTCCCGATATATGCTCCCCCTCCTTTCCAATCTGGAATATCGTTTCTTCCGGACAGGTCATTTTATTTTTTAACAGATCTTCCGTTATCCGGTTTCTTTCCGGGTGGCGGTTTTTCTCATTTCTGGCATTCTGCCCTTTTATAAAATCGCTGTAATGGTCTTCATAATACATCTTTTCAATATCATGAAAACTTGCTTCCGGCTCGACCGGTCCCCAATCCCTAAGTGTCTCATCTGAAGGGTTCTGGACATATCCCCGGTAACAGTCCCAATAGATATTCTGCTTTTCCCTCTCCGCATCAATATGCTCACTGTTGGCAATATCGAATTTTCTGTCATTGTGCTTTGGATTATAAACACCATGTTTCCCCGATCTACCATTATGCCTTGTAGCTCTCATTTTTCTGATTCCCCCTTTCATCCATTCTGCATTTTTTCATTTTTCTTTTTCCCATTCTGCCCTCCTCTGTGGTCTTTCCATTATCTGTCTCTTGCGTTTCACATGCTTTTTTTCATGTGGCGGTCATCCCCGAAAATGATTTTTGGTAACACAATTCGCCAGATAATACCCAGTACGACTTGACGCAGGCATCAAATCACTGGGCAAGGCGTTTCACCCTTGACCCGATAATGGGCTTTGCCCCTTAACCCCAGCATGGAGCTGCGCCCCTTTGCATTCCCTGAACAAAGGGCTCCGCCCTCTGTACACCCGCCGGACAAAATGGAAATTCCGACACTGTCCCATCTGTCAGAATTCTCGTTTCGCCCGGTTTTTCAAAAATCTTCAAATAGGATTTTCTCAAAAAATAAGAGCCGATACTTTGTCTCTTTTTTGGAAAAAGTCCAATTGCATCGGCTCTCGTATTTGACCTTATCAGTCATATTCAGTTTTTCTTTACATCTCCTCTGAGCATTAATGAGCAAAACAAAAGGCACCAACTTTTTACGGTTGATGCCCTTTGGGTTACTCACTATTCTCTTTTCACAAAACTGAAAGTTTCAAGCGTTATAGACTTCCCACAAATATCTCTGCATCAATCGTCAAAGTTTTTAGCTTTTTGAAATCAATCTCAGTTTTATCTACATGGAAGAGCAGTGGGGTCATGTCTGCAAAAATTTTAATATCCTCTAACGGCATTTCATATGATTCTGAAACTCTTTTTTGGTAAATAACAGAATACTGCTTCTTGAATAAGTTAATCACATTCTCATTGGAATACTCTTGATTTTTCAAATGTTCTTTTGCAATGTTTCTGAACTCCATCAGATGTTTATTCCCAGGAATAACCTTTACAATATAGCCGCTATCCGTCAGAACTCTATTGAACTCCAAATAATTAGCTGGTGTAAATATGTCCAGTATACAGTCTACTGAGTGGTCTCTAATTGGCATATTTTCCAAATCACCCACAAACCACTTTATAGACTTACTACCGTCTCTTTTTGAAGCAAGGGAAATGGCATCTTTTGAAATATCAAAAGCAACTATATCTGCTTGAAATAGTTCTTTGATTTTTCTAGAATAATATCCTTCACCACATCCGACATCAAGAATAGTTGTTATGTTTTCAAGCTTGCTCAATATATGTGTTATCTCCGTAAGAATATGTGAATAGTATCCCTTTTCTAAAATATCCATTCTGCTTTCAAAAGAAGTTCTGCTATAATGCTTAGATTGCTTTTGATTTAATGCAAAATTCACATATCCTAATTTAGAAATATCGAAACAATGCTTATTACTACACAGCAAACTATTGCCTACCATCTTTAACTTTCGTTTACATATTGGACAACGAAAAAGCTTTTCGCTGTCATTAAATCTAATAATTTTATTCATGACATCCTCCATTATTACATTCTTGCCCGAAAGCGAGTTATGTAATACGGATGTACCGCAACACAACTCGCGGTATTATCTTAATCTCATATATGCTGTCATCTTATCACCTCCTCAAATTCAAATCTTCTGTTGCATCCAAGCTCTCCATAAGCTTGGAATTTGTCAATACCTATTACCATAAAGATATTTATTTGAAATTCTCTTTTGTGTTTCCAAATATTTTGTAACGTTTTCATCATAATCAGGATAATTATAACCAAGTGAATCTGCCACTTTTTTAGATATTTTTTTGAACAAACATAGACACAAATCAAACGATTTCCACATTTCTTCATACGAACTCATTGAATATGTATTTAGTAAGTTATCCCACAATTCTTTTGAAATATGCTTATCTAAAAATTTATAGTTTTTACCCAAACTGAAATTAAATCCTTTTTCAGTACCGACATACCAACTAATCATCCTAAGAAGCTCATGACGTAATACTTCATTCATATGGTCTATTGCAAATAGTATTTCACCACGAAGTAAGCCCTTGGATACATATGTTGCAACATTCCAAAATTCGTTACAACAGTCATCAAACTTTCTTTCTGTTGGACACTTAATGTAATAATCTTCATCTGTGGGAACTATTTCTGTTTTAATCATATTATCTTTATCTAACATGATTTTTACAAGTTTATCGCGAGTAAGATACTCCTCAAGCATTGAAACAGGTAACAAAGTTAAATCAATCTTTACACCATCATCAAAAAGCATTATATAAGAAAATCCTTTTTCTTCTGGAGGAAATAATTCCATATCTTCAGGTTTTTGCATCATAATTCTGTTACCAAAAACACTAAGCCAGTCATCGCTTTTCAAAAATTCTCCCATATCTATAACAAAAAAAGTAATATCATAATCTTGAAGATTGTCTTTTGGTATATTAACATTAGTGCGAGACCCCTCAAGAGTTACAATTCTAATTCTCTCATCTTGAAAAGCAAAATTCAAAACTAAATCGTATATTTCTTTTTCAGTCCTCATTTCATTCACCTCAATAAAATTATATCACAAAAAAAGATTGATTCTAACTGTTCTTATAATTTGATAACCGCATCAAGGCAGAGCGTAAGTGCATATTCGTATGCATTACCGCCCCAGTTTCTTTCGTCGTATTTGTCAACATCTGCAAGACTGTCTGCGGTATAAAGTATCATACCCCAGGTTGCCCCTCTGAAATCAGCACAGGCCGCCAGAGCAGAACATTCCATTTCTACAACTGCACAGCCTTCACTTTTGCGATAAGCCACCTTTTCTTTGGTTTCACGGAAAAATCCATCCGTTGACCAGGTTATAACCTCCTGATATTTCATACTATGCTCAAGAATGGTTTCTTCAATTGCTTTTCTTGCCTTCTCGCTGATTTCCACAAATCGAGAAGGGGGCGCATAGTGATAAGATGTTCCCTCATCACGCAGAGCCTTGTTTGGTACGAGGAATGTACTTTCGGGGAACTTTTCCAGAGCACCGCAACTACCTGCCGAGATTACCTCTCTTACACCATAACCAATCAGCCAATCAAGTATCTGTGTGGCTGCTGCCGCACCAACGGGTGCTTGACAAAGCACAATGTCCTCACCCTTGTATTTGGTGATGTAAATGGGATAATGCTTCGTTGCACTCTCAAAAGTGGATACCTGTTTGGTATCACTTTTACTGGCATATTCATCTATGTAAGCACCAAGAAATGCGAACACACATTTCTTGGGTAAGTTCAAACCAAGATTTTCATGAGTGGGATTAAGAACTGCTGTCTGCTCTGTATCAAACTCCAAAATCGGTATTTCGTTTTTAATAATAGCCATACTATCTCTCCGTCAAATTCAAAGTTTCTGTTCCCTATAAAATAATCTATCGGGATTCACCAAATCGCCAGACAACGATTTTTAGAACAGTATATCACAAAAAAATTCCTTATTCCATACGTTTTCCGAGTTATGGTAGCACATGTGAATTTTAAATAACATTTTCCAATCCATTTAAGATATTCCCTTGATGATACTTTTTACTGTCTTATACAACCGAATTCCATCCTTCAGTCCCAACCGATAAAAGAACTGCTCAGCATCCGCACCGCTGTCAAAAATAGCATCACAGTATGCCCTGACTGCCTGTTGCTTATCCTCTGGCAGCAATGCCACCGCTTCCTCATACTTTTGTTCCACATCATCCTCGTCATCTGGTTTTTTCCCGGCTTTCATCTGGCTGAATGCGCTCTGCATCCGTTCCTGAATGACATTGTCCACAAATTCCTTTAATGCTTCCTCTTTCATCTTTATACATCCCTTTCTATCTCACACACCAGACGTTCATAATCCAAAAATCCTCGGATATACATTTCCCGGCTAATATAGGCTTCTACTGCGTGTCTTGCCGATACGATCCGATCAATGATCGTCCAAAACTCATGACCATATTTTTCAATGTATGGCTTCAATTCATCCATTGTTGCCTCACATTCTCTTTCCAACTCGATCAGCTCCGGGTCAATCCGTAAATATGCCTCCAGCCTGATCTCATTCCAGTCGAAGTAGCTTTCCACTAATTCTCTTTTCATAATCGTGTCCCTTTCTTCCCTCTTCCTATGTTATAAAGCGAATCCATTCTTCTAAAAAGACGATTCCCGCAATCACGATTTCAACCGTACATGGCAGGAGATAAAACAGGAAGCCAGCCAATACCATTTTCAGGCATTCCCCGGAACTTTCCAGCCCCAAGCCATAGCTTAGCAGGGCGGTCAGAAGAAAGATTCCTGCAATTACCCGGAAGATGACTGCTGATATTCCTGCAAGGAACTCCGCAAACAGTCTTATGACTCCCAGAGCAACCATCACAGGCAGGAACATGATTTTAAAAATAAAATGTATGGCTTTCATCCTGTCTTCTCCTTCCTATCCGGCATTTCTGTTCACATAGTTTCGATACTTCTCAAGTACGGAATCTGTCACACCGTTTTTGTAGATTTTCCGAATATCTATGATCTCTTCGTCCTTTAAGAGTTTCAGCCATTCCAGAAGTTCTTTCCGGCTGTTGGCGAAATTACAGCACCGACCATCTGCATATTCAATCCGGTATCTCATAAGCATCCCCCTACACATAAACCAGTTCATTCAAAATAACTTCATCCACTCTGTTGCGGATGTTATTTACCCTGCGGAGCCATTCCATCTGGTCTTTTCCCTTTAATTCCTCTGTGACACCCTCTGCTTCCATCATCTGATCCATCATGTTATCCCTGCGTTCCACACAGATTTCATTCAAATCAGCAAGATACGACCAGAGCTTCCCAGTCAGCATCAGCTGGGAATACAAAGCTTGCCGGTAGTCTTTCAGAAAATTCCTTCGGAGGCTTCCATAAAAACCAATATCCCGGGGTTCTTCCGCCACACGGATCAGCGGGATATAATAATCTCCCACAAGGATATAATCCAGTCCGTTCTTTTCATCATGTATCATCGGTTTCAATTCTTTCATGCATTTGCCACCCCTTTCTTTGGTTCTGCAGCCGGAAGCATCGACACTGGAACAAACACACCTTTCGCAATATCTTCCTGCCGGATTGCTTCCTTCTTCGCCTCGATCTCGGCTTTTCTTTTTTCTTTTACTTTGTCTTCGTATTCTTTCTGTTTTCCATTTGCCTTCCGCCTCAGATAATTCTGGTGCAGCCTGTCCTTCCTGGCTTCTCGCTTTCGTAATTCTTCTTCCTCTTCCGTTGTCAGCTGGACTTCTCCAAAATGCGGTGGAAGATACCTTCCCACAAAATTAAAATAAATCTCAATCTCCTGTGTGGTCTGCTGGCTTCCTTTCCTGTCCCTCTCATGCACCAGAATCTTTTCCACGAACTCATTCAGCATATATGTGGTCAGTTCATCAAAATTCTGATATTTGTCCACCAGTGCAATAAATCTTTCCGCAGACCGTCTGCCATTTTCATATCCGGCTACCTCTGCTTCCAATTCTGAAATTTCCGCTGTCAGTTCTTTCTGTTCTTTGGAATACTGCCCATCAAGGACTGCGTAACGTTCGTCCGGCAGCTTACCAAGGATATTATCCTCATATATTCGGCAGATCAGTTTTTCCAGTTCCTGCAGACGCTTTTTCGCTTCTGCTATCCTGTTTTTCAGCCTCACGATTTCACTGGACTGCTGGGAATTCTGTGTTGTCTTCACTGTCTCAATGAACTCTTCCCGGTTCAGATGGGAATATTCTGCGATAGCTTTCAGCAGGTCTTTTATCAGCTCCATCACAATATCCGCATTAATCCTGTGCTGTGTCGGACAGAGTGTTCCAACCGGAACCTTGCTATATGCAGAACAGGTATATTGTGGGATTCTTTTCCCATTATTTACCCGGTGCACATACATTTTTGCCCCGCAATCGGCACAATACATCAGCCCTGTCAGTGGATGTGCTTCTCCCCATCCGTCCGGGTATCTGCGGACATTCTTCCGGATTCTCTGGACATTATCAAAGGTTTCCTGATCAATGATCGCTTCCTGCGTGTCCTCAAATACTGTCCAGTTATCTTCTGACACATAATGGCTCTTTTTGTCCTTAAAATGCTTTCTGGTCTTGAAATTAACAGTGTGACCAAGATATTCCCGCTTTTTCAGGATCCCTGCCACCGTCGACGAACCCCACGCATAGGGGTCTTTGATCTCGTCCACTCTTCCCTGCCATAATCCTGCCCCATGCCTTGCCATGTGTACTGCCGGGATCTCCACCTGATCTTCTTTCAGCTTCTTTGCGATCTGGTAAGGACCATATCCGTCCATTGTCATCTGAAAAATCCTGCGGACAACCTGTGCAGCCTCTTCATCCACGATCCAGTGTTCCTTATTTTCCGGGTCTTTCAGATATCCGTATGGTGTGGTGCTTGCAACGTGCTTCCCGGAATTGCCTTTTGCCTTAAAGGTAGACCGGATCTTTTTGCTCGTGTCTTTCGCATACCACTCATTCATAATGTTTCGGAAAGGAAGAAAATCATCATCCCCATTCAGACTGTCATGACCATCATTGATAGCGATCAGCCTAACCTGCTTCTGGCGCAGCATTTCCTGAATCTGACCGACCATCAGATAATCACGTCCCAACCGGCTCATATCCTTTATGATCACCGTCCCGATCTGCCCGGCTTTGATGGCATCCATCATGCTGACAAATCCCGGGCGGTCAAACCTTGTGCCGGATATTCCATCATCCGTAAAATGGATATATGGGGTAAGTCCATGGGATTCTGCATATTCTGAAAGCATCTGCTTCTGGTTCGATATACTGTTGCTCTCGCCCATAAGGTCATCATCATGGCTGAGACGCTCATACAATGCGGTAAGTTTCTCCTGCATCCGTTTTCCTCCTTCCTTTCATTTTTCATTGCCTGTTTTCATTCCATATCCGTTCCTGTACCGGGTTCCGATGTTTCCGGGACGTATTTGCCAGAAAAGACATGCTGGATGCACATTCAAATCTGGTATCACTATAGACAGGCTGCTCCGTTGTCAAGGTTCGTGTAAGGATCTTCAAAAAAGTTCCTCTCACTTAACCCATCTTTCGGACGCTGTTTTACAAGGTAGTAACGTAACTTTTTTAAATTTCTCTGGATTTTTGTGTCGGTTTGAAAAACTCCTTACACTATATCCAGACTGGCGAGGCAAAATGTTGCCATCCTTTGAGAATGTTTTTAAAAAAGTACAATTTTGTATTTTGGGCAAAAAATAAGCCTCAAGAGACTTTTTAATCATCTTGGAGCTCCAATTTCCTAAAAAATAGTGATTAAGAAGTCTCTTCAAGCTTATAACACCGGCTGCCAGCTTATATTTGCGGTACTGGCGTACTGCAAAATGTTCCGGATTCTCCGCTTCCAGTTCCTCAAACAGTTCATCCACAGCATTTTTAAATTCTTCATCCTCTTCCCTGGTTTCACTGGCATTGATAAATTCCAGAAGAGTAGCAAAGTTCTGTTCTTCCTCCGGTGCTTCATACCAGATATATCCAATAAGGGCGGTGTACAGAAGACGTTCCGCTTTTATCCAGAAATCCTCAGCTGCTTTTTCACCTTCTCCTTTCGTATTTGCAATGATCGTATTCACCAGTTTCAAAATGTCTTTCTCACTCCGAATATAATGGAATGGGTTGTAATGCATGGACTTTTTGAAATTGATCGTATTCAGTACCTTGATCCGGTATCCATGCCGGACTAACATTGTGCCGCATTCAACAATAATGGTACCTTTCGGATCTGTGACCACATACGATACGTTATCCGGCATCTGCATGAGGTTGGGCTTCACATAGAATCGTGTTTTACCGGATCCGGATCCACCGATGACGATCACATTTTTGTTTCTTGCATACTTCGGAAGTTTCGGGCGGCTGTTCATAGTCAGCCTCTCCGTCTGTGTCAGGATGATATTATTTTCAAATACCGGATCAATAAATGGTTCAATGTCTTTTTCATTTCCCCATCTTGCAGAACCGTATTCTTCGCCCTGCCGGAACTTTTTTGCATTTTTCCCTTTCATGTACACAACACAGCGGAGAAGTAACGCCCCGATGATACCGGCTAAAAGATCCCGGATGTGGAAGCTTGGTATCCACGACCGGAAAGCTACTGGAAGATTCATCAGCATAACACCAAGCTTTTGAACCACAGTTCCGCCGATACAGTGCCGGTAAAGCCATGCACATTTCTCTACCACATAGAAAGCGATGAGATAGGGAATATTCATAGCAACCAGCTTTTTAACACTGACCTTTGATAAGCTTTGCTGGATTGCTGTTTCCAACTTTCCCGGACTTCTGGCTTTTGGTTTCTTTTTACTCATCGCTGCTGTCCCCTCACTTTCTGTTTCACTTTTTCTCTCTGGCGGTGTTTAACGTTCATCTTCTGCACAGACTTCTGCAGTTTCTTCCGCACAGAAGGCTTTTTGGATTTCTTCATGGAAACTCCTGCATATTCCTTAAATGCAGCTGTCATCACATCCACATCCTTCGCCTTAAAGAACACCAGATATCTTCGTGGTGTCACACTGTCGTCCCTTTTCAGGCTGTAATCAATGCCATATTTACGGGCAACCCGGTCAAAGGATTTGATATTCTGGTTTGTGATCTGAATATTGGTCAGCTGCGCTCCCTGTTCCTGCAGCTGCTTGATTGTCTGCTTGCCATGGGGCTTTTTCTTTTCCTGTCTTTGCTTTTCTTTTTCAATCCCACGCTCCCTGGCCTGTCCCTGCTTTTCTGCCTGTTTGATCTGCGATGATTTCTGTCCTTCACGCTCCAGCTCCATAAGAAACTTTCTCATGGCTGCTTTTACCATAGAAGCAGTAATCCTGGCTCCCTGTACACTGAGCGTAATAATCTTCTCATTTACCTCTTCCTGCATTTATCCACCTTCCTTCTCAATCAGGGGAAGAATTCCCTGTTCTTTTAAAAACTCATATAAAAATCTTCTGCCTTTCTGTGTCCATTCTGTCTGGATCCTCACGACCGGGCCGGTGCGGTTTGGATGCATATAGATTGTTCTGCTCTGGACATAACCCTTCCCGGCATAATCAGCATATAACACCCATTGGTCATTAACTTTATACTGGATCCTAAAATCATGAAGAAGCCGGTTAAATGAAACCGCGCTGTATCCATAATCTTTTGCAATCTGTGTGACCAGAACAGATGAGGGGGAATTCATGATCAGATCCAGATAAGCAGCCTTTGGTGCCATATCTTCCAGAAGCATCTGATGTTTGATCAGCTGGTCGCCAAGCTCCGTACATTGTTCCTGCAGCTTTGCAATCTGGGAATTGGCCAGCTGCAATGCTCTTGCCATCACCTGTTCCGGCTGATTCCATGCTTTTTCCAGCTCCAGAAAATACTGGCGATACAGTTTTCCTTTCTCATTTCGAAGGAGCATACAGATGTGTTTTGCCATATCCACTGTAATATAATGATCAACACTGCATCTGCCACCGGTACTTTTATTCATTTTTGGATAAAAGTCCTGACCACTCACAAAACCAAGGGAAATAATACGGTCGATCCAGACACTGTACTGTGTCTTAATACCCAGAGCCTCATACAGTTCTCTGGCACAGATTAAGGGACGGTCATTTTTAACTTCCACTCGCAGCATCGGTATCATAGCATCCGCCTCCTTTTTTCCCGCGCATTTCTTTTTGGAGCTTTGCAATACAGTATCCGATACAGGGTGTATGCTTCCCATAAGGGCAGGTTCTGCAGTTCCCTTCCTCATAATCATTTGGCTCCTTCTTTTCCTCCGGCATCAGGTAATAACATTCCGGCAGAATACAACCTTTGTTTTTGCCCTGCCACCAGTAGCAGTAGTCACAAGACTTTGGCTTGTCTTCCAGATACTTTCTTCCATCAATCTTTGCTCCCGGTAATATCGTTTCTTTTCTTCCCATGTTTTTCCTCATCTTTCTGAAATGCATTAAGGGCATTCATGGATCTCCTTTCCGATTTCCACAAATGCCCTTATGCTTCTGGTTCGTCATTATTTTGTTTCTAAGTTACTATTTACGCTTTCTTCTGATTCCAAAAGCGACTCCAAGACCACCGGCACCGATACCGAGCAGGAGCAGCCACAATTTCATGTTGCGTTCATCCCCTGTTTTCGGTGTATCAGCCTGAACAGCCGGTTTTGCTTCATCCACCATTGTTACATGCTGAACCTCTCCGGTATCCTTCACTTCAAATTCCACATCATTGGCAACCAGATATCCATCCGGTGCGGTTTCTTCACGAAGCGTGTATTTTCCAATCGGAAGCATTTCAATATGATGTGCTTTTTTTGTGGAAGTCCAGCTTTCCACAACCTTTCCATCCTTGTCCAGGATTGTGAGTTTAGCACCCGGAAGTTCCTTCCCTGCAATATCCTGTTTAGAGATTTCCACTTTTGTCACATCATCCTTCATCTGATGCTTCTGAATCTCAGCAGTATTCTCTACGGTAAACTCTATACTTTCTGCTGTCACGTATCCATCTGCAGGCTGCGTTTCTACCAGAGTATATTTCTTACCAACTACCAGTTCTTTGATGACATGAGCCTCTTCTGTGGAAGTCCACTCTTCAACGGTATTTCCATCCTCATCCACCAGTTTCAGCTTGCAGCCCGGAATTTCCTTTCCACCAGTCAGATCGGTCTTCGTGATCTCAACTGTCGTTGCTTCATCCTCAAAAGTAAGATCGACAACAACAGAATCTTCATTTTCACCGGCATAGGAAACAGTAAATTCCTGTACTTCCTCTGCATTTACAAATCCGGCTGGCGCATATAGCTCTTTTACATAGTATTCAGCATCAATCGGAAGATCTGTCATAAAGGTGATCTTTCCTTCAGCATCAGTTGATTTCAGCTCGATAATCTCATCTGCCTCAATCAGTACTTTTCCGGTGGTAGAAGACTTGATATCCTCTTTGGCATAAAGACCAAAGACGCCGCCTTCCAGAACACGATCCTGATCTTTTTCCTTTTTCACAAGATTAATGATCACTCTCTGACGGTGATTCTTCCAGTCATCATTATAGGTTACAACCGGTGTATTCTGATCCACATAGCTTAGATCCACATGACGGATTTCTGAATCCAAAACATATCCGTGAGCTGTTCCCACTTCTTTGACATAGTATTTGCCCAGTGGAAGATTACTCAGTTTTGTAATGCCGGTTTCATCTGTCGTCATCGTTGCCACCAGCTCATCTGCCTTATAATAATCTTCGCTGACACCATCCGCAGCCTTGATATCTTCCTCTGCATATACTTCGAAAGTAACATCGGTCAGGCTGCCGGTAATATAATGGAAAATATGTTCCACCACACCTTTGATCTGATCTACAAGAGACACCTCATTCAGGAATTCTCCCTTTTTATTCAGGATTAGTTCTGCAACCGGCACCTCGTCTTTCATTTCCACTTTCTGGATTTCTGCAGTATCTTCAATCGTAAAGGTGATATCATTTGCAACAAGATATCCATACGGAGCAAATTGTTCGCGAAGTATATAGGTCTCTCCAACGGTCAGACGTTTGATCACATGGGATTCGTCTTTGGAAGACTCCCAGCTGTCGATGATATTTCCATTCTGGTCAAGTACCTGCAGGTACGCACCATCCAGTTCTTCGCCTGTGGTGATATCGGACTTCGTGATTTTCACAACTGTCGGCTCGTTTTTCTTAACTGCTTTCAACTCAACGGTCTGAATGTCCTGTCCCTGATAAGAAGCATCAAAGCTCAGGATCTCATCAGAAGAAACAAAACCGGCAGGAGCATGAAGCTCTTTCACATAATACTGTCCGAGAGGCAGATCCAGTGTACATTTTGCCTGACCATCTTCATCGGAAGTCATCTCCTGAAGCAGGGTATCTGCTTTTATGATTACCTGGCCATCTTTATTGATGATATCTTCGGCATTGTAGATTCCGAAGACAGCACCCGGTACGACATTTCCATTATCTGCATCCTGTTTCTCGACAGAAATCGACACTTTCTGTCTTTCATTGGTGAAGGACACCTGGTCAAATACAACCGGGGTATTCTGATCTGCATATACAAAAACAGCTTTTTCACTGTTCTCATTGTGAACAAATCCTTCCGGTGCCTTGGATTCTTTTACATAATATTCGCCAAGAGGAAGATCTTTCACATACGCATATCCATCTTCATCCGTAGTTACTTTTGCCACCAGGGCATCCTTTGCATAATACAAGGTACGGTTTCCATTTTCATCCATCTGATGATCGGCAGTAAAAATATCTTCTGCAGCATATACTTCAAATGTAACGCCTTTCAGTCCACACAGCTCATACTGGAAATCATGATCATAACCGGCAAGAAGTTCTCCCTGTTTGAAAATGGTCAGGTCTCCCTTAACCGGATGATTCTCATATTCCACTTCGATAATGGCATCTTTACTGGTCGGATCGATCATATAGGCTGTGTTAGTATCTACAGATACCGTTACATAAGCAGAAGACTGTGTATATCCCTCCGGCGCAGTCACTTCTTCGATTCTGTAATTTCCGATCTTCAAATTGTTCGGAAGGATCAGATATCCATTCGCATCGGTAAAATATGATTTGTGAACTTTGGTAGAAGGATAAGTAGTAACCTGCTCGACATATTTCTGATGATCCAGATCATATACTTTAAATTCTGTATTTGCCAGAAGCACACTCTTCTTTGTTTCATCATCTTTCTTGATGATCTTCAGCTTTGCCTCAAATTCCTTATCTAGAAGCACACGCCATACCTGCGGAGTGTCTGGGTGATTCTCATTGATTGTAACGATAAAATCATCCACCGGTTCATAGTTGTGTTTACTGGTTGTCTCTTTTACCACGTATGTTCCATACGGAAGTGGAATAGAGCAGGCATAACCCTTTTCATCTGTAAACATCTCTGTTTTTCCATCTGCTGTGATAACAACTGGATTCGCAGAAGAGAAATCATAAGACCCATCTGCTTTTACTTTCAGATCACTTGCCAGCCAGGCAGAGAAACCAATACCTTTCAAAAGATCGGCATCTGTTTTCCCGTTATTCGCTGCCTTGATAATCTGAAATGGCTGTTTGATCACATCTTCTTTGGAAATTGCTTTTCTTTCTACAACTGGTACATTTGCACCTTCGTAAGAGCAGTCTACCTCATGTTCTTCCTGATCCAGCAGATATCCAACCGGAGGAGTCAGCTCTTTAAAATAATATTTTCCCAGATACAAATTGGAAACCGAAGCCTGTCCGTTTTTATCTGTAGTCAGGGATGTGATCTGGGTTCCTTTCTTATAAAGGACACCTGTTTTCCCATCCGGATGTACAATATCCTCACGTGCAAATAAGCCATAAACAGCACCTTTCAACGTTGCATCACCCTGTGGGGTATTTCCTGTCTCGGCATCCTGCTTATGAAGGGAAATCGTTGCTGTCACTCGTTTATCGGTCACATTCATATTGGATGTTTTTCCAATATTCAATGTTACATTGTAAGCTTTTGCATCAATCGTATATCCTGTCGGAACGGAGATTTCTTTCAGATATACAACTTCCTGTGTCTTCTCAATCGTAACTTTTGCTGCACCATTGGCATCCGTTGCCGGCATCTGTTTGATCAGCTGTGTACATGCAGCATCGCTATAGATACCATAAACCGCACCGGCCAGAGTATTAGATGTCTCACTGTCTTTTTTCACGATAGAAATATAACATTCCTTGGTCCATGTTACTTTGAAATCCACATACTTTTCATTTCCGACACCTTCACCAAATACCAGTGCAAGATCCTGTGTGGAAGATCCTGTTGTTATCTTATAGGCAGAATACTCTTTATCAATGCTTCCTTTCATCTTTGAAGAGAATAAAGCACCCACATCCTCAGCCTGAGATAGTGGGGCAGTAAGATAGAACTGTGTTCCACCGCAGATTTCAACACTCGCACCTGCCGCACTGGTTTTGCCGGTAGTCACATTCACAAGCTTTACTCCCTGTGGAAGTTTAAAGGTAATGGTCTGCAATTCATCTGCTTTGAATGTAATCGTCTTTGTTCTCTGGATATTTCCTTCCACATAAGCGTTCACATCACTATCAGAAAAGCTCATATCCACATCCGGGATATCCGGCATATTGATACAGTAGTTATAAAGCTCCTTAGCAAGAGACCGTCCGGTTGCGTTCGTACCGGAATCCCAGTCACTGGATCCGTTGGCATATGCTGCCGCAAGGTGTGTGATAATAAATCTCTTACCAGCAGAGAAATCCGGGTGTTTTTCATCAAAGAATCCATTCTCGTCACTGGCTTTTGTTCCATAGTAACAAACCTTTGCCAGAGTCTTGCCATCAGATAATTTTGTAATAGAGTACGTACCATCATCCGGTCCATTCTTAGATGGCTGAACACAATATGCTGTCGCTTTGATTCCACCCCAGGACACATAATATGGTGCTGTAATGTAAGAACCTAATCCATAATCAGCATAATGATACCAGCTGCCTCTTGTAATAGATACGGACTGGCTACCGGTTTCTGCAGCCGCTAAAAGCATCGGCATTTCAAAAGTGACCATTTCTCCGGCTTCCAGTTCATTTAAGGCAATTCCCTGATCTACCGCCTCTTCCATAACTTCTGAAAGAGTAGTACCGGTTTCCGGATCAACCGTCTCCTGATTTTCCGTTGATTCGATCTCTGCATCAAATTCTTCCTCGGTGATTTCTTTCCCGGTAACCTCTGTTTCTGTCTCAGCTTCTGATACATTTACCGCTTCATCCGTTTCCGGCTGTTTCATTTCGGAAGAATCCGTTTCCGATTCATCATCACTATCCTCAGATTCTTCTGTTTCCCCGGTACCGGAATCCTGATCTGAAGAACTATCCGAATTCACAGTAGTGTCAGCTTCTTTTGAAACATCTTTTACCGTAATGTTTCTGCTGATCTGATACACCGGATGATCTGTTTTCTGGGGTTCAACAGAATATACCGTTTTATAGATATCTGCATGATCCGTAGAAAACTCTTTCCCTTCATCATTCTGGGCTGCCATGAGCTTCACTTTGGCTTTTTCACTGTCCGGAATCTCAATTCCGGAAAAGTCTGCTTTTACATCGAATCCAGACCCAACCGTTACTTCGATATCTCTGGCAGTTACCACTTCATCCTGATCCAGCTGATCTTTAATTTCCTCGTAATAAGGGATTCTACTGTCAGCTTCATCTGCGGGAGCAGCATAAGCAATTACCGGAGAAAGGGCATTGGTAAACAGTGTAATAGCTGTCAGCATACCTGATACAATTCTCATTGTTTTTCTTTTAAATTTCATGTTCTCATCCTTTCTTATTTGTCTGTATACGAAATGTTTCAGTGTAAAATTTCATATCACTTCATTTTCCTCACATCCTCCTCTCGTTTCAGATTTGTACTATTTGGGACAGTCAGCACTCACGCAAATCTCGTGATTTCTGAGATAACAGCACAAAGATGTGGCGGTATTCACGAATCTCTGTAAACACCGCCACATGGTTTCTACTGTCATCCTCCGATTTGGATTCAGACAAATAAATATTCTATTTTGAGCATTTTCCTGTTTTCATTCCCAGACCCGTTCCTGTTTCGGTTTCCATATTTCCGAAACGTATGCTCTGGCCAGATACGCGAAAGATGCATATTCAAGCCAGGTATCATTCTGGGCAGGCTATGAAGTTTTCAAGGTACGTCGGAAATAAATCCTTATACCTATCCAAAGATTCAGAGCCTCTTATACAACATGGATTGAAAATTATTTTTTATTTCTTTTTCTTTTGACATCACTTGGATTAACTTGCATATAGTTACGGATAATCACAAGTGCTCTCTGGATCAGTCCACTAGCTGCCTGCTGAGAGATTTCGAGATTCTTTGCAATCTCAGCCTGAGATGCACCTTCACAATAATATGCAATTACTGCATATCTCTGTCGTTCATTCAAAAGATCTGAAATTTCTCTCATCATTTCATTCCAAAGCACTTTTTCTGTCATATCAGGTACACAACGGGCTTTGATACTAAAGAAATCATTCTCCTCAATATCAATAGAAATCACTTTATGATTTGACAGAATTCTCCGTCTGCTGTCTTCTACACGATCCATACCAACCATCAGCGGTAAGATGTACCAGTTTTCGTTTTCAAAAAAGTCTGCTCCAAAAGCATCTTTTCTGCCATCTACCGCGCTGTAATCATAGTCCTTACATTCATGTAAGCGAAAAACAGTTCTATGTCTTCCCTCTTCATACAAAACATATCCGTTATCATAAACACTGATTTCCACACCATCTTCGATAATTTCTTTTACAACAATTTCCGCACCTGTATTCAAAAGCTCCTTTTTTCTCAAAATCACTTTTTTCTCGTCTGCAACCGGAACTCTCTTCTTTAAGTCTTTTAATGTCATCATATGGACCACCTTTCTGCCTTGCGGCTACGGGTGATCCAGTCTGCATTTGTTTGGAATATAAAAATTGGTAGCGGAAACAGTCCCGGACCAACCCGTTTTTTTTAAACGGGAGTCCGCGACTCCTCAGCTACCTTTTTCTCTGATGTGTTCTACCTCCTTATTCTCTTTTCATTGCATAATAAACAACTTTTTGAGGCCTTTCATTTTTGCAGATATTCTGTTTTTCATATTTTTCCTGTGTTTTCAGAATAAAAAATCCCTCTATCTATCCAAAGTCTCAAGGGTTCTTATACAACATGGATCTTGAAAAAAATAAAAAAACCGGCAAAACAAATGCACTTGATCGTACAGAATCGAAAATGATTCCATAAACCAGTTACAAATGTTTTGCCGGGCTCTTAATGATTCCAGTCAGATTCAGCTCCTTGACAAACTCTTGATATCCGGTGCAGTCTTGATGGTTCCAGCCAAATTCACCGCCCTGCCGGATATCTCATTCTTATTCACTTTTATGATTTCTTTCCGGAAGGATTCATAAACTTCCTGGAATAAACGGACATCCTTTCTTTCAACTGTTCATCCCGGATGACCAGAGGACGGACAGAGACAATATCATCTTTGACCAAAATTTCCAATGTACTCCTGCATTTTTTGCAATCCACTTCTGAATCGCTCTGTGCACTTTTCTCCAGAAATGCTCCACAGACAGAGCAGTGTACATGCCATTTAATATTACCTGATCCCATAGGCTTCCTCCTTTAAGCAATAACATATGATCTTTCATTTATTACTCAACGGATCCAAGGGAAATAAAAATCCGCCTTATGAGCATCATGGTTGTCCATTCCGTAAGCGCCAAAGCTGCGCGGGCAATCACGATTTCCATATTCAGACTGGCTTTGACAATCTGTTGTTTTCATTTCCGCTTCCTGTCAGCTCCCACTCGCCGCCGGTTTTGCGGAAACTTCCACAAAAATAATTAACAGGGTTCTTCTAATATTTCAAACACATTTCCAGACAGATCTGTAATATCTGAAATTGGTATCTCTGTATCTCCAATCCGGAGATGGATCTGCAGATCAAAGAATTCCACAGTTCCTTCAATGGTACAAAGCTTTCCTTTTCCCGGAAATTCCATACTCTCGACAAAATATGTTGCCTGAATCCACATACCTGTAGAAAGATACTGTAACTTTCTGTCCAGTTCCTGCTTCTTTTCCTCAGACAGATCCTTTCTGGATTCATAAAGGATCTCTTTTTTCCGGACCGACTCTTCAAATCCCCGAAGAGCAGCAAACGGTGCAAACTGCTTTGCCCGGTGTCCCACATCCATCTTTCGCCGGTTGGACACCGGTCTTGGCATATAAATTAATTTTGCATACGCACTTGCCATCATGATCTATGCACCTCCTTATGCACGATGACCGCCAATCTGATTATTTCGTTCTCTGTATGTAGAGCAGTCAAGCAGATTAGCTCCCCGCATAATCGCATTTTTTCCATATTTCTTTTTTACATCCAGAATAGCCTGCTGTAAGTTCTTTTCCTTTTCGACTGTAGCCGGATCTGTAAACAGATCATACTGCAGATATCCTTCCGGCATGACCCGATTGGCGCAGATCTCGATCCTCCGGATCCCTGTATGACGGTCTGTAATTTTCTGATACAGTTTATCCACTTCATCCATGATAGTGCTGGAACTGTTTGTCAAAGATGTCAGCCGCACGGTCCCATGGGATGAAGGCCGCTCATATCGATGATCATAAGCAATCCAAAGTGTGACAGAGCCAGTGATCAATCCTTTAGACACCAGATCCAGAACAAGAACGTCTGTCATTTCCCGGACAACCACCGCTGCCTCCTCAAAAGAGTAATTCCGCATGAGGACCTGCCCGTTAGACAGGCTGTGTTCCTCCGTGTGGTAATTCTTGATATCATGAATATCACAGGATTCCAGCCCCCAGGCATGATCAATCAGCAGTTCTGCATCGATTCCAAACATCTTATAGAGCCACTCCTCAGATGTAACAGACGTATAAGCAATATCTCCCATGGTATGGATTCCATAACCGGCAAGTTTCTTTTCTGTTCTGGAACCAATCCTCCAGAAATCACTGAGCGGACGATGATCCCATAACTGCTGTCTGTAGGATATCTCGTTCAAAATACCAATGTGATCCTCCACATGTTTTGCCACAATATCCATGGCAACCTTTGCCAGATACAGGTTCGTACCGATCCCTGCAGTAGCAGTAATACCGGTTTCTTTCATCACCGCATCCATAAGCTCAACCGCCATTTCCTTTCCTGTCATATGATAAAGGGACAGATAATTCGTCACATCCATAAAACATTCATCAATACTGTATACATGAATGTCCTCTTTGGAAACATACCGGAGATAGATACTGTATATTCTGGCAGAATAATCAATGTACAACTGCATTCTCGGCATGGCTGTAATATATTCAATACCTGCCGGAATCTCATGGATGCGGCACCGGTTCTTCACCCCCAGCTTCTTCATAGCCGGAGTAATAGCCAGGCAGATCGTAGACTGTGATCTTGTCGGATCCGCAACGACCAGATTTGTCTTAAATGGATCAAGGCCTCTTTCTACACACTCGACGGACGCATAGAAGGATTTCAGATCGATACAGATAAAAGACTTCTGACGTCCCATTTTTTCACCTCTTTTGCACGTAATTTCCTATTTTCTCTTCTAATTGCTTCTTCCTACGTCATTTATTCACATTCCAGATGCAATAATACAACTGAAAACCCGCTAAAATAGGCAATTTATAAGAGATTAATATTGACATTATAGGAAATATTGTTTATATTATATGCAAGTAATTGCTTATCTGTTGTGATTCACATTATAGGCAATCAATTTCGCATTGTCAAGAGTTAACTTGCGTATTTTAGGAAATTACTTTCCTGCTTTTGCTCCGGGATAAGTCAATAAACCTGAAATAGCTTAGAAATGAGGTATTGTTATGACATTCGGTGAGAAAGTAAAAACATTGAGAAAGACAAAGGATATGAGCCAAACCCAACTGGCTCAGGCAGTCGGTGTATCTTTAAGAACAGTGGGCGGATGGGAGAAAGAAGGACGTTATCCAAAACAGCATGAACTTTATCAGAAACTTGCGGATACTTTGGGATGTGATGTTTCTTATCTCATGACAGAAGAGGAATCCTTTATTACAGAAGCCACAGAACAATATGGATCCAGAGGAGCCAGACAGGCACAGCAAATTCTGGAACAGGCAGCCGCTATGTTCGCCGGTGGAGAATTATCTGATGAAGATAAAACCGCTTTCATGGATGAGATCCAGATGCTTTATCTGGATTCCAAAAGACGTGCCAAGAAGTTTACACCGAAAAAGTATCTCAATGAAAAGTAAGTGTCCTTTTTATTGTACAGCATTTGGAGTACATTATACTTGTGGGGAACTCTCCGCATCTTTGAGATAACGGATCTTTTGAGGTGATTTATTTGGGAAATAGTTATATCTACGCAAAAGTGGAAAAACTGGTCAAACGCTTTAAGACCAGAGACCCTTTTGAACTTCTCGACTGCATGAACGTCGTAGTCGGAGAAACATCGAATTATAAGAAATTAAAAGGTTACTGCTTCATGAGCTGCCAGACGATCTATGTCATGATCAGCAGTTTCCTTTCTGAAGAAGAGCAGCGCATCGTTGCTGCACACGAACTGGGGCATATCATCCTGCACCGGTCACAGCTGAAAATGGCTCCCATGAAGGATGATGTGCTTTACAATATGATGGATTCTACAGAATATGAAGCCAATCTGTTTGCTGCAGATCTTCTTCTCGAAGACGACGATGTGGCTGAAATGTCCAAGAACGAAGACCTGAATTATTTTGGATTCTGTAGCAGCCTGAATGCCAGCCCGGAACTCATGAGCTTCAAGCTCTACAGCCTGATGAAACGCGGGCAGGCTTATCATATGCCGATGGAGATACAGAGTAATTTTCTGGCGAAATAGAATAAGAATTAAACAAATCGGAATTTTACGGTCAGTAAGGAATGCGTAAAGTTATATGATTGTATTATAAGCGATTTGTTAAATTTTTATAACCACTTGTATTTGCCTGCGATTTATGGTATAATATTTTGAAATTTAGAAAGAGGTGGGAAGATGATTAACTTTTCTTGCAAATAAAATCAAAATATGCGGTAGTGCTATACTTTGGCATTATTGTGTCTATTGCAAGAAAGTTATATGTCTATCTTACTCAATATAGTGCTGTTGCCACTTTTGCTTAGTGGTGTTATTTTATGCTATGACGAGCTGCAAGGATAAACTTTCTTGTGGCTCTTATTTTGTTTTGGAGGTGCTTTATGAATAGTGCAGAACAGATAGTTACACATGATTCACTCCGTATAGTGTCGGTTCCTTTTGGTGAAATCTATACGTAGTAAACATTCACCGAACCGACTTTGTATCGTATGACATGCAAAGGAGGATAATATTTATGTCAATGATTAAAATTGAAAACCTTACGTTTTCATATCCGACAAGTTATGATAATGTTTTTGAAAATGTCAGTTTCCAGGTTGATACCGATTGGAAGCTTGGTTTTGTGGGCAGAAACGGACGAGGTAAAACAACCTTTCTGAATCTTCTGCTTGGGAAATATGAGTATAGTGGAAAAATCCTATCATCCGTACAGTTTGATTATTTTCCTTATCCCGTTTCAGATAAGAATCGTATTACAGAGGATATATTGCAGGAGATTTGCCCACTTGCGGAAGAATGGGAACTTATGCGAGAACTTTCTTATCTTGATGTTGATGTCGATGTGCTTTGGCGACCTTTTGAAACACTTTCCAACGGAGAGCAGACAAAGGTTTTGATTGCCGCTCTTTTTCTTAATGAAGGGCATTTCCTACTGATTGATGAACCTACCAACCATTTGGATGCCAAAGCGAGAAAAAGTGTGGCGGCATATCTGAAAAAGAAAAAGGGATTCATCTTAGTTTCTCACGATCGTCGCTTTCTTGACGATTGTGTTGACTATATTCTATCGATTAACCGAGCGAATATCGAAGTGCAAAGAGGAAACTTTTCATCATGGATGTCAAATTTTGAGCGACAGCAAGAATTTGAACTGGCTCAGAACGAACGTTTGCAAAAGGACATCAGACGATTACAGCAGTCGGCAAAACGCGCTGCAGTATGGTCTGAACGTGTAGAAGCTTCCAAAATTGGGGCAGCAGATAAAGGTTATGTCGGTCATAAAGCCGCCAAAATGATGAAGCGTTCAAAATCTATAGAAGCGAGACAACAACAGACAATCGAACAAAAATCAGCATTGCTGAAAAATATGGAAACCGCAGAAGCCCTCAAGATACAACCGCTTAATTACCATACAGATTTGCTTGCATCATTATCGAATGTAGTAGTTTATTATGATGGCATTTCAGTTTGTGAACCCGTTTCGTTTGAAATAAGACAGGGAGAACGCATTGTGCTTGATGGAAAGAACGGCAGTGGCAAAAGTAGCCTGTTAAAGTTGGTAGTCGGGCAGTCCATAGATTATACGGGTACAGTAACACTTGGCTCTGGGCTTGTAATTTCTTATGTGCCACAGGATACATCGTATTTATGTGGAACCCTTTCCGAGTTTGCAGAAGAAAACAACCTTGATGAAAGTTTGTTCAAGGCAATTCTTAGGAAAATGGACTTTGAGCGTGTACAGTTTGAAAAGGATATTAAAGACTTTTCTGGCGGGCAAAAGAAGAAAGTCCTAATTGCGAAAAGCCTTTGTGAAAAGGCACACTTGTATGTATGGGATGAACCGCTCAACTTTATTGATGTGTACTCACGTATGCAGATTGAACAACTCATAACGGAGTTTGCCCCGACCATGCTCCTGGTAGAACATGACAGTGTTTTTCGAGATACTGTGGCAAGTAAAATTGTGAATATCTAAATTGGTTCTTCCGCAATTTTACGTTTTTCGCTTTAATAAAAATGGAGAATGCTGATTTACACTGGCATTCCAGTATTGAAAAATTACAAAATACGGATAATTGCGTAAGAACCTCTAAATTAAAATAATTGTATGGGTTAATTCCAGCTTTACAGAGACTCAAATTCCAGTTTGTAGAATTGGAATAAAAAAATCAGGACGTAGGGGATTGAAAACCTACGTCCTGATTTTTGTACTACCTATCCTTAATATACATCTCGATCAATTTATTCAAAGACACTTCAAACCTTTTATCGTCTGCCTCTGTCCGCTTTGCCGGACCTTTCAAATGATGTTTTTTCTTTGAGTTTCTGGCTTTCTTCGTCAAATGTCGTTCCATCAGCATCTGATCTATATTTTCATCTGTATACCATTTACCGCTCTGATGGATACCATATGCACCTTTACCCAGAATCATTGCCGCGACACCATAATCCTGCGTTACAACAATGTCTCCTTTCTGGCACAGACTGACCAGTTTAAAATCTACTGCATCAGCACCGGCTCCCACTGTGATTACTTCACTGTAATCTGAATATAAAACATGTATGAAACCAGATAAGGAGAAAACGTAAATTGTGTTAATGATAGCAGACATGAGTATGGAGTGAATATCTTATTTGGAGGAAAAACAAATGGTACAATCAATCTTTGAGGAAATGGGCGGCAGATACGAACGGCAAGGCGAATACATTTTACCCTGCCTTACCATACCACCCGAAAAGGAACAGTCGATAGACTTATTCGGACGGCGGCACTTGGACTATCTGCGGGAGTACCGCAAAATTACATACACCAATCTTCTCACAAGCGGCAGGCTCAATGCTTACCTTGCCGACATTGACAGACAGGCACAGGAACACTTTGAACGGCTCATAGAGGGCATGAAGCAAGCACAGGGCATAACGGAATGCCTAAAGGAAGAAAACGCCTTAGAATGGACTGGAAGAACGAATAACATAAGGGCTTGTGCGAGGGAGATTGTGGAAAAGGAAATTATTTTTGCATAAACAGATGATTAGTGGCAGGGGGAAATCCTGCCGCTTTTTCTGCTTTAGTTTGTCAGCTTGACAAATAAAGGGTTAAGGAATATAATTAGATTCAGTATTATACAAGGAGTTAATAAATATGCGGCAAGGTATTCTTAAATAAACTGTCAATTTGATAGTGGGAACAAAAAGTAGCAGTCCCGTTTCACTTTTAATATGGGGCTTAGTTTTTTGTACCCAGTTTAAGAATACTTTTATCATGTAATTTTATATGCCCGAAAACATATAAGTGTTTTGGGGCTATTGGAGTTATTTACCCAGTGATAGGAGTATTTATCACTGGGTATTTTTATGCCCTTTTTTGGGTGTTGATAGGAGGAAAATCACATGAAAATAATTAACTTAGGCATTCTGGCTCACGTTGACGCAGGAAAGACAACATTAACGGAGAGTTTATTGTATACCAGTGGTGCAATTGCAGAACCAGGGAGCGTAGATAAAGGCACAACAAGGACAGATACAATGAATTTGGAGCGTCAAAGGGGAATCACTATCCAGACAGCAGTGACATCTTTTCAGTGGGAGGATGTAAAAGTCAACATTATAGATACGCCAGGCCATATGGATTTTTTGGCGGAAGTATACCGTTCTTTATCCGTATTAGACGGAGCAGTATTATTAGTTTCTGCAAAGGATGGCATACAGGCACAGACCCGTATACTGTTTCATGCACTACAGACAATGAAGATTCCGACAATTTTTTTCATCAATAAAATTGACCAAGAGGGGATTGATTTGCCAATGGTATATCAAGAAATGAAAGCAAAGCTTTCTTCGGAAATTATAGTGAAGCAAAAGGTTGGGCAGCATCCTCATATAAATGTAACGGACAATGACGATATGGAACAGTGGGATGCGGTAATTATGGGAAACGATGAACTATTAGAGAAATATATGTCAGGGAAACCGTTTAAAATGTCAGAACTGGAACAGGAAGAAAACAGGAGATTCCAAAACGGAACGTTATTTCCCGTTTATCACGGAAGCGCTAAAAACAATCTGGGGATTCGGCAGCTTATAGAAGTGATTGCCAGTAAGTTTTATTCATCAACGCCTGAAGGTCAATCTGAACTATGCGGGCAGGTTTTTAAGATTGAATATTCAGAGAAAAGGCGGCGTTTTGTTTATGTGCGTATATATAGCGGAACATTGCATTTGAGGGATGTTATTAAAATATCTGAAAAAGAGAAAATAAAAATCACAGAGATGTGTGTTCCGACAAACGGTGAATTATGTTCATCCGATACAGCCTGCTCTGGTGATATTGTAATTTTACCAAATGATGTTTTGCAGCTAAACAGTATTTTGGGGAACGAAATGCTGTTGCCGCAGAGAACATTTATTGAAAATCCTCTCCCTATGCTCCAAACAACGATTGCAGCAAAGAAATCTGAACAGCGGGAAATATTGCTTGGGGCACTTACAGAAATTTCAGATGGCGACCCTCTTTTAAAATATTATGTGGATACTACAACGCATGAGATTATACTTTCTTTTTTGGGGAAAGTGCAGATGGAAGTCATTTGTGCCATCCTTGAGGAAAAATATCATGTGGAGGCAGAAATAAAAGAGCCTACTGTTATATATATGGAAAGACCGCTTAGAAAAGCAGAATATACCATCCACATAGAAGTCCCGCCAAATCCTTTCTGGGCTTCTGTCGGGTTGTCCATAGAGCCGCTCCCTATTGGAAGTGGAGTGCAGTATGAAAGCAGAGTTTCACTTGGATATTTAAACCAATCGTTCCAAAATGCGGTTATGGAGGGGGTTCTTTATGGCTGCGAGCAGGGGCTGTATGGATGGAAAGTGACAGACTGTAAAATCTGTTTTGAATATGGATTGTATTATAGTCCTGTAAGTACCCCCGCAGACTTTCGGCTGCTTTCCCCTATCGTATTGGAGCAGGCTTTAAAAAAAGCAGGGACAGAACTATTAGAGCCATATCTCCAATTTGAAATTTATGCACCGCAGGAATATCTCTCACGGGCGTATCATGATGCCCCAAGGTATTGTGCAGATATTGTAAGTACCCAGATAAAGAATGACGAGGTCATTCTGAAAGGAGAAATCCCTGCCAGATGTATTCAAGAATACAGGAACGATTTAACTTATTTCACAAATGGGCAGGGAGTCTGCTTGACAGAGTTAAAAGGATACCAGCCAGCTACTGGTAAACTTATTTGCCAACCCCGCCGCCCGAATAGCCGTATAGATAAGGTTCGGCATATGTTCCACAAGTTAGCCTAACAGCTTTACATTGACAACACAAGCCCATTTGCTATAATTCCGTGAAGAAGAACGGTCATGTTGTTCTAATTTCAGTATCGGAGGTATTCATTATGGCAAACTGCAAAAACGGAAACAAGTCTTTTAACGGCGCTTTGGGTACTTTGGGAGGTCTTTTCTAAAATCACCGTTAGAAAGGGCTGAGAAGTTTGCCCTTCCTGCGCGGCAGTCGGGCTTGTTTCACAAATTAATTCGTAAAGGAGAATGTAACTTCATGTTTTCTAAAAATTCAAAGGCATATTCTGTCTATCTGCTGTTCCGATTTGTCTTTTCCCTGGCGGCTTCTATGGCCACAGTGCTTTCCATCGTGTACCACCTGGAGGTGGTGCAGCTGGATGCTTTTCAGCTTGTCCTGGTGGGGACTGTTCTGGAAACCTCCTGCTTTCTGTTCGAGATACCCACCGGTGTGGTGGCGGATTTGTATAGCCGTCGGCGCTCGGTGCTGATTGGAATGTTCCTCTACGGCCTGGGCTTTCTGATGGAGGGTGCGCTGCCGTGGTTCGCGACGGTTCTGCTGGCCCAGGTTGTCTGGGGTTGCGGTGATACCTTCATCACCGGCGCTCTGGAGGCGTGGATTGCCTCGGAGGAAGAGGACAAGCCCATGGATAAGGTGTTCCTGCGTGGCAGTCAAATGGGGCAAATCGGCGGCGTTCTGGGCGTGGTGCTGGGCACACTGCTGGGAAACATAAACCTGCAAATGCCTATCATCTTGGGGGGCAGTTTGTGCTTGCTGCTGGGGCTGGTGCTGGTTCGCATCATGCCAGAAACCAACTTCTCCCCTGCTATTGAGGAACGGCAGGGCTTGCTTAAAGACTTTGTCTGCCTGTTCAAGCTCAACCTGGGCTTTGTGAAAGGCGCACCTGTGTTGCTGGCGCTCTTAGCAATCACACTGTGCGGGGGACTTGCCAGTGAAGGCTTTGACCGGCTCTCCACCGCTCATTTTCTGGATGACACGGTAATACCCGTTATCGGGCCACTGAACAGCGTCACTTGGTTCGGTGTTATCAGTCTTATCGGCAACGGCTTAGGTATTCTGGCTTCTCAGTTGCTCATCGCCCGCATGGAGAAAAAAGGGACTGTCAGCCGAACCAGTGTGGTCATGTCCACCAGCGCCGGGTATATCCTGTGCCTAGTTCTCTTTGCGGTGGGGCGGAGCTTTTGGTTCATGTTGTTGATGTTCCTCCTGGCGGGGCTTATGCGCACCATCAAGGAGCCGGTGCTGGCCGCCTGGATGAACGACCATGTGGAGGAGAAAATGCGCGCCACAGTCTTTTCTACCAGTGGACAACTGGACTCTTTCGGGCAGATCATCGGCGGGCCTATTGTGGGGCTGGTAGCCCAACAGGTGTCCATACCCTGGGGGCTGGTCTGCACCGCTTTCCTGCTGTTGCCCGCGCTGTTCTTGGTGCCAGTGGCGGGAAAGAAGCGGGATTGATATGGCATAGTTAAGTTTACTGACGAGCGGGAGATTACTTCCGCTCGTCTTCATTTAGCAGCGCAAAATTTGAGGACTCTTTATCTCCTTATTCGGCATAGCGGAGGCGGCTGTCAATTCGACATAATTTTCTTGTGATACTTTACCACACATGAGCATATCTGGATGGGAGCAAATATAATTACTCAAAATCGGAGCAGAAACGGCTAAGGGAAACGTCAGACCGCTTGTGCAGAGAGTACGGATTATCGGTGATTGAGAACCCGAAGAAAGCCCCTTCAAGACCGCTGTATCTGGATGAAAAGAGCGGCAAGCCGACACGCTACAACGTCTATCTGGAAGATTTGGCGGAGGCAATCAGCGGCAGTCGGGATATTCCGCACATGATGAGATACCTTACCGACAAAGGCTACGAGGTTGATTTTTCGGGCGGGCATTGGAAGATGAAGCTGCCGCAGTATAAGCATTTTACAAGATTAGATACGCTTGATGAACGCTTAACGCCCGATTTTATCCGCTCACATTTAGGCACAAGGGCAAGGTACGGGAACTATAAAGCGAGGATTTCCTACTCTCCCCATATGCCAGAGGAATATAAAAAGGCTTGGAAACCGCACCAGAAAACCACGGGAATCTTAGCGTTGTATTATTACTGGTGCTATCAGTTGGGGATATTCCCGAAAGGCACGGACTACAAGCCGACAAGCCCGCTGATGAAAGAGGAGCTTCGGAAACTGGACGAGATTACCGCACAGGTACGCTATATGTCAGAGCATGACATCTCCACCCTCTCCGATTTGCACGCCGACAGGGAGAAAAACCAGACGGAAATGGACATGCTTACCGACTATCGGCGGCACTTGCAGAATAAGATACGGCGTGCTTCACCCGCCGAGAAAGAAACGCTCCGAGAAGAAAAAAACGGAGTGACGGAGCAGATAACAGAACTGCGAAAGCGGCTGAAATATGCGGATGGAATTGAAAAACGCTCTGCCCACATTGATGATTGTTTAAACCAAATCCACGATACGGCTGAAAAACAGCGTTCAAACCAGAACGGGAGGGCAGGCAAAACAGACCGCAGGAGGGAGGAATCATTGCGATGAGCAGAAAGTCCGAAGAAGAAATACAGGCAATCATGGAGGAATACAGGGACGCCCCTATGGTAAATCCCGATAAAGTATATCCCCCTCTGCCGCCCGTCCAAAACGTCACTCCCCTTGTCCGTGTTCCAGAGCAGATGAGCTTTACCGAGAAAATCGGCGGCACGGAATACACCGTCGACGCCCATTTCCGAAAGGACGGGCGGGATTTGCTTTCCAAGCTTACGGATATTTTTATGCGTGGCATGCAGGGATATGAATGTTATAATGACGGGGATTGGAGTGGCGATGACGGAGCATAGCAGACCGCAGAAGAATTACCGCTTTAAAGCGTTGAAGTTTGAGGACAGGTATGGTACACTGTACCTACACTTCACAATACCGTGTCTGCTGTCGGAAAGGAGAACCTTATGAAAAGACAGCAGGAAAAATTTACCGCCTTGTACTGCCGTTTAAGCCAGGACGACGGACGGGAAGGCGAGAGCAACAGCATTGTAAACCAGAAAGAATATCTGATGAAGTACGCAAAGGAACACGGTTTCCCTAACCCGAAATTCTATGTGGACGACGGCTATACGGGTACGAATTTTGACCGCCCAAGCTTTAAGGAAATGTCGGCGGATATTGAAAAAGGGCTTGTAAAGACAGTCATTGTCAAAGATTTGTCACGCTTCGGCAGGAATTATATTGAGGTCGGCTCTTACTCCGAAATCATCTATCCCGAAGCGGGCGTGAGGTTCATCGCCATCATGGACAACGTGGACACTGGCAGCCTTGAGAGCAATGAATTTGCCGCCTTTACCAACCTTTTTAACGAATGGTATCCCAAAAGCACGAGCAAAAAGGTAAAGGAAGTTAAGAAAGCGAAGGGGCTTGCAGGCGAACATCTGGGTGCGCCGCCTTATGGATATTTACGGAATCCAGATGACAAGACCCGATGGCTTGTGGACGGGGAAGCGGCGGCAGTCGTCCGCAGGATATTCTCCCTCTGCATGCAGGGAAAGGGCGTGTCTGCCATAGCCACAACCCTCTGGAAAGACAGGACGCTTACCCCGTCAGCCTACAAAGCGTCAAAGGGAATCGGCGTTGCAAAAGTGTCGGAAGACCCGTATTGCTGGGAAACATCTGCCGTAGCCGCCATTCTGGAAAACGTAGCATATATCGGCATAACGGAAAGCTTCAAATCCACAAGGCTTGGCTTTAAGAGCAAAAAACGCATCCCCACCGCAAAGGACAGGCGGGCGTATATCGAAAATGCCCATGCCCCCATCATTGACAGGGATATATGGGAAAAGGTACAGATAATACGGGAAAACAAACGCAGACCGAACAAAAGCGGGATTACGAGCATGTTTTCTGGACTGCTCTATTGTGCCGACTGCGGGGCAAAGTTAAGCCTTGCCACTGCCAACGGATACGCCCATTTCCGCTGTTCGCAGTACAAACGGACGAGCCGCACGCAGAACTGCACGCAGCATTATATCCGAGAGGACGCATTAAACCAGTTGGTTTTGAAACAGCTTCAGCATTTCCTGTCCTATTTACAGCAGTTTGAGCGGGTATTTATCCGACGGCAGATAGACACCACCCTTGCGGAACGCCGATACGAACTGTCCGCAAAGCAGAAACAGATAGAAAAAGACGAAAAGCGGATGGATGAGCTTGACCGCCTGTTCCGCAAAATCTACGAGGACAATGTCAGCGGAAAACTGAATGACGAACGCTTTTGCAAGCTGTCAGACGGATATGAAGCGGAGCAGGGACAGTTAAAGCGTGAAATCGAAGCGTTGACCGCAGAGGTCAGCCAAGCCGATATGGAAGTGACCAATGTAGCAAAGCTGATAGCCGTCACGAAGAAATATACCCGCATTGACGAACTCACGCCCGAAATCCTAAACGCATTTGTGGATAAAATCGTAATCCATGAGCGTGAGAAAAAGGACGGGAAACGGACACAGCAAATCGACATTTACTATTCCTATGTCGGGATTGTGGATATTCCCACAGACGAGGAAATGCGGGAAATGGAGCGGGAATATATGCGGCGTACTACACGTCAAACCGCCTGAATAAAGGCGAAAGCAGGAGTAAATCTGTACTCCTGCCGATACATATCTATTTTTATCCCTATCTGGTTTAACTCATGGTTTGTATCACATAAAAGAACAACAGGGATTTCATATTTCTTTGCTGTTTTTTCTACGATTGACACCACAGGACAGGAATCCGCATCTACTAATATCCTCATTTTTTCTTTCCTTTCGTCAGATCATAACTTTCCCCGATCATCCGCCAGATATCTTTATCAGGAACAGAGCCATCCAAGATAATAGAATTCCAGTGTGTCTTGTTCATATGATAAGCTGGGATCACAGATTCAAAAGCATTTCTCCAGAACTCTCTCCATTCCGGATCACATTTTACATTTATCCATACATAACCATCTTTATCATAAATAAGCGCAAATGTTTTCTTATTTCCCTTATGACGCATAACACACCAGTTATCATCATGAAAAGGATAATCTTCATATACATCTTGAAATGAATGGCAATATTGTATTGCCTCCTGCCTTGTCTGCATAGTTTCCTCTTTTCTTAACCTTCCTCTCCCCGGATCGGAGCATAGAAGATCAGCAAATCTATATATTTTTCTCCGTCTCCCTGTTCTCTATAATCATACCGGATCATATAATCCCGAATACTATATCCCCGATACGGATCAGATAGGGTATAAAGTTCTCCTGTTGTAAAATCAATTAGTGAGTACCCTGTGCTTTCCAGATATTCATCATTATCACTGTTTACCTGATCTTCATAAAATTCACACACCTTATCCAGACAATCCTGACACAATTGATCTTTGAGAGTTTCACAGTCTATCGTATCTTTCTCTCCAAGGTGTATATTGGGTTCCGCAATACATCTATCCGGTTGAGAGTGTGTCATAATAGAACCATAATCCTCTCCAAAAGAATTTACCATTGTGCTCATATGCCCAGAATCAATCTTTTCATTTCCATCATCATCATATTCTCGGATCCGGGTGTCAGTGACTGACATATCGGCCCAATGGATAATCCCAATTGAATCGAATTTTCTATAATATTCCAAAAGTCCACCAGCCGGTGTTCCGCAAATAAAGCATTGTTCTTTACCGATTGATGATTGAAGAGACAGTTCAAAGTCATCATCAGATTCATAATCCATCTGATCCAACTGTTGTTTTGTTGTTGATGTTTTTGCAGGCTGCGTCTGACAACCACAAAGAGTAATCCCTAATATAAGTACAAAGCATAAAATATTACTTCTTTTCATAAAAACCCCCGAAGCTGAAATAAGGACGTACTATGCCATCCCTCAGCACAGACGTCCCTATTTTCTAATAATGCCCTGTATATACGCTTTTACCAGCTCTTTTTGATGTTCGTCCATCGCATTCCAGTCATAAAGCAACTGTTTCTGATCTGCTGTTAAATCAGGAATTTCTTCATCACCTGCAAAAAACTGGGCAAGGGTGATATCGAATCCCTCACATATTTTCTCAAGCGTCTGAATCGTTGGAACACTCTTCCTGTTTAGCAATGTAGAAATAGATGACTGGGCAATTCCAGATTTCTGAGCGAGTCTGTACCTACTAAATTTCTTTTTTTCACACAACTGCTCAATCCTGGCAATAATATAGTTCTCAGCTTGCAAGTATTCTACACCTCATTTCCGATATGATACCCTTATTGTACTTATAATTAAGGAAACTTATCAGATTGTATATTCCAATGCAAAATACTTAGGTATAACGAAGTATACAGGTAAAAAAATAAGGAACTACATTAGTATATCATATTTGTTCCCAGTTCTGCATCAATTTACTCATGATGGTCTGATATTATTACTATCGTTATCAGGAATATCTATGTATTTATCAAACATAGAGAATAGAGCAGCAATAAACTGTTCTGCGCTTCTATTCTGCTCCACAATCTGTTCCAATGACAATCCTTCTATAAACTTACAGACATATACCCAACAAGCCAGATCACATGCTTCTACAATAATGTCATTAATAATCTTTCCCATAACTTTATCAAAATCATTGATATCTTCAACAGGAAGTGATTGCAGATAATCAAGTGGGGGAAGCTCCCCACTTGGATTATACTTTTCTGATTCATCTAAAAATGCTAAGACCTTTTGCCTGGATTCTTCTGGCATCTTTACATATTCCCACAATGCCATAACCACTTTCAAATCCGTATCTCTACGAAGCGGTGGTAATTGGATATAATTATTTTCTTTAATCATGGTTCTTCTCCTCCTCTATGCTAACAATATTCTCACTAATTTTTCCCGGGCCAGATCAATCGCAGCATCTATAAATACACTTACATACAAAACCAGAAATGCTGAAACGATCAGGCAGAACAAAAATACAACCTGCGCCCAATCCTGGTAACAGATAATCGTTCCTATTGCCAAAGCTACCAGTCCAAGCACCACGAATGATTTAGCAATTGAAACCATATTCACAACCAGCTTAACGAGTATTCCCACGATTATGAGAATAAACCAGACCGGAATCAATAATATTTTCCCAATGAGCTTTAAACAAAACATCTTTCTCCTCCTCTCAGTCAGACAGCAAACTGCGGCATGTCATGATTCACTTCTGCCTTATAGTACCCATCGATCGTTGTCGGGGCATTGAATAATGCTGCCAGCATATATTTCTTGATATTTTTCACCTTTGATGTATTCTTCTTGAAACAGTCAAGAACATACTCGATGTGGGAATAATTCAGTTTTAAAAACTTGCCGCGTACCAGTTCTGCCGGATACCAGTTACTTGCGATCAGGATCTTTTCGCTACTGCACAGAACTGTTTCCAAAATAAGCTCATAAATGCCCTGAATCAATGCTTCGTCATACTGATACGCAATAAGTAATGACTCATAATCTATGTTTTCCTTGATGAGATCCTGATAAGCGGATACCGTATTCATCATATCAACATCTGATCTCTGTCTATCGGATATGATTTGATCTGATTTATTCTTACTCTCTTTAATATCGCTAGTATTATTATAATTAGAGTTTGAATTGCAAACTTCTTGAAGTTTATTTTCAGGACTTCTTGAAGTTTGTTTTTGGGACTTCATGGAGTTTGTTTTATAAACTTCTGCATCTTCCAGAGTATCAACATTGGTTTGTTTTGTAAACTTCTGTGCTTCCTCTGCTGATTGTTCCGCCTGTTCCTCATAGACCATGAAGCTTTTTACATATATGATGTTAGCTTTTCCAAATCCCTGCCTGCGCTTTTCAATCAAACCGATTCCATTCTCATCATCCAGTTCCTGCAGCGATTTTACAGCTTTATTCCTTCCACAGTTCAACAGTTCCATGATATCTTCAATGGAAAAATAGATGTATGCCCGGTTCTGTTCATCAAACCACTGATTTTTGATGGACAAAGACATTCTATCCAGCATCAGACCGTATAATATCTTTGCATCACTGCTCAGATTTTTAAAATATTCATTTTTGAATAAAAGTTTTGGTATCCGGTAGAAGCTGTACTGATCAGCTTCATTCCCGTAAAAGTATCGAAATGTCAATTTCTGATCCATATTTTCTCCTTTCCTGCGGTAGTAGTTCCATAATGGACATTTCTTACTCACGCTACCGCAAAGTCTTTTACGTAATAAATGCTTGGCAGCCCCATGCCTCTAAAATGCTTTTCTATAAGTCCGGCATTTTCAAGCTCTGTCAGACATTCCCTTGCTTTTTTTCTGGTTACTCCCATGTCTTTCTGGATTTCCTGAATCGGATAAACAACATACATCCGGTTTCTTTCATCGACCCATTTATTCTTCACCGCCATTCCCATACGGTCTAAAAGAAGACCGTAGAGAACTTTTGCATGAATGGTAATTCCCGTAAATATTTTTTCAGTAACCAGCATCTTTGGAATATGTATAAAAGAATACTGATCCGCCTGTTTTCCATACATATATTTAAAATCCATCACATTACCTCCTGTTCCTGTTTCCATTTCTCCAATAATGATTCAATCACTTTCTCCACGTCTTCCGATGTATAATTCTTTGGAAAATATTTCGTCAGCTTCTTTTCATTCAAAGTTACCTTTCTTGCCGGAGCCTTTACCGGAATATGGCTATTCAGAATACTGATCATCAGACTCTGGGTAACCGGTCCTTGTCCAAGATAATTTCTTAAAGCTGCAATTTGATTTGGTTTGATAAATCCATTGTCACAGATATATTCATAAATCCATTCCTGCACATCCTGCGGAATATATGAGATATCAACAGCAATGGTAAAGTTCAGACGTTTCTTATCTACCAATTCCAGTAAATCTGGGATAAGTTCTGTCAAACGGATGAAACGTTGGATCTGTTTTGAACTTTCTCCAACCTGTTGGGCTAAAACATCCCTTGAAACCAGTCCAGATAAATTCTGGTCATTTTGACCAGAATTATTTTTGGATGGTCTGCCAGCTTGACGTTTCATTGCTTCAAGTTTCATCTTATAAGCAAATGCCTTTTCACTCGGAAGTAACTCCTCCCTCTGAATATTGGCATCTACCATAGCGATTACTGCATCATCATCCGTCATTTCCCTAACGATTGCTGGTATGGTTACAAGACCTGCCAATTGGGCTGCGTGCATTCTCCGGTGTCCGGATATCATTTCATAACCATCATGATTGTCTGGACGGATCAGAACAGGAGTAAGTACACCATTTTCCTGAATACTGTCAATCAGATCCTGCATTTTTTCATCATCAATCACTTTAAATGGGTGTCCGGCAAAAGGATGTATTTTATCAATCTCGATCTCCATTGCAGACTCTTCATTTACAACTCCCAGAAGTTCATCAATACTTGTCAGTTTGATTTTCTCGCCGCTTCTATTTTTCATTTTCCAAAACCTCCTGTGTAAGATTCTTATATGCATTGGATACTTTACTCTTAGGGCAGTGGGCATAAATGCTGATTCCCTCTGCACTTGTTTCTGCCGCTTTTACGGATAACGGTATTACATTTTCAAAAATCGTTATCTTTGATCCGTATGTAACATGGAGCATCATTGAAATATCCTTTGCATAGTTTGTTCGGAAATCTACCATCGTCAGCAGAATTCCCATAATCTGCAATTTCCTGTTCAGTCTTTTCTTTACCATAGAAATGGTTTTGATCAGCTGCTGGAGACCTTTCACCGGCAAATATGCTGCCTGTACCGGAATCAGAACTGCATCCGAAGCAACCAGTGCATTGATCGTCATCATGCCAAGGCTGGGCATACAGTCGATCAGGATATAATCGTATCGTTCTCTCATCATTTCGATATAATCTTTCATGATCATTTCCCGGCTCATCACATTTCCCAGTGTTACTTCCAGGGCTGACAATTCAATATTTGCCGGTAACAGATCCACATTTTCCTCATGATGAAGAATTCCATCCTCCGGTTTTATTTCTTCCTCATTAATAACTGCCAGCATAATTGTTGCCAGGGTAGTACCAAGATCATCCGGTTCCACATACCCAAGACTGGCTGTCAGGCTTCCCTGGGGATCCGCATCAATCAAAAGCACCTTTTTCCCTTCTTTCGTCAGGCCGATCCCTAAGTTTACTGTTGTCGTTGTCTTTCCGACCCCGCCTTTCTGATTTGTAACAGCGATTACTTTACACATTCTTCATTCCTCCGTTTCTTATTTGTCCCAGTATTGTTCCATCCATATTTTTAAGATTGCTACGATTTCACGCTTCATCATTTCCGGTGTATAGTTGTTGGGAAAATATCTGTGAAGCTGTTCATTTGTAAATGTGACTCTTGTTATTTCTCCTTTTTTTATTTCACTGAGAATTTCCTGCATCTTTTCTAAAGTCAGCTTTCCATCTTTGCTCAATTTTTTTATTCGCTGTGCCTGAGAAAGAGAGGGCACTGACTGAGCATAATCCATGGCTTCGATTAGCTGTTTTTGTTCCTTTTCCTTTAATGCTGCCAGTTCAACTGCCGGATTGAAGGAAATAAGTTCATCATCTAACTGCTGTAAAAGCTCTGGAATCAGATTCGTGAGAGTAATATATCTTTGCACCTGCTTTGGACTTTCACCTGTTTCTTCTGCGATTATTTCCACTGTTCTCTTTCCTTTTAAATTGTGGTCGATTTGGCTACGCGGTCTTCCTGCAGTCCTTTTCATAGCATCATTCTTCATTTTGTAAGCAAAAGCTTTCTCGCTGTAACTGATCCGTTCTCTTTGTAGATTAGCATCTACCATTTTAATAATGGCTTCTTCATCGTTCATTACTCGTATAATCACCGGTACTTTTCGATATCCAAGCTGCTGAGCCGCATATTTTCTTCTGTGGCCTGAGATAATTTCATATACTCCATCCGGCACTGGCCTTACGATCAGCGGATTCAATACACCATACTGTTTGATACTGTCCTTCAGGAGATGCATTTCTTTATCGTCAGTCACTTTAAATGGATGGTCTTTAAAAGATCTGAGTCTTTCAATCTCAATTTCTATGACTTTCTCATCCTCAAACAGCCTGTTTGATTCGTTTTCTTTTTCTGCCATTGAACTCCTCCTTTTCCTGTAATCCAAACAACATTTGCTGCAACACGGATTGTTCCGCTTACGCTTCCACAATCCTGAGAACATTCGTATTTCGCATTATCATGCTCCATACTCATGTTCTTGCGGGTCGCTAATAGATTCTTCTTCCTTTGTGCAAGCACAGTCATCAGAATCTATTGCTCCCCTGTTGCATCAAAAAATGCCCGTTTAGATTAGATTCTTATATTTGAATCTGATCCAAACGAGCATCCCGTTTGCATTAGCTACAGCTAATGAAATATTCTATTGTTTCAGCTAATGGATGTTTGCAGAAGTTCCTTTCAGCGAGGGATTTTACTCCATTTTACCTTGTTTTACATCCCCGATCTGAGGTTTCAACAGGAACGAACCCCGATGTTAGCAGAAAGTCCATTTTTTCCTGTTTGCAAAACAGCATTTTTGATTAGCTGCCAGCTAACAAAAATCACTTCAAATTAGCTGGAAATTCATTCCCTGCCTGCCTTTTCTTATCTCATTGCAAAGAAAAAAGCGGCTCATGACATAGCATTTTCTGCTAATCATTACCGCTTTTTTAGTAACCGTCCCCTGCGGGAATCGAACCCACAGCTAGCGCTTAGGAGGCGCTTGTTTTATCCGTTAAACTAAGAGGACATTACCGATTTTTGGCTTAAACACTGGGTTTTTGCCACTTTGGTTCGGTAACCGTTTTATGATTTTCAGCTAATTTTGATTAGCTGGATATCATCAGATTATTCATTTTATTAACAGTAGAGCATCCGCCAGAATGGGGAAAGCTCCGTTGTTAATTTTGTCTCTTCCAGAATAGATTCGAACTCCAAGTTCTTTTTTCATTTTTCCTTCAGGGTTCAGCCGCGGCTCCTTCTTAGGAGGCGTGTGCTCTATCCAGCTGAGCTATATGGACGTGTCTGATATATGATTATAGCCCGATCAAAGTCGAACTGCAATCCCTTATTTAGTTTTTTTTGAGGTGGCCGTTGTAACGCAACCTTAGGAGGCGAGTGCTCTATCCAGCTGAGCTATGACGACATGCCCGATTTTTGGCTTATTTACAGGCTTTTTCAGCCCTTCACAAGTTCCGGCTCGGACTCCGGTTATTCTATTGTTTAATGCCTTCCGGATGAATTGTATCATCTTTTGACAATGAAACGCTACCCTTTGGTGGCAAGCTATTATCATGTGTCCCTTGCTGGATTCGAACTACTGAGTCATTTTTTCTAAACTCAAAGGTCGCAGTCAAGCTCCTTCCTTAGGAGGCACTTGTTATATCCATTTAACTAAGAGAACATTTGCACTTTTCATATTCTAACATTTACAGAAAAGAAAATCAAGTGTTGGTTGGGTACAGGGTATTTTACGTTTAGGTACACCACATTTTTTAATTGGGGACGTAGACTTTTTAAAAAAGTCTACGTCCCCAATTAAAAGTTTATTCTACCCTGCATCCACACATTTCCTTTGAATCTTCTGCCAACCGCCGGTTCCCCTATCACTTCTTTTACCGGAACACAGATGTCAAAATTCAACCCATTAACTTCTAATTTCATTACATAAATCTGTTCTTGTGTTTCTTCATTAATGATCTGCTGCAATTCTAATATCTCACCTAAGATTGCATAATGATCACACTCAATGCCATGTGGCATGATATATGTGTCTACAATACTGAATACATCTTCCGATGCCAGACGCCTTGATACTTTCGAGTATGTATCAATATCATCCATTGTAAGACTTTCGATTGCCGAAGGATCTCCACTTTTCGCAGCGCTTACAAGCAACATTCTGTTATGAACTTCTTCTTGTTGTCTTCTTTCTTGTTCTTTATCTTTCAACACCGGAAGCAATATTGTGCCTCCGGTGGAAAGTCCAGATAATGTAACGGATGTATACTTAATTCCTTTTTTTGACATCTGTCTTTCTTTCATGTATTCTATTGTATTTTGCAGATGAAAGATTAAGTTAATCCCTATCTTTACATCTTCACAGATTCCAACATATGCTTCTTTGTCCATTCGTTTCTCTATACACACATCGGCATATGATGTAATTCCTGTTCCAAAAAAGTATGGATAATAATATTGTCTTTCAAATGATTCATCGACATTCATATCACCACACAGGGCAATTCCCATCCCCGCACCATATTTTTTTTCATATTCACAGAAATCAGTTTCTTCATCCTGTCCGATCAGATTATGCTGGGTAAATGAATTTTCAACTTGTGTAAGAATCTTATTCAGTTCTTTTTTACTGCTGATGTTTCCAAATCCAATAGCTTTCAGATATTGATGCATATTATTTCCTTACAAATACTATTTCTTAGGTATCAGTTTTTCTGTTCCACCCATATATGGTCTAAGTACTTCCGGTATTCTTACTGTTCCATCTGCCTGAAGATTATTTTCCAGGAATGCAATTAACATTCTCGGTGGAGCTGCAACTGTATTATTGAGAGTATGGGCAAAGTATTTTCCATCTGCTCCTTTTACGCGGATACCAAGTCTTCTTGCCTGTGCATCACCAAGATTTGAACAGCTTCCTACTTCAAAGTATTTCTTCTGTCTTGGAGACCATGCTTCGACATCACAAGATTTTACTTTCAAATCTGCAAGGTCACCAGAACAGCATTCCAAAGTACGTACCGGAATATCCATAGAACGGAACAGATCTACAGTATTCTGCCATAATTTGTCATACCACATCTTACTTTCTTCTGGCTTACATACTACGATCATTTCCTGTTTTTCAAACTGGTGAATCCTGTATACTCCACGTTCTTCAATTCCATGTGCTCCTTTTTCTTTACGGAAACATGGTGAATAGCTAGTCAATGTCTGAGGAAGCTGATCTTCTGTCAACATTGTGTCAATAAATTTTCCGATCATAGAATGTTCACTGGTTCCAATCAGATACAGGTCTTCACCTTCAATCTTATACATCATGGCATCCATTTCAGCGAAACTCATAACACCTGTCACAACATTACTTCTGATCATAAATGGAGGAATGCAATATGTGAATCCACGTCCAATCATAAAGTCACGCGCATAAGCAAGAACTGCAGAATGAAGTCTCGCAATATCACCCATCAGATAATAGAATCCATTACCTGCTACTCTTCCTGCACTTTCAAGATCAATTCCATTAAAGCTTTCCATAATCTCTGTGTGATATGGAATCTCGAAATCTGGAACCACAGGCTCACCATACTTTTCAATTTCAACATTCTGACTGTCATCTTTTCCAATTGGTACAGATGGATCGATGATATTTGGAATTGTCATCATGATTTTCTTTATCTTTGCTTCTACTTCTTTTTCTTCTGCAGACAAACTTTCTACTCTGTCAGCATTCTCCTGAACTTTTTTCTTTAATTCTTCTGCTTCTTCTTTTTTGCCCTGTGCCATACATGCACCGATTTCTTTTGAAATCTTATTTCTGTCAGCACGGAGTGCTTCTACTTCTTGCTTAATATCTCTGTTTTTCTGATCTAATTCTAATACTTCATCAACCAGTGGTAATTTTTCATCCTGAAATTTCTTTTTGATGTTTTCCTTTACAACATCTGGATTCATTCTTACAAATTTAATGTCTAACATGTTCATTTCCTCCTCATTTTTCGTATGTTGAATTATTTATTCTTTATATCTTTGATATCCATATCATAGTTTTCGAAGATTGCTTTATCTAATGCTTCTGCCTCTTCTTCAGCTAACTCGACATAGCTCTCACCCTTTAGGATTTCCTTTACATAGGTATAACATCCTTCTCTACTGTGCATTGCATTGATGACCCAACCACTATTGTTTCCATCTAACATTGCTAACGCAAAGCTTAATTTACCGCCCATCTCATTAAACGCATCGTATTTTACAATTCCAACTTTTTGATAATTTCTATCTATTTTTTTGTTGATTTCTTTAATTTCCATACGATTTTGTTTTGTTACTTTAAGAATAGATTCTATTTCTTCTACTCTTTCTTTCATACTCTCTTCAAGAGTCTTTCCATCTTTCCCCTTCATAAACGTGTTATAACTACTTTTTAATCTATTATATTTTAATGTAACATTCACATATAACACGAATAGAACAATAATTAAAATTAATAAGAAGATAAGTATGAATGCTGGATCAATTCCCAGTGCTTTCAGTATCTTACTTTCCATATTTTATTCTCCCCTTTTTATGCTCATTATCATTTCGAACATACGTTCTAATTCTTTATCAGAATAATATTCTATTTCTATTTTCCCCTTACCATTCCCTTTTGATGAGATGTTTACTTTTGTTCCCATCACTTCTTTCATTTTTTCGGCCAGATCATTGTATATAAAATC
>NZ_JAFBIX010000013.1 GCF_021531895.1 Faecalicatena contorta | reverse complement strand
TAATCAATCGGCTTCGCCGCAAATTTTGAGCGATTTGTCAAGCGTTTTTTGCAAAAAAGTGGGTGATTTTTTGAGATAAGGGTCGGAAAGCCTTATAAAATCAGGGCTGAAGATTCCGAGAAGTTATATACTATGAAAGGAGGAATGCATATGAAGAAATATGTGATGGCGCTGGACCAGGGAACCACAAGTTCCAGATGTATTTTATTTGATCATCAGGGACACATCTGCAGTATGGCACAGAAGGAGTTTCGGCAGATATATCCGGCACCAGGATGGGTAGAACATGATCCCATGGAAATCTGGTCTTCCCAACTGGCGGTTGCAGCTGAAGCAATCAGTAAGATTGGTGCTACGGGTACGGAGATTGCGGCAATTGGAATTACGAATCAGCGCGAAACAACTGTGGTCTGGAATCGCCATACGGGACTTCCGGTCTATAATGCAATTGTATGGCAGTGCAGGAGAACCGCAGAAAGCATTGAAAAATTGAAGAAGGATGGATTTTCTGAATATGTACATAACACAACTGGATTAATACCGGATGCATATTTTAGTGCGTCAAAAGTTGCATGGATTCTTGATAACGTGGAAGGAGCAAGGGAAGAAGCAGAAGCTGGAAATCTGATGTTTGGAACGATTGATACATGGTTAATTTGGAATCTAACAAAAGGAACCGTTCATGTCACAGACTATACGAATGCGTCCAGAACTATGATGTATAATATCCATGATCTTTGCTGGGATGAAAAGATACTGGAATATTTTCATATTCCAAAGTCTATGCTGCCAAAAGTACGTCCATCCAGTTATGTGTATGGATATACGGAAACAAGCGTGTTAGGGGGAAGTATTCCGATTACAGGTGCAGCAGGTGATCAACAGGCAGCTCTGTTTGGACAATGCGGATTTTCAGCAGGAGAGGTGAAAAACACATATGGTACAGGTTGCTTCTTGTTGATGAATACCGGTGAGAAGGCTGTAACTTCAGACAATGGGCTGTTAACTACAATTGCAGCAAATGCAGGGGAAAAGATTCAGTATGTTCTGGAAGGAAGTGTGTTTGTTGCTGGGGCTGGAATACAGTGGCTTCGCGATGAGATGCGTATGATAAAAAATGCGGCACAATCTGAGGAATATGCTGTATCGGTAAAAGATACCAATGGGGTCTATGTTGTGCCGGCATTTACGGGAATGGGTGCTCCTTATTGGAATCAATATGCAAGAGGAACAATCGTTGGTGTTACAAGAGGATGTAGTAAAGAGCATTTTATTCGGGCGGTTCTTGAATCTATGGCATATCAGACAAGAGATATTCTGGAAGTCATGAAGAAAGAATCAGGCGTAGATATTACCAGTCTAAAGGTAGATGGCGGTGCTTCTATGAATAACTTCCTAATGCAGTTTCAGGCAGATATATTAGATGTAGAAGTGCTGCGTCCGGAATGTGTAGAGACAACTGCACTGGGAGCAGCGTATCTTGCTGGAATTGCAGTGGGATATTGGAAAAATGTAGATGATGTTCTTGAAAACTGGGCACTTTCCAAGACGTTTGTTCCACAGATTGAAGAAGAAGAAAGAGAAAAGATACTGAAGGGATGGACAAGAGCTGTGAGAGGTGCTTTAGCATGGGCTGATGAAAAACATTGATTTTCGGACAATTATTACAAAAAGATTGACATAAAGGATGAAAAGAGATACAATTTAAACAAATAACAAAGACGAGTGACAATTATTGTATGAGAAGCGGAGACACAATAATCTTTTTAAGAGTATTGTGTCTTTTTTATGTTTTACTTTACGGGGAATATTTGGTATCACTAAAAGAAGGCTCATTACAATTAATCATTTTTTCTACATTTTCGATGACGGGGTCACGGGAATGTTGAATATATATCATTTCCACAAAATGGTCTTTAGAAATCTATAGTATAACATTTATAAGACTTTTATGGGGGGAAATGGCACAAAAGCAGAGGAGGAGATCAGAATGAGAAAAAAGATGACTGCAAAGAAATGGACAGTGGTTGCCTTGATTATCTGTTTAATCAGTATGATTGGCACATCGTTTGTTCAGACATGTAACCAGAAAATAAAAATTAAAAGTATGAAATGGGAAAGCCCACAAGGATGTCTTCTGAGCGCAGATTTGTGGATTCCGCCAAATGCAACGGCTGATACTCCGGCACCTTGTATTATTACTGTCGAAGGGTGGTACAATAATAAAGAGATGCAGGATATGTATAATGTTGAGTTGTCTAGACGTGGTTATGTTGTACTTACACTAGATATGCATGGACATGGCAATTCAGAAGCACTACCGTCAGATCGTTTGTATGAAGGAGCAGTTGGTGTGGATGCAGCAGTACAACTTGCAGCAACGCTTCCATATGTGGATGTGGAAAAAATTGGTGTTACTGGGCATTCTAGTGGCGGAACAGCTGCAAATATGGCGGTGGCAATTGATAATGAGCGCGAGAATCCATTAATTGCATGTGTACTTGAGCAGGCAGGTGACTGGCAAGATGACACAGGCGGAGACCACAGTGGTGATTATGGAAGCAGAAGTGTTGGGATTATCGCCAGTGAATATGATGATTTTTATTTCGGAACCTACGATGAAGAAGGTAATATGTTGACAACTCCAAAACAATTCATGAAGACAGATGGAGCAAAGAAGTTCCTGAACTTCAATGAAGAACCGAACAGTGGGTTTGAGGCAGAAGCAGGCAAATATTATACGAAGGATTTTGATGGAAAAGAATCTATTCGTGTAATTTATCGCCCGACCTGTATTCATCCAGCAGTGACAATTTCATCTGAATGTGCGGGATATGCGATAGACTTCTTTGAAAAAACGCTTGGTGCGCCACATCCATTAGCAGCTACTAATCAGATATGGCAGTGGAAAACCGCATTTAATACACTTGGACTTGTTGGATTCTTCTTGTTTGTTATCTTCTTTACATTGGCAATGTTGGATACCGAATATTTTAAGACTTTGAATGCGAATGGAGAGGTCCAGCCGGTAGCGGTGGCAAATAGACAAGGAAAAGCATGGTTCTGGGGCAGTACGATTGCATCGGTAATTTTTTCTGGTGCATGTTTCCTGTTCTGTATTGAAAAAGTATACTCGAATACGACAGAATTCTTTAGTCAAACTGGACCTCTTACTATAGGTGCGTGGTCTGCTGCATGTGGGTTGTTTGCGATTCTGCTTATGGTGCTTTCTTATCAGATGTATGGAAAGAAAAACGGTGTATCCCTGCGAGAAAGTGGTGTGTTAATATCTAGGACTGAAGTATGGAAGACATTGCTTTTAGGTCTTCTGGTGGTGGGTGTGTCAATTCTTATAGTGTTCTGTGGTGCATATTTCTTTAAGGCTGACTTCAGAATATGGATATTGGCAATTAAAGCTTTTGATGCGGATAAAGTTGTAATCGCGCTGAGGTATCTGCCAATGTTCCTGTTGTTCTATATGGCGCATTCTGTATCAATGAATTGTTTCAATTATAATACGATCGGAGGTAAGAAGGGAAATACAGTACTTCTTTGCTTTGCCAATTCTCTGGCACCAATTGTATTGACAGCGGCACAATATATTTATTTCTATGTAACAAGTCGTCAGTTGTTTGGACTTAGTGAAGGCGAAAGAATAGCCCCGATCTGGTTGATACCTATTATATTCATTTTGTTTGGTGCGGCATTGATGTCAAGAATTGTATATAAGAAAACGCGAAATCCATATATTGCTGGATTAATCAATGCAATGCTCATAACGATTATCAGCTGCTCTAACACATTTACAACATTAAGTGCTGGATCTATGATTTGTACAACATTCTAGAAGGGAAAATCAATAAAGAAAATTTTTAGTGTAGAACAGGGAGAGTGGGCTTTAAAGCTTGCGCTCCTTGTTTTGATGTCGAAGGAAAAGAAGAACTGGTAAATCATTGACTTTCCAGATATTAGTTGATACAATGTGGATGCTAAAAGAATTAGTCCTTTGCCGTAAGGCGAAGGGCTTTTTAATGTTTTGCATCTGGAGGAATATCGAGAATGAGAGAAAAACTATTTTCAGATAAAGTATTTTGGGGTAAACTTTTACATCTAGCCGCGCCGATTGCCTTACAAAATCTGATGCTGGCGTCGGTGGCCGCAGCCGATGCACTTATGCTTGGGCGTGTGACTCAGAATTCTATGTCAGCAGTGTCTTTGGCAACACAGATTCAGTTTGTTCAGAATATGGTGCTGATGGCAATTGTATCTACGATTGTAATTTTGGGTGCGCAGTATTGGGGAAAGAAGGATACAGATACGGTAAATGATATCTTTTGTATTGGACTTCGTCTGAGTGTAGCGGCATCTTTTATCTTTTTCATTGGATGTATCTTTTTTCCGCGTTATCTGATGATGATATTTACGAATGAAGAAGCTTTGATTGTCATTGGAATACGATACCTGAAGATCGCAGGATGGTCTTATCTGTTGACGGGAATCTCTCAGTGCTATCTTGCAATCATGAAAGTCAGTGAGCATGCTGGACAAACGGCACTTGTCAGTTCTGGTGCGGTTATTATTAATATTGTACTGAATGCAGTATTTATCTTTGGTTTATTTGGAGTACCGGTAATGGAAGCGCAAGGGGCAGCACTTGCAACTTTGATTTCGAGAGTGATTGAACTATCTTGGGTGGTCATTGTTTCCTATCGAAAAGGATATATTCATCCGAAATGGAACCGGCTGTTTAAAAGAAACCGTTTGCTGTCAAAAGATTTCCGAAAGTGTGTACTTCCGCTTCTGGGGGCAAGTCTCTTTTGGGGAATCGGGTTCACTTCTTATTCGGCGTTTATGGGGCATCTTGGGACGGACGCGACTGCTGCCAATTCCATTGCAGCAGTGGTCAGGGATCTGGTGTGCTGCCTGTGCAATGGTCTTGCCAATGGAGGGGGAATCCTTGTAGGTAATGAACTTGGTGCAGGGCACCTGGAACGGGGGAAACAATATGGAGATCGGCTGGTAAAGATTGCATTTTTAACTGGCTTTTTGTCTACTGTAATTATGCTTGCGGTAACGCCATTTGTCACGAGATTTGTGAAGATGACAGATCAGGCGAGCTGGTATCTGGTCGGAATGATGATTATCATGGCATTTTACATGATCGGGCGTACTGTGAATACGATTATCATCAATGGCATCTTTTCGGCTGGAGGAGATACGATCTTCGATATGTACAGTCTGGCTGTCTGTATGTGGGGAATTGCCGTTCCACTGGCGGCAGCAGGGACATTTTTCCTGCATTGGCCAGTGTTGGTAGTATATGCATGTACTTGCCTTGATGAAGTTGGTAAGATTCCGTGGGTCATGTACCATTATCGCAAATACATATGGGTTAAGGATCTGACAAGAGAGTGGTAGTGCCAGGGGGATTACCTGCTCCCAAGCTGCCAGAATGCAACAGCACTGGCGGCGGCGACATTCAGAGAATCTACGCCGTGAGACATGGGAATCTTCACAGTATAATCACAGTCGGCAATGGTGCTGGCGGCAAGTCCATCACCTTCGGTTCCGAGAATGATAGCCAGTCTTTCTTCTGCCATCAGTTCTGGATGATCGATGGAGACGGAGTGATCACTTAGCGCGAGGGCTGCCGTTTTATAGCCGGAGGCTTTGAGATTATGAATTGCAGGCTGCGGCCATTCGGATTCTTCCTGCCCGAGAAATGTCCATGGAATCTGGAACACACACCCCATGCTGACACGAATGGCGCGGCGGTATAATGGGTCGCTGCATGCAGGGGTCAGAAGAACCGCATCCATATTCAAAGCGGCAGCCGAGCGAAAGATTGCACCGATATTGGTGGGATTCATTACATTTTCCAATATGGCAATCCTGTGGGCATCTCTATAGATAGACGAAGCTTCCGAAAGCTTTGGCCTGCGCATAAGACAGAGTGCACCCCGAGTCAGATTGAATCCGGTCAGCTGTGTCAGGACATCAAAATCGGCGGTATATACGGGTATATCGCCACAGCGTTCAATGATAGATCGAGCTTCACCAGCGATGTGCTTTCGTTCCAGAAGAAGTGAAACAGGAACGCATCCTGCATCCAGGGCGCGTTCAATCACTTTAGGACTCTCAGCAATGAAGAGTCCTTTTTCTGGTTTATCCCGGTTTAACAGTTGTCGTTCTGTGAGTCGAGCGTAAGGATCTAACTCGGGTGCATGAAAATCGGTAATTTCTATGATATGTGGCATAACAAACTCCTTAAAAATGGTATAGGGATATTATAGCTGTTTTGTGACATATACGCTATAATAAAATAACAGAAGCGCCTATTTTAGGCGCTTCCTTTGGCTATAGATTTATTTGGACAGATGCCAGATATCCCGATTGTATTCTTCAATGGTTCTGTCGGATGAGAAGAATCCGGCTTTGCTGATATTAATTAGTGTGCGGCGTGCCCAGTCAAGCGGGTTGGCTGCGTAATCCGCAATTGCCTGATTCTTACGAACGACATATGCATTGAAGTCTGGCAGAGTCTGGAACCAGTCTTTGCCGCATAGTTCATTGCGAAGGCGAACCAGATTCTCTTCCTGACCGATGTTCAGCATTTTCTCAGAGGTCAGGAAATCAATGGCTCTTTTGATGTTCGGATCGGCTTCGTACCATTCATGGGCAGAATAGTCTCCATTAGCGTATCTTCGGATGACCTGATTACTGCTCTGACCGAAAATATAGATGTTGTCGTTGCCGACAGCCTCTGCAATCTCTACATTAGCTCCGTCCATGGTTCCAAGGGTAAGAGCGCCATTCAGCATGAACTTCATGTTTCCGGTACCGGAGGCTTCTTTGGAAGCAAGACTGATCTGTTCGGACAGATCACATGCCGGTATCATCATCTCGGCAGCAGTCACGTTATAATTTTCGATAAACACAATATGAATCCAACTGGAGACTTCTGGATCATTTTCAAATAGCCTGGACAGAGTAAGCAATGCGTGGATGATATCCTTTGCCAATGTGTAAGCAGGTGCCGCTTTTGCACCAAAAACAGCCGTGATTGGTGCAGTTGGCAGATGACCAGATTTGATTTCAAAGTACTGATGAATCAGATACAAAAGATTCAGCTGCTGACGTTTGTATTCATGAAGTCTCTTGGACTGGATGGTGAATAAGCTGTCGGGATTGACTTGAATGTCCTGCTTCTGTTGCAGCCATTTTGCAAATGCAATCTTATTATCCTTTTTTATCTGCATGAGTTCGCGCAGTACTTTTTCATCATCAACGAACCTGGCAAGCTTTTCAAGTTCGGAAGCATCCTGCTTAAATCCTGGTCCAATCAGATTTTCGATAAATGCTGTCAGTTCAGGGTTGCATTTGATAAGCCAGCGGCGGAAAGTGATTCCGTTTGTTTTGTTGTTGAATTTTTCTGGGTACAGGTTATAAAAATGATTCAGTTCACTATTCTTTAAAATCTCGGTGTGTAATGCGGCAACACCATTCGTACTATGGGAAAAATGGATATCCATATTTGCCATATGTACCTGCTGATATTCGTCAATGATGGCAACGGATTTGTCATCGGTTCTTTCCTGGACGATTGTATCCAGCTTTTTGATGATTGGCACCAACTGAGGAACAACTGTCTCCAGATAAGTTTCCGGCCATTTTTCCAGGGCTTCTGCAAGGATTGTATGGTTCGTGTAAGCGCAGACATCTGTGACGATGGCGACTGCTTCTTCGAATTCAATTCCTTTTTCTTCCAGGAGACGAATGAGTTCTGGAATGACCATGGATGGGTGAGTGTCATTGATCTGGATTGCTGCATAGTCAGCAAGATCGTGGAGGTTGCTTCCGCGTTCCATACATTCTTCGAGAATGAACTGAGCTCCGGCACTGATCATCAGGTATTGCTGGTAGATGCGAAGCATACGTCCTGCATCATCGCTGTCATCTGGGTAGAGGAACAGTGTAAGATTCTTGGCAATATCCGTCTTGTCAAATGAGATTCCCTCGGCAATGATGGAATCGTCGATGGTGTCGAGGTCAAAAAGATTTAACTTGTTCGTACGTCCATTGTAGCCGGTAACAGCAATTTGATATAAACGGGCTTCGTATTCTTTCCCTGCAAGAGAAACCGGATAAGTCTTTTCTGTTTTTTGTGTCCAGTCATGGCTCCCCAGCCAAAAGTCAGGGCTCTCACTTTGCAGTCCTCCTTTTAGATTCTGATGGAAGAGGCCGCAGTGATAGCGAAGTCCGATACCATCACCTGGAAGATTCAGAGTAGCAAGGGAATCGAGAAAGCAGGCTGCAAGACGTCCAAGACCGCCATTCCCAAGACTTGGTTCTGGTTCAGTCTCTTCCAATTCGCCCATCGTCTTTCCATTTTCCTCCAAGATCTCTTTTACATCATCGTAGAGTCCCAGATTAATCAGGTTGTTGCTTAAGAGTTTACCGATCAGGAATTCGGCAGATATATAATATAATTTGCGTCCGTTGACTGGTTGGATATGTTGTGCACTTTCATCATTGACAATCTGAAGCAAGGCAGTGTAGAGGTCTTCGTAAGTGCAATCTGTGAGTTCTTTTTGACAGAGTTCTGTAAGTTTCTTTTTGAGTTCACATTTTGTCATGGATAGAATCTCCTTTCATTTACCAAAATCAGAAATATTACTCTTTATATTTATCACATTTATTAAGAAAAAGCTTGTATAATACGACTGAATTATTGTACAATCCTATCATTAAAGAAAATCGAAAGAAGTTGTAAAAATTGGGAAAAGTTGAAGAAATAAGTAAAAATACATATGATGCTTACTATGAGAGTAAGAGACATTCTGATATTATGTTCGCATATACAGTCTATCCGTGTACCATACCGCAGGATTTCTCTTTTGTGCCGCTTCACTGGCAGGATAGTTTTGAGATTATCTATGTGAAGCGCGGAGAAGGCCAGATCCAGGTAGATTTTGATACTTTCAAAGCGCAGGCTGGGGACATCTTTATTGTGATTCCTGGACATCTGCATGGAATCCGACAGTTTGAAGAGAGTCGGATGGAGTATGAAAACATTATTTTTGATAAGGACTTTCTGGGAAATGCGATTGTGGATACTTGCAGTCAGAAATATTTGCAGCCACTTCTGGAAGAGAAACTGTATTTTCCTGTACGAATCGGAAGAAATCATGAATTGCACGAAACAGTCAGCGGATATCTGGATATGGCGGATGTTCTGTGTGACAAAAGAACGAGAGGCTATGAATTCGGCGTAAAGGGCTGTCTGCAATTGGTTTTTTCCAGCCTTTTTCAGATCTCGAAGGAGAAGCAACGTGGTATGGAAGATAAGAGTATGCAGAAGATTAAAACGGTGTTGTCCTATATGGAAGAGCATTATGACAAGAAGATTACGATAGAAGAAATGGCAGCAGAGTGTGGGTACAGTGCCAGCCATTTTATGCGGTGGTTTAAGGAGATGACAGGGACAAGATTTGGCAATTATCTGATAGAATTCCGGCTTGGAAAGGCCGCATATGCGCTTCGGACCACCGAGGATACTGTGTTGGAAATCGCAGAGCAGACGGGATTTAATAATTTATCGAATTTTAATCGCTTATTTAAGAAGAAATATAAGATGACGCCAAGTTCTTTCCGAAAAAAATAAGCGACGATTCTTAACTTACGGTTAAAAAACTCCCCTTACAATTTAATATCTGCTCAATAGGCAGAATAGAAGCCATCTGCTACAATACAGTTAGAAGCATGAAGATGTGCAGAAGAAGGCCTTCAAAAATAATGAAAAACGAGGAGAGACCATTATGGAGATGAAAGATGTAATTCGTAAGAAGCGAAGGGAATGTGGACTTACGCAAGAACAGGTCGCAAGTTTTCTTGGAGTGTCTACACCTGCGGTCAACAAGTGGGAAAGTGGTGTTACTTATCCGGATATTTCGTTACTTCCATCGTTGGCACGATTGCTGAAGACAGATCTGAATACGTTGATGTGTTTTCGGGAGAATCTGACGCAGGAAGATATTGCCGGAATTATGAATACAATAGTGGAGACTGGCAGAGAAGAGGGAATGGAGAAGGCATTTCTCTTGGTTCAGGAACAGGTAAAAGAATATCCATGCTGTGCAGAGCTTCTGTGTCAGATGGCGACTTTACTGAAAGGAATGGTGATGATACTGCCTTGTACCGATGAACAGATACAAAAGAATCATGCGTATGCTTCAGAATTATATGAGCGGGTGGTGCAGTGTGATGATCCGGTCTGTGGGAATCGTGCAAGATATATGCTTGCCTCAGAAGCAATCCAGAATGAAGAGTATGACAAGGCACAAGAATTGATTGCTCAGCTTCCAGAATATAATACTTTGGATAAGAGACAGCTGCAGATCTCTATGTATATGAAACAGAGAAAAAATGCAGAAGCTGCAGAATTACTGGAATGTAAATTGAACTTTGCCCTTCAGGAAGTATTCTTATTATTAAATCATCTTGCAACGGTTGCTGTCTGGGAAAATGACAGTGAGCGTGCGTGGGAACTGGCAGAATATAGTCAGAAGGTAATGGGAATATATAACTGGAAGTACAGCATGAATACAGTAGCACTTTCTGTTGCAATGGAAGAAAGGGATGCCAGGCGTTGCATATCCATATTAAAGGAGATGCTGGAAGCTTTGTCTAAGCCATGGGATATTAGCAGCTCGATTCTTTATTCGCATATAAAGAAAAAGGAAGCAGATACAACTTTCCAGAGTCAGATGATAAGATCATTACTTACAGCAATGGAAAAAGATGAACAATTTGAATTTCTGTGGGAGAATACAGAGTTCAGAGAGCTATTGGAAAGGTATAAGACAGAATAGGAATTTATTTTAAAATATCAATAAAGAAGGACCTTGCCAAATAGAATTACATAAGCTGGCAAGGTCTCTTTCATTATAATAATATTAAGACAAAAGTTCTCGAACCATCTGTGCATCAAAGGCTACAGAATCTACATGCTCGACTTCAATCTGATATAATGCATTGGCTGCGATATGTTCAGCTGCCTGTTCAAGATCACGGATTCCGCTGGTGTTTTCATGAAGCTTAATGACAGCATCCAGACCATCTGGAGTCAGGCTGCATTCGTCTTTTCGCATACCGATTCGTTTCAGGACCTTTGGAAGAGCATATTGTGAGAAGATTACTTTTTTCTCATCGGCAGTATAGTCTGGGATCTCAATGACAGCAAAACGAGACATCAATGGTGCACTGATCTGATCTTTGTCATTGGCAGTCGCAATCGGATAGACGCCGACGGTAGGAATCATACATTCAATATAATTATCCGTGAATCCAAGGTTGTCCAGAAGGGTCAGAAGGACATCGGCAGGGTTGCCGTTCCCCTTGCCGGAGGCAGCCTTGTCTAATTCATTGATAATAAATACCAGGTTCGATTCGCCCGCCATGGAAAATGCATCCATAATGATACCAGGTTTTGCATTGGCGTAGATACGGGAACTACCGGTTAGCTGTTCCGGATCATTGATGGAGCTCATATCCAGAGTGGTCCAAGGCAGTTTTAAGATACGGGCTACAGCGTAAGCAATCTGTGATTTGCCGGTTCCGGCCGGACCGATCAATAACAGACCATAGGCCGGCAATGTATGGGTACGGTTTATCTGGATGATTGTCTCGATGATTCTCTGCTTGACACGTTCCATGCCGTAGAGTTCTTCGTCAAGAATACGGCGAGCTTCTTCTGGGTCGATGGCTTCAAAGTAATTACTCTTCCATTGGATATTCATCATCATAGAGAGGGCTCGCTGTGCGTGACGGCGTTCTTCAGGTGAGACTTCATTAGAACGGGCAACTGCCAGATTCCTTCTTGCCCAGAGACGAATGTTATCTGGTAAAGTCCTTCCGGCACAATTCATAAAGTCGGTAATACTCTGAAGGCTGGTGAGTTTCATGCTGTCACCGGCTTCTTCCTGATCTTCGTCTACAACCTCTTCGGTAGGAGCGTTGCTTAAAAGCAGACGTTCGATCATGAACTGAAGAAATCCATCTTCTGCAGATAATTTAGATCCACCGCCGAAAGCAATTTCACGAATCTTATATACAGCGTATCCATCTTCACGGTTGACACCGGACAAGCGAACATTAATATGGTTCTCGCCCATCCATTTCAAGAGACTTACGAAACGAGCATCAATCTGAAGAATATCGGAACTGATCGTACCCTCTTCTTCTTTGAATTCAAAGGATGTACGCTTAATAGGATTGGTAAATACACCACAAGAGTGATGTTTTAAGTTCTTACCCTGGTTGTCGAGAATAAGAATTGGTTGTTCCGGTGAGACATCGGATGAATTGGTACGGAAAACTGTATAAGTACATTCGGAAACTTTTGCTTTTTCCGGAGAATTGCTAAAATCAAAAACTGGCATGAAAAGACCTCCTAATTCGGCATAAAATTTTCTTTAGTTTAGCATAAAACGAATGATTCTGCTATAATTCCAGGCAATATTTATAGATTCCCGTTTAGCACATCTTCCAACGTTATATTGTAAAAAAAGTCATGAATGACAGAATCATATTTTTGCCATAAAGGTAAAGTCATACAAGTGTCTTTTCTGGGACAAGGATCAGCGTCAGGCAGCATACAGGCAACCGGCGCAAGTGGTCCTTCTGTTAATTCTATAATCTCTCCGATGACATATTCTTCTGGTGAACGCGTGAGCATATAGCCTCCACCTTTTCCGCGCAGACCTTTTATAATTTTCCCTTTTACGAGAGCCTTTAAGATAATTTCCAGATATTTTTCGGAGATATCCTGCCGGGCTGCAATATCTTTCAATGGGATATATCCATCCTGCTGGTTCTGGGCAAGATCAATCATTACTCTAAGAGCATAACGGGCTTTTGTTGAAATCATAAGACTACCTCCAATCTAAAGTTATTATATCCAGTTATAAAAAATATTTCAATAATAACCCAATAAACATATTGACATAGTAGGTTAATAGTGATAATATGCTTACAAGAAAAATGAAAGGAGAAAAGGTCATGACAAAAAACTGTTGTAAGAACTTATGTTGTTGTCGAATGTTGATTTACCGGATATACTGCGTGATAAGGTGCAGCAGCAGGCTTTGTTGTGCTTAGAGATCTTATCTGTGAAAATGTATGTATATCCGGGGGAATGTATCCTCGGTTTTTTAATGCTTTTTTTGAAGGAGGAAAAGCACAATGAACTGGGAATTTATATGGAAATATCTGCCTATGTATGAGCGGGCCGCGTGGCTCACCGTACGGATCGGCTTTGCCGGAGTTGCATGTGCCATCATACTCGGACTGATCTGTGCAGTCGTACAGTATGAGAAGATCCCTCTTTTGAAGCAAATAGTGGCTGTATATATAGAACTCAGCAGAAATACACCGCTGCTTGTCCAATTGTTTTTTATCTATTATGGACTTCCGAAGATAGGGATTCAGACGGATGCCGAGACATGCGGAATTGTGGGGCTGGCTTTCCTGGGAGGCAGTTATATGGCAGAAGCTTTTCGAAGTGGATTGGAAGCCGTTGCAGATATCCAGACAGAGAGTGCATTGAGCCTGGGTATGAATCGGTTACAGGTTATGCGGTATGTGGTCCTGCCGCAGGCAGTTTCCATCAGTGTTCCGGCATTTATGGCAAATGTAATCTTTCTGTTGAAAGAGACGAGCGTATTCAGTGCTATCAGTTTAATGGATCTGATGTTTACAGCAAAAGACTTGATCGGACTTTATTATAAAACAACGGAAAGTTTGTTTTTATTGGTAGTGTTTTACCTGCTTATACTGCTTCCGATATCAATATTAGGAAGCTTATTGGAAAGGAGGCTGCGCTATGCCGGATTTGGGGCTTGAGGTCCTACTGAAAGGACAGAATTTTGTCAGGCTGCTTACGGGTCTTGGAGCAGCACTTAGAATCAGTCTTATCGCTGTATTGATCAGTATTCCGTTAGGAATCTTGCTTGGAGTATTGATGACATGGAAACATCCGGTCGTTAAGGCAATCCTTCGAATTTATCTGGAGATTGTCAGAATTATGCCTCAGATGGTCTTATTGTTTCTAGTGTTTTTCGGAACAACAAGGGCCTTTGGCTGGGACTTATCTGGAGAAAATGCATCGATTATTGTATTTTCCTTCTGGGGAACGGCTGAGATGAGTGATCTTGTAAGAGGAGCACTGATCAGCATTCCAGTACATCAGTATGAGAGCAGTGAGGCGCTGGGAATGAGTAAAGCACAGACTTATTGGTACATTATTATTCCTCAGACACTGCGAAGATTGATTCCACTGTCTATCAACTTGATTACCAGAATGATTAAGACGACGAGTCTGATATTGATGATTGGCGTTGTTGAGATCCTGAAGGTAGCACAGCAGATCATCGAAGCAAATCGAATGTCCAGTCCGAATGCTGCATTTGGAATCTACCTGGTCGTATTTTTACTATATTTTCTTGCCTGCTGGCCAATCAGCATGTTCGCAAGATATCTGGAAAGAAGATGGAGGTGACGAGTCGTGGCAGAGTCATTGCTTACAATAGAACATCTGGTCAAGCGATATGGTGACCATGTGATCCTGAATGATATTGACTTGAGCGTCAAAAGAGGAGAAGTTATCGTGGTCGTAGGACCAAGCGGATGTGGAAAGAGTACACTGCTGCGGTGTATGAATGCGTTAGAACCGATTCAGGGTGGAACGATTAAGTTACGAGATGAGACCATTGATCCAAAGAGCAGATCACTGACCAGCCTCAGACAGAAGATAGGAATGGTGTTTCAAAGTTATGATCTGTTTCCACATCTTACGGTGTTGGATAATGTTCTGCTGGCGCCGATGAAGGTGCAGAAACGAAAGAAAGAAGAAGTTACAGAAGAAGCGATGAAGCTTCTGGAAAGAGTTGGATTACACGAGAAAGCAGGCAGTTTCCCAAGGGAGCTGTCCGGGGGACAGAAGCAGAGGGTTGCGATTGTCCGTGCACTGTGCATGCATCCTGAGATTCTGCTTTTTGATGAAGTGACGGCAGCGCTGGATCCGGAGATGGTCCGGGAAGTGCTGGATGTTATCTTAGATCTGGCTGCGCAGGGGCGTACCATGATCATTGTGACGCATGAGATGCAGTTTGCACGTGCTGTCGCAGACCGAGTGTTACTTCTGGATGGAGGAAAGATTATAGAAGATGAGCCGCCGGAGATATTTTTTGAGAGTCCAAAAACAGAAAGAGCAAAACAGTTCTTAAATACTTTTACATTTCATGCAGTAAAAACTGTAGCAAAAAAATAGATGAATTAGATGGGAGATTATTATATTATGAAAAATTTGAAATTGAAAAAATTAATATCATTAGTTGCAGTCGTATCTACAGTCTTTGCATTGACTGCGTGCGGAAGCTCTGGAAGTTCTGAAGAAGAGTCTGCAGAGGAGACAAGTGGCGCTGTGGAATCAGAAGAAAGTTCTGATGTTGTTTATCGTACTTTGGATGAAATTAAGGAAGATGGAACGATTAATATCGGTGTATTTTCTGATAAGAATCCATTCGGATATGTGGATGAGAATGGAGAGTATCAGGGATATGATGTATATTTTGCAAATAGAATCGGAGAAGATCTGGGCGTGGAAGTGAACTTTGTATCTACAGAAGCGGCAAACCGTATTGAGTACCTGCAGACCGGAAAGGTAGATGTGATTCTTGCCAATTTCACAGTAACTGATGAACGTGCAGAAGAAGTTGACTTTGCATTGCCATACATGAATGTAGCCCTTGGTGTGGTATCACCGGACAGTAATGTAATCACGAGTCTGGATGACTGGAACAGTGATGACCAGATTATCGTAATTTCCGGTACAACGGCAGAGACTTATCTCACAGAAAATTATCCGGATATTCCGTTACAGAAATATGATTCCTACGCAACTGCAAAGAATGCACTGGAGAATGGAAATGGTGTGGCATGGGCGAACGACAATACAGAAGTAATCGCATTTGCATTGCAGAATGAGGGCTACACAGTCGGTATCCCTGAACTTGGAAGCAAAGATACGATTGCACCTGCTGTTTCAAAAGGAAATGATACTTTGCTGGATTGGATCAATGAGGAGATTCAGTCACTGGCAGATGAACAGTTCTTCCACAAAGACTATGATGAAACTCTGGTGGATACCTATGGCGAGGATTATAAGGAAGAGTTGGTTGTAGAAGGTGGAGTGACTGAGTAAAACGAAACGTACAGATGAATCATATAAGCGGCGGAGAACATGCTTCGCCGCTGATTTTCAATAAGACGAAATGGATGGTCCCAGATGAAAAAAGAAATCTTAAGAAATGCATTTATCAAATCAATACCAATCTTGTGCAGTTATCTGTTTGTCAGTATGGCGTATGGAATCATGATGGAAGAGGCGGGATTTGCATGATATGATTCTCTATTCATCAGTATGACGGTGTATACAGGAGCATTCCAGTTCCTTTTGATTACTTTTTTAAGCAGTGGTGCGTCCATACTTACCATTGCATTGACGGCTTTTTTGATGAACAGCCGACAGACATTCTATAGTCTTACCTTTGTGGATGAGTTCCGGCACATGGGAAAGAAAATGCTCTATATGATTCATACCATGACGGATGAGACTTATGCGGTCAATCTGACTCTTGATTCAAAAGGAAAAGAGAAAGAAGATACCATGTTCCTGATCGCATTGTTCTCCAGGTGTTACTGGATGGTTGGAGCCGTCGCAGGAGGGATTCTGGGGCAAGTGATTCCATTTGATCTGGAAGGAATTGATTTTTGCATGACGGCATTATTTATCATCATCTTTATTGACCAGTGGGAAAAGTCAGAGAATCATCTTCCTGCTTTGGCAGGCCTGGCAGTGGCACTTTTCTGTCTGTTCGTAATTGGAGAGAAGAATTTTATGCTTCCGTCATTACTTGTTATCTCGGGGATATTACTGCTTGTCCAGAATGGAGGAATGAAGAGTGAATAAAAATGATATCATTCTGGCGATTCTGGTATCTGCAGTTATTACATTCGCGCTTCGTGCCCTGCCGTTCGTGGCTTTTCGTAACAGAAGAAAGATGCCAAAGAAACTGATCTATCTTGGGAAGATACTGCCTTCTGCTATCATGGCAGTGTTAATCGTATACTGCCTGAAAAGTACAGTGGCGGACTGGAAAGGACATGGGGTGCCGGAATTGACAGCGGCAGCAGTGACAGCAATCAGCTACAAATGGAAGCATAATACATTGGTTTCTATCGCATTAGGAACAGCGTGTAACATATTATTATTGCATCTGGTATAGAGGAAGAGTGCTATGAAAAATACAGTGTTAGAGGAAGCAATTTATCATCGGTATATTGTACCAACGAAACGAAAAAGGACAAAACTTGCCGGACTGGAATTTGAGCTTCCAATCGTAAACAAAGATAACAGACCGGTTGACTTTGAAATAATCCATAAAGTGACGGATGCTTTTGTCCGGGATTTTTCTTTTCAGAAAATCGGCAGAGATGATGATGGATTCATCTATTCTGCCATCCATGAGCAGACAGGAGATGGATTGTCTTTTGACTGTAGTTATAATACAGTCGAATTTTCTTTTGGAACAGAGGAAAATCTAAACGTATTGTATAAGCGTTTTGTGCAATATTATACTTATCTGCAGAAGCAATTGAGTATATATGATCATACGCTGACGGGTATGGGAATTAATCCGCACTATACAATCAATCAAAATGTGCCTGTTGTCAGTGAAAGGTACCGCATGTTGTATCATCATCTTTCCTCATACAAGAATTATGGTCAGGAAATATTGTTCCATCATTATCCGAACTTTGGTTTATTCTCTTGTGCAAGCCAGATTCAACTGGATGTAGAAGAAGAGAATCTGGTAGAGTCACTAAATACATTTACAAAACTGGAACCATTAAAAGCGTTGATTTTTGCAAATTCAGCATGGGGAGAGCATCAGGAGATTCTCTGCAGCAGAGACCATTTCTGGAGAAACAGCCTTCACGGACTGAATCGGCATAATGTTGATATGTATGGGCTGGAATTTGAATCCATTGATGAAGGTGGTTTATTCAGCTTTTCACATTCTGCTGTCTCATAAGCGGACAAATATCAATGCAGCGAAAATCCGGTCTTCTACAGAGTTTACAGCGACTGCCACACTGCTTGTCACAAAGACAAACGATCTTACAAGTCTTTCGATGAATGCATGGTGGATTCGTATATCCTGAATCAGGACGTTCTTTTGTATGTGCGTGAAGCCGTACTTCTTTTGATATGGTAGATGGATCTTTACCGATAATCCGCCCAATTTCAGCGAAACTTTTATTCTCGGTAAGTCCTTTCTCAATATCCACTCGCTGTTCAAAGGTTAAATGTTTCTGATTGCCTTTATTCTTCATAAATATCTCCAATCTGCACAGGCAGGCAATCAGCTGCAAGTACATTATACAGAGAAATAACAGTAGCAATCAATATGGCAAATATGTGTGCAGGAGTAACTTCGACCTATATGGAATTTACTCTTACATTCTGGAATTTAAAAATGCATTTTAGTCCATCCTCTTAGGTGGTTGGGATGAATTGCAAAGAAAGAACATATGTTCTTGGAATTCGGCGGGCATTGTGGTATAATATACTCAGTCGATAAGAAAGGAAGTCTTATATTATGCGAGAGTTAGACCATAATGCTCATTCAGTTTTTTTGTTGTATTATCACCTTATTTTGGTTGTAAAATACCGACGGGATGTCTTTGATGATACTGTTTCTGACCGTGCCAGGGAAATTTTTTCTTATATCGCACCCAGGTATGGCATTGAGGTGGATGAGTGGAATCATGACGGTGATCATATCCTAGTGATGTTCCGGGCTCAGCCAAAGAGTGAACTCAGCAAGTTTATCAATGCTTACAAGAGTGCCAGCAGCAGACTCCTGAAGAAAGAATTCCCAGCGATTCGTAAAAAGCTGTGGAAGGAAACTTTCTGGAGTCAGAGTTTCTGTCTGATAACAGCCGGTGGAGCACCAATCGAAGTGATCAGGGAATACATTAAAACACAGGGTGAGAAACATGAGAAAGAGTAATAAAGCCTTCCAATTCCGCATTTATCCAACGGAAGAACAGAAAGAATTGTTTGCGAAGACATTCGGAAGTTGTAGATTCATCTATAACCAGATGCTGTCGGATAAGATGGAAGAATATAAGAAGACCGGGAAGATGCTGAAGACGACACCGGCAGCATATTAAAAAGAATTTTCGTGGTTGAAGGAAGTGGATTCTCTTGCCCTGGCGAATGTGCAGCTCCATCTGGAACGGGCATACAGGAATTTTTTTGAACGTCCGGAGATTGGGTTTCCGAAATTCAAGTCAAAGCATCATAGCCGAAATGCATATACTACGAATCTGGTGAATGGGAATATTCGACTTCTTGAGAACGGAATCAAACTCCCAAAAGCCGGTGTCGTAAAGGCGAAGATCCACAGACAGATTCCGGAAGGGTTCGGGATAAAGGCTGTGACAGTGAGAAGACAACCTTCAGGGAAGTACTACGTCAGTATCCTTTTTGAATACTGTGCGGATGAAAACCAAGTCCGGGACAGAGAAGGAAGAGAACTGAAGGTTATCGGTATTGATTATGCGATGCATGGGCTGGCAGTATTTTCCGATGGAAGTAAATGCGAATATCCGGATTACTACCGAAGGTCTGAAAAACGGCTGAACAGAGAGCAGCGAAAGCTGTCACGTTGTAAGTGTGGAAGTTCGAATTATCGGAAACAAAAGAAAAAGGTGGCACTTTGCCATGAGAAGGTCAAAAATCAGAGAAGAGACTTTCATCATAAGTTGAGTCGAAAACTGGCGGATGAGTATGATGTGGTTGCCGTCGAGGATCTGAACATGAAGGCAATGAGCAGGAGTCTGAATTTCGGGAAGAGTGTTGCGGATAACGGTTATGGGATGTTGCTGAACATGCTTAGTTATAAGCTGGAAGACCGTGGAGGACAGCTTGTAAAGGTGGACAGGTTCTTTCCATCCAGCAAAAGGTGCAGTAAGTGTGGAAAGGTCAAACAGGTATTACCATTGTCAGAGAGAGTATATCGATGTGAGTGTGGTTATATAAACGACAGGGATGTGAATGCGGCGATCAATATCAGGAAAGAAGCATTGCGTCTGCTCTCTGCATAAAGTATGTCTGTTTCCAGACTGAATTCATGTCCATGTCTGGACGAAATATAGTTGTTATGCCCGTTTTCGGGCTAGAAATCGAACCGCCGGGCAGGCGGGGATAGCTTATTGATACTTGCCCCATTCGGGGGCATTGAGTAAGAAGCCCCCACCTCAAACAACGTTAAGTGGTGGGAGCATGTCACCAGTGTAAAGAGTATTAATCTGAGAAAAGTAATTGGATATCAGATAGATGGTGAAAAGCACAATTTCCTGGATGATTATAATTCGTAAAATTAATTGTCAGGACATCGCATGGCGAAGCAGAAATATATATGTTACAATGAATTTGTGAAATTCTGTACAGGTAATATGATTAAGACTTTATAGAGGAAAAACGAGTATGACTTTAACGCAGTTAAATTATTTTATAACAATTGCAGAGACAAAATCATTAAATAAAGCAGCAGAACAATTATATGTATCCCAGCCTTCACTGACCAATGCCATGAAGGAATTGGAGAAAGAACTGGGAATCACTTTGTTTTTCAGGAGCGGAAGAGGAGTTACGCTGACTAACGATGGAACAGAATTTCTTCTCTATGCAAAGCAGATATATGGGCAATATGAAAGTGTGTTGGAAAAATACGGAAAAGGTGGATCTTATAAGAAAAAATTCGGTGTGTCTACCCAGCATTATTCCTTTGCAGTGAAGGCATTTGTAGATATGGCGAAAGAATTTGATATGTCAGAGTATGAATTTGCAATCCGTGAGACAAAGACGGCGGAAGTAATCAGCGATGTCAGTACCATGAAAAGTGAGATTGGTCTTCTGTATCTTTGTGATTTCAACCGAAAATCAATGGAAAAGCTTCTGAGATCTACCGGGCTGGAATTCCACCATCTAATCGACTGTCAGGCGTATGTATATCTGTGGAGGGAACATCCCTTGGCAAATCAGGAGTCCATCAGCTTTGAACAGTTGGATGGTTATCCATGTTTATCTTTTGAACAGGGGGACAATAGTTCATTTTATTTTGCAGAAGAAATCTTGTCCACGAATGAATATTCACAGACAATCAAGGCAAATGACCGGGCCACAATGCTGAATCTGATGGTTGGCTTGAATGGATATACACTTTGCTCCGGAATCATATGCGAAGAACTGAATGGAAGTGATTTTGTTGCAGTTCCGTTCCACGATGACGAGCAGAATCCCAACAGTGTCATGGAGATAGGATATATTGTGAGAAAGAATACGATACTGAGTAAAGTTGGAGAACTGTATATAGAGAAATTGAAGTGTTATTTGAATATTGATTAGTTGGAATGGGCGATTTTGTCTTATTGTCAGTTGTGATGTATCTAGTTATAGCTTGAAACTATAACTAGATATTTTTTTTGTATATTGGACATATTAAACCTATCGTGTTAGTATGATTACAGAAAATAAAAAACAAGCAAAAAATAAATAGATCGGAGGACATGAAAATGGCAAATATTAAAGATTCTAAAAACTGGGGTTTTGAAACAAGACAATTACATATCGGACAGGAACAGGCAGATCCGGCTACAGATGCAAGAGCAGTTCCTATCTATGCAACATCATCTTATGTATTCCACAATTCACAGCATGCAGCTGACAGATTTGGACTTCGTGATGCAGGTAATATCTATGGAAGACTTACCAATCCTACCGAGGATGTATTCGAACAGAGAATTGCATCTCTGGAAGGCGGTGTCGCAGCACTTGCAGTAGCATCTGGTGCAGCAGCCATTGATTATACATTTCAGGCACTGGCAAGATCAGGAGAGCACATTGTAGCATCTAAGACTATTTACGGAGGAACTTATAACTTATTAGCACATACATTGCCATTGACCAATGGAGTGACAACAACCTTCGTTGATCCGGAAGTAGAAGGTTCTTTTGAGGCAGCAATTCAGGAAAATACAAAAGCAATCTTTGTAGAGACTCTTGGAAATCCGAATTCGAACCTGATTGATCTGGAAGAATTGGCAAAAATCGCACATAAGCACAACATTCCGTTGGTAGTTGATTCTACTTTTGCAACTCCTTATCTGATTCGCCCGATTGAATATGGTGCAGATATCGTTGTTCATTCTGCAACCAAATTTATCGGAGGACATGGAACAGCCATCGGCGGTGTTATTATTGACAGCGGTAACTTTGACTGGAAAGCATCTGGCAAATATCCATGGATATCTGAAGCAAACCCAAGTTATCATGGTGTGGCATTTACGGATGCGGCTGGTTCTGCAGCTTTTGTGACCTATATCCGTGCAGTCATCCTGCGTGATACTGGTGCAACACTTTCTCCATTCCATGCATTCCTGTTCTTACAGGGATTGGAGACATTGTCATTACGTGTAGAGCGTCATGTAAGCAATGCATTGAAGATTGTAGATTATCTGGCACATCATCCACAGGTGGAAGCAGTTCACCATCCTTCACTGGAGAGTGAACCGAGTCATGAATTATATAAGAAGTATCTGCCAAATGGAGGCGGCTCTATCTTTACATTTGAGATCAAGGGAGATGCCGAGACAGCGCAGAAATTCATTGACAATCTGGCAATCTTCTCATTACTGGCTAACGTAGCAGATGTAAAATCACTTGTGATTCATCCTGCAACAACTACACACAGCCAGTGCACAGAAGAAGAACTTCTGGATCTGGGAATCAAACCGAATACGATTCGTCTGTCTATCGGTATTGAGAAGGTGGAAGATCTGATCGCAGCATTAGATACAGCATTTGAAGCAGTGAAATAATAATATAGATACTATAATGTTTGAGCCCATGTTTTTTGGTTAGGAGAAACATGGGCTCGATTTGTATTGTAAAAATGAAGGAGGCGGTGTACAATTTTGATACTTGGGTTAATATAAGTATTTAGAGATAGAAAAGGTTTTGGGGCAATCATGAACGGTATGGATAGAATCGAAAAAATTTCGACAGAGAGAAAGTTTGCAAAGTATGTATCGCAGAATATATTGGGGATGATAGGAATCTCTGCATATGTTATCGCGGATACTTTCTTTATTTCACGGGCAGAAGGCGCAGGGGGAATTACAGCGTTGAATCTGGTGCTTCCGTTGTATAGCCTGATTTTTGGAATTGGCGCAATGATAGGAGTTGGCTCGGCGACCAGATTTAACATCTTGCGGGCCAGAAATGATGAGAGAGCGGAGCTGTATTTTTCCAATGCTGTGATGTTCGCGGTTATTTTAGGGGCATTATTCATGTTGGTAGGTGCTTTGGTACCGGGACAGTTGATCGCTGTGCTGGGTGGAGATGCGCAGATTGTAAAGATTGGTACACCGTATACCAGAATCTTTCTTATGTTTGCCCCCTTTTTTATGGGAAATCATATCTGCAATGCATTCGTAAGAAATGACGGGAATCCTTCTAGGGCAATGCAGGCGACACTTTTCAGTAGTTTATTTAATATTGTAATGGATTATGTGCTTATGTTTCCACTTGAAATGGGAATGGCCGGAGCGGCACTGGCAACGGCATTTTCTCCGGTGGTTGGAATTCTGATATGTTGTACCCACTTTTTCTCAAAAAAAAGTACGGTGAGATTCATCTGGCAGAGGCCATCTGTTAGAAGAATTGTAGAAGCGTGTCAGTTAGGAATGGCAGCATTTATCGGAGAGTTGTCTTCCGGTGTGACGACAGCCGTGTTCAACTATCTGATTCTGGGACTGGCAGGCAATGATGGTGTGGCAGCTTATGGTATCGTGGCTAATACGGCAATCGTAGCGACCTCTATTTTTAATGGAGTGTCCCAGGGTGCACAGCCACTTCTGAGTGAATCTTATGGAAAAGGAGACAGAACTTCTGTGAAGAAGATCTTAAAGTTGTCGATAGGGACTGCGATTATTCTGGCCCTTTTGGTTATATTTGTCGCGATTTGCTTCACACAGCCAATTGTGAATATATTTAACAGTGAACACAATGCGAAGATGGCAGCTTATGCATTGGAAGGAGTGCGGCTGTATTTTGTGGGATTTCTGTTTGCTGGTTTCAATATTGTCGGGACAGGATATCTAAGCGCTACAGAATCTGCAAAATGGGCATTTGTTACATCTATTGTACGAGGCGTGGTGGCAATTATTGTATGTGCATATGTCCTGTCATGGTTGTTTGGAATGACAGGAATCTGGCTGGCGTTTCCGGCGGCGGAGTTGGTTACTACATTACTGATGCTGGTGGCAATTGGTGGGAATCGTTCATTGAATTAATCACAGAATGTTCACAAAAATATTAGAGAGTTCTATTGACGAAGAATAATATAGGTGTTATAGTTCATATAGAACAAAGGAAAAGGATAAAAATTGAATCCGATTCATATGTTCTGAAAGCGACACCTCGGATTTCTCCGATAGTGCTGAAACAATTTTTGTATCTATTTGAAAGGAGATATGACTTATGATGATGCCTAGTATTTTTGGAGAAAACTTGTTTGATGATTTTATGGATGATTTTGCATTTCCGAATGTTGATAAAGTACTGTACGGAAAGCATGCAAGCAATCTGATGAAGACAGATGTGAAGGAGACAGATTCTGGTTATGAAGTAGACATTGACCTGCCGGGATTTAAGAAAGATGAGATTCAGATGCAGCTGGAGAATGGCTATCTGACTGTCAGCGCTGCTAAGGGACTCAATAAGGATGAAAAGAACGAGGATGGAAGATACGTAAGACGTGAGCGTTATGCCGGAAGTGTCAGTCGAAGCTTTTATGTGGGCGAGAATGTGACAGAGAAGGATATCCATCCGAAGTATGAAAATGGTATTTTGTCATTCAAAATGCCGAAAGATGACAAGAAGGCGGTAGAAGAGAAGAAGCACTATATCGCTATCGAAGGATAAAGTATTCTTGAGTATACGGGACTGCATACTTGCTATTGCGGGTATGCGGCCCTTTTTCAGTTTATTACTGTGTGTCAGATCCCTGAAGAAAGAGGTGTGAAAGAGTTGGACAAGGCGCAGAATTTGATTCTTGATTTTACACATGTTTATCCAGAAGATATTGAGAGTAAAGTTCAGGATATCCGAAGAGTTGATCTGAGTGACATCAGAGGTACAAATATGTATTGCACGGCGGAAGCGAAGCGAGAGATCCGAAAGCGGCTGACTTCATATGGGCCGGGAGGGATTCATTTTCTGGATAATGGGAACTATCATTATGTTACAAAGTTATTCGCGGAGAAGATTCGGGTTCCATTTTCCCTGGTATTGTTCGATTATCATAATGATATGCAGCAGCCTATGATACATGAGTTGACGAGTTGTGGAAGCTGGGCAGGTGAGATGCTTTCAGATAATCCATATTTAAAGCAATTAATTTTAATAGGACCCAATAAGGAAAGTATAAGGGAAATACCGGAAAAATTTAAGGAAAAATTAGTCTGTGTCAGCATGCGGGAGATAGAAGCCAAGACAATTGAAAAAGACCTGAATCAGATACAAAAGGAACTTCCTGCATATATTTCCATTGACAAAGATGTGTTGGACCGGTATGGCGCAAGAACCAACTGGAACCAAGGCGGTATGTCCGTAGATACCTTACAGAAGCTGCTTTCGGAAGTTTTTCGTCATCAGAAAGTAATCGGAGTTGATATCTGTGGAGAATGTAGTCTGGAAGAGCCTTTTTCGCAGCTTGTAGAAGATGAAAAAGTGAATGGAACGACCAATGCAATCTTGTATCATTTTCTTTCAAAATATTTTTCTGAAAAATATGAGTATTGAAAACAATGTGAATATTAGCTAAAAATGCAAATAAAATAAATAGATTTTTTCTTTCACCGGGGGGGACAATTCCTATCATACTTCAACCGCCTCTTTTGCATGCTTTTTCTTAGATTTCCCAGTAAATAATATAGAAAGAATCGCAATGATTGCCACGATATACTGGTACCAGCAGAAGGAGATTACCTGGAATGGGCTGTTCAGATTCTCAAGCATTGCGCAGGCAAACAGAATCTGTGCACTGTATGGCAGGATTCCCTGGAAGACACAGGCAAATAAGTCGAGTAAGGATGCGGTACGTTTTGGATCCACATCATATTCTTCACTTAATTCTTTTGCTACATTGCCGGTCACCAGGATGGATACGGTATTATTGGCTGTTGCAATATCTGCCACAGAGACCATGGCGGCAATCCCTGCTTCTGCGGTGTGCCTGTTCTTGATGACTTTTCGGACCATCTGCAATACCCATTCGATGCCGCCTTCTTCCTCTACCATGGCAGCGAGACCGCCCATCATCATGGAGAGCAGAAAGATCTCGAACATGCCTGTGAATCCGGTATAGATATGATTCGCGAACTCCAGGAGCGTAAAGCTTCCCATCGCAATGCCGATTACTCCTGAGAATACGATTCCTCCGGTCAACACAAGGAACACGTTCAGCCCCAATAACGATGTCCCGAGAACGAATACATACGGTAATACTTTTATAAAACTAAAAGAATACTCGGCAGCTTCCGGCACAACATCTGGCCTTCCGAAGATAAGCAGAAGTACAACAGTGATGATCGCAGCCGGAAGTGCGATCGCAAAGTTGGAACGAAACTTATCCTTCATCTCTACGCCTTGTGTGCGGGTCGCTGCAATTGTCGTATCTGAGATCATAGACAAGTTATCTCCGAACATGGCGCCACAGATGGTTGCTGCAACGACCAGATATACATTCAGGCCGCCGGCTTCGGCAAGCCCTATGGCGATTGGAGTGACCGCAACAACCGTCCCCACAGATGTTCCGGTAGAGATTCCGATGAACCCTGAGATAACAAATACACCTGCAGCAACGAATTGCGGCGGCAGAACAGACATGCCAAGATTTACCACCGCGTCAACACCGCCCATCTCACTGGATACAGTAGTAAATGCACCTGCAAATAAGAAGATAAAGCACATCGTCATAACATCGGTGTGACCACAGCCTTTTAAGAATGTCTCCAGTTTCTCATTGATCGTTCCTTTGAATAAGATAAATGCAGTTATAACGCCGATAACCGCTGCAACCGGAGTGGGAAGCTGATAGAATGCCATTTCCACTCCCTTTGCATTCAGAACGATACCAGTGATCAGATATACCCCAACAAAAACCCAAAATGGAAGGAATGCCTTCCCACTAATTTTCTTCTCCATATTACCTCTCTTTGTACATACATTTTCTTTCTTTTTTATATTTCATAACTATGTGTTTCTGTACCATAACATGGACATCTTATAAAGTCAACAGCTCTTGTTAACGATTTGATGCGATAAACTGGATTGGGAGCGCTTTTTGTTGTAGAATAAAAATCAAGAATGTGAGGAGAGATTATCTATGGAAATGAGGAATGAATTATATCATTGTCTATTATTCTGTGAGATGAATCAGGAAAAGGTAAAAAATATCCTCTCTCGTTTGAATGGAAAGACGAAAAATTATCAGAAAAATGAAATTGTTGTTGAAGAAAAGAACAGAGTGGATGAAGTGGGAATCCTTCTTTCCGGTGAGATCTGTAAAGTGCAGTATTATTCTGATGGGACAGAGCAGATGGTACAGAAGCTCAAGAGATCCTATATGGTTGGTCTGGAGATTGCAGTGAGCCTGAAAAAGACAAGTCCATACACCATGTATGCGTCGCTGCCATCGACTGTATATTGGTTCCCGGTCAGATACATTGAGGAACCGGGAATGCTGGAAGAGGCAGATCGGATATTTCTATATCAGCGTATCGTGTACTTTCTTGCCAACGAAGATATCCGAAAATATCGTAAGATCGAGATATTATCATCGAAAAGCGTAAGGGAAAAGATCGAAAAATACCTGAAGATACAGAAGATCCGATATAAAAGTAATGAATTTGACATAGACTTTAATCGGGAACAGCTGGCGAATTATCTGGGACTGAATCGAAGCGTGCTGTCCCATGAATTAAAGAAGATGGAAAAAGAGGGATTATTGATTGTAAGGAAAAATCACTTTATTTTGTTGCAGATATAGATATGGAAAATCTAAGAATAAAAGTTGCCTGGACAACGTAAATGCGACTGTATTTTTGCTATACTTATGTTGGTCAGAGCAGCAAAGATTGAATGAATGTAGAATTCACAAGAACCATCGGTGCAGGCCGATGGTTTTTGTTATAAAAATCATAAAGAAGGGAATCAAGATGAAACTGGTAAAAACAGAAGACGCAGTAGGACAGGTATTATGCCATGATATTACGCAGATTATAAAAGGTGTGACCAAGGATGCGGTATTTCGCAAAGGTCATGTAGTGACAGAAGAGGATATTCCGGTGCTTCTGTCCGTAGGAAAAGAACATCTTTATGTCTGGGAAAAAGAAGAAGGTATGCTACATGAGAATGAAGCGGCGGAGATATTAAGGAGGATCTGTCAGGGCAATGGAATGCATCCATCCGAAGTAAAAGAAGGAAAGATTGAGCTGATTGCAGATATGGATGGTGTACTGAAGATAGATATAGACAAGCTGAATCGTGTCAATGCACTGGGAGAGATGATGATCGCCAGCTGCCATGGGAACTTTCCGGTAAAAGCAGGAGATAAGATCGCAGGAACCAGGGTGATTCCGCTGGTCATTCATGAGGACAAGATGAAGAAGGCAGAAGAGGTGGCTGGAGAGGAGCCAATCTTCCAGATTCGCCCTTATACGAAGAAAAAGGTTGGAATCATTGCAACAGGAAGCGAAGTCTATCGAGGACGGATTCAGGATACATTTACTCCGGTAGTCCAGGAGAAGCTTGCTGAGTATGGGATTACAGAGACAGATCATGTGATCTGTGATGATGATCATAGAATGATTACGGAAGCGATCAAGGTTATGCTCGAGAAGGGATGTAATATGGTCATATGTACTGGCGGCATGAGCGTAGATCCGGATGACCGGACACCGCTTGCAATCAAGAATACAGGAGCAGACATTGTGACGTATGGTGCGCCGGTGCTTCCGGGAGCTATGTTTCTCTTGGCATATTATCAGGGAGATATTCCGGTCATGGGACTCCCAGGATGCGTGATGTATTCAAGGAGGACGATATTTGATCTGGTGCTTCCGAGGATTATGACCGATGAAAAACTAACGGCAGACGATCTGAACTGTCTGGGACAAGGAGGCTTGTGTCTGTCATGTCCGGTCTGCACATTTCCGAATTGCGGTTTCGGAAAAGGAATGTAGGTGAATCTGTATGAAGACATTGTTTGAAGCGATAGAGCAGACGGATTCTGATTTACGCAGGATGGTCCTGACAGTAATCGATGAAGAGTTCCTTGCGGAAAAAGCAATAACTGTTGAAGGCAGGATTGTCTGGGAGAGCAGGCCAGGTGGATTCTTTGTAGAATATCAAAAAGAGATTCAGGAACTTAGAGATTGTGGAGTCATTGAACTGGGAGGTCATCGGGTGTTCTGTGATCTGTTGGGAGAGGATAAAAGAATCGTGATCTGTGGTGGGGGACATGTGTCTATTCCGGTAATTATGTTAGGAGTCATGATGGGATGTGAAGTGACAGTGCTGGAAGATCGTCCATCTTATGCAGACGATGCCAGACGCGCAGGAGCTACGACCGTCATCTGTGAGCCGTTTGAAAAAGGGCTTGAGAAGGTCTCTGGCAGTGCCGATACTTTCTTTGTAATCGTGACCAGAGGACACCGCTATGATCAGATCTGCCTGGAAAAGATTGCGCAAAAAGAGCATGCTTATATAGGAATGATTGGAAGCCGGAAAAGAACGGCTATGGTGAAAGAAAATCTGAAGGAAAAAGGAATCGATTCAGCTGTGCTGGATGCCGTTTATACGCCAATCGGCCTGAACATCAATGCAGAAACGCCGGTGGAGATTGCGGTTGCAATTATGGCAGAGATCATACAAGTAAAGAATCGACAGAAGAGATCCGGAGGATACACGAAAGAAATGATAAAAGCAGTTCTGGAACAGGAACCGGATCATAGCCCCAAAGTACTTGCAACTATTGTTGCGAGAAAGGGTTCTGCACCGCGGGGAATTGGGACGAAGATGTTGATTCTGTGCAATGGAAAATGTATCGGAACGATTGGCGGCGGATGTATGGAAGCAAATGTCATACAGAAAGCACGGCTTATGGTTGCGACAGGCATGCCAAAGGCACGTATCTGTCAGGTGGATATGACAGGAAATGATGCCGAAGAAGAAGGCATGGTCTGCGGAGGCGTGATCAGCGTGTTGTTGGAATTGATATAGGACAGGAGGTGCAGGAATGCTGGATGGACAGGGAAGAACCATCGATTATATGCGGATATCGATTACCGACAGATGCAATCTGAGGTGTCGGTATTGTATGCCGAACGGGATATCTTGGGTTCCGATGGAGCAGATCCTTACCTATGAAGAGATAAAAGCACTGGCAATTGAAGCGGCAGAACTTGGAATCCGCAAGATTAAAGTCACTGGCGGAGAACCGCTTGTCCGAAAGGGATGTCCGTCCCTTGTGGGGATGCTTAAGAGTGTTCCTGGGGTCGAACAGGTTACACTTACGACCAATGGCGTGTATCTGGAAGAATATGTCGAAGAATTGAAAGATCATGGGCTGGATGCTGTGAATGTCAGTCTGGATACACTCAATCCGCAGCGTTTTTATGATATCACCGGGAGAGATGATCTGAAGAAAGTGTTGGATGGAATTGAGGCCGCATTAAGAGAAAAGATTCCATTGAAAGTAAATGTCGTTCTGCAAAAGGGACAGAATGAAGACGAATGGATGGATCTTGCTTCGCTTGCAAAAGAGCGTAAGCTGGATGTCCGATTTATTGAGATGATGCCGATTGGATATGGAAGAAACTATGAATCGATACCGAATGAAGAGATTCTTCGCAAACTGGAAGTCTGTTACGGTCCGCTGAAGAAGGATATGCAAGTTCACGGGAATGGTCCGGCAGTCTATTATCAGGTGCCGGGATATGAAGGAAGCATAGGATTTATCAGCGCAATGCATGGGAAGTTCTGCCAGTATTGCAACCGAATCCGTGTGACTTCCACTGGGGAGATTAAATCTTGTCTTTGTTATGAGGACCGGATATCCGTAAGAGATGCATTGCGGGCAAATGATACAGAAGAGGTCCGGCGCCGGCTGGCACTTGCTATCCAGAATAAACCGGCAGCACATAAGTTTGAAATACAGGAGCTGATTACGGAACAAAAAGAAATGTCATCTATAGGTGGTTAGATATAGGTGTAAGAATCTGTATCAGAAAATCATGTGTTCAAAATAAACAATGAAAAACACGCGATCAGGAGGAAAGTAAATGAAAAAGAGAACATTTATGAAGAGACTCGCAGCAGTCGCAGTAGTCGTTGCTATGGCAGCAGGACTGATAGCTTGTAGAGCAAAAGAGGAAGAAACAGGCAGTGAAACGGCGGAAGAGACAGAGATTCAGGTATTCATTGCAGCCAGCCTGAATACCGTTATGACAGAACTTGCCGAGATGTACAACGAAGAACATCCGGAAATAAAGATTACTTATAATGCGGACAGTTCTGGTACATTGTTGACTCAGATTGAAGAAGGTTATGAATGTGATATCTTCTTTTCAGCAGCACAGAAACAGATGGATCAGTTAGAAGAAGACGGGCTGGTCGTAGATGGAACAAGAGCGAATGTTGTGAATAACCAGGTGGTAGTTGTTACATTGAAAGACAGTGGAACCAAGGTAACAGGACTTGAGAATATCGGAGATGCAGAGAACATCGCACTGGCAGGCGGAAGCGTTCCAGTAGGAAAATATACCAGACAGGCACTGGTCAATCTTGGAATCCTGGAATCTGTAGATGATGTATCTACGATTACAACAGAGCAGGTATCTGAAGCACTTGGCGGTGTAGAGATCAGTGAACAGGATAATGTAAGCAAAGTGCTTGCAGCAGTTGTAGAAGGGTCCTGTGAAGTAGGAACAACCTATTATTCTGACACATATGGTTATGAAGATGACTTGGATATTCTGGAAACAGTAAGTTATGATCTGACTGGAAATGTAATCTATCCGATCGCTCAGGTATTCAATGAAGAAGCAGATGATGCGCAGACCAAAGCAGCAGAAGATTTCTTAAAGTTTATCTTATCTGACGAAGCAAAAGCTGTATTTGATGCATATTATTTTGATACAAATGTAGAGTAAAACTTATGGAAACAGTAACAGAGATACTGAAGAATCTGGACTGGAGTCCCCTGATCATATCGCTGAAAACAGGTGTGGTGGCTACGATTATTTCATTTTTCCTTGGAATCTTTGCTGCAAGGAAAGTGATAAAGACGACGCCGGGAAAGAAAGCAGTGATTGATGGGATTCTGACTCTTCCTATGGTTCTTCCACCGACGGTTGCGGGATTTTTCCTGTTGTTGCTTTTCAGTAAGCGGCGGCCTCTTGGAATCTTCCTGTATGAACAATTCGATATTAAAGTGGTACAGACTTGGCTTGGGTGTATTATAGCAGCGACCGTTATTGCATTTCCTCTGATGTATCGAAATGCGAGAGCTGCATTTGAACAGATTGACGTGAATCTGGTCTATGCCGGAAGAACTCTTGGTATGTCCGAGACGCAGATCTTCTGGAAGGTGGTCGTCCCGACGGCGGGTCCGGGGATTGCATCTGGCACGATCCTGACATTTGCACGTGCACTGGGAGAATATGGAGCGACATCCATGCTCGCAGGAAATATTCCAGGGAAGACCGGAACAATCTCTCAGAAAATTGCCATGGTCATTCAGGATGGAGATTACCTGACTGCAGGAATCTGGGTTGCAATAGTGATTTTGATCGCGCTTGTGATCATTGTGCTTATGAACCTGATATCAGGGAAGAAGATGAAGAATATCAAGAGATGGTAGAAGGAGATCGCATAAAATGGGAATAACCGTTGATGTAAAAAAGAAATTAGGAGAGTTCTGCCTGGATATCCGGTTCCAGAGTGAGGCTTCCCGTATTGGTATTCTTGGAGCATCCGGGTGTGGGAAAAGCATGACATTGAAAAGCATTGCAGGGATTGAAACTCCAGATGAAGGCGAGATCGTCATCAATGATCATGTCGTGTTTGACTCAAGACAAAAAGTAAATATCAAGCCCCAGAAGCGCAATATCGGATATCTGTTTCAGAATTATGCGTTATTTCCCACTATGACGGTGAACAGAAATATTGCGGCCGGATTAAAAGGAACCAGGCAGGAGAAGCAGGAACGGGTACAGGAGATGATCCGAAGATTCCAGTTAGAAGGCCTGGAAGAACGGCTTCCGGGAGAATTGTCCGGTGGACAGCAACAGAGGGTTGCACTTGCTAGAATTATGGCATATGAGCCGGATGTGATTCTTCTGGATGAACCCTTTTCTGCATTGGATATGTTTTTAAAAGACCGTCTGCAGCAGGAACTGATGGAGATGCTGGAAGGATATCATGGAATTGTAGTTATGGTGTCCCACAATCGGGACGAGATTTATCGGTTCAGTGAAGATCTGTTGATCCTGGATCAGGGAAGAGTTGTCACGAGTGGAAAGACCAGAGACATCTTCGATCATCCGAGACGAAAAGTAGCTGCCCGGTTGACCGGATGTAAGAATTTTTCCAGAGCGAAGCGGTTGGATGAACATACAGTAAAGGCATTAGACTGGGGCGTAGAGCTGAAAACAAGGAACAGGATACCTGAGGATACAACGTGGATCGGCTTTCGGGCCCATGAGTTTCTTCCAATCTGGGGAGAACGAATAGAAAACTGTATCAGAGTTCAAGTGGCTGGAACCGCGGATCTTCCATTTGAAAAGAACTTTTATCTAAAGCCAGAGACAGAACAGCTGCAAGATGTGCGTGCAGAGAATATCTGTTGGTTTCTTCAAAAAGACAAATGGGAGGTCTTGAGTGAAAAAGGAATGCCGGATTACCTTCAATTTCCAGAGGAATACCTGCTGTTTCTGACTGATGATTGCTAGAGGAAATTCCTTTCTTTATTATTTACAACAAAACTGGAAGCTGTTATAATTTTGTTTAAATAAACATAGAAAGAAGAACAAACAGACATGGAACTTTTAAAAGAACGTATTCGAAAAGACGGGGTTATTAAGCCTGGGAATGTACTGAAGGTAGATAATTTTCTGAATCATCAGATGGACATCCAGCTTTTCAATGAGATAGGGAAGGAATTTAAGCGTCGTTTTGCAGACGTAAAAGTGGACAGAATCTTAACAATTGAGGCATCAGGTATTGGAATCGCTGCAATTGTGGCGCAGTATTTTGACTGCCCGGTCGTTTTTGCGAAGAAGACACAGTCCATTAATCTTGATGGTACAATGTTATCCGCGCAGATTGAATCTTTTACACATAAGCGGACATACGATGTAATTGTAGCAAGTCGTTTCATTCAACCGGGAGAAAATATTCTGGTCATTGATGATTTTATGGCAAATGGATGCGCTGCGATGGGGCTGGTGAAGATCATTCAGGAAGCGCAGGCGAATGTTGTGGGAATCGGAATCGTGATTGAAAAAGGATTCCAGCAAGGTGGTGCGAAGTTAAGAGAGCAGGGATTACGAGTAGAGTCTCTGGCAATTGTTGACGATATGGATGCGGATGCGCAGACCATTACATTTCGGGAATAAGAAAGAATGATATATTACAGGTGGGATGAATGCCCACCTGTCTTTGTATTTCTATCTATCTGAAAGAAACTGCAAGTGACAGGTCCTATAAGGTGTAAATATAGATATCAGAGGACGGTAGAGATGTTAGAGAGATTTCCATTTTTAAAAGAAAAGGGGCATGTGATATCGCTTGTCGGGGCAGGTGGAAAGACAACGCTTATGTATGCGCTTGCCAGGCAATTTACGAAAATTGGAGCCAGGACGCTTGTTACGACAACGACACACATATATAAGCCGAAGGAGAAATTGTGGGCATGTAGTTCTGAAGAAATACAGAACTTATGGAGACAAGGCTCTTATGCGGTTGTAGGAGAGGCCGCAGAAGAAGGAAAACTGGCAGGCCTTCCTGCCCAGGAGCTGTCAGCGTATGCTAAACTGGCGGATATTATCTTGATTGAGGCGGACGGAGCAAAGAGGATGCCTTGCAAAGTGCCGGCTGACCATGAGCCGGTATTGTTAGAGGATTCGGATATTGTTGTTGGTGTAATGGGAATGGCTGCATATGGAAAGACTATAGAAGAAGCTTGTTTTCGTAAGGAAGAAGCAGCTCGCCTGTTGGGGATAAGGAAGACGGATCTGCTGACGGCAGAGCGAATGGCGGCCATTCTGGAATCAGATAAAGGAACCCGGAAGAATGTAGGATGCCGAGATTATTATGTCGTCCTGAATCAGTGTGACAACGAAGTCAGAAGGCAGGCGGCTGAAAAGATTCGAAAGCTATTAGAGAAACAAGGAATTCATTCTTGTGTTCTGATGAGCTTTGGAGAAGAGAGGAATTGACAGATGAAGGATAGATTAATCATTGTCCGGGGCGGCGGAGACCTTGCGACAGGAACGATTCACCGCTTGTGGAGTGTGGGACTTCCAGTTCTGGTCCTGGAGACAGCGCATCCGGCTGCAATCCGGAGACAGGTGTCCATCTGTGAGGCTGTATATGATGGACAGACCGTGGTGGAAGGAATGAGAGGAATCCGAATCCATCATTGGAAAGAAGCATTTGACATCATGGAAGAGGGGAATGTTCCGGTTCTGGTTGACCCGATGGGAGAGGTAATTCAAAAGATGCGTTCTCGCGTAGTAGTAGATGCAATTCTGGCAAAGAAAAATCTGGGAACACATCGAAAGATGGCACCACTTACTATAGCACTTGGTCCGGGATTCGAAGCAGGAAAAGATGTGGATGTCGTTATCGAGACGAAGAGAGGACATGATCTTGGGCGAGTGATTCGTAAGGGATGTGCGATTCCCAATACTGGAATTCCGGGCATGATTGGCGGTTATGCTTCGGAACGCGTAATTCATTCCACACAATCAGGAATATTTCATAATATCTGTAAGATTGGAGATATTGTAAATGTGGGTGAAGAAATTGCATGGATCGAGCAGTCGGATGGAAGCAGATGTCCGGTGTTGGCATCCATTCCGGGAATTCTTCGGGGACTGTTAAGAGAGGGCTATTCGGTTCCGAAAGGATTTAAAATTGCAGACATTGATCCAAGAAAGGAAGAACTGAGCCATTGCTTTACAATATCGGATAAGGCAAGGTGTATCGCGGGAAGCGTTCTGGAGGTAGTCGTTTCTGATTTTGATCGAAAAATATTTTTTTGATAGATAAATATAATTTTTCCCAAATTCATAGAGTTTTCTGATATAATGGACTGCGTAAAAATTCTAAGGAGAGAGGATATTATGGGAACAAATAATACGAATGAAAATACTCTTATGAGCAGTCCATATCAATTTGAGGGGCGAATCCCGTTAAAACAGGCAATTCCGTTAGGGCTTCAGCATGTTCTGGCAATGTTTGTGGGTAATCTTACCCCGATTCTTATTATTACTGCGGCTTGCGGATCAGAAGATTTTGCGGCGCTTCAGGTTACATTGCTTCAGAATGCAATGTTGATTGCTGGTATTGTAACATTAGTACAGTTATTTGCAATTGGACCTATCGGTGGAAAGGTGCCGATCATCATGGGAACCAGTTCTGGATTTATCGGTGTATTCCAGAGTGTTGTAGAGATCATGGGCGGCGGTGTCGCAGCTTATGGTGCAATTATGGGGGCAAGTCTGATCGGAGGACTTTTTGAGACTGTCCTTGGTGCGTTCTTAAAACCGCTTCGTCGGTTCTTCCCATCTGTTGTGACAGGTACGGTTGTACTCGCGATTGGTCTGTCTTTGATTGGTGTAGGTGTAAGTTCGTTTGGTGGAGGCTCTTCTGCGAATGATTATGGTTCTATTGAGAATCTTCTGATTGCACTGGTAGTTATGATTATTATTCTGGTATTGAAGCATGGAACAAAAGGACTGACCAGTTCTTCTTGCATCCTGTTCGGTATCATTGCAGGATATATTATTTGTGCAGTGCTGGCAATCTTTTTGCCGACGACTGCAGTCAACGCAGATGGTGTGGAATATACGAAGGCATGGGTCCTGAACTGGGACAAGGTTGCTCAGGCAAAATGGTTTGCAGTTCCGCAGATCATGCCGGTGAAACCGGTCTTTGATATGCGCGCGATCGTGCCGGTTTTAATCATGTTCATTGTTACGGCTGTTGAGACAGTAGGAGATATCTCGGGCTGTATCGAAGGTGGTATGGGTCGGGAAGCAACGGATTCAGAATTGTCAGGCGGTGTTATGTGTGACGGTGTCGGATCTAGCTTTGCAGCTCTTTTTGGCGTATTGCCGAATACATCATTCAGCCAGAATGTAGGACTTGTTACGATGACTAAGATCGTCAATCGTTTTGCATTGGGATGTGGTGCAATATTCTTGATCCTTTGTGGATTGCTGCCGAAGCTTGCTGCACTTGTGTCTATCATGCCACAGTGTGTACTTGGAGGGGCTGCTGTTATTATGTTCTCATCTATTGTTATGAGTGGTATTCAGCTGATCACGAAAGAACCATTGACTGCACGTAATATGACGATTGTATCTGTGGCACTTGGACTTGGATATGGAATTGGTGCGAACAGTGCTGTCCTTTCTGGTCTTCCAAAGGCTGTTCAGCTGATTTTTGGCGGTTCTGGAATTGTTCCGGCCGCATTTGTTGCGATTATTCTGAATGTTCTGCTTCCAAAAGAGGAAGCGTAATATTACATCCGGAGGGTAGAAATATGCTTTCATTTAATCAATATGTTCGGGCACAGAGCCTGGAAGAAGCGTATGAGCTTTGTCAAAAGAAGAATAATGTTGTACTTGGAGGAATGCTATGGCTGAAAATGCAGAGTGGCAATCGTGGTACAGCAATTGATCTGTGTGATCTGGGGTTAGATCAGATTGAAGAGACGCCTCAGGAGTACAGGATTGGAGCGATGGTGTCGCTTCGGGCGCTGGAGAAGCATGCTGGATTGAATGCACTGACACAAGGAGCACTTGCAGAGTCTGTTCAGCATATTGTAGGAGTGCAGTTCCGTAATGTGGCAACACTTGGTGGAAGCATCTATGGACGTTTTGGATTTTCTGATGTTCTGACATTATTTATGGCGTTGGATGCAAAAGTAGAGTTGTATCACGCAGGAATCATGAGCGTGAAAGAATTTGCAGATTTTCCGCGTCAGACCCGTGATATTTTAGTGCGCGTGATTGTGCCAAAGACGGAAAGAAAAACGGTCTATTTGTCCATGAGAAATACAGAGACAGATTTTCCGGTCCTTACCTGTGCATTGTCGGAATTGGAAGGACGTTATACTTGTGTGGTAGGGGCACGTCCGATGAAAGCAGTATTTTTTGACGATGAAAAGCAGATTCTTGCACAAGGGATTACTCTGGAAGTGGCAGAAGCATTTGCGGAGGATATCGCATCCAGAGCAAGATTTGGAAGTAATATACGAGGCGGAGCTGATTACCGCAGAAAAATATGCAGTGTGCTGGTACGTCGTGCAGCACTTGCACTTCAGGAGGTATCATAATGGATATTGAACTGATTCTGAATGGGAAAAAGGTAACGGCAGCAGTTGATCCGGATATGCTGCTGATTGATTTTGTAAGGTCAAAAGGATGTTATTCCGTGAAGCGTGGATGCGAGACTGCTAATTGCGGACTGTGTACGGTTCTGATGGATGATGTGCCGGTGTTATCTTGCAGTGTGCTTGCAGCGCGGGCTTCCGGCCATAAGATTCAGACACTGGAGGGGCTCCAGGAAGAAGCCGAGGAGTTCGTTGGCTTTATTGCAGATCAGGGTGCAGAGCAGTGTGGATTCTGTAATCCGGGATTCGTTATGAATACGATTGTGCTGCTTCGTGAGAATCCCGACCCTACGGATGATGAGATTCGTGCATATCTGGCAGGAAACCTATGCCGTTGTTCAGGATATGAAGGTCAGCTTCGTGGAATTCGTGCATACCTGGACTGGAAGAAAGGAGTGTAGCAGTATGGAACAGAAGTTTAAAACGGTAGGTCAGCCCGTCCGTAAAAAAGATGCTATGCAGCTCTTGCTTGGCAAGCCGGCTTATGTCGATGATATCACTCCGTCTGATGCGCTGGTAGTAAAGGTATTGAGAAGTCCACATGCACACGCTCTGATTGAAGAGATTAAGATAGATACTGCATTGAAAGTGCCAGGAATTGTGGCAGTTTACACTTATAAAGATGTTCCGCAGAAGCGGTTTACCATGGCGGGACAGACTTATCCAGAACCGTCTCCCTATGACCGTCTGTTGTTAGACCAGAGAGTCCGGTTTGTAGGAGACGCTGTTGCCATTGTTGCCGGAGAGACGGAAAAGGCAGTCAATAAAGCATTGAAGATGATCAAGGTGACTTATGAGGTGCTGGAACCGGTACTGGATTTTCGGGCGGCAAAGGATAATCCGATTCTGGTACATCCAGAAGATAACTGGCGTTCCCTGTGTTCGATAGGTGCAGATAATCAGAGAAACTTATGTGCCAGTGAGGTGTCCTCGGATGGAGATGTGGATGCAGTGATGGCAGACTGTGATGAGATCGTAGATCATACCTATCATGTGAAGGCCTGCCAGCAGGCAATGATGGAAACCTTCCGTACTTATACGGAGATTGACCGTTATGGAAGACTTCATGTCATCAGTTCTACGCAGATTGTATTCCACTGCCGGCGTATCATTGCCAATGCATTGGATATCCCGAAGTCTAAAATCCGTGTGGAAAAGCCGCGTATTGGCGGAGGCTTCGGCGCAAAGCAGACGGTAGTTGCAGAAGTGTATCCAGCGTTTGTGACCTGGAAGACGAAGCGTCCGGCGAAGATGATCTATACCAGAGAAGAATGTCAGACGGCAGCCTCTCCTCGTCATGAGATGGAAGTCCATATAAAGCTGGGAGCTTCCAGAGATGGAAAGATCCGGGCACTGGATGTCTATACGTTATCCAATACCGGTGCATTTGGTGAGCATGGTCCTACAACTGTCGGTCTGTCCGGACATAAATCTATCCCGCTTTACACAGGCGGACTGGAAGCTCATCGCTTTGCCTATGATGTTGTCTATACTAATGTCCAGGCGGCAGGAGCTTATCGTGGCTACGGTGCAACGCAGGGAATCTTTGCGTTGGAAAGTGCGGTCAATGAACTGGCAGAACGTCTTCATATGGATCCAATTGAACTTCGTATGAAGAATATTGTCCGTGAGGGTATGGTAATGCCGGCTTATTATGGTGAGAAGGCTAATGCCTGTGCTTTAGATCGCTGTATTGATAAATGTAAGGAACTGTTCCGTTGGGAAGAGCGATATCCGGTTCGTGATATGGGGAATGGGAAAGTACGGACTGCAGGTATGGCTCTGGCAATGCAAGGTTCCTGTATCTCGAATCTGGATGTAGGATCTGCAACCGTTAAGCTTGGCGATGAAGGCTTCTATAATCTGATTATCGGTGCGGCAGATATGGGAACTGGATGTGATACCATTCTGGCGCAGATGGCGGCAGAATGTCTGAATTGTTCGGTAGATGACATAGAGGTCTATGGCGCAGATACGGATTCTTCTCCTTATGATTCTGGGTCTTATGCATCATCGACGACCTATATTACTGGAAAGGCAGTTGAGATGGCCTGTGAAGAACTGAAAGGTAATCTGTGCAAGATTGCTGCAGGAATGCTGGAATGTGAAGAAAGTGAAGTGGAATTTACTGGAGAAGGTGTTCGTAAGTTGGATGGCAGCGGTTTCGTATCAAGATTCGATATTGCTACAAAATCCATGGCAAATAATGAGATAGCTGCCCAGACTACAGCAACCCATAGCTCTCCTGTGTCACCACCACCTTATATGGTCGGAATGGTTGAAATAGAACTGGATAAAGAGACTGGAAAGGTGGATGTGCTGGATTATGTTGCAGTCGTAGACTGTGGAACGCCAATCAATCCGAATCTGGCACGTATTCAGACAGAAGGTGGACTGGTACAGGGAATTGGTATGGCACTTTATGAAAATGTAACCTATTCTCCGACAGGAAGGATCCTGGAGAATTCTTTTATGCAGTATAAAGTACCGACACGTCTGGATATGGGACATCTGCAGGTGGAATTCGAATCCAGCTATGAACCGACGGGACCGTTTGGTGCGAAATCCATTGGTGAGATTGTTATTAACACACCGGCTCCGGCACTGGCGCATGCAATTTACAATGCAACAGGAGTATGGCATCGAACGTTGCCGATTACTCCGGAAAAGATTCTGATGGGGCTTGCAGATGAATAAGCATATTATATATTTGGCGGCTGGAAACAGCCGCCGTTTTGGTTCAAATAAATTATTGCATATTTTTCATGGGAAACCGTTGTACCAATATGGTCTGGATATGGTTTTTAAGTTATGTAAAAAACGGCAGGACTGTTCGCTGTTGGTGATTTCCCAGTATTCAGAGATCTTGCAGTATGCAAGAACAAAAGGAATCCATACAGCAGACAGTCCGGATAGCCGGAAAGGAATGTCTTATACTGTGAAAAGGGCAGTTCAGGCACTTGGCAATATTGCAGAAGAGGATTATATTATGTTTGTCGTGGCAGATCAGCCATATCTGACAGAAAAGACGTTGGAACGCCTGGCAGATCAGGCAGCGCCAGACGTTGAGACAATATCTGCAATATATAAAGGAATTCCGGGAAATCCTACACTGTTCTCCGCCCGACTGATTCCAGAACTTATGGAGTTACAAGGAGATGAAGGCGGGCGGAAAGTAATACGAAGACACGCTTGCATATACGTAGAGGTGGAAGATAAAAAGGAATTATATGATATTGATGAAAAAAGGCAGGTCAGTCCGGATTAAGGGACTGTTACTGTCTTTTCGTATCCGCAGAGTTTTCTTGCGACTGTCTTTGTGAAGAAATTAATAAAAGGTCCCAGACCAAGTGCGCATCCATAATAAGCGAGATGGAGTCATAAGGAGCAATTCCGAGATTAGCCGTCTGATAAAGGGCAGCGGAAAAGGACAGTATGATGACTCCTGTGAACATGAGAATGAATCTGGAGATCATATTATCAGGAGTGGTAAGGAAGTTGTCCAGAATATTTGCCCACATATCAGCAAAAATGCCAACACAGAACCAGTTGAAAAAGGTTCCGATTCCGATCAACTTCCGATTCAGGAAGATTTCCAGAATAAACCATATAGAATTAATGATGATGAGCATGGCAGAAAAAGAAAGTCCGATACATTTGCCGATTGCCATGACCATAGCACTATGTGGGTCATTTCCCATGACAGAGAGTTTAAACAGACTGATGCCCATGCCCATAATAAAAATTCCAAGCAGCATGACAATGAGTCTGCGCCACCAAATCTGATTTTGAAGTTCAATCATATATTACGCCTTCTTTCTATTTATAATAGCATTGTATCATTTGAAATTAGATGATAATATCATATTATAACCTTATTAATAGCACAAAACAGTCAGGAGAAAGAGATGATCTATAAACCCAGAACAGTTTTGACTACGGAAAATGGCGCGGAATTAGGTATGCATGGAACTACCCTTGTTCCTGTCGCTGCATATGATAATGATTTTACGAATTTTGAAGCAATCTGGCACTGGCACAGAGAACTGGAATTTATTTATATGGTAAAGGGAAGTCTGCTTGTATCGCTTCCAAATGAGCAGATCGTTCTAAATCGTGGAGATATAATATTTATTAACAGCGGAGTGATGCATGCAGCTTCTAATGCAGGTGATAAGGAATGCATTTTGCACTCAGTGGTGTTTTTGCCGGAATTTTTGTGCAATGGAGTAGAAGGGGTATTCTGGCAGAAGTATGTATGTCCACTCATAGAAAACTCAAGACTTCATAGCATAATATTTTCAAATGAGTCTGAGAAGAGTGTATGTATGCAAGAATATATGGATCAATTCTGGAAGGCTTGCCTGGATGAACCATTTGGTTATGAATTTGTCATTCGAGAGCAGTTATCGAAGATGATATGTAATGTTGTATCGGAGTACAAGAAAGATATTCGGCCTGTTTCTGCCAAACAGGAAAGAGAAGATGAACGGGTCAAAAAGATGTTGGAATATATCCATGATAATTATATGTCTGAGATTACGACCAAAGTGCTTGCGTCAAGTGCTAATGTCAGTGAGAGTGAATGTCTGCGTTGCTTTCGAAATGTGCTTGGAATCACACCGATTCAATATGTGAAAAAGTATCGTCTGCAGATTGCGGCGGATATGCTGATGACTACAGATTATACAATTACAGGTATCGCAAGTCGTTGCGGGTTTGGACACATGAGTTACTTTGCCAGGGCGTTTCAGGGGATGTTCGGAGTGACGCCAAGGGAGTATAGAAGATATGAATAATACTTCTTTTATTGTAGAATTTGGTGAAAAACATGTCAATAATGTGTTGTAATTAAAAAATTTCTTTTAGTAAATTTGTATAGGTTGATTTATTTTTCTAAATGAGCTATAGTAACATTAACGAATTTATACGCCTTTTTATATTTTTTATAAAGAGTGACATTACAGACTAGGAGGTTTTAGAAATGGACAGATTAAAAGGCAAAGTTGCTATTGTAACTGGTTCAACCAGTGGAATTGGTATTGGAATTGCAAATTTATTTGCAGCAGAAGGGGCAAAGGTAGTTATCTGCGGACGTAGAAAAGAAAAAGGACAGGCTGTTGTTGACAGTATTGTTGAAGCAGGCGGAGAAGCTTCTTATCATTTCATGGATATTACACAGATTGAAAGTGTAGAAGAATTGATCAAAGATACATATGAAAAATATGGAAAGATTGATATCCTTGTAAATAATGCTGCAAATGTTGCATTGAAAGATGGACGTATTGATGAATTGACACTGGAGATGTGGGATGCAATCTTCCAGAGCGATCTTCGCGGAACATTCTATGCTACACAGTGTGTACTTCCTTACATGGAAAAGAATGAAAAAGGTGGTTCTATTATCAATATCGGTTCTATGGCTTCTTGCTCAGGAGACCTTGGCTCTACAGCTTATGCATGTGCAAAAGCAGGTGTTGATATGTTAACAAAGTATACCGCTTTGCAGGTAGGAAAGAAAAATATCCGTTGCAACTGTGTTCGTCCGGGACTTATTGTTACACCACAGAATGAAGCACATGTTCCACAGGCCCTTAAGGATATCTTCTTAAGCAATATCATGGTTAACCGCTATGGATGCCCAGAAGACATCGGTCATATGTGTGTATATTTTGCTTCTGATGAGAGCGAATATGTAACAGGACAGATTATCAATGTTGATGGTGGTATGAATTCTCACGTATCTACTGTTGCTCAGTTTAAAGAATTGAATTCACGTACCTGGTAAGAAAAAGAGATATGGGTATTAAAAAAGAGACGGAGTTTTTTCAAAAATCTCCGTCTCTTTTTGTCATTTTCTTAAGCTACCTGTCGAACTTCAGGAATTGCATTCAGGACTGGATACAGAACACAAGAGATAATGAGTCCGCCAACACCTTGAATGATGTTTGCAGGGATGCTGGCGGCAGAAGCTGAGAATCCATATAAAAATACAGCTTCACACAAAAAGTATCCACCGGCTACCAGCACGATGTCCACTACACCACCAAGGATGACAGCTGTGTAGCGACTTTTAGATGTTGTACCTAATTTCTGGTAGATAAGACCGGAAATCAGGGAAATCAATCCCTTGATGACAAAAGTAATTGGGACATATACAAAGTATCCGCCAAGCAGATCAGCCATTGCAGAACCAATGCCTCCTGCAAGAAATCCCCAGCCTGGACCGAGAAAAACTCCGGCCAGTATTACAATAGCATCACCTGGATGAATATAGCCGCTGGTTCCTGGGGTAGGGATACGTATAGACATCGTGGCAACACAGGCAAGAGCAGCAAACAATGCTGTTGTCACGATCTTTTTTAGATTTGAATTCATAAATAAGACCTCTCTTCCTTTTCCTATGATGTACCATACTTTACAATAGCAATGGCGTGAAATAAATATCCAGTTAATGGAAAAATCAGCAGGCCAGTTTAGAATATAAATCTATGTCCCCGGTTATTTTTATTAAAGCTTCTCCCCTGTAAGCAGCTCATATGCCTGAAGATATTTATCAATAGTCTTTTCTACGATATCATCTGGAAGAGTCCAATTGTTGTCTGGGTTCGCTTTCAGCCAGTCACGTGCGAACTGCTTGTCAAAAGATGGCTGTCCGTGTCCAGGCTCATAAGTATCTGCAGGCCAGAAACGTGAGCTGTCTGGTGTCAGCATCTCATCGCCGATTACGATATCTCCATTTTCATTCAGACCAAACTCAAACTTGGTATCTGCGATAATGATACCGCGACTTAACGCGTAATCTGCACATTTTTTGTAAAGAGCGATGGTACAGTCACGGAGCTTAGTTGCATATTCTTCCCCTTTTCCTGGGAAATACTTCTCCAGATGTTCAATACTCTGCTCGTAAGAAATATTTTCATCGTGATCTCCGATTTCGGCTTTGGTGGAAGGTGTATAGATTGGCTCCGGCAGTTTGTCAGATTCTTTTAAACCTTCTGGGAGTTTGATTCCACATACAGTACCATTTTCCTGATAGCTTGCCCATCCGCTTCCGGTGATATATCCGCGAACGATACATTCGATTGGAAGCATCTGAAGCTTCTTGCACATCATGCTGTTGCCATCAAACTGTGGCTGCTGGAAGAACTCAGGCATATCTTTAACATCTGTAGAAATCATGTGGTTTGGAAGAATGTCCTCTGTAAGATTGAACCAGAACTTAGACATCTGAGTCAGAACAGTTCCTTTTTTGGTTACTTCATTGTTCAAAATAACATCAAAACAACTGATACGGTCAGTAGCGACCATGATTAAGCTATCACCGTTATCATAAATTTCACGTACTTTTCCTTCTTTGATAGGTTTCATTTTACATACCTCACTCTATTTATGTAATATTAATACTCTATATAATAGACAAACAGATTTTCAGATAAAAATCAAGATTATTTTTGAATTTTATACAATTTTTTTTGAAAATATTTGATATAGTAAGAAACATTAGAAAATGTAATGTCAGGATGAAAAAGCTTCATTTCACAAATGTCAGGAAACGTTCTATACTTTAATCAGAAGGAAACATTAAGTGCTTTGTGGGAGGTGTAGACATGATTGGATGGACAATAATTGCAATTGTAGCTGCATATGGATTTGTGAACATTTTCAACAGCGAAAGACATGCACATTAATTTAAGTTAAGTAGATAAAATGACAACCGCAGGGGAATGGCGGTTGTCATTTTTTGTATCAGCGTGGGTTAATCCAGAAGATAATCTTGTGCATATTTGATAAATATTTTCAAGGCAGGGGACAGCTCATCTGATGATGAGATTGCCATGCCCAGTCGCCGGTAAGCACGTGGCTTTAGCGGACGAGCTTCAAAGTTTCCCGTACGCCCTCTAAGAATCATACCGGGTAAAATACTGATTCCAAGATTATGTTCAACCATAGATAGAATGGAAAAATCATTGCTCATGGTGTATTTGATATCTGGTTTTACTTTATATTTTTTCAATAGTCGGTGAACTTCATTGACATAAGTATATTCGGATACTACAAATGGTGTATTCTCGTACCACTCAATGGGAATCTCATCGTATTGCGCAAATGGATGTTCCTTATGCATGACAGCATACATAGGGTCATCAAAGACAGGAATGAATTTATAATTCTGATTCGGCTGATAGCTTGTGAAACCGATATCTACTTTGTGATTCTCGACCCAGTCAGCTAAGTCACGCTCATCTCCTTCAATAATATCAAAAAGAATCTCAGGGTATTCTTTCTGAAAGTTATTAATAATCTCCGGAAGCCAATGGATGGCACAACTAATGTAGGAACCAATCTTTATGGTTCCTTTTTTGGCACCTTTCATAAAAGAAATCTCTTGTTTCAAAGATTCACTGGCAGACAATAGATTACGGATTGCAGGGAGTAATGCTTTGCCTTCGTTTGTCAGAGTAACTCCGTGATGTCTTTTGATGAAGAGTGGAAATCCCACTTCCTGTTCTAAGGATTTCATCATCTGAGTGATTCCAGATTGGGTATATCCAAGGTCTTCACCTGCTTTTGTAAAATTGCCGTAATCTGCAACAGTGAGAAATACCGTTAGCTTTTTCAAATCCATGATGCGGTCTCCTTTGATGAATATTCTGCTATCATACTACAAGTTATTTGTAAGAAAAACAAGATGCATTTGTAGAAAAATCGTGCATTGCGACCGGAGAGTGGTTGAGCTATACTAATACATGTAGAGAAATGTATAGAGTGCAGGAGAGACAATAGATGGAAGAAGTGATGGTGAAGATATGAAGAAGGAATTACCGGCATATGAAAAAATAGATATGGAACATTGGCCACGCAGAGAGCATTTCACTTACTATAGGAATTCTTTGAAATGTGGCTATTCTTTGACTGCGAAGATTGATGTGACGAAGATTCTTCAGTTTGCAAGGTTACATAAAAAGAGATTTTTTGGCTGCTTTTTATATGCGGTTTCAAAGACGGTCAATATGATGGATTCTATGAGGATGATGGTGCCGCCGGAAGGCGGTGCAGGAGTCTGGAAGGTATCTCATCCGAATTTTACAGTATTTCATGAGGATGATGAGACCTTTAGTGATCTGTGGACGGAATACAGGTCGGATTTTTCAGAGTTTTATCAAGGATTTGAAGAGGTCCTCATGAGATATGGGAATCAGCATGGAATTAAGGGAAGACCGGAACAGCCTGCGAACTTCTTCTGTGTCAGCTGTGTTCCGTGGCTTGATTATACCGGATATGCGACCAGCACAGTGGATGCACCTGCTCTTTTTCCTATCATTGTATTTGGAAAATATACGGAACAGGGTGGATGTTATACATTACCTGTGACGGTGACCATCTCCCATGCATCGGCGGATGGTTATCATACCAGCTTGTTTTTTAAAAAATTGCAGGAGAATTTGGAGTTGTTTGATGAGTGCGTGGAATAAGCGTTTGGGATGGTGAGATACAATGATTCATTTATTCAAGAAAAAAGAAGTCATACGAAAAGAATATGATGCCAGGAATCAGAAGCCGGTAATCCATTGCAGTATCTGTACCGGAGAGCAGGTGGCAGGATTCAAGGATATTCATACGGGGAAATTTCAGGATATTATGCTGATTCGGGATGAGTCGGATCTGAAAAAATTCAAAGAGATGTATGGTTTAGGTGATATCCCGAAAGAGTATTAAATCTGCTTAAATCGAAAGGAGCTTCCATTTCTTACTTGAAATTCGAAGAAACAAGTGTTATATTACAAGTAGAACAATGAAATATTCTATATATGTATATGAATTTCCAGGAAAGAAAGGTGAGGACAATGGCAGGAAAGAAAGATTATTATGAAGTACTTGGCGTCGGAAGAAATGCAGACGAAGCTACGATTAAGAAAGCATATCGAAAACTGGCAAAGAAGTACCATCCAGATATGAATGGTGATAATCCTGAAGCGGCTGCCAGGTTCAAAGAAGTAACGGAAGCCTACAATGTCTTAAGTGATAAAGAAAAGAAGAAGTTATATGATCAGTTTGGCCACGCAGCTTTTGACGGCAGTGGAAATACATCTGATTTTTATAAGAATGGAAATGGCAGCTATCAGGAATTCCATTTCGAAGGCGGGGATATGGATGATATTCTTAAGAATATCTTCGGGGATGGATTTAGTCAGAGTGGATTCAGTCAGGGTGGATTCGGTTATGGAGGTTTTCGGCAGAGTAATTTCCGCCAGAAAGGGAAGAATGTATCAGCTGGCATAGAAGTAAGCTTTGACGAGGCGGTATTTGGCTGTGATAAGGTCATTCAGCTCCAGAACCCTGACGGCGTGGTTCAGTCGTTGAAGGTACACGTACCGGCCGGAATTGATACGGGCAAGAAGATTCGGCTTCGCGGACAGGGTATGCCAGGCATGAATGGTGGTGAGGCAGGAGATCTGATGCTGGAAGTAACGGTAGGAAAGAAGCCTGGATATGAGCGCAAGGGTATGGATGTCTATACTACGCTCAATATTCCATTTACAACGGCAGTATTGGGTGGCGAGGTAATCGTTCCGACTCTGTATGGCAATGTGTCCTGTAAGATTCAGGAAGGTACACAGTCTGGCTCGAAGATCCGGCTTCGTGGCAAAGGAATCGTATCTATGAAGAATCCGCAGGTGAAGGGCGATCAGTACGTGACAGTACAGATTCAGGTTCCAAGACACCTGAATCCGGAGGCGAAGCAGAAGCTGCGGGAGTTTAGAGCTGTGGCTTAAGAAGAAAAAGCATAGATTAAGGAGAAACTAAGATGATATATACGGTCACATTTAATCCATCGCTGGATTATATAGTCTCAGTAGATGATTTTCAATTGGGTCTTACAAATCGCACAAGTTCAGAATTGATGTTGCCGGGAGGTAAGGGAATCAATGTATCGACGGTACTGGGGAATCTTGGAATTGAAAGTACAGCATTGGGATTTGTCGCAGGTTTTATCGGACAGGAGATTATCCGCCGTATGGGGGAGATGGGAATACGATCAGACTTTATTGTGCTTGAGAACGGAGTATCAAGAATTAATGTAAAGTTAAAATCTATTGACGGAACAGAAATCAATGGTGCGGGACCAGAGATTAGTGAAGAAGCTGTGGATTGTTTGATGAAAAAGTTAGATATTCTCGGAAGAGGAGACATCTTAGTTCTTGCAGGAAGTATTCCAAAGTCCATGCCGGATGATATCTATAGAAGAATCATGAAAAGACTGGATGGACGCGAAGTTATGATTGTTGTAGATGCAACCAAAGACCTGTTGATGAATGTGCTGGAGTTTCATCCGTTTCTGGTGAAACCTAATCATCACGAATTGGGAGAAATCTTTCAGACAGAACTTAAGACAAGGGAGTCGGTGATTCCTTATGCGAGAAAGTTACAGGCAATGGGTGCTGCTAACGTGTTGGTATCTATGGCCGGAGAAGGAGCAGTTCTGATTGCAGCAGATGGAAAGATATATGATGCTCCTGCACCAAAAGGTACACTGGTCAATGCTGTGGGAGCAGGAGATTCCATGGTGGCAGGCTTCCTTGCAGGATGGATAGAACAGAAAAGTTACGAATATGCATTTCGTATGGGACTTGCAGCAGGAAGCGCAAGCGCATTTTCAGAAATGTTAGCGACAAAAGAAGAAATAAAAAAGTTACTTGGGGACGGGGGAAAATGAAAAACCCCCGTCCCAAATTAGTTTACCGTATCCCTATTTTAATTCTTCAGCCAGTGCTTCTAACTGTGCACGGCTGTCGTCATTGAGTGCTGATAAGATTTTTACGGTTGTGTCGGTGAATGTAAGGTTCTTACTGCCTTCCAGCATCTGTGCCATCTTCTTTGCGGCAGTCGGCGCCCAGGAGCCGTTCTCAATCAGCCCAACGGTACGGTTCTGGTAGTTCCGTTCTGTCAGGTGATTGATGAATTCGCGCATGAATGGGAAGATGTCGTTGTTATAGGTCGTAGTAGCAAGTACCAGTTTGCCATAGCGGAAAGCGTCTTCTACAGCTTCGGCCATGTCTTCGCGAGCAAGGTCACATACAACGACCTTCGGGCATCCTTTTGCTTTCAGCATGTCTGCTAATTCTTCAACTGCTTTCTTTGTATTTCCGTAGATAGAAGTGTAGGCAACCATAACGCCTTCTGATTCTACAGAATAAGAGGACCATATATTATAAAGATTCAGATAATATTCCAGATTCTCGGTAAGGATAGGGCCGTGCAGAGAGCAGATGGTCTGAATATCAAGTTTTGCTGCTTTTTTCAGAAGGGCCTGAACCTGTGTGCCGTATTTTCCGACGATTCCGATGTAATAGCGGCGAGCTTCACATGCCCAGTCTTCTTCAACATCCAGTGCTCCGAATTTTCCAAAGGCATCGGCGGAGAATAATACTTTGTCAAAGCTGTCATATGTTACCATAACTTCTGGCCAGTGAACCATTGGTGCAGTGATAAATGTTAATTCATGCTTTCCAAGAGAAAGAGTATCCCCTTCCTTTACGACCATTTGATGGTCTTTAAAATCATTACCAAAGAACTGCTTCATCATGGCAAATGACTTGGCAGTGGCAACGATAACAGTATCTTTATATATTTCCATGAATTTTGCAATATTCGCAGAGTGGTCAGGTTCCATGTGCTGAATGATCAGATAGTCAGGCGACTTTTCTCCAATCACTGCTCTTAAGTTGTTCAGCCATTCTTCGGTAAAACGGGCATCAACTGTGTCGAATACGGCTATCTTTTCATCGACAATAACATAAGAATTATAGGCCATTCCATTTTCGACAACGTACTGGCCTTCAAAAAGGTCAATATCATGGTCATTGACGCCTATATATTTGATATCGTTCGTAATATCCATTGTAATTCGCTCCTTTTCTTAATCGTTATGGAACATTATAGCATATGTCATAATAAGTGGGTGTATTTTTTTTCATTCAAGAAAAGATTATGTGGATAATCTGCTCACATATGCACAGAATATAATATATCTTTTCATTATGATACAAGAGGAGTGAGGGGAAATGGAGTCAATCTGGTCAGCAAGTGTAGAATTGCCACATTTTAAAAGTATGGAAGGAGATATCCAGACGGATGTACTGATCATTGGTGGTGGTATGGCAGGAATTCTCTGCGCTTATTTTTTACAGGAAAACAGAGTCCCGTATGTTCTGGTCGAGGGGAAGACCATCTGCTCGGGGATTACGAAAGATACGACAGCCAAGATTACGGCACAGCATGGTCTGATCTATCATCGTTTGCTTAAGAGTGCAGGATACGAAAAGGCAAAGATGTATTTGGATGCAAATCAGTCGGCAGTGCAGCAGTTCGTGAAACTGTGTCATGGGATGAACTGTGATCTTGAACGAAAGATGGCATATGTTTATTCGATAAATGACAGAAAGAAGCTGGAGAAAGAGGCAGATGCCCTTTGCAGGCTTGGAGTGGATACGGATATTTCGGAGAAGACAAAGCTTCCTTTCTATCATGTGGGAGCCGTCGGTCTTGCAGGTCAGGCACAGTTCCATCCTTTGAAATTTGTTGCTGCAATTGCAAAAGATCTTAACATTTTTGAACATTCTTTTGTGACAGAATTAAAGGAACATGAGGCTGTAACGGCAAATGGAAAGATTACATTCCATAAAGTAATCTTTGCGACGCATTTTCCTATTGACAATAAGCATGGAATGTATTATCTGAAGATGTACCAGCATCGCTCTTACGTGATCGCGCTGGAAAATGGGCCTCAGATAGACGGCATGTATGTGGATGAGGCAATGTGTGGAATGTCGTTTCGTAATTATAAGAATTATCTGTTGATTGGAGGTGGAGATCATAGAACTGGCAAAATGGGCGGCAACTGGGAGGAACTTCGAAAGTTTGCCGGACAGTTTTATCATGACCGGGAAGAACAATTCTGCTGGGCAACCCAGGACTGTATGACATTAGACGAGGTGCCATATATTGGGCGGTATTCCAAAAACTGTGCGGAATATTATGTAGCCACGGGATTTAATAAATGGGGAATGACTTCTTCCATGGTAGCAGCTAATCTACTGACAGATCAGATATTGAATAAAAAGAATCCGTATGCAGCAGTCTTTGACCCGTCCAGGAGCATGCTCAAGCCACAGCTTCTGGTTAATGGATGCACTGCGGTCGGAAATCTGTTGAGAATATCAGAAAAACGTTGTCCACATCTGGGTTGTGCACTGAAATGGAATGCGGTAGAACACAGCTGGGATTGCACATGTCATGGTTCCCGCTTCGACGAAGATGGGAAGGTTCTTGATAATCCGGCCAATGGAAGTCTGAAGGAGGTGACGGGAAAACAAAATTAATATAATGCTTTACAAATACTTCTCAATGGTGATATGCTGAATAGCATGATATTAGCAGATAAACATTAAAATAGGAAGTAATGAATTATGAGAAGTAAAGATAAGAAAGAAATATCATTTGTAGAGGGCCCGGTGTTCGGGTCTTTGATTCGTTTTGCACTGCCTGTGCTTGGAGCATTGATCTTGCAGGCGGCATATGGAGCAGTGGATCTGCTGGTGGTCGGCAGATTCGGAGATGCAACGAGTATCTCAGCAGTAGGAACCGGAAGTGCATTTATGCAGATGGTGACATTTATTATCACCAGTCTTGCCATGGGCTCAACGGTAATTATCGGACAGCATATTGGAGAGAAGAAACCGAAAGCGGCCGGCGATGCTGTTGGAACAACCATTATATTATTTACTGTATTAGGAATTGTGTTGACGGTTTTACTGGAGGCATTTGCAGGAAATATTGCCGGGCTACTTCAGGTTCCTGCGGAATCTTTTGATAAGACGGTTCTCTATATTCGTGTCTGTTCAGCTGGAATTGTAATCATTATTGCGTATAATGTTATTAGTGGTGTTCTAAGGGGAATCGGCAATGCGAATCTTCCGTTTCTCTTTGTTGGAGTTGCCTGCGTCGTAAATATTATCGGAGATTTGGTGTGCGTTGGGGCTTTACATATGGATGTAGTCGGTGCTGCACTTGCGACAGTGACTGCACAGCTGGTATCAGTAATCATATCTTTGATCGTGCTTCGCAGACAAGACATGCCAATCTCTTTTTCCCGTCAGCAGTGCAGGGTATATCCAAGAGAGTTAAGAAGAATCCTGAATGTCGGCGTTCCAATCGCTTTACAAGAGACGATGGTACAGATCTCTTTTCTGGTGATTAATTCTATCATTAATAATATGGGCTTAATGCAGTCGGCTGGATATGGTGTGGCACAAAAGCTGATTTCTTTCATTATGTTGGTGCCGTCTTCTGTGATGCAGAGTGTCTCGGCTTTTGTGGCACAGAATATTGGAGCAGGACAAAAAGCAAGAGCGAAAAAAGGAGTGCGCACGGCTATGGTTACTGGCTGTACATTGGGAATATTCATTTTCCTGGCCGGATTCTTCGGAGGGACTGTAATGTCTTCGTTATTCACCAATGATATGCAGGTCATCCTGCAGAGCGCGGATTATCTGAAAGGATTCTCGGTAGATTGTCTTTTGACTTGTATTTTATTCAGCAGTATCGGATATTTTAATGGATGCGGTAAGAGTATACCGGTTATGATACAAGGAATTACAGCTGCATTTTGTGTCCGTATTCCAATCTCTATATTTATGGCAAGCCTTCCGAACACATCTCTGATGATGGTTGGTCTTGCGGCGCCAATATCAACAGTATATGGAATCATCTTCTTTATCATTTGCTTTGCATTGGAGAGAAAAAAAGAACGTAACAGAATAAGATAAGAAAGGAACGAGAAATAAGATGTTAGGGACAATTGTGAATACTGGGACAATTCTTGTTGGGAGTGTTGCAGGAAGCGTATTGAAAAAAGGAATCGGAGAAAAATATGAAAATGCAATGTTTCAGGCATGTGGACTTGCGGCTTTTGGAATTGGAATTAATGCAGTGGTATCTAATATGCCAAAAAGCGAATACCCGGTACTCTTTATCGTAAGCCTTGTATTAGGAAGTCTGATCGGAGCCAAATTGAACCTGGATGAGCGGTTCAATCGCTTTGTAGACAGCCATTCCAAAGGGAATCTTGCGCAAGGACTCACAACGGGTATCCTGTTGTACTGTATCGGTTCATTGTCGATTGTAGGTCCGGTAATGAGTGCTCTTTATGGAGATAATACATATCTGTTTACCAACGCATCATTAGACCTGGTGACAAGTACAGTGCTGGCATCTACCTATGGCATTGGGATGGCACTTGCAGCAGGGGTTCTGTTCTGTTGGCAGGGCAGTATCTTTCTGCTCACGAAATATCTGTCGGCAAGCTTTTTCTCTGATGAGATGGTAGCAGAATTATGTATAGTCGGTGGTTTCTTAATTATGTGTACCGGCTGCAGTATCCTGAATATAAAAAAATTTAAGACATTAGATATGCTGCCGGCATTATTTGTACCGATTCTCTTTTTTGTATGCAAAGAGATTATAGGATTCTAAGACTTAGCAGACTGATGCAAAATACCCCGAAAACGGTAAATCGATAGAACATATCCTTGGGAATACGTTTTTGGAATAATCCAAGGAATACCAGTAAGATTAATACCGGATAGAGAATACTTAAGATCGGGGAAGCAAGTTCCAGAATCCGGCTGATTCCAAAGTTTGAGATGATACAGCTTATGCCTGCAAATAAAAAGACAAATGTACGATAGCTGACATGGCCTTTTGTCTGCTTCTCAAAAAAGGAAGCGGCAGATGATAACAGACCGATTGCAGGTGTCATACAGGCAATACAGACCAGTATTCCCAGAAGAATCATTCCTTTTTTTCCTAAGAGGGACTTAGTGATTGCGATTAATAGTACAACCCGGTCAGTATCTGAAGGGTAGATACTGGATACCGTTGCTCCCAGATATGCCAGACCGCCATACACGACGAAAAGAATAACGGCAGCAATGACTCCGGACCGGGCAATCATATCAAATTGTTGTTTGGTATCAGTGTAATGTTTTTGTTGCAGTGTAAGTAAAATAGAGGCAGAGAATATCATGGCAGCCATCACATCCATCGTCTGATAACCAGCATTAACACCGACCGCTACAGCGCTCTGCATAGAGGCAGAAGCATCTATAGAACCAAGGGGTGACAGAATTCCTTTTACAATAAGTATCAGCAGTGCCAAAAGAATCAAAGGTGCAAAGACAGTTCCAATAATATCAATGACTTTAGACTGTTTCAGGCAGAATAAAACGACGATTGCAAAAAAGAGAATAGAAAAATATTTCCCGTCAAAGGACGGAAAGAATGGTGCTATCGAGAATTCATATGCAGTCGCGGCAGTTCGTGGAATGGCAATCAATGGACCCAGGCAGAGTGCATTCAGTGTCAGAATCAGGTAAGAAGGGATTCTGCCCAATCGTTCTGTAATCCCAGAAGCGCCTTTCCCTAATTTGGCAACAACGAGCAGTGTAAGAATACTTAATCCCATATCCATGAACATAAAACATAAAAAACTTAAAAACCACTTTTGGCCTGTGATCAGTCCAAGATAAGGTGGAAAAATAAGATTCCCAGCGCCAAAGAACATGGCAAATATTGCAAATCCAATCACGAAGGTGTCTTTATATTGTCTTTGATTCATCATAATTTCCTCAGTATCTTTCCTTTAATATGATATTATTTTAACGTGAATAAAAGTGCACGGCAAATTGATGAAAGTGTCTTGACAGGAAACTTTTTTCGTGTTTATGTATTAAAGAGAGACTTTTTCTGTAAATCATTAGTAAAAAAGTGATTTCAAATAAATTTGGGATATATTTCATAAAAAAAGTGATTTGTAAGAAACGGAGAGGTTATGAGTATTGACAAACGAGTGGGGACAAATATTAAGAAATATCGTCTGGCATATAAGATGACTCTGGAAGAGCTGGCAAAGCAGATTCATAAGAGCAAATCTACAATCTCAAAATATGAAAAGGGTCTGATATCGCTGGATATGGCCACTTTGGAGGAGATTTCACAAGTGTTGAAGGTTGCTCCGTCACAGCTTCTGGCGGCAGAGGAAGATGAGTTTCACACTGAAGAGCTGGAAGGAGAATTTTTTGATCGGCAATATATGTATTCTTACGATGGAAGAAGTAAGAGAATCTTGAAAAGTATCATAGAGCGATACATATTGTCTGATTTGGGGCAGATGAGAATTCAGTTGTTTTATGATGTGAAGGATGTGCAGAATCCAGGAGACTGTAAAGCTTTGTATGCAGGGATGAGCAGAAAATATGAATTTATAGAGAATTATACACTTCAGAATCAGAATAATCCTACAGAACAGGTGCTAATCTGCTGCATTAATAGTTTGAGCCGTACAAACCGTAAGCTTGGAATGCTTACAGGCCTGTCGTATAAGACGATGCTTCCGGTGGCAATTAAGGTAATGATTGCATCTTCTATACTTAAGGAAGACAGTGAATTGATCGAAGGATTAAAACTGACCAAAGAAGATATAAAGATATCCAAAAAATATAATTTATTTACGATCGATCAGTTCATGGAATAACGATTCAGGAGGAAAGAGATGGAATTGTATGAAGGACGCCCGGTGAATACAGAAGGACGCAAAGAAAAAGAAATCAAAGTTTATGATGTGTTGGATGCTGCAGGAATTCCCTATGTCCGCGTAGATCATCCTCCAGTTGCTACGATTGAGGCATGTATGGGAGTAGATGAGGCACTTGGGATTGAGATCTGCAAGAATCTGTTCCTGTGCAATCGCCAGAAGACAGCATTCTATCTGCTGGTAATGCCGGGAAAGAAGTCACTGCAGACAAAGGAATTATCGAAGCAGATTCCTACATCCAGATTGTCCTTCGCATCGGCAGAAGATATGGAAAAATACCTAAATGTCACACCTGGCTCGGCGACCATTATGGGATTGATCTTCGACCCGGAGAACCGTGTACAGTTGCTGGTAGATAAAGAAGTGCTGCAAGATGAAGAATTCGCATGCCATCCTTGCGTGAACACATCCAGTATAAAAATGAAGACAACAGATGTATTCGGAAAATATCTGGAACTGGTACATCATGATTATATAAAAGTTGCGTTGACGGATGGGAATATACATTAATCATTAGTCGACTTCTGCCCCTTCCTGTGATATAATAATCAGGTTATTACAGATGATTATTTATTGCAGAAAGGGGCTTTTTCTATGGATGTGATATCTGAGAATAAACCCAAAAAACATATATGCGTAGGTATTCTTGCTCATGTAGATGCGGGAAAGACCACTCTTTCAGAAGGCCTTTTGTATCTCGGCGGAAAGATCAGAGAATTAGGGCGTGTGGATCATAAGAATGCCTATCTGGATACTTATGAACTGGAACGGAATCGGGGAATCACCATCTTCTCGAAACAGGCAGTCCTGGAACTTGGAAAGACACAGGTGACGCTTTTGGACACTCCGGGGCATGTGGATTTCTCGGCAGAGATGGAACGAACATTGCAGGTATTGGATTATGCAATCCTTGTGATTAGTGGAATGGACGGCGTGCAGGGACATACCCGTACTGTGTGGAATCTTCTGCGGCGTTACCAGATTCCGACCTTCCTTTTTGTAAACAAGATGGATCAGGATGGAACGGATCGGGAACAGCTGCTGGATGAATTAAAACATAGTCTGGATGAAGGCTGCATTGCCTTTGATGATGAGAAAGAGATACTATATGACAATCTGGCAACCTGTGAAGAGGAGGCTCTGGACGAATATCTGCAGACCGGAGAACTCTGTGAAGAGACGATTGCCCGATTGATCGTGCAGAGAAAAGTCTATCCATGTTATTTTGGCTCAGCGTTAAAATTGCAGGGAGTTCAAGAGTTCCTGGATGGAATGGAACGATATACGTTGCCTTATGCAGCGAAGGATTCTGCGCATTCTAAGGAATTTGGAGCAAAAGTGTTTAAGATATCCCGTGATTCGCAGGGGAATCGTCTGACGTACCTGAAGATTACCAGCGGAATCTTGAAGGTCAAATCCATGTTGTCCAATCATATGTCAGATCATGTAGAGGATGAAGAACGCTGGGAAGAAAAAGTGAATCAGATCCGTATCTATTCAGGAGAAAAGTATGAATTGATACAAGAAGCAGAAGCCGGACGTATCTGCGCGGTGACTGGTCTGAGTCATACCTATCCGGGAGAAGGTCTTGGCATAGAGAAGGAATCTCAGGCTCCGATGCTGGAACCGGTGCTGAATTATCGGATTCTGCTGCCGGAAGGCTGTGATGTACATACCATGTTACGGAATCTTCGGCAGCTTGAGGAAGAAGATCCGATGCTTCGGATCGTATGGAATGAAGAATTAGGAGAGATCTATGCCCGGCTTATGGGAGAAGTGCAGATTGAGATCTTGCAGAGCCTGATTCAGGAGCGCTTCCATGTGCTGGTATCCTTTGACACGGGAAATATTGTATATAAGGAAACAATTCGGAATAAGGTAGAAGGTGTGGGACACTTTGAGCCGCTTCGCCATTATGCGGAAGTTCATCTGATCATGGAACCGGGGAAAAAGGGCAGCGGTCTGGTTCTGGATACGAATTGTAGTGAAGATATGCTGGACAAGAACTGGCAGCGTCTGATCATGACCCATCTGGCAGAGAAGGAGCATCGCGGAGTGCTGACAGGTGCTGTGATTACGGATATGAAGATTACTCTGGCAGCAGGACGAGCCCATCAGAAGCATACAGAGGGTGGAGATTTCCGTCAGGCAACCTATCGTGCCGTGCGTCAGGGACTGATGCAGGCAGAGAGCGTTCTTCTGGAGTCGTATTATGAGTTTTGTCTGGAAGTTCCGTCTGAGATGGTGGGACGTGCTATGACGGATATCCAGAAGATGTCCGGCGAATTTCAGCCGCCTCAGACGCATGGTGAGATGGCGATTCTGACTGGAAGTGCGCCGGTAGCAACGATGCGGGATTACCAGAGAGAAGTCAACAGTTATTCCAGAGGCCGCGGAAAGCTGACCTGTACGTTCAGAGGGTATGAACCTTGCCATAATGCAGAAGAGGTGATTGAGATTAGTGGATACGAACCGGACAGAGATCTGGATAACCCGACCGGTTCCGTATTCTGTTCTCATGGCGCAGGATTCGTAGTTCCTTGGAATCAGGTTCCCGAATATATGCATATTGAAAGCCAGCTGGAAAAGGAAGAGAAGCTGTTGCAGCCGAAGACTGTGAGCCATACAGGGAATCGCTCAGACAAGGGAAGAAGCCGCCAGGCGCTTTTAAGTCGTCAGGAAGAGAAAGAATTAGAAGAGATATTTATCCGAACCTATGGAAAAGTAGAGCGCAGGTTAAGCCCTGCGTCCAGAACGGTAAGTGCTGAAAAAGAGAGACATACGAAGAAGAAAGAAGAGATTCAGGAGTATCTTCTGGTAGATGGTTATAATGTTATATTTGCATGGGATGATCTTAAGGAACTGGCAAAGGAGAATATCGAAGCAGCGAGAAATAAGCTGATGGATGTTCTGTGCAATTATCAGGGCTTTAAGAAATGTGTAGTCATACTGGTCTTTGATGCTTATAAGGTGGATGGCTATGCGCTGGAGATCCAGAAGTATCACAATATCCACGTGGTATACACCAAGGAAGCAGAGACGGCGGATCAGTATATTGAGAAGGTCGTTCATCAGATTGGAAAGAAATATCACGTAACGGTTGTTACGTCAGACGGTGTAGAACAGGTCGTTACTCTGGGACAGGGAGGAACACTGATCTCATCCAGGGAATTCCGGGAAGAAGTAGAGATTGTCAGACGTCAGATCCGGGAGGAGTATGAAAGCCGCCGCGAAAGTAATAAGAATTATCTGTTCGACCATATGGATGCCAAGATGGCCGAAGAGATGGAAGATATAAGATTAGGAAGAAAAGAAAGAATAGGAGAAGATTAGTTATGCATCCGACATTCCTGTTTTGATTGGAGGGTCATTAAGAATGGGTGCATGTTGACCGGTAATACATGAATAATACCAGTGTAAGTACTAGACACATTCCTTCTGCAAGTGTTGCTGCCATCCAGATACCATTTCCCCCAAGAAGTCTTGTCAGGATCCGGAGACTTATGGCAACAAAGATGAATCCTCTTCCCAGAGAGATGGCCATGGCAGACTTGGGATATTCGATTGCAGTAAAGAATCCGCCAATAATCACGTTAAAACCACAGAGCAGAAAGGAGTAAGAAAATGTATAAAAGATTCTTACAGAATCGGCCCGAAGTTGTGCTAATTCCGGTGAGATGAACAAGTTTACAAGTGGACTTGCTACCATTCGGGATATTAGAAAAGCTGCAATGGAAAATACAGTCCCAAAGCAAAGAGCATATTTTAAAAGACGATGATAATTCTGTGGCATCTTCCTGCCATAATGATAGCTGACCAGAGGTTGAATTCCCTGAGCGATACCTGCCATCGACATGACCACAATGGTACTGACGTAGGTGACAATGGTATAGCTTACAATGGATTCTTCGCCTAGATATGCGAGAATCGACTGGTTGAACAGGAAGATGACAATTCCTGCTGAGAATTCTGTGATTCCAGAAGACAGACCGATCTTTATGGTACGCCACATAAGAGACAGAGATGGCGTGAACCTCACCAGTTTCATATGGGTCTTGGTACTGCAAAAGTGAGTCAGATACAGTAATACAACACACAGTTGTGAGAGACCTGTCGCAAATGCTGCGCCCCAGACTCCTTTGTGAAAAGCGATGACAAACAGATAATCCAGAATACAGTTGAGAATCGTTCCGGTAGTGACGATAATCGTTGCTTTCATAGGATAACCATCGGTCTTAATCAATACCTCCAGCGAATAAGAACAGATAAAAAAGACGCTGAAGCATGCAATCGTTTTCAGGTATGTCTGGACGTAATCCATGGTGAGTTCCGTTGCTCCCAGGAATAACGCAATCTCTTCGGATTTCCACAGGACGATCCATGTAATCAACAGAGACACAATAATGGCGGTCAGAATATTATGGGTAAATACTTCCCTTGCTCTTGCATCTTCTTTTTCTCCTAACAGCATGGCAATGATGGTAGAGGAACCTACGGAAAATAATAATGCCACGGAGAAAAGGAAGGTAACGAATGGCATGGCAATATTGACACCGGACAAAGCCAGTTCAGATACTCCTCTGGCAACGAACATGCCATCTATCATCGTGTAAAGTGCATATACCCATTGGGCAACTAGCGATGGAATGATAAAACGAAAGAAATCATGAAGTAATGATTTTCCTTCTAACTTCATAGTAAAACCTCCTTGTTGTATTCTATACTAAACCTTGGTATAATACTAAGGTCAAGTGAAAATGAAAGAAAAAAGGATTTATATGAAGAAATATTTTAAAATCGGAGAGATATCACAGCTATACCATATCGGGGCAGATTCTCTGAGATATTATGAAAAACTGGGAATACTAAAGCCAAAGCGTGGAGAGAATCAGTATCGTCTCTACCATCTGGATGATATCTGGCGGTTGAATGTTATTCGTGAATTGAGAGAACTTGGTTTTTCCATGGAACAGATTGGGGATTACCTGAAGCATCATACGGTTAGTTCTACGAAAGTACTGTTGATGGAAGAGCTTCATATGATCGAAGAGAAGCAGGAGAAGTTGAGGCAACTACAGAAGAATGTAGAAGAACGTATTGAAACTCTTTCAGAATGTGAAGAAAAAGTGCTTGGAGTCGTGCAGTTACAGCAATTGCCAGATCGAAGCTGTTATTATATCGAGAAAGGATATGAGCGGGATGAAGAGATGGATGTGCTGATCAAGCAGCTTCTGAATAAGAATCCCGATAAATCCTATATCATAGGAAGCAATCATATCGGTTCTGTAATCTTGGCAGAAAGTGCAAGGAACCAAAGATGCCGGGAATATGAAGGTGTGTTTATCATAGATACGGAGGGCGATATGGTCATACCGGGCGGAGAATACCTTACCATCAGTTACCGGGGCAATTGCAACCAGAATTATCAGTGTCTCCCCAGGTTGCTTGCTTATGCGAAAGAACATGGGTATCGGATGGTCGGTGATGTGTATGAGATCCTCTGGGTGGATATCCATGTATCTGGAAGAGAAGAAGAACACATTACAGAGTTACAGATTCGGGTTGAGGAGAAGGCACGATTCGATACATGATCTCTGCCAATTCTTCTGGTGATTCTTTAAAACCATTCGAGGACCAGGTAATATAAAGGTTATACAATGCACCGGCAAAAGCCTGAAGACAGTAATAGAGTTCGATGCTGTCTCCTGGGTGATACCAGGTCTCCAGGACATACTGACTGATTGCATTCAGGAGCATATGGCTTAGACCGCTTTTGAAGAGACTGTCAATAAATTCCTGATGTGCTTCAAAGTAAGAAAAACAGTGCAGAAGATTTTCTGAAGAATAGAAATGTTTGTCCAGTGACAGAGATTTTGCTTCCTGCTTGTAATTCATCAAAGCATCTTCCAGATAGGAAGCAAATATATCTTCTTTGGACTGATAATTACGGTAATAAGTCATTCGGGAGACGCCGGCCTTTTCTGTCAGTTCGCAGACCGATATAGCGGATAAAGGTTTTTCCTTTAATAATTGGATCAGTGCGGTAACAATGCATTCCTTTGCAAGGATATTAGATTGATTTTTCCGTTCTTTATTCATGAACAAAACCCCCTGATTTGTAACAGTTATTAGTAATTATCTTGAATTAAAAATTCTGAGATGTTACAATTTGTCACATCTAATTATAAATAGAATGGGAATTTATTTCAAGTTGTAAAAGAATATTTGAAACAGGAGGATATAAGTGGATGAAAACGGCAGTCGTAACAGACAGTAACAGTGGAATTACACAGGAAGAAGCAAAAAAGGAAGGGATATTCATTCTCCCTATGCCAGTCATTGTTGATGGAGTAACGAGATATGAGGGGCAGGATCTTACTCAGGAGATGTTCTATGGAAGCCTCACGAGCGGAATCGATGTCACAACATCCCAGCCTTCTCCGGGGGATGTGATGGATCTGTGGGACAAGGTGTTGGCCGGGGGATATGAAGAACTGGTATATATTCCGATGTCCAGCGGACTGAGTAATTCCTGTGAAACTGCGATTCTCTTGTCCGATGATTATGATGGTAAAGTTCAGGTCGTAGATAATCACAGAATCTCTGTTACGCAGAGAGAAGCTGTTATGGAAGCCGTGAGGCTTGTTGCTGCAGGAACATCTGCGAAGGCAGTCAAAGAAGATCTGGAAGCAAGAGCTTATGATTCTAGTATTTATATTACAGTGGATACATTGGAATATCTGAAAAAAGGCGGCAGAGTCACTCCGGCAGGTGCAGCTATAGGAGCAGTGCTCAATATCAAACCAGTCCTTACTATACAGGGAGAACGTCTGGATGCATTTGCAAAAGTTCGTGGGATGCGTAAAGGAAAGGATAAGATGATCGAAGCTCTAAAGAAAGATATAGAAGAAAGATTTTCAGAGATGGACAGAAGTCGAATAAGGATTGGCACAGCAGGAGCGGGATTGACGGCCGCAGAAGCAGAGGAATGGTGCAGCGAAGTGGGAAAGGCTTTCCCATGGGCAGAAGTTTATTATAATCCTTTGTCTATGTGTATTGCAACGCATACCGGACCGGGGGCTATAGGGATCGGATTTAGTATTGTTAAGTAAAGGGACAAAATGATATGTTGTATACAATTCCAGATTATTATCATATGTTTACCTGTACAGCAGATCAATGTGAAGACACCTGTTGTGCAGGATGGCAGATCGTAGTTGATAAGAGATCTTTGCACCGCTATAAGAAAGTAAAGGGGAATTACCGAAGAAAGCTGTTTCGGTCCATAGACTGGAGAAAGGAGACATTTCGACAGTCAGAAGAGAAAAGATGTGCATTTCTGAATAAAGATAATCTGTGTGATATGTATTGCAATCTGGGAAAGGACAGTCTATGTAAAACTTGCCGCCTATATCCCCGCCATGTAGAAGAATTTGAAGGCGTCCGGGAGATTACTTTATCGGTGTCTTGCCCAGAAGTGGCAAGGATTCTCTTGTCAAAGGAAGAACCGGTGACCTTTTTAAATTTTGAAAAAGATGGAGAAGAAGAGTACGATGATTATGATCCGTTTCTCTATTCAAAGCTGGTAGAAGGCCGGGAGATTATGGTGAAGATTCTCCAGAACCGTGAGATCAGTCTGGAATTAAGGGCTGGTCTTGTACTCGGGATTGCCCATGATATGCAGGTGCGAATCAAAAAGGGCGATATATTTTCCTGTGATGAAGTATTTGTAAAATATCAGACAGAATCGGCACGGGAATTCGTCCGCATGAAGATGGAAGAGGGCAGCAATCATAGAGAACAGAGATACACATGGGCAAAGAACATGTTCGAGCATCTGTATTCCCTGGAATTGCTTCGGGAAGAATGGCTGATACAGTTAAAGGAAACGGAGCATGCTCTGTATACGGCAGGTTCCCTTAGATATGAAGCATTACATCAGGAATTCCGAAACTGGATGGAGGAAAATATGCCACAGTGGAAGATACAGAGGGAACAGTTACTGGTATATTTTATCTTTACATATTTTTGTGGTGCTGTCTATGATGGACAGGCTTATAATAAGGTACAGATGTCAGTCACCAGTGTGTTTTTAATTCGGGAAATTCTGTTGTCTCGTTGGATTAAAAATGAGAAGCAATTGGATTTCGAGGATGTAGTGAATGTTGTCTATCGATATTCGAGAGAAATAGAACATTCGGATCAGAATCTGGAATTGATGGAGAAAGGAAATAGAACCTATGGATACAGTACAGAAATTATTTACTTTCATTGAGAAGAGTCCCAGCCCATTTCATGCGATTGAAAATATGAAGCAAGAATTAGAGGGGCAGGGTTATATTCAGCTTTTGGAAGGAAGTGCCTGGAAACTGGAAGAAGGCGGCAACTATTATGTGATTCGTAATAGTTCCGCAATCATTGCATTTCGGATTCCTAAGAGAGATTTTCTTGGTTTTCAGATTATGGCAAGCCACAGCGACTCCCCAAGTTTTCGTATTAAGGAGTATCCAGAGATGGAAGTGGAGAACCATTATGTGAAGTTAAATGTGGAAAAATATGGGGGGATGCTCTGCGCTCCCTGGCTGGATCGTCCGCTGTCAGTTGCAGGGCGGCTGGTTATCAGGGAGGGGAATCGTCTTGTTACGAAGCTGGTCAATGTGGACCGTGACTTATGCATGATTCCGAATCTTGCGATCCACATGAATCGAGAAGCCAATGAAGGCTATAAGTACAATGCCCAGAAGGACATGCTTCCGCTGTATGGTTGTGAATCAGCCAAAGGGACCTTCATGGCGCGGGTCGCAGAGGCGGCAGGTGTGGAGGAAGAAGACATTGTTGGAAATGATCTGTTCTTATATAACCGTATGAAAGGAAGTGTCTGGGGAGCATCCGAAGAATATATTTCGATTGGACGTCTGGATGATCTGCAGTGTGCATTTGCATCTTTGCAGGCATTTCTGCAGGCAGCAGATGGCGAAAGTATTCCAGTTCATTGCGTGTTTGATAATGAAGAGGTTGGAAGTAGCACGAAGCAGGGAGCCGGATCGACATTTTTATTCGATACACTTCTTAGGATTAATGAAAGCCTTGGGAGGACATCCAGTCAATACCGACAGGCTCTGGCGTCCAGTTTTATGTTGTCTGCTGACAATGCTCATGGCGTGCACCCGAATCAGCCGGATAAGGCCTGCCCGACGAACCGGCCTTATCCGAATGGTGGAGTTGTGATAAAGTTCAGCGCCAATCAGAAGTATACGACCGATGGAATGGCAGCAGCAATCTTCACACAGCTCTGTGAGAGGGCGAAAGTTCCATATCAGACCTATGTGAACCGATCGGATATCCTTGGAGGCTCTACACTCGGAAACATATCGGGAACCCAGGTAGCTGTCAATACGATAGATATTGGATTAGCACAGCTCGCAATGCATTCTCCTTATGAGACCGGCGGAGCGAAAGATACGGATTATCTGATCAGGGTTGCTAAGGAATTCTATCAGTCATCTGTCGTGGAAAATGGACCGGGAGAATATACAATGGAATGGTGAGAGAAGAATTACAGCTTCATCATTCCGGACATAATGCATCCACCTCTGGCGCCGCAGGATAGTACTTCGGATAACTGCTGCGCATCTGGATGTATTCCGCCAATAGCATAGACAGGTATGTCCACACTCTGGCATACCTGTCTTAAAAAATCTGTTCCTCGCGGGGGCAGATTTTTTTTACAGTCTGTGGCATAGATATGACCGGCTGTCAGATAAGCAGCGCCAAGTACCTGGGCTTTCTTAGCATCTTCGACGGAATGGACGGAGGTGCCGATGACAGAAAAGTGCTTAAGAATGGCAGGATGCTCCTGTCGGTAATCTTGAAGCAGATGAAGCGGCAGATGGATGGATGTGCAGTGCAGTTCATGTGCAATTTCCAGAAAGCTATGGAGAATGCAGGGAACATGATTGGCGTTACAGATATCCATTATCTCACGCGCCAGTACACGGTATTCTTCTTCCGGAAGATCCTTTTCCCTTAAGATTACTGCTTTCGGATGTAAGCGGCAGATCCGCGCAATCTGTTCCGGTAATGGCCGGGAGCAGATCGTGCGGTTGCTGACTGCGATGATATTCTGATATATATTTTCTCCTTTATACATATACATAATCATTCATGACTGGCTGGAGATCATGCTCCAGAAGGGCGTTGTATACTTCATCAACGGATCTTCCGTCAGAGATCTCGAACTGGTCGTCTCCTTTTTCTTCAATCTCATCGACATGGCTGCCGATTCCGGTGCTGACACCGGCAGATATCTTGGTGGCCGCAATATTTACCAGATTGTCACGGACACGGGCACATTCACGGGTGGATACAGTGATGCTTGCAAATGGCATGAAGAGCCGGTAAGCACATACCACCTGAAGAAGCTGAGGTTCGTGAACATCTTTTGGATTGATGCGGTCATTATTAATGATCGGACGAAGCCTTGGACAGGAGAATGCAATCTCTGCATGAGGGTATTTGCGCTGCAGAAGATAGGCATGATATCCGGTGGCAAATGCATCCTTGCGGAAGTCATCCAGACCAAGAAGAGCAGCGAATCCGACTCCTCGCATGCCACCCTTTAAGGCACGTTCCTGTGCATTCAGACGATAAGGGAAGATCCGCTTATGTCCGGCAAGATGAAGCGTCTCGTACTTGTCTGAATTATAGGTTTCCTGGAATACGGTCACATAATCGGCACCGCATTCGTGAAGGTATGCATATTCATCGGAGTTCATCGGATACACTTCGAGGCCGATGACCTTGAAGTATTTTCTTGCGATCTTGCAGGCTTCTCCAATGTATTTTACATCAGACATTTTACGACTTTCACCGGTCAAAATCAAGATTTCCTGAAGACCTGTCCTGGCAATGGCAGCCATCTCCAGTTCAATCTCTCGGTCATTTAATTTGGCGCGGTTGATCTTATTGTGACAGTTAAATCCACAGTAGATGCAGTAGTTTTCACAATAGTTGGCAATATAAAGGGGCGTAAACATATTGACACTGTTGCCAAAATGCTTTCTTGTCTCCTTCCGTGCAGCCTGTGCGATCTCTTCCAGAAGTGGAAGTGCAACAGGAGAAAGAAGAGCTTTAAAATCTTCCGGTGTCCGATTATCTCTGGCAAGAGCCTGTCTTACGTCGGCTTCTGTATATTGGTCATAATCATATTGATTCATCTCAGAGATGACTCGGTCCATAACATCTGATTCTAATACTTCCATATCAGGAAGATAGGTCATATGATCGATCCGGTTTTTCTTCTGGTCTTCCAGTATCTCTTCACTTAAGATACTTTCATTTACGTGTTCATCCTTCATCTGTACACCTCCTTAATCCTGTAAGAATCCGGTCAGCGGGGAAGAAGCACTGGCGCCTTTTTCAATCGTCCGTCCAAGACCAGACAGATATGCACTTCTTCCGGCCTCGATTGCCTTTTTAAATGCTTCTGCCATTACCGGAATGTCACCGGCAGTGGCAATGGCAGTATTAGCCATGACTGCAGAGGCACCCATCTCCATAGCTTCACAGGCCTGAGAAGGGCGACCGATACCGGCATCTACAATAATTGGAAGATCGATCTCGTCAATTAGAATCTGGATGAAATCTTTGGTGCAGAGCCCCTTGTTGGAGCCGATTGGAGAGCCAAGCGGCATAATGCAGGCAGCGCCGGCGTTTGCAAGGTCTCTGGCAGCATTCAGATCCGGATACATGTATGGCATTACTACGAATCCCTCTTTTGCCAGGATTTCCGTAGCTTTGATGGTCTCATAGTTATCCGGCAGCAGATATTTGGAGTCGTGGATAACTTCGATCTTCACAAAGTCTCCGCAGCCGACTTCACGGGAAAGACGGGCAATACGGACTGCTTCTTCTGCATTTCTGGCTCCGGAAGTGTTGGGCAGGAGCGTTACATTATCCGGGATATAATCCAGGATGTTGGCAAGTCCACCTTCGTTTGCACGGCGAAGTGCCAGTGTGATAATCTGTGCTTCTGCCTTCTCGATGCAGGCTTTCACAAGTTCTAAGGAGAATTTCCCGGAACCCAGGATAAAGCGGGAAGTAAATTCATGTCCGCCTAGGATAAATTTATCGTCATTCTGATTCATAGATGTTTCCTTCTTTCTTTGATTATTCATAGTTTTCGATGCTTTTTTGAAGATTATACGCTGGTTTCGCCCAGAAGGAGTCGTGTAATCATATTTGCTTCGTGGGCGGCACAGATAGCAACCCGCGGAGCCATGAGTCCATTTCCGGCAGAAGGTTCGGTGGTCTCATCCCCACAGAGATAGAAGTTGGAAGTGACCCTCCGGGTGCGGATGGAATTACTGCTTCCATATCCTGCCATACCGGAACCGGATACCAGCTTCTTTTCAGGAAAATGTTCCAGGATTCCATTGACCAGCAAAGCCTTGGCCTCCGGACGGTCGAAGGCTTCGCAGATAATAGAATCATTCTGAAATAATTCCGGCAGATTCTCTTCTGTGACTTTTACACAGTCTGTGCGGATATCCAGGTAGGGATTGATCCGCAGAAGCTGTGGTTTCAGAGCATCGGTCTTATACATACCGATATGCTCTGTAAAGTATTGTTGACGATTCAGATTCGTAATGTCTACGACATCAAAATCAATCAGATGCAAGTGTCCGACGCCGATACGGGACAGTGCAAATGCAACATTAGATCCAAGTCCGCCAAGACCTGCAATGGCAACTCTTCCCTGAGACAGTAATTCCTGAACCTGTGGGGAATGACGCTCATTGAGTGCTTCATAGATCTGTTCTTTTGTAAGTTGTTTCATATTCTAGCCCCCTCCTACAAAACTTACCACTTCCAGTTTGTCTCCATCTTTCAGTGTAACGGCAGCATAATTCTTCTTAGGAAGAATCTCGCCGTTCATCTCTACGGCAATCCGTTCGATCCGATACTGGTTCTGAGCCAGATATTCGGCAACGGTGATAGGCTTTTCCAGTGAAACAGCCTGTCCATTTACTGTGATCATGTGTGTCTCCTTTCCCGGCAGTCATAAGTGATCAGATATAAAAAAGAGTTCACAAAGTAATACACCCGTGGTGGTGCACCCCTTCATGAACTCTCGCTCACTCTCAACTTTACCGTATTCTGTTTTTAAGATAAGGCCTTCTGTATAAAAAAAGAGAGATACCAAAGCATCTCCCGCATTTTTATTCGATACGTTCCTACGTTGGCATTATCCAAATCAGGTATATGGGTCGAAGTTCTCAACTTCCTCTCAGCCTAGTACATAAGCTCCCCGTTTCTGTTTACAGGAATTAGTATAGGAAAATATGAAAAAAAAGTCAACCAATTTTGTAAAAATAATGATTTTACATAGATTTAACAATTCCCCGATTCTGTTTTTACAAAAGAAGAGTACGCTGAATAACGTAAAATAGGAGGAAACATGCATGAGAGTAAAAAAATTCTTATTAGTTTTACTTGCAGCAAGTATTGTGATCGGCAGCACTGCCTGTCAGGACAGCAGTGAGTCTCAGGATACTGTAAAAGTAGAGGGGCTGGATGAACTGGGAGAGATACAGGTGATCTCCAGAGAAGAAGGTTCCGGTACAAGGAGTACATTTGCGCAGCTTGCAGATTTTCAGGCAGAATCAGAAGATCAGGCGGATCAGACGCGGACGGATGCACAGATTGCCGGTAATGCAGAAGAAGTGATAGATATGGTAAGCGATGATGATGCGGCAATTGGCTATGTATCAGAGGGCTCGATACAGGAAGCAGAAGGGATGAAGCAATTGAAAGTGGAAGGAATTGCGGCAGATGCCGGAGATAAAAAGTATCCTCTGAGCCGTTCCTTTTATCTGACATATGTAGGAGAGCTAAACGAGGTAGAAGAGGATTTCCTGACTTATATCCACGGTGCAGGGCAGGAGATTGTAGGGGAGAATTATGAAACGGTAGCGAAGAGCAGTACGTTTCTGTCGAATAAGGCCGGCGGAACGATTACCATAAATGGATCTACTTCTGTTGCACCACTTATGGAAGAACTGGCAGAAGCCTATATGTTGATTAATCCGAATGCAAAGATTGAGATTGAACAGTCTGATTCTACAGAAGGATTGAATCAGGCGATGTCCGGAAAGTGTGATTTTGGAATGGCCTCCAGAGACTTAAAAGATTATGAGGCAGAATTACTTGATTATGAAATCATTGCCAATGACAATATTGCAGTCATTGTAAATGAACAAAATCCACTGGAAGATATATCATTGGACACATTAAAGAAAATCTATACCGGTGATATCAATGAGTGGAAAGAGTTAAATGAAGCTGGATAGAGTATGAATAATCAGAAAACGTTCCTATAGATTCAAATACAAGTTCATAAGATAGAAGGAGATTAAGATGGATAGTAAAGTACAGATAGTCTTTGGCCTGTTAGGCGGACTGGCAATATTTATTTATGGGATGAATATGATGAGCGAATGCCTCCAGAAAGCGGCAGGAGAGAAGATGAAAAGCATTCTTGCAATGCTTACGAAGAACCCGGTGCTTGGAGTGTTAGCCGGAGCATTGACAACAGCGGTACTTCAGAGCAGTAGTGCGACAACAGTCATGGCAATTGGATTCGTCAGCGCAGGGCTTATGAATCTGCCGCAGGCAATCTCAATTATTCTTGGTGCCAATATCGGAACCACAATGACAGCGCAGATCATTGCATTTAAGATCAGCGATTACATATATGTAATTATCTTTCTCGGATTTATTATTTCCTTTATTGCAAAATCAGAAAAAGCAAAAAGCATTGGCCAGACTCTTTTTGCATTTGGTCTGTTATTCCTCGGAATTGAGACCATGGGAGATGTCATGAAACCACTTGCATCCAGTCCGGTATTTACCGATATGATCGGAAAGGTTGCAGATATCCCGATTCTTGGCGTTGCAGTGGGTACTCTGATGACATTAGTCGTGCAGAGTAGCAGTGCCACGATTGCGGTACTTCAGAACTTCGCTTCACAGGCAGGACCAGATGGAGTGACCAGTATCCTTGGCCTTACCGGTGCCATTCCGATTCTTCTTGGCGATAATATTGGTACAACAATTACGGCATTACTTGCCAGTGTAGGCCAGCCAAAAGATGCCAAGAGAACAGCGGTTGCACATTGTATCTTCAATATATCAGGATGTCTTCTGTTCATCTGGTTTATCAATCCATTTGCCAAATTTGTGCAGATGATATCTCCAAAAGGACCAGAAGTGGAAGTAATCTCCCGGCAGATTGCCAATGCACATACGACGTTTAACTGTGTAATGACATTGATCTGGATTCCGCTGATCTGGCTGATGGTCAAGATTGTAATGCGCATTGTACCGGATGGAAAGAAAGAGCTTTATGATCCGGCAGAACCGTTGTATCTGGATGAGAGACTGGTCAGCCAGCCGACAGCAGCATTACAGCTTGTTGCAAAAGAAGTGGTTCACTGCGGCGAAGTGGTCAGAACGATGCTTCAGGATACATCGAAAGCAGTAAAGAAAGAGGAAATGCCGCTTTTGGAAGATGTATTTGAAAAAGCAGCGATTGTAAGCAATCTGAATGGAAGAATTACAGAATACCTGGCAGATTTGTTCTCTGCCGGTGTACTGACAGAAGAACAGGCAACCCAGACGGCAGGAATTATGTATGTCTTAAGCGATATTGACCGTATGGGATCCTTGTGTGAGGATGTAGCAGAAGGCATTAGAGATAAGATAGAAAAGAAATACAAATATTCTAAAGATGCCATGAAAGATCTGGAGAAGATTCTGAATATGATAGAAAGTATGTATTCAGAGGCAATGCAGGCGATGACCACAGGCGATCTGGAGAATGCCAAGAAGATTCTTAAGAAGAAAGAAAAAGTGATTGAACTTGATATCAATATGAGAAAAGGCCATATGACCAGAGTTGGAAAGGGCAAATGTGCGGCCAACCTTACGGCGCCATTTAACCAGATTCTGCACAGCATTGATCGTATGAGTAATAGTTGTATGAATATTGCAGATGCAGCCCTGGGACAGGTAGATCTGAATTATTTCATTAATGTAACAGCAAATGGAGAGGAAATGAAGGCCTGATGATGATATTGGCTCTGGGAGAGACTTTAGAAAGTATCGATGAAAACCAATTAATACAGGAAAACAAACAGGCAGTATTTATCACAGATTCCCGGCATGCGAAAGAAGCCATGTCGCTTGCCGGGATGATATACGAAGGTGATATCAATCTGTCAGAAGTATGTTTTTGTAAGATCGAGACCCAACAGGAATGTCTGGCAGGGTCTCTTTGTATACCCAAATTACTGGATGTTCTGGGCAGCAGATATCGAATCCTCTTCTTTATTAATCAACGCCATATTGTGATCATCGATGATGATGACTTTGCCAGACGGCTGATCGTGAGGATTCGAAGAAGCAAGTCTAAGCAAGGGAATACCAAAGAACGATTTATCTATAATTTCATCACGCAGTTCATGAGCAGAGACCTGGAACTTCTGGGACGCTATGAGCGTCTGATTATGACAATGGAAGAAAAAGTCCTGGAAGGAAAGACCGAAGGGTTCCAGAATGAGATCATACCAATTCGCAAGGAACTCCTGACTTTGCGGGGATATTATGATGAATTGATGGATATGGGAAAGGAATTGGAAGAGAATGAAAATGGATTCTTTGCCAAGAAACAGCTGCGCTACTTTGGAACCATCGCCGACCGTGCAGACCGACTGATGGGAAGAACGGCGCATCTTCTGGAATATGCACAACAGGTAAGAGATGCCTATCAGTCTCAGGTAGATGCCGAACAGAATAAAAATATGCAGTTTTTAACCGTGGTATCGACCATCTTCTTCCCACTGACACTGATCACTGGATGGTTTGGAATGAACTTCAAAGACATGCCAGGCCTGGAACATGGATATCCCGGCGTCTGTGTGCTTAGTCTCATCGTAGTCGTATTCTGCATCCTGTTCTTCAAGAGAAAGAAGATGCTGTGAAGAGGGGAAATCTTGGTGGTTGGGGGCCGAATTCGAGGGGATGGGCAGATTGCTTCGATGCTTCGCTCTCATTCAACTCTTGCACCGGGATGTAAACTCTCCAAAGATTCGCGCAAAGGCGCTCTTCTCTGGAGAGCCAACATCGCGGGCAAGGATTTTCATTACGCTCCGCTTAGCCTTCTCAATTTGCCCATCTCCTCGAATTCTCCGCCAACTACCGGCAGGGATTCCCAAGAAGCGTAAGGGGCGGAATCCCTCCCCGGATGAAATGTTCCTGCGATTGAGAATGTCAGGCGCGAGGGGTGGATGGAGGGTTTGTAATCCGTCTGGACAAGCGATAGAAGCCGTTACAGAAAAAAGAGTGATAATTTTGCATGAAGATTTGGTTTCAAACCAAATCTGAAAAGGCTGCTGAGCCTCGAAATCATCAAGATTTCGGGGTGAATCAGCCTGGTTGCAAAATTATCACTCTTTTTTCTGTTAAGGATTCTTAGCGAAGGGCATCGGATTACAAACCCTCCATCCACCCCTCGCGCCGTACACTCTCAATCAAAAAACAATCTCATCCAAGATTCCCCTAGTGGATCTCACTGTGCAGCTTCTGCAGGGATTGCACCTCTCCGTTGCCATGTTCTTTTACATAGCGGATACCTTTTGCGGTGGCTCTTGCGGCGGCAATTGTAGTCATATAAGGAATCTTTGCCTTGATTGCAGCTTTTCTCAGGTAGCTGTCATCATGGATACTGTCCTTGCCGACCGGAGAGTTTACGATCAGGTCAATCTTTCCGTTGGTGATCATATCCAGAATATTCGGACGGCCTTCGTATAATTTCTTTACTTTTTCTGCCTCGATTCCGGCAGCACGAATCAGTTCATAGGTATTGCCGGTGGCAATGATCTTGAAACCGTCATCTGCGAAGCTCTGAGCAATCTCAACAACTTCTGCTTTGTCCTTGCGGTTTACAGAGATCAGAACAGTGCCTTCCAGTGGAAGCTTGGATTGTGCAGCTTCCTGAGCCTTGTAGAATGCTTCCCCATAGTAAGAAGACAGTCCTAATACTTCGCCGGTAGATCTCATCTCTGGTCCTAATACAGGATCTACTTCCTGGAACATATTGAATGGGAAGACCGCCTCTTTCACTCCATAGTATGGAATGTTTTGTTCTTTTAAATTTGCCACAGGTGATGGACGTCCGGTAAGTTCAGATGTAATAATGTCGGTGGCAAGCGGCACCATGCGGATATTGCATACTTTAGATACCAGTGGTACAGTACGGGATGCACGTGGGTTTGCTTCCAGGACGTATACTTTTCCTTTTTCAATTGCATACTGCATGTTCATCAGACCTTTGACATGCATTTCTTCTGCAATCTTTCTGGTATACTCTTTAATAGTCTGTACATTTTCTTCGGAGATGTGTACAGATGGAATGATACATGCGGAATCACCGGAATGTACGCCGGCAAGTTCAATGTGTTCCATGACAGCAGGAACGAAGGCGTGGTTACCGTCACTGATAGCATCTGCTTCGCATTCCAGTGCGTGGTTCAGGAAACGGTCGATCAGGATCGGACGGTCAGGGGTTACGCCGACGGCAGCTTTCATGTAGCCTTCCATGCTTTCAGCGTCATATACGACTTCCATTCCACGTCCGCCGAGAACGTAAGAAGGACGAACCATGACAGGGTATCCGATCTCTTCTGCAATCGCGAGTGCTTCGTCTACGGTTGTTGCCATGCCAGATTCAGGCATCGGAATCTCCAGTTTATCCATCATCTCACGGAACAGGTCACGGTCTTCGGCAAGATCAATGACAGAAGGAGAAGTTCCAAGAATCTTTACACCGTTTTTTTCAAGCTCTGAAGCAAGGTTCAGAGGAGTCTGTCCGCCGAATTGTGCGATGACGCCGACTGGCTGCTCTTTTTTGTAGATGCTTAATACATCTTCTAAGGTTAATGGTTCAAAATACAGCTTATCGGAAGTATCGTAATCTGTAGACACTGTCTCAGGGTTACAGTTTACAATAATCGTCTCAAATCCTAATTTCTTAAGAGCCAGAGATGCATGTACGCAGCAGTAGTCGAATTCGATACCCTGACCGATACGGTTTGGTCCGCCGCCAAGAATCATAATCTTTGGCTTGTCTGTCTTGACAGGATTCTTATCTTCTGCATTGTAAGTAGAGTAGTAGTAAGCACTGTCAGGAGTTCCGCTGACATGGACACCTTCCCATGCCTCTTCTACGCCAAGTTCAATGCGTCGGTTACGTACGTCTTCTTCCGGAATATCCAGAATCTGGCTTAAATATTTGTCAGAGAAACCATTTTTCTTAGCAGAAATGAGCATCTCATCAGAAGGCAGGCTTCCTTTGTGTGCAGCGAGTGATTCCTCTTCTTCAACGAGTTCTTTCATTTGTTCAATGAAATAAGTCTTTACCTTCGTAATATCGAAGATCTCTTCAACAGTGGCACCTTTACGCAGTGCTTCGTACATAATGAAATGACGGTCACTGGAAGGAGTGATCAGCATCTGTAAGAGTTCTTCCTTACTCTTCTGGTCATAATCTTTGGCATGCCCAAGACCATAACGTCCGGTTTCCAGGCTGCGGATGGCCTTTTGGAAAGCTTCTTTGTAGTTCTTTCCAATACTCATGACTTCACCGACAGCACGCATCTGAGTACCAAGCTTGTCTTCTACACCTTTGAATTTTTCGAATGCCCAGCGGGCGAATTTAATAACAACATAGTCACCGTCTGGTACGTATTTGTCCAGAGTACCGTATTTTCCACAAGGGATATCCTTCAGAGTCAATCCACAAGCCAGCATTGCGGATACCAGAGCAATCGGGAAACCAGTTGCCTTGGAAGCCAATGCAGAAGAACGAGAAGTTCTTGGATTGATCTCGATAACTACGATTCGGTCAGTTACTGGATCATGAGCAAATTGTACATTCGTTCCGCCAATGACCTGTACAGACTCTACGATCTTATACGCCTGTTCCTGCAGCTTTTTCTGACATTCTTCTGAGATGGTAAGCATTGGAGCAGAACAGAAAGAATCTCCGGTATGCACACCCAGTGGGTCAATATTTTCAATAAAGCATACGGTGATCATATTATTGTCAGCATCGCGAACCACTTCCAGTTCAAGTTCTTCCCAGCCAAGGATGGATTCTTCCACCAGAACCTGCCCTACCAGACTGGCTTGAAGACCTCTGGCACAGACTGTTTTTAATTCTTCTTTATTATATACAAGGCCACCGCCTGCACCACCCATGGTGTAAGCCGGACGAAGAACGACCGGATATCCAAGTTCATCAGCAATATCAAGGGCCTCTTCAACACTGTAAGCGACTTCACTTCTTGCCATCTCAATACCAAGAGCATTCATAGACTTCTTGAATTCAATGCGGTCTTCCCCTCGTTCGATGGCATCTACTTGAACACCAATAACTTTTACATTATATTTATCAAGAATTCCCTCTTTAGCAAGCTCGGCACACAGATTCAGTCCAGATTGGCCTCCAAGATTAGGAAGCAGCGCATCTGGCCGTTCTTTGGCGATAATCTGTTCCAAACGTTCCACATTCAACGGCTCGATGTAAGTAACATCTGCCATCTCAGGATCTGTCATGATGGTCGCAGGATTGGAATTCACCAATACGATCTCATAGCCCAGTTTACGTAATGCTTTGCAAGCCTGTGTCCCTGAGTAATCAAATTCGCAAGCCTGTCCAATGATGATCGGTCCGGAACCGATAATAAGTACTTTGTGAATATCTGTTCTCTTTGACATTTGTTTCCTCCTCAATATGACATACTGTTTTATCTTTTTCTATTATATAGGAGAATTGAAAAAAGGAAAATGAAAATTTATAGAAAAGATGTATTTCTTGCTTTTTTATAACAAAAGTCCTATATTATTAAGAGACAAAAAAAGGAGATTAGAAAATGACATCATTATTATTAGTTGTAATATATCTGGCTTTTATCAGTCTTGGATTACCAGATGCGCTTCTGGGATCAGCATGGCCAACAATGTACCAGGAATTGGGAGCATCGGTATCCTGGGCAGGAAGTGTATCTATGATCATATCGGCAGGAACGATTATTTCAAGTCTTGCAAGTGATCGCCTGACCAGAAGACTTGGGGCGGCAAAGGTTACGACAATCAGTGTATTTATTACAGCAGTTGCTTTATTTGGCTTTTCAGTAAGCCATGCTTTCTGGATGCTGTGTCTATGGGCGATTCCTTACGGACTGGGAGCAGGAAGTGTGGATGCTGCGTTAAATAACTTTGTAGCACTTCATTATCCTGCAAGACATATGAGCTGGCTGCACTGTATGTGGGGCGTTGGTGCCAGTATAGGGCCAATCATTATGGGATGGACCATTACCGGAGGGCTTCGCTGGAATGGAGGATATCGTATTATCTCGCTGCTGCAGATTATTCTGACTGCTATATTGATAATCAGTCTTCCATTATGGAAAAAGAAATCGACAATACATTCAGGAGAAAGTACAGAATCAGAAGGGCAGTCTCTTCAACATCTGACATTTTCACAACTGCTTAAGAGAAGCGGAGTGAAAGAAGTTATGGTATGTTTTTTCTGTTATTGTGCATTAGAGACTACAACAGGAATGTGGGCTGCGAGTTATTGCACGTTAAACCGAGGAATTTCAGCAGAACAGGCAGCAAGATATGCCAGCCTGTTTTATATTGGAATTACCGTGGGAAGATTCATATGTGGTTTTATTACTTTGAAGGTGAATGACCGGAACATGATTCGAATGGGGCAGATTCTGATCGTATTAGGAGTTTTATTGGTGATCCTGCCTCTGAGCCAAGAGCTTTTACTGGCAGGGGTGGTGGTCATAGGATGTGGATGTGCACCAATCTATCCATCCATTATTCATGAAACGCCGCAGAATTTTGGAGCGGATTTGAGCCAGTCTATTATTGGCGTGCAGATGGCTTCGGCGTATACGGGTACTTGCCTGGTTCCGCCAATCTTCGGCTTAATTGCACAGTACATTGATGTTGCTTTATACCCATACTTTTTGGCTGTGATATTGGTTCTTATGATTGTGATGTCAGAAAAGCTCCATATTGCAACGAGCCGTAAAGTATAGTTATTATGATCTTGCAAGATGTAGTCAGATAGACATAAGTTGGATAAAGTTGTTAGGATAATAAGGAGAAATATTATGACATTAGAGGAAGTTCGAAAAGAAATTGATGCGATAGATTCACAGATGAAACCGCTGTTTCTGAAGCGTATGGAGTGCTCCAGACATGTGGCAGAGGCAAAAGCTAAGACTGGGGGCGATGTGTTTTCTAAGGCCAGAGAAGATGAGATTATCAATAAGCGCGCAGCCGATGTGAATGCAGAAGTTCGGGAAGAGTATGTAGCATTCTTGCAGCATCTTATGAGTGTCAGCAGAAGATATCAGTACGGGATTCTGATGGGGATGCAGGATCATGTTCTGGAAGAAGTTCTGAGAACAGCAGGTCTGGATGCAAGAGAGGAACATCATCAGGTGGAAGTTGCTTTTCGCTGCAAGCGCACCGTGGGCAATGTCAATCTGTTCTTGAATATGGCAAACCTGAATAAAATAGACATCTGTCACATGAATTTTGAGACGATAGATGATGAACAGACTGTAACGATGACGCTTTGCGGCAATGTCAGAGAAAGCAATATGAAAAGATTAATCTGCCAGATGGGAAAAGAGGCAGAAGACTTCCGAATACTAAGATTAAAATAAGAGAGAATAACAGCGAAAACCCGTTAACCTTATCGGCTAACGGGTTTCGTTGTTGTTATAGTTATCTAAAAGGAATGAGAGTAAAGTGCGGCACCTGGTATTCAATCCAAGGTGCTTTTACTTTGTGAGGGGGGAGATAGTTGATGTGTTCTTCAACTATCTGTACTAAAGTATAAAGTATAAATGTGTCTAAAGTATGTTAAATCCCTTAAAGAAATCGAAAATTTCTTAAGAAGAAATTAAATTATTATTTCCTTTTTATTCTCAGAACTTATCTTCGCTCTCTGTCGATGAACATAAGAATGAATGCCAGAAACATCATCACAGAACAACATAGAATTGCCTTTTCGTGAAAAATCTTGATAAAAGCATTTCCTATTACAGCACCGATGACAAAGCAAAAGATGATGCCATAATAAAGCAGGCCTTTTTCCAGATGCCCTTTCTCTTTTGTGTAGAAATAACTGCACAGGTTCTGAGTGGCACTTCGCAGATTGCCGATACACATGGTAGTTGCTATACCGTTTCCATGTATCTTGCGGAAACTTTCCACCTGTATTCCGCATGCCAGAGAAGTCAGACTGTTCGCCAACAGGTTCATGTTATGAGGCATAAAACTTACTGTTGCCAGGATCAGAGCTTCAAACAGTACGGAAATCTGCCTCCAGTGTAATCGGATTATTCCTTTTATCCGAACAACATCGGCCAGGGCGATTCCAATGGCAAAAGCCAATACAGGGAATAGATACCGTACGACCAGATGAAAATTGCCTTCAGAAAGAGAGACACCTAAAAGAAGCATATTTCCAGTCTGGGCATTGGCAAATACCCTGCCGCGTTCCAGGTAGGAGTAGGCGTCCATGAAACCGCCGGAAAGTGCTAATATGATTCCTAATTCTATAGATTCAGAGACTTGAAGTGCACGTTTCATAATGAAGTTCCTTTCTGGCTTGCATTGATTTCGCACCAATTATAGGAGGATTCTTTTTCCATGTCAACAAGTCCAGAAGTAAATTAGCACTTTGTATAATAATTGTCAGTTTTACAAATTCTCTTTAGCAAAATTTTAAAGGGCCAAAGGATTTCCCTGAAACTATAGCTGAAAACAGGGAATTGTGGTATGATTAATGACAAGCTAAATATTATGGAGGAAAGCGATATGGAAAAATCAAAAGTTTATTTTACCAATATGAAAGCATCGTTCAATGAGAATCTGCCACAGAAGTTAAAACGCCTGATTCGTACTGCAGGTATTGAGGAGATTGATTTTAAAGATAAATATGCGGCAATTAAGATGCATTTTGGAGAACCGGGGAATCTTGCATTTTTACGTCCAAACTATGCAGCTGTCATTGTAGATATGGTAAAGGAACTGGGAGGAAAACCATTCCTTACAGATTGTAATACTTTATATGTCGGTGGTAGAAAGAATGCACTGGATCACTTGGATTCTGCGTATCAGAATGGATTTTCTCCATTTTCTACAGGCTGTCATGTGTTGATCGCTGATGGACTGAAGGGTACAGATGAGGTACTGGTACCTGTAGACGGAGAATATGTTAAAGAAGCGAAGATTGGACGTGCAGTCATGGATGCAGATGTATTCATTACGTTGAATCATTTCAAGGGACATGAGGCTACCGGTTTTGGCGGAGCACTTAAGAATATTGGCATGGGCTGTGGATCCAGAGCTGGAAAGATGGAGATGCACAGTGCAGGAAAGCCATATGTGGAACAGGAAGAATGTGTGGGCTGCGGTAATTGTATCCGTATCTGTGCACATGATGCACCTTCTATTACAGGTGGCAAGGCATCTATTAATCATGATAAGTGCGTTGGCTGTGGCAGATGTATTGGTGTCTGTCCAAAGGATGCAGTCTGTCCGGCAGGGGATGAATCCAATGATATTTTAAATAAGAAGATAGCCGAATACAGTCTGGCAGTGGTGAAGGATCGTCCACATTTTCATGTGAGTCTGGTAATTGATGTATCTCCGAACTGTGACTGTCATGCAGAAAATGATATTCCAATCGTGCCGGATGTAGGAATGTTCGCATCCTTTGACCCAGTAGCGCTGGATCGTGCCTGTGCAGATGCAGTGAATCGGATGCCGGTGATTGCCGGAAGTCAGCTGGATCAGATGCCGCATGTGCATCATGATCATTTTATTGATTCTGCACCGACTACAAACTGGAAAGTGTGTCTGGAACATGCAGAGAAGATTGGACTTGGAACACAGGAATACGAACTGATAGAGATCTAAGAATGCATTTATAAATTAGGAGGAAATATGACAAAAGCAGAATTGGCACTGGAAGTTATCGAACGTTTGAAAAAAGAATATCCGGATGCGGGATGTACTCTGGATTATGATCAGGCATGGAAGCTTCTGGTCAGTGTCCGTCTTGCGGCTCAATGTACGGATGCCCGGGTCAATGTCGTGGTAGAAGGATTGTATGAGAAATATCCGGATATAGATGCACTGGCTGCGGCAGATGTTGAGGATATCGAGAAGATTGTAAGACCCTGTGGATTGGGAAAAAGTAAGGCGAGAGATATCAGTGCCTGTATGAAGATGCTGAAAGAAGAGTACGGCGGGAAAGTCCCGAAAGACTTTAACGCATTGCTTAAGCTGCCAGGTGTAGGAAGAAAGAGTGCGAACCTTATCATGGGAGATGTGTTTGGTGAGCCTGCAATTGTAACAGATACACATTGTATCCGTCTGGTAAATCGAATCGGTCTTGTAGATGGAATAAAAGAACCGAAAAAGGTAGAGATGGCACTCTGGAAGATCATTCCGCCGGAAGAAGGCAGTGACTTCTGTCATCGTCTGGTATACCATGGGCGTGATGTCTGTACGGCACGAACCAAGCCGTATTGTGAGAAATGCTGTCTGAAAGATATCTGTGCGAAAAATGGAGTAGAGTAAGTTCATAAGAAGTGTATAGGAGGATGGTTATGGCAGATATTGTAGGAATGCTGGATGAATTACAGAATCGTGCTCTGAAAGATGAGAAACTTAAAAAGCAATTGCTTGCAACGCGGACAGAATCAGATCCGGTAGCTGCATTTTGCAGGACATGCAGGGAATTGGGATATGAGATCTATGAGATGGAACTGATCAGCGCCGGGGAGGAATTTCATGCTTCTATGAAAAGAAGTACCAATGGAGGCGGAGAGAATTCACCGATGTTGGAAAGTGAAGATGACTTCTATGAATTGTTTTTTGCAAGTCTGGAATAAAAAGAGATGGCAGGTGAATCGTAATGATTACTTGCCATCTTTCTGTCAAAGCTTATGGTTGATTCAGATTCATGCTTTTCAAAGTTTCAACAAGCTCCATATCGTCTTGTTTTAACTTGATATTTGAGCAATAATTCTTTCCCTCTGGTGTTGTGACTGTGATCTCAATCACTGTTCCTTCCATCAGAGCTTCCCTGGATACTGCGTTTATAAATAAAGGAAATTTGGGATGGTTGGCGCGGAAACGGTCAATACAGCTTTTTATTTTTTGAATCATTGCAATCTGATTGAAGTTCATATTCATGATGATTTCGCCTCCTTTGAACATATACCTATGGGGCATTATACTGGAATTGGAGGAAATAGTCAAAAGGAGAATGAATAAAAGAAAATGGAACCGATAGATATATTAAAGCAATATTTTGGATATGACACGTTCCGTGAGGGGCAGCGCCCATTGATTGATTCTGTCCTGAAGGGACGGGATGTTTTAGGAATTATGCCTACGGGAGCTGGAAAGTCGATGTGCTTTCAGATCCCAGCACTTATGATGGAAGGCATTACCCTGGTCATCTCTCCTTTGATCTCACTGATGAAGGATCAGGTCGGAGCACTGAATCAGGCAGGAGTCCATGCGGCGTTTTTGAACAGTTCGCTGACAATGGGACAATACGTGAAAGCGCTTCGCCTGGCAAAAGAAGGTCGTTATAAGATTATCTATGTAGCACCGGAACGATTGGAGACGGAAGGATTTCTTGAGTTTGCGTTATCTGAAAATGTGCATATCTCCTTCCTGGCAGTGGATGAAGCACATTGTGTCTCTCAGTGGGGGCAAGACTTCCGCCCCAGTTATCTGAAGATTATGGAATTTCTAAAGAAACTGCCATATCGTCCTGTGGTTGGAGCTTATACGGCAACTGCAACAGAAGATGTACGTGATGACATTATGGATATTCTAGAGTTGCAGAATCCATACGTGATGACGACTGGATTTGACAGAGAGAATCTGTATTTTGCAGTAAAAAAGCCGGTAGATAAGTACAAAGAACTGGTACATTATCTGAAAGACAGGGAGAAAAAGTTCTCGGGAAGCAGTGGGATCATCTACTGCCTTACCAGAAAAAATGTGGAAGACATTTGCTATAGATTGAGAAAGGAAGGATTTTCCGTTACGAGATATCATGCCGGATTAAGTGATGAGGAACGAAAAGAGAATCAGGAAGACTTTATCTATGACAGACGTCAGATTATGGTGGCAACCAATGCATTTGGTATGGGGATTGATAAGTCGGATGTGCGCTTTGTGATTCATTATAATATGCCGAAGAATATGGAGAGCTATTATCAGGAGGCGGGACGAGCCGGCAGAGATGGAGAACCGGCGGAATGCATCCTCTATTATGAACCCATGGATGTGCGTACGAATCGTTTTTTTATAGAAAATGGAGAAGATAATGAAGAGTTAGACGAATTCACACGCCAGCTTGTAAAAGAACGGGATATTGAGCGTTTGAAGCAGATGACGTTCTATTGTTTTACCTCCGAGTGCCTGCGCCATTATATATTGAAGTATTTTGGAGAGAATAGTTCGGGGTATTGTGGAAACTGTCTGAATTGTATGACTCAGTTTGAAGAGGTTGATATTACCAATGAGGCAAGAGCCATTATTCATTGTATGGATGCAAATCGAATGAACTATGGTGTTTCTACAATTATTGATATTCTGCGTGGCGCGAAGAATCAGAAGATTCTCTCCAAAGGATTGAATCAGAATCCGGAGTATGGAACTTTGTCACAGATAACAGTGGCAAGACTCAGACAGATCATACAGGAATTAATGTATCAGGGGTATCTGGAATTGTCCGGTGACCAGTATCCGGTCATTCAGACGACGAGGAAGTCAGCCGAATTCCAGCAGAATAATCGTACACTTGTGATGAAACTTGCAAAAGAAAAAGAACAAGAAGAAGTGTCAGGAAGAAAGCAGAAGAGGGGAAGCAGGAAAAAAGCCGGAGCTGCTGCTATGCTTTCGGAAAAGGATCTGGAGCTCTTTGAAACTCTTCGTGTGCTCCGCCGGGAGATTGCCGAGGAAGAAAAGGTGCCTCCATATATGATCTTCTCGGATAAAACACTTGCCTTAATGAGTGCTGCGCATCCTGCGAATCTTGAAGAAATGCTGCGAATCAGTGGAGTGGGAGAATTCAAACTACAAAAATACGGGGAACGTTTTTTGCAAGTTATTTGCAGGTAACCAAGAATCACTGTTGAGAATTATTAATTACTATGTTGTCATATTAATGATACAGAAGAGGGTAGAGAAACATGATGGATTTACAATATGCAAAAAAGCAGTTTGAATGTTATCTGAACCATTATGACAGGGACGATGACAAGATACGGTTGAAGATTGTGCACACATATGGCGTGGTAGAATGTAGTCGCCAGATTACCCAGAGAATGGGACTGCCAGAAGAAGATAGGCAGTTGGCACAACTGATAGGCTTGCTACACGATATGGGAAGATTCGAACAGTTGAAACGATACAACAGTTTTGAACCGAATACCATGGACCACGCCAGTTTTGGTGTGCAGATATTGTTCGAAGAAGGAATGATTCGTCAGTTTGTGCAGGATAATACGTGGGATTCTATTATAAGGACGGCTATTGCAAAACATAGTGATTATAAGCTGGAAGGAATCGAAGATTCCCGAGAACTTATGCATGCCCGTATTATCCGGGATGCAGATAAGCTTGATAATTGCCGTGTCAAACTGGAAGATCCAATTGAGACCATGCTGGGAGTCTCTGCTGAAGAAGTAGGAAAGACGAAGATCAGTCCAGAAGTCATGGAACAAGTTTATAGAAAAGAATCTATTCTTTCTCAGACCAGAAAAACAAAGATGGATTACTGGGTATCTTATCTGGCATATTTTTTTGATATCAATTACGAAGCGACATTTCAGATCATAAGAGAACAAAACTATGTAGACCGCCTGATCAATAGAATCCCATATTCCAATCCTGAGACGGTGGCGAAGATGGAAGAAGTGAGGAGCATAATACATTTTTAAGAATATGTTTATAGAATTCTCTATTTCCCTGGCGTATAATTATTAACATACATGTGAGGAGGCCGTTATATGAAGTGGAAGTCTAGACAGGAAGTACAGGAAAGGGAATATGATTATGAAGTAGAACGAACTCCGGTGACTCGTTACCAGCCGGTATATACAGAAGGCCTTACAAACAGGCAGGTACAGGAGCACAGAGATGGAGGCTGGTCGAATCTGTCCGTAGATCCTCCGGCGCAGACTACTAAGGAAATTATACATGAGAATGTATTTACATATTTTAACTTGATATTTCTGGTGCTGGCAATACTACTCTGCCTGGTGGGTTCTTTTCGGAATCTTACGTTTTTACCGGTGATCATCATTAATACTTTAATAGGTATTATTCAGGAGATCCGGTCGAAGAATGTATTGGCAAAGTTGAATATGCTGAATGCACCGCATGCCAGTGTGGTACGTGAGGGTAAAGAATCAGTTGTGGATTCGGAAGAATTAGTGTTGGACGATATTGTTCTATTTAAAAGTGGCAACCAGATCTGCGCAGATGCAGTCGTTGTGGAAGGAGAAGTGCGGGTTAATGAGGCTTTGCTTACCGGCGAATCGGACGAGATTATCAAGAGATGCGGAGAGCATCTGATGTCCGGGAGCTTTGTGGTAGCCGGACAATGCCATGCCCGGCTGGAAGCAGTAGGAGTGGATTCTTATATTTCAAAATTGACGTTGGAAGCGAAAGCGATGCAAAAGGGCGAACAGTCGGAGATGATTCGTTCATTGGATAAACTGGTCAAGTGTGTGGGGGTGGCACTGATTCCAATTGGAATTGTGTTGTTCGTTCAGGGATTCTTCTTTAATGGAGAGACATTCCGCAATAGCATAACTTCCATGGTAGCGGCAGTGATTGGCATGATTCCGGAAGGATTGTATCTTTTGGCCAGTGTTGCTCTGGCTGTAAGTGCTATGCGTCTGGCGAAGAAGAAGGTGCTGCTTCATGATATGAAAAGTATTGAGACACTGGCTCGTGTAAATGTCCTGTGTGTAGATAAGACAGGAACTATTACAGAGAATTCGATGAGTGTGAAGAAGTTGGTTCCGACCCAATTATATGATAAGGAGACAACACCAGAACTGGAAAAATTGGTCGGAGACTTTGTCAAGGCCATGGGCAGTGATAACAGTACGATGGAAGCGCTGAAAGAATATTTTAAAGATGGAACCGGAGCTGTTGCAGTTCGTACAATTCCATTCACATCTGCGACGAAATACAGTGGAGTCGTGTTTGAGGAAAAATCTTACGTACTGGGAGCGCCAGAGTTTGTGCTGCGTGAGGACTATGAGACTTATCGGCTGGAGATTCAGACTTATGCAAAGCGTGGCTATCGTGTGTTGGTTTTCGGAACATATGAAGGAACGCTGGAAGGAACGAAGTTGACAGAGAAGGTTCTACCGCTGGGGTATATTCTTCTTGCAAACCCGATTCGAAAGGAAGCACCAGAGACATTTGCCTACTTTGCAGAGCAGGGAGTGGAAGTAAAGGTCATCTCTGGAGATAATCCTATGACAGTATCTGAAGTTGCAAAAGAAGCAGGTATTGAGAATGCAGAGGAATATATAGATGCAACAACGCTTACAACAGATGAAGATGTGGAGCGTGCGGTCGCAAAATATACGGTATTCGGACGGGTAACTCCTGCACAGAAGCGGCAGTTTGTACAGGCTTTAAAGAAGCAGGGCAAGACAGTCGCAATGACTGGCGATGGAGTCAATGATGTACTTGCACTTAAGGATGCGGACTGTAGTGTGGCTATGGCGTCAGGAAGCGATGCGGCAGCACAGGCATCTCAGGTGGTATTGTTAGAGTCGGATTTTTCCTGTATGCCATCCGTTGTGTTGGAAGGAAGACGTGTGGTTAATAATATTCAGCGTTCAGCAACACTGTTCCTTGTGAAGAATATCTTCTCTTTCCTGCTGTCCTTGTTCTCCGTGGTATTTATGATTACTTATCCGCTGGAACCTTCGCAGGTATCTTTGATCAGTATGTTTACGATAGGAGTTCCTGCGTTCTTCCTGGCATTGCAGCCGAATAAGGATCTTATTAAAGGTCATTTTTTGCCAAATGTAATTCTAAAGGCATTGCCGGCGGCTCTTACGGATGTTCTGGCAGTAGGTTCTCTGGTAGTATTTGGGCAGATCTTTGCAGTAGGTGCAACCGACATCTCAACAGCAGCTACGATGCTGCTTGCAATTGTCGGATTTATGATTCTGTATAGAATCTGTCAACCGTTTAATGTATTTCGAATTGTGATATGGGTAGGCTGCGTCATCGGGTTGCTGGCCTGCAGCATATTCCTGCCAGATTTATTTGCAATTACAGGAATGTCTACGAAATGTATCATGCTGTTTGTGGTATTTTCAATTGCAACAGAACCGGTGCTTCGTTATCTGACGATGTTGATTGGTGGAATGCAGGATTTACATAAGAAGATCTTTCATAAGAAGGCATAAGAAACCAGAAAACAATAGTAGGAGATGATAGAAAATGAAGTTGCAAGTAGTGTTAGGAGATATTACCAAGAGTACCTGTGATGCAATCGCAAATGCGGCGAATACGTCTCTGCTTGGCGGAGGCGGCGTAGATGGAGCAATTCACAGGGCGGCTGGCCCAGAGCTTTTAAAAGAATGCCGGACTCTGGGTGGATGTAAGACGGGAGAAGCCAAGATTACAAAGGGCTACCGGCTTCCGGCCAGATACGTGATTCATACGCCGGGGCCAGTCTGGCATGGTGGACAGCATAACGAAGAGAGATTGCTCCATAATTGTTATGAAAACTGTCTGAAACTGGCAGTCGATGCTGGATGTAAAAGTATTGCATTTCCGTCAATCAGTACAGGAATCTATGGTTTCCCGTTAGAAAAAGCGGCACCGATTGCGGTAAGTGCCATCTGCAGCTTTTGCACAGAGCATCCGGAAATCGAAGTAGTGCAGATGGTGTGCTTTGATCGCAATACTCTCTCTTATTACGAAAAAGCAGTAAAAGAACAAGACATTTAGTCGAATGTGAGGAACCTAGACAGGGATGATATTACCATCCAGATCTTTCCAGATAAAAGCTCCGTCATAGATCATGTATCCATGGGCGGAGTTTCCTTTTGGAATGGATACAGAGCCAGGATTCATATAGATATAATCGCCCATGTTCTGGTTAGCCGGAATATGAGTGTGACCATTCAGCAAGATATCCCCGTCTTTTAACATCGGCGGATTCTGTGGATTGAAATGGTGCCCGTGTGTGGCGAAGATTGTCTGTCCGTCTAATTCCAGAAAGCAATAGTCAGCCAGAATCGGAAATTCCAGAACCATCTGATCCACTTCGGTATCACAATTACCCCGAACGCACAATAATTCTTGCTTCAAAGGATTCAGCATAGCAATTACTTCTTTTGGATTATAATCCTTCGGCAGATCATTTCTGGGACCATGATATAGAATATCCCCCAACAGCAATAATTTGTCTGCCTGTTCTTTCTGGTAAGCTTCTATCATTTTTTTACAATAATATGCGGAACCATGAATATCTGATGCAATCATTAATTTCATGTAAAGTACCTCTCTTTCTCATCATGTACCTTATTCTAACATAAATCATCAGAGGAGTAAAATTGGATTTCTTTCTGATATTATATATGTTAAAATAAGGATGGAGGTGGCTGAATGCTTATATTACTTGCGCTTGTGTCCATTGTGATTGTGACATGTGTATTATGTAACAAATTATCGAATAGAATGGGGGTTCCCGTGCTTCTGGCGTTTATTTTGCTTGGAGTTGCTTTTGGCTCGGATGGAATCTTTAAGATACATTTTGATGATTTTGTTTTGGTAGAGCGGGTGTGTACGATCGCGTTGATTTTTATTATGTTCTATGGTGGGTTTGGCACCAATTGGAAAGAGGCAAGGGTAGTTGCACCAAAAGCTCTTATGTTGTCTTCTTTGGGTGTTGTTATAACAGCATTTCTTGTCGGAGTATTCTGTTATCATATGCTTCATTTCGAATGGCTGGAGAGTCTTCTGATTGGAGCGGTCTTGAGTTCTACTGATGCAGCTTCAGTATTCTCGGTGCTGCGATCCAAGCAATTGAATTTAAAATATGGAACAGCCTCTCTTCTTGAGTTGGAAAGTGGAAGTAATGATCCGTGGGCATATATGTTGACGGTGCTTATTCTATCTGTGATGCGTGGAGAGAGCGGTACGCCGGTAAGTATTATGACAACAGTGCTGCAGCAAGTCTTAGTGGGACTGATTGTAGGGATGTTGATTGCCTGGATTGGTATGTGGGCGATTCGACACATTGATTTTGAAACTTCTGGTTTTGACACGATATTTGTGGTTGCGATTGCATTGATGGCGTATACATTTCCGTCTTTACTCGGCGGAAATGGTTATCTAAGTACTTACATTGTGGGACTTGTGTTGGGAAATGTAACCCTTCCGGATAAAAAACGAATGGTACATTTCTTTGACGGTGCAACAGGATTGATGCAGATGCTGGTATTCTTTTTGATGGGGTTACTTGCATTTCCATCACAAATGCCATCAATTCTGCTCCCGGCAATTGCAATATTCCTATTTCTTACGTTTATTGCAAGACCATTGGCAGTATGCCCATTGTTATCGGTTTTTCGCTCTAATCTCTCTCAGCAGTCAGTCGTTTCCTGGGCAGGGCTTCGAGGTGCGGCCTCTATCGTATTTGCAATTATGGTAACGGTGGATGATGCATATACGAAGAATGATGTGTTTCATATTGTATTCTGTGTAGTACTTCTCTCAATTGGAGTACAGGGTTCATTACTTCCTTTGATATCCAGAAGATTGCATATGATCGACAACAGTCAGGATGTCATGAAGACATTCAATGATTATGCGGAAGAATCTTCACTGCAGTTTGTAGCCTTGACGCTTGAAAAAGGGCATGAATGGATCGGCCGGCAGATACAGAGTATAATATTGCCGCCACAGATGCGGATTGCATATATCCGAAGAGGAGAAGAGCAGGTCATTCCAAGGGGAAGTACAATTCTGGAGGAAGAAGATATATTAATTATGAGTGCCGTTGAATATCAGGGGTCCCGGCCAATTGCAATGAAAGAGGTCTATGTCGACAAGAAACATAAGTGGAACAACCGGCAGTTGAATGAACTGGAACTTCCACATTCAAGAATTGTTTTGATAAAACGTAAGGGACATTCTTTTGCACCCACAGGAGAGAGCCGGATTGTGGAGGGAGATATGCTGGTACTTATAGGAGATGAGATTTAGAGGAGAGAAGAGGATGGAGCAGACAATTCAAATCCGTTATGCAGAACAGGCGGATGTTCCAGAGATTATGAAGATTATGACAACGGCCAGTCGGCTGGTCGAGGATGCAAAGTGGTACAGCATGGATGATGAAGCTTATGTAAGAAGACATATAGACCAAGAAGGTTTTGTATTAAAAGCGCTGATAGACAAAAAGACAGCAGGATTTCTTTTGGTTCGTTATCCGAAAGACGCCAAAGATAATCTGGGAGAATACTTGAATCTGACAAAACAGGAAAGCTTGATGGTCGCACATATGGAATCGGCAGCGGTACTTCCAGAATATACAGGAAGAGGAATTCAGAGACAGCTGATGTCAGCAGGAGAAGATATCGTATTGCAGCAAGGATATCGTTATCTAATGGGAACTGCCCATCCGGAAAACAGATATAGTGTGAATAATTTTCTGAAATTAGGCTACAAGATTTTGCTTGAGACTGAAAAATACGGCGGTTTGCCACGATATGTATTTTGTAAGGAAATGAACGGGCAATAAGTAGAAAAGTATGGTATACTATAAATGTAAATGATGACAGATCACGTTGAGCAAAAGGGGGTATTCCTATGACAGAAGAACTGATTAAAGAAGTAAAGCATATTCAGCAATGTCTGGTGAATAAGGATATGGAAGGCGACGAGTGGGAAGAGAAGATGGAAATTATCCGTAAGCTGGAAGATGTATCAAGTTATCTGAAAGATGCCCTTGGACGTGGCATAGAGTTCTGATGGATGACGGATCTATGATAGAAGCAATTGTGTTTGATATGGATGGTCTTCTGTTTGATTCTGAGCGAATTGTACAGCGTTCCTGGGAAGAAGCCGGCAATCAGCTCGGACTGGAACATATGGGAGAGACGATATACCATACGTTGGGGATGAATCTGGCAGGAAGAAATCATTATTTTCGCAATACAATTGCGGAGGATTTCCCGTGCGAGGAGTTTGCAAAGCAGGCAAGAATCTGGTTCTATAAGATAGTAAATGAAGAAGGTCTTCCTATGAAGAACGGTGCAAGAAAATTGCTGGAATATGGGAAGGTGAATGGGTATCGAATGGCGATAGCAACTTCTTCTCGGAAAGAGTATGCCTTAAAAAATCTGAAAGCGGCTAAGATATATGATTTTTTTGATGCTGGAGTCTTTGGGGATATGGTGCAGCATGCAAAACCGGATCCCGAGATCTACCTGAAAGCTTGTGACAGCATTGGTGCAGATCCTGTGAACTGTATTGCGCTGGAAGATGCACCGGCAGGTATCCGTGCCGCATATGCAGCTGGCATGAAGCCAATCATGATACCGGATCTTGTAGCTCCGACACCAGAAATCGACGCTCTTCTGTATGGAACATGTGATACACTTCTGGGTGTGATCGGAATCTTGGAAAAATTGAAAAGTAGAAAAAGAATGATTAATATAAAGTAGAATAAAAAGGCAGATGCCAATGTCTGATCGATGACCATGACAAAGGTAGCTGCCTTTTATATTTGTGGAATCCAATTCCTAAGCTTTGATTAGCGTGCTTCCCAGCGGCCGGAAGCTCCACAGGGAAGAACCAGACCTGAGTGAGTGACCGGAAGCCCAATTTCCTGAGAATCTACGGTTCCATGGAATTGTTTTAATTCTGTCCCTAACATATAAGTAAGAACCGCCGGTGCAAGTCCTGTCGTATAGGAATTGACCAGAAAGAACAGTGGCTGATCTGACAGAATCTGTGTACATAATTTAATCAGCGGATGAATAGCATCTTCGATCTTCCAGATCTCGCCTTTTGGACCGCGGCCATAAGATGGAGGATCCATGATGATTGCATCATAATGATTGCCTCTTCGAATCTCACGTTCTACAAACTTTACACAGTCATCTACCAGCCAGCGAATCGGTTTGTCAGAAAGGCCAGAAGAAGCAGCATTTTCCTTTGCCCATGCAACCATTCCTTTTGAGGCATCTACATGTGTCACACTTGCACCTGTTGCCGCTGCCGCCAACGTAGCGCCTCCAGTGTAAGCGAATAGATTC
>NZ_JAFBIX010000012.1 GCF_021531895.1 Faecalicatena contorta | reverse complement strand
GTGTAAGCGAATAGATTCAATACCTTGATCGGACGGCCTGCATTTCGAATCTTCTCTGAAAACCAGTCCCAGTTCGCTGCCTGCTCCGGAAACAATCCGGTATGTTTAAAGCTAAATGGCTTCAGATTAAAAGTCAGATCACCATAGTGAATCTGCCACTGCTCCGGCAGATGAAAGAATTCCCATTCTCCGCCGCCCTTCTTACTGCGGTGATAATGTCCGTTCATATGCTTCCAGCCGTGTTCGGTCTTCGGAGTGTCCCAGATGACCTGCGGGTCCGGACGAACCAGAATATACTGTCCCCAGCGTTCAAGTTTTTCACCCTTACTGCAATCTATTACTTCGTAATCTTTCCAATGGTCTGCAATCCACATAATCTATAATCCTCTCTTTATAGCATCATGGTGTATCCACGTAAGGTACATATCAGATGCCAGATATTATTTTAGAATTTCAATAGGATTATAGCATGCTAAAATAGAAAAGAAAAGCCAGAATTGCGTTGCATTTAACTATGTAAATAATTTATTTGAAGTGTGTAACGAAATTTCTTATTTTTGGATATATAGGTATAACAAGGAGGTGAGAGAATGCTGGATATGGATTCCATATATCAAGAGCATGCCGAGTTAGTGTACAAGTTCCTTTTATCTTTATGCCATGAAGAGGATACGGCAGAAGAGTTGACGCAGGAAACATTTTATCAGGCAGTCCGGTCGTCAAAGAAATATGATGGAACCTGTAAAGTGTCAACTTGGCTGTGCCAGATTGCAAAGCATTTGTGGTACAGGGAACTGGAACGCAGAAAGAAGAAAGGAACAACCTCGCTTCTAGAAGAAATGCATTCTGGTAATGAATCTTTGGATGAAAAGTTTTGCCTGAAAGAAGAAAAGATGGAATTATTTCAGAAGGTGCACATTCTGGATGAAATTTCAAAAGAAGTGGTACTGCTTCGAATTACAGGAGCATTCTCTTTTAAAGAGATCGCGGAATTATTTGGAAAAAATGAAAACTGGGCGCGAGTGACATTCTATCGTGCAAAACAGAAAATTGTGAAAGGGTGGAAAAAAGAATGAAATGTGAAATTATCCGGGATTTATTACCAAGCTATATCGACGGATTAACAAGTGAAGAAAGCAACCAGGCAATTGAAGAACATCTGGAAGGTTGCAGAGAATGCCGTAGATACCTGGAGGAGATGCGAAAAGAAATTGTCACAGATAAGTTAGCGAAAGACGAGATAGAGAAAAGAAAAAAAGAGATTCAGCCATTGCTTAAAGTACGAAAAGTTAATCTGCATAAGATTTTCGCTGCCGTGATGGTGACAGCCATGATATGCGCCGTTTTATTTGGTGTATATGAAGCATATTACGAATATGGAAGGACCGCAGATTATAGTGACGTAAGAATTACTTATGAGAAAGTGGGAAACATAGTAACACTTGGGTTCCTGCCGCAGAATGAAAAAATATATATTAGTGCAGGTGTTATCAGTGTTGGAGAGGAAGAATGGCTTGAAATTATAAAATATCGTGTGAGCCCATTCAAGGAACCAGTTCGTACAGGAGGATATTACAGATTTACCTTCATTGATGAAGATACCATCTTAGATTCTGACGGTAAGGGAACCATAGATTTAACCGGAAATGAAGAGATAAAAATACACTTCGCAGATGTTACGAAAACAGTGAACATCAAAGATTTGTATACAGAAAAAGGAATAACGGACTTAGAGAACTAAATGGGTACAGGGCATTTTTCATTTGGGTACACCACATTTTGCAATTGGGGACGTAGTATTTTTGCAAAATACTACGTCCCCAATTTAACATTTATTTTACATTCCTGAGATTTCAGATTTTACATTGCGCCTTTATGATAACAACTGTGAAGAAAACAAAAAGCAAAATCAAAGGAGAAATTGAATATGAAATTGAAAAAGTTTATTGCAGTATTAGCAACAGTTGGTATGATTGCAAGTCTTGCAGTTGGTTGTGGAAGTTCTGATGCAGATTCTTCTGCAGAGGGAGAGGATGCAGCTACAGAAGAGACAGCAGAAGGTGGAGATTGGGATCCTTCTATGGATATCACAATCGTATCAAGAGAAGATGGATCTGGTACAAGAGGAGCATTTATTGAATTGTTCGGAATTGAAGAGAAGGATGAATCTGGCGAGAAGATTGATATGACAACCGAGGAAGCTCAGATTACGAACAGTACATCTGTTATGCTGACAACCGTAGCTGGAGATGATTATGCGATTGGTTATGTATCACTTGGTTCTCTTGATGACAGTGTCAAGGCAGTAAAGATTGATGGAGCAGAAGCAACAGCAGAGAACGTTAAGAGCGGTGAATACAAAGTATCAAGACCATTTAACATTGCCACAAAAGAAGGAATGGACAACGAAGTTGCAAATGATTTCATTACATTTATCATGAGTAAAGAAGGACAGCAGGTTATTTCTGATAATGGTTACATTGCTTCTGATGACGCTGAGCCATATGCAGGAACAGCTCCTTCAGGAAAAGCTGTTGTTGGTGGATCTTCATCTGTATCTCCTGTAATGGAAAAATTAATCGAAGCTTACAAAGAAGTAAATGTAAATGCTGAGATTGAACTTCAGACAACAGATTCTACAACAGGTATGACATCTACTATTGATGGAAGCTATGACATCGGTATGGCATCTCGTGAACTGAAAGACGAAGAATTAAGTGCAGGTCTCGTACCACAGGTAATTGCAACAGATGGTATCGCAGTTATCGTAAATAAAAATAATACGACAGATGAGCTGACAAGTGATCAGGTAAAAGCAATCTACACAGGTGAAGCTCTTACATGGGATGAGGTATTAGAATAATATGAAATCGAAAGCATGGACTGAAAAATTCATGCAGGGAGTGTTCTTCATTGCCGCCTGCGCTTCGGTGTTGGCGGTAGCTCTCATTTGTGTGTTTTTATTTGCAAATGGTATCCCTGCAATGAAAGAGATCGGATTTGGCAAATTTCTGACTGGAGAGATATGGAAACCGAATAATGACATATATGGAATCCTTCCGATGATTGTCGGAAGCCTCTATGTAACGGCAGGTGCGATTGTATTTGGCGTGCCGATTGGTATTTTAACAGCGGTGTTTATGGCATTTTATTGTCCAAAGCAGATCTATAAACCGTTGAAAACGGCGACAGAATTGCTGGCTGGAATTCCGTCGGTTGTATATGGATTCTTTGGACTTGTAGTATTAGTTCCATTGATTCGCAATATAGGAAGGAGTTTAAAAGAGATGGGAATCTTAAGATCTGCTGGAAATGGAAGCAGTATTCTTACCGCATCTCTTCTGCTTGGAATGATGATTCTTCCTACCATCATAGGGTTGACAGAATCCTCTCTTCGGGCAGTGCCGTCACAGTATTATGAAGGCGCAGTCGCCCTGGGGGCAACACATGAGAGAGCAATCTTTAAAGTTGTTCTTCCTGCTGCAAAGTCTGGCGTGGTTGCAGCAATTGTGCTGGGAGTAGGCCGTGCGATCGGTGAGACGATGGCCGTGATCATGGTAGCAGGAAATCAGGCAAGAATGCCGGCGGGTATATTTAAAGGAGTCAGGACACTGACAGCGAACATTGTTATCGAGATGGGATATGCAGCCGGTCTTCACAGAGAAGCACTGATAGCAACAGGTGTGGTGTTGTTCGTATTTATACTGATCATTAATTTCTGTGTAGCACTATTAAACAGGAGGAACGATCATGAGTAGTAATGAAGTTACATTTAAGCAAAAAATGAAATCATACAAAAGGACACCAGGTTCCTTTGTTGTAATGCTTCTGGTAATGCTTTCTGCAATCCTGACATTTACGGTGTTGATTTTCTTGATTGCATATATTTTGATCCATGGAGTGCCATATATAAACCCCTCCTTGTTTTCAATGAATTATACTTCTGAAAACGCATCCTTAATGCCAGCGCTGATTAATACGATTATTATGACGTTTTTATCGCTGGTGATAGCAGTACCATTTGGAATTTTTTCTGCGATATTTTTGGTGGAATATGCAAAGAGAGGAAATAAATTTGTAGAAATAATCCGATTGACTACAGAGACTTTGCAGGGAATTCCTTCTATTGTCTATGGTCTGTTCGGAATGTTGTTCTTTGTTACGACATGTGGATGGGGATTCTCCATTCTGGCGGGTGCATTTACCCTGTCTATTATGGTACTTCCACTGATCATGAGAAGTACAGAAGAGGCCCTGAAGGCAGTGCCGGATTCTTATCGGGAAGGAAGTTTTGGACTTGGCGCCGGCAAACTTCGTACAGTGTTCCGGATTGTATTGCCTTCAGCAGTGCCGGGTATTCTGGCAGGTGTGATCCTGGCAATCGGAAGAATCGTAGGTGAGACGGCGGCACTGATTTATACTACTGGAACGGTAGCTGATTTCCCAAAGAGTGTCATGAGTTCAGGAAGAACACTGGCAGTACATATGTATAATCTTGCCAGTGAAGGATTATACATGGATCAGGCTTATGCAACAGCCGTTATCCTGCTGGTGTTAGTGGTTGGAATCAATACATTGTCTAGCGTTGTGGCGAAGAAATTAACGAAAGTATAGAGAGGAATTGTCATGAGTAAAATTAGCATAAAAAATATGGAGCTGTATTACAGTGATTTTCATGCTTTGAAAGATGTTAATCTTGAGATTGAAGCAAATAAGATTACTGCATTTATCGGCCCTTCCGGATGCGGAAAATCCACTTTGCTGAAATCCATTAACCGAATGAATGATCTGGTAGAGGGATGTCGTATTGAAGGGGAGATTCTTCTGGATGGTCAGGATATTTTCAAAGATATAGATGTGAATCTGTTGAGAAAAAGGGTAGGAATGGTTTTTCAAAAACCAAATCCATTTCCAATGAGTATCTATGATAATATCGCTTATGGCCCAAGAACACACGGAATTCATTCAAAATCTAAACTGGATGAGATTGTAGAAAAATCTCTGCGCGATGCGGCAATCTGGGATGAATGCAAAGACCGTCTGAAGACCAGTGCGCTTGGAATGTCTGGCGGACAGCAGCAGAGACTTTGCATTGCAAGAGCGCTTGCAGTACAGCCAGAAGTGCTGCTGATGGATGAGCCGACATCCGCGCTTGACCCCATCTCAACTTCCAAGATTGAAGACCTTGCGATGGAACTGAAAAAAGATTATACTATTGTCATGGTCACACATAACATGCAGCAGGCAGTGCGTGTATCTGACAATACAGCCTTCTTTTTGTTAGGAGAAGTTATAGAATACAATGATACTGAAAAATTATTCTCCATACCGGCAGATAAGAGAACAGAGGATTATATTACAGGGAGGTTTGGTTAAGATATGCGTAATAAGTTTGATATGCAGCTGCAGCATCTGAATGAACAGTTGATCCACATGGGAGAGTTATGTGAAGTTGCCATTAACCGTGCAACCACGGCATTACAGAAAGGTGATATTGAGCAGGCAAGAGAAGTACGCGAGGCAGATGAAGAGATTGACCAGATGGAGAAGGATATTGAACGTCTGTGTCTGAAGCTGTTACTACAGCAGCAGCCGGTAGCCAGAGATCTTCGCCAGATTTCGGCAGCGCTAAAGATGATCACCGATATGGAACGAATCGGAGATCAGGCATCCGATATTGCGGAAATCATTATTTCTGAAGGAAGGGTTGAGCCGACGGAGATACCAAGAATCGGTCAGATGTCTGAAGCAGCAGCTAAGATGGTCAGAGACAGTGTGACTGCTTATGTAGAGAAGAATCTCGAGCTTTCAAGAAATGTCATGGAAGCAGATGATGAAGTTGATAAGATGTTCGAGGAAAATAAGCAGGAGCTGGTGGAATTCATTGCCGAGAATAAGGGTAACCAGGGAGTAAAGGTTATAGACCTTATCATGGTGGCCAAATATCTGGAACGAATCGCAGATCATGCCACGAACATTGCGGAGTGGGTAGAATTTTCTATTACCGGAATTCATAAAGAGAGTAAGGTATAGAAAGCGTAAGGAGACAGTTTATGATATTTTGTGTAGAGGATGACAGTAATATTCGAGAATTAGTCGTATACACATTAGAGACCACGGGCTTTAAAGCGCGTGGTTTTGAAGATGGAAAGGAATTTTTGGAAGCGTTGGCGCTGGAGACACCGGAACTTGTTCTGATGGATATTATGCTTCCCGGTGAAGATGGGATAGAGTTGCTGAAAAGATTAAAAGCATCGCCGAAAACACGGGATATCCCTGTAATCATGGTGACGGCGAAGGGAGCAGAATATGATAAAGTGAAAGGACTGGATCTGGGGGCAGATGACTATGTAACGAAACCGTTTGGTATGATGGAATTGATTTCCAGAATTAAAGCGGTGCTTCGAAGGAGTCAGAAAAGTTCTAATGAGCTGCAGGATATTATTAAGGTCGGAGATATTGAGATCGATACCAAGAAACACGAAGTAACGGCGTCGGGAGAGATTGTGAATCTGACTTTGAAGGAATACGAATTGCTAAAGCGACTGATGAAGAATTCTAATATTGTGATGACTCGTGATCTTCTCCTGGAAGAAATCTGGGGTTATGATTTTGATGGCGAGACCAGAACGGTGGATGTCCATGTCAGGACCCTGCGTCAGAAGCTTGGGAAAAGTGGAGAGAGAATAGAGACAGTCCGTGGTGTGGGTTATCGTATGCGCGAATAGATGTCACTGTCCCTGTCGATATAATGATTCAGAGTGAAAGTATGTTGGAGAAGGAGCGGATGACAACAGTGAGACTAAGGAACCGAATACAGAAGAGCATGATTCTGGTCATTGCGACAACGCTTCTGATTGCTTATGCAATGACAACATTTGTAATATACCATCAGACGGTAAATGTGATGGAAGATGAACTTCAGCAGGAAGCAGATTATATCCGGGCAGCGATAGAAATATCCGGTGTAGACTATCTGCAGGAGATGGATGCGGTACGTAAGAGTACAAGAGTGACTCTGATTGATGAGGATGGACAAATCTTATATGATTCTCAGCAGGGAAAGATGGAATTAGAGAATCATAAGAATCGGCCGGAAGTTCAGGAGGCAATGAAGTCCGGAACCGGAAAAGATGTCAGAGAATCAGATACTATGAGGCAGGAAATGTTCTATTATGCAGAACAGCTTCCTGACCACACAATCTTACGTGTGGCTAAAAGTGTGGATACTGCATTTTACACGGCAATGAAGATATTGCCGGGAATCGGAATTATTGCAATCCTGATGCTGGTATTTGCATGGGGATTATCCAGACAACAGGTAGGCAGGCTGATACGGCCGATTAATGAATTGAATCTTGAGAATCCTTTGGATCATGAGATGTATGAGGAACTGACGCCGTTACTAGAACGAATTGATGAGCAGAACAAGACCAAAGATGCAGTTGCAAATATGCGAAAAGAATTTTCTGCAAACGTATCCCACGAGTTGAAGACCCCGCTTACTTCCATATCCGGGTATGCCGAGATCATGATGAATGGCATGGTACGGCCAGAAGATACGAATAAATTCTCAGAACGCATTTATAATGAAGCAAAACGATTGATCACACTGGTAGAAGATATTATCAAGTTGTCTAAACTGGATGAGGGCGGTGTAGAACTTGAAAAAGAAGATGTTGATCTTTATGCACTTACGCGAGAAATCGTAAGTCGGCTTGCACCACAGGCGACGAAAAGAAATGTCCATGTTGAGCTGACCGGAGAATCTGTAATCTGCCGTGGCGTTCGTCAGGTCATTGATGAGATGATTTATAATATCTGTGAAAATGCGATTAAATACAATAAAAAGGGAGGTTCAGTCAGTATCTGGGTTGGCGGTACTTTAAAGGGCAAAAAAGTTATTGTCACAGATACGGGTATTGGAATCCCGACAGACCAACAGGAACGAATCTTCGAGCGCTTCTACCGTGTAGACAAGAGCCATTCCAAAGAAACCGGAGGTACCGGACTGGGACTGTCAATTGTAAAACACGGTGCAATCCTGCATGGAGCACAGATTCGCGTAGAGAGCGAAGTGGGAAAAGGAACCAAGATGGAACTCACCTTTTAGGAAGGAGGGGATGGGGGAATTTGCAAATTCCCCATCCCCTCTATTGCTATTTGAAAATAAATTAATTATAATAGGGAAAGAAGAAAAAGGGGGTTTTCAACTATGGAGATTAAAGAAGGCTATATGCCATACCTGGAGTACAAAACTTATTATCGTATTGTAGGAAAGAAAACTGGAGATAAGAAGCCATTGGTATTATTACATGGCGGGCCAGGATCTACCCACAATTATTTTGAAGTGTTAGACAGACTGGCAGAGGAAGATGGACGTCAGATTGTCATGTATGATCAGATTGGATGTGGAGAATCTTATGTAGAGAATCGTCCGGATCTGTGGAATGCAGAGACATGGATTAACGAGTTGATTGCTTTAAGAGAACATCTAGGACTGGATGAGATGCACCTTTTGGGACAGTCCTGGGGTGGAATGTTGCTTTTGGATTATGTATGTAATCATAAGCCAGAAGGACTTAAGAGCCTGATTCTTTCCAGCACACTTCCGGCTTCCTGGATGTGGGGAATTGAACAGCATCGTATGATTAAGGAACTTCCGCAGGAGATGCAGGATGCAATTGAGAAAGCAACATCTACCAATGATTACAGTGATCCGGCATATCAGGCAGCAGAGACGGAATATATGCTTCGTCATGCAGCAGGAGCTGTTACAGAGGATTCACCAGAATGTCTGCGCCGTCCGGTGAAAAAAGGCGGAGAATCTTATGTAGTGGGATGGGGCCCGAATGAATATACTCCTATGGGAACATTGAAAGATTACGATGTTACAGAACAGTTAAAAGATATCAAAGAGCCAACACTTGTGATTAATGGCGGTAATGATCTGTGTACACCATATATCGCAAAATATATGTATGACAGAATCCCGAATTCCAGATGGGAATTGTTCCGTACCTGTCGTCATATGTGTTTCGTAGAGGATAATGACAGATATGTTGAGCTAATGAAGGAATGGCTGAACGCAAATGACTAGAAAAAAAGGCTTTATCGCCGCATTTGCGGCAGGGTTGCTATGGGGCGGAACAAGCCCCATAGCACAATTTTTGTTCCAACATAAAGGAATTACTTCTACCTGGCTGGTTCCATACCGATTAGTGACGGCTGGGATTCTTCTGTTTCTTTATGCAGTATTGATCAAAAAGGAAAAACCGTTTGAGGTATGGAAGGACAAGAGCGATGGAGTCCGGCAAGTAGCATTTTCCATTCTGGGAATGATGGGAATGCAGTATTCTTTTTTTGCGGCAGTGCAGGAGACTAATGCTGGAACAGCTACTATTTTCCAATATCTGAACCCGGCAATCTTGATTTTATATTTTGCGGTGATTTACAGAGTGGCACCCAAAACGAAAGAAATCATAGCGGTATTGTGCTCCATATCGGGAATTTTCCTGGTGGCAACCCATGGCAATATCCATGAATTGTCGATTTCTCCCAAAGGAATTATTCTAGGCATGATTCTGGCCCTTACCACTTGCTTTTATGGTGTGCTTCCAGGACCGCTACTTAAGAAATTCCCGGCTGAGATTATCTGCGCATGGGCTATGGTTGTGGGCGGAGCAACTCTCATGATTGCGATAAGGCCCTGGAGATATGAGATAGAGATTGACTGGATAGTTATAGCTGGATTTTTCGCAATTGTTATTATGGGAACCATTTTACCATTTTGCTTTTATCTTGCTGCACTGAAAAGTGTTGGTTCGGTGTATGCAGGACTACTGTCCAGTGTGGAACCAGTTGCAGCTACCATCTTGGCGGCAGTATTTCTGGGGACCAGCTTTCAGATGGTTGATGTAGTGGGATTTGTTCTTGTACTTTCTACAATGTTTATATTAAACATTAATGCAATGTAAAAGGGGATGTGCTATGAAAAAGTGCATCCTTTTTCTTTTGGGAGAATAAGAAAGATTTGAAGAGGTAGGACAAAATCCAGATACATATATTAGTAGTAAATGTATGGCTGGAGTCTTATTTATGAAAGAAGAAAATAAGAGAAAATGGAAGAATTACGGAGTGTTTGCAATGGTACTGCTTATTGCTCTGTCAGGTTCCTACAAGTATATTTCCAGTTACACGACCGTTTCCAGTAATGTAAATGGAAGGGAGCTTCCTATCTATTCTGTGGAGACATCGGAGAAAAAAGTAGCGTTAAGCTTTGATGCGGCCTGGGGAGATGAAGATACGCAGAAGATTCTGGACATCTTAAAAAAACACAATGTCCATGTGACTTTCTTTATGACTGGCGGATGGGTGGAAAAATATCCAGAGGATGTCAAAGCAATAAAGGAAGCCGGGCATGATCTTGGAAATCACAGTGAGAACCATAAGAATATGTCGCAATTATCGAAAGAAGAGCAGAAAGAAGAGATCATGAAAGTCCATGAGAGAGTAAAAGAACTGACGGGAGTGGAGATGCAGCTCTTCCGTCCGCCTTATGGAGATTATGATGATGAGGTGGTTCGGACTGCACAGGAATGCGGATATTATCCGATTCAGTGGTCCGTGGATAGTTTGGATTGGAAAGACTATGGAGTACAAAGTATCATAGACACCGTATTAAACCATAAAGATCTAAAAAACGGTGCTATCATTCTCTGTCATAACGGTGCAAAATATACTGCACAGGCACTGGAACAATTGCTGACAGGTTTAGAAGAACAAGGCTATCAGATCGTTCCGGTGTCAGAATTGATTTATAAAGAAGATTATCATATGGATGTGACCGGGCGTCAGATTAAAAACGATTGATGCCGTTCTGAACTTCTTCTGCCCATTTCTGAAGATTGTAGGTTCGTCCGCCGAAGAGTTTTAACAATGCTCCGGTTGGATGGTTGTCATTGGCAAAAGCGTTGGCCTCGTCGGTGTCAACATGCATTGCCAGTGCAAAATTCGGATTCACACGGACAACAACATCAGCAAAAATTAATGAACGTTCGAAACTCTCCATAATTACGAAAACTTCGTCATTATCTTTGACATTTAACTGAATAGCCTGCACAGGAGTCATATGGATATGACGCTTGGCAACAATAACACCGTGGTCGAGTTCGATGCTCCCGTTCGGGCCTTCCAGGACACAGCCAGGAGTACCGGCTGTGTCACCAGACTGACGGATGACACCGGGGATACCAAGCTTGCGGGAATCTGTCATGGAGATTTCTACTTGCGTTTCGTTACGAAAGGGACCGAGCACAGCAACTTTTTCAAAGGAACCCTTAGGACCTCTGACAGCAACACGTTCTTTGCAGACGTATTGTCCAGGCTGGCTTAACTCGGCTTTAAATGTCAGATCACGGTCTTCGCCAAATAATATATTAAAATCCTCGCGACACAGATGAATGTGGCGCGCACTTGTTTCGATAGGTATTGCAAGTCCCATAATTCTTTCACCTCATTCGTAGAATATCTATATTCTATCAAAAATAAAATGATATTTCAATTCGGAAATGTAATATTTGCTTTTGTCAAAGAGCAAAATCTGCTATAATGAACACAGGTATATGTAATCAGAAAATGAAGGGTATATATAATGAATAAAGGAGGTATCACTATGAAAGAAATATGGCAAAGTATAAAGGATTTTCTGGCAAGAGACTGGACCCCTGCAGAGAAAGTACTGGTAATCTTATGCGCAGTGCTGGCAGGAATTGTGTATGGATTTTTGCTGGCTCCGATTAAAAGGGGAATCAGCTGTGGCAACAATAATGGGAATTCTTATGTACAGACGGATGACGGCTATTGGTTAGATGACGAAGATTAGAGCATGATTTGCAGAATCTTAGGCATTTTGTCACGTTGACAAAGTGCCTTTTTCTATCTATAATCTAAGAAGTAAAACAAAGGCGTTTTCATCATGGCATGAGAGCGCCCATTTTTATATAAATCAGGCAGATAAGAAAAGACATCTGGAAGAAGTACTTATATAATTAGGAGGAAAAAATCATGAATAATTATACGAGAAAAGATATTTTGAGAATGGTGGAAGAAGAGGATGTGGGATTTATCCGCCTGCAGTTCACAGATATCTTTGGAACAATGAAGAATGTTGCAATTACCACCAGTCAGTTGGAGAAGGCATTGGATAATCAGATTATGTTTGATGGCTCTTCCATAGAAGGATTCGCAAGGATTGAAGAATCGGATATGTATCTTTATCCAGATTTGAATACTTTTGAGATCTTTCCGTGGAGACCACAACAGGGGAAGGTAGCGAGGTTGATCTGTGATGTATATAAGACGGACGGAACTGCTTTTGAGAGTGATCCGAGATATATCTTGAAAAAAGTTATGACGGAAGCCAGAAGCATGGGGTATGAATTTAATGTAGGACCGGAATGTGAATTTTTCCTGTTCCATACCGATGATGATGGCCTTCCGACGACTTTGTCACACGAATGTGCAAGTTACTTTGATTTGGGACCTTTAGACCTGGGAGAAAATGCAAGACGAGACATGGTATTAACTCTGGAAGATATGGACTTTGAGATTGAAGCATCCCATCACGAAGTGGCACCGGCACAGCATGAGATTGATTTCCGCTATGATGAGGCATTGGCAACCGCGGATAATATTATGACATTTAAACTGGTCGTGAAGACAATTGCAAAGCGCCACGGTCTGCATGCTACATTTATGCCAAAACCAAAATATGGAATCAATGGTTCAGGAATGCATCTGAATATGTCGCTGAGCAGAGATGGAATCAATGCATTCCAGGATAAAAAGGATTCAAATGGGTTGAGTAAAGAGGCATATTACTTTATAGGTGGAATCATGAAGCATATGAAGGCAATCAGTTTTATTACGAATCCAATCGTAAATTCCTATAAACGTCTGATTCCAGGATATGAAGCTCCGGTTTATATTGCGTGGTCTGCAAAGAACAGGACACCATTGATTCGGATTCCGGGAAGCCGGGGAGAAGGAACAAGAGTGGAACTTAGAAGCCCGGATCCTTCAGCAAATCCATATCTGGCTCTTGCGGTATGTCTGGCAGCAGGGCTGGATGGAATTAAGCATGAGATTATGCCTCCTCACAGTATTGACTGTAATATCTATGAGATGACAGAACAGGAGAGAATGGATGCAGGAATCGAGAATCTTCCGGGAAGTCTTCTGGAAGCAGCAAAAGAATTCGAAAAAGATGCCTTTATTCAGGATGTCTTGGGAGAAGATCTGTCAAAGAAATATATTAAAGCAAAGACAAAAGAATATGAAGATTATCGTGCACAGGTTACAGAATGGGAGCTTGGCAAGTACTTACACCGCCTGTAAATACTCCTGTTGAAACACGTAGACAATTCAAAGGAAGACGGAGATAACAGGGGGTGTAAGTTTGGTTGGTATTATTGTTGTATTTCCAAATCGGGATAATGCAACGAATATTCGCAACCTGTTAGTACGAGGAGGCATGGATGTGACCGGGGTATGCACTACAGGTGCCCAGGCAATGCATTATGCAGATACTGTAGATGAAGGAATAGTGATATGTGGCTATAAGCTGAAGGATATGATGTACACGGAACTTCGTGAATATCTGCCGGATAATTTTGAGATGTTATTAATCGCGTCTCAGGAAAAATGGAGCAATGGTCTGATCGAAGGGGTTGTAGGATTGTCAATGCCGATTAAAGTATATGATCTGATCAATACGATGGAGATGATGCTTCGTTCCATAGACAGAAGGCGGAAGAAGAGAAAGTTACAGCAGAAGAACCGGAATCCAGAACAGCAGGCTTTGATTAATAAAGCTAAGGAATTGTTGATGGCGCGTAATAATATGTCAGAGGAAGAAGCGCACAGATATCTACAGAAGAGTAGTATGGACAGCGGAACGAATATGGTCGAGACAGCAGAGATGGTATTAAGCATTATGGCCGAATAGGAATAAGGAGATTAATATGAAGTTTACAAAGATGCAGGGACTGGGAAATGATTATGTCTATGTAAATTGTTTCCGGGAAAAGATTGAGAATCCTCCGGAAGTTGCGAAGTATGTGAGTGACAGACATTTCGGAATCGGATCTGATGGATTGATTATGATAAACCCGTCAGAAGTGGCAGATTTTGAGATGGAGATGTATAACGCAGATGGTTCGAGGGGCGAGATGTGTGGTAACGGAATCCGCTGTGTTGCAAAATATGTATATGATTATGGACTTACAGATAAGACAAGTATCTCTGTAGAGACCCTTGGAGGTATTAAATATCTGGATCTCACAGTAAAAGATGGAAAAGTAGCGTTGGTCAAGGTCGATATGGGCAGACCGGAATTAAAACCGGAAAATATTCCAATTATTGCAGAGGGGAACCGTGTGGTCAACGAGCCAATCGTAGTAGATCAGATGGAATATCGGATGACAGGTGTATCCATGGGAAATCCGCATGCGGTGGTATATATGGACGATGTAAAAGGACTTGATATCGAAAAAATCGGACCAAAATTCGAGAATCATGAACGTTTTCCAAAGCGAATCAACACAGAATTTGCCAGAGTCATTGACAGACAGACGGTAGAAATGCGTGTGTGGGAGAGAGGTTCCGGAGAGACACTGGCATGTGGAACCGGAGCTTGTGCAGTGGCTGTATCCAGTATCTTAAATGGACTGACCGATCATAAAGTAACGATTCAGTTATTAGGTGGAGATCTGCAGATTGAATGGGATCAGGAAGCCGACAAGGTCTATATGACAGGACCTGCAGCAACCGTATTCGATGGAGAGATTGATATTTCTGGCATTCTATAGCTTAGAATCAATGTATATGAGAAAAAGAGAAGGAGAAAGAACAATGTTTAAAGTAAACGAAGATTATTTGAAATTACCAGGAAGTTATCTTTTTTCGACGATTGGTAAGAAAGTAGCAGCTTTTCAGGAGGCAAATCCAGATAAAAGTATTATACGTCTTGGAATCGGAGATGTAACTCAGCCTTTGGCACCTGCGATCATTGATGCGTTACACAGTGCGGTAGATGAGATGGCGCATGCTGAGACTTTCCATGGATATGCACCGGATCTTGGATACGAATTCTTAAGAAGCGCTATGGCAAAAAATGATTATCAGAATAGAGGCTGTGATATTAAGGCAGATGAGATCTTTATTTCCGATGGAGCAAAATGTGACTCTGGTAATATTCAGGAAATCTTTGCAAAAGACAATAAGATTGCCGTATGTGACCCGGTATATCCAGTATATGTAGATACAAACGTAATGGCTGGACGTACAGGTACTTACGATGCAAAGACAGAAACTTGGAGTAATGTTATCTATATGCCATGTACCAAGGAGACAAACTTTGCGCCAGAACTTCCAAAAGAGACACCAGATATCATCTATCTGTGCTTCCCAAATAACCCGACCGGATCTACGATTACCAAGGATCAGCTACAGGAATGGGTTGATTATGCCAATAAAGTTGGTGCAGTTATCATCTACGATGCAGCTTATGAAGCATATATTTCCGAAGAAAATGTTCCACACAGTATCTACGAGTGTGAAGGTGCAAGAACCTGTGCGATCGAGCTTAGAAGTTTCTCGAAGAATGCAGGATTTACAGGAGTAAGACTTGGCGCAACCGTTATTCCAAAAGACGTAAAGAGTGGAGATGTGATGTTGCATTCTCTGTGGGCAAGACGTCACGGCACAAAATATAATGGAGCTCCATACATCGTACAGAAAGCCGGAGAGGCAGTATACTCAGAAGCCGGAAAAGCCCAGTTAAAAGAGCAGGTCGCTTATTATATGAAGAATGCAAAGACAATCTATGAAGGATTAAAAGGAGCTGGTTATAACGTATCTGGTGGTGTCAATGCACCATATATCTGGCTGCAGACTCCAGATGGAATGACCTCCTGGGAATTCTTTGATTATCTGCTGGAAAAAGCAAATGTAGTAGGTACTCCTGGATCAGGATTCGGTCCAAGCGGAGAAGGATACTTCAGACTGACTGCATTTGGTTCTTATGAGAATACCGTAGCAGCAATTGAGAGAATTAAGAGGATCTAGGGCGAGAAAGTCTGCAGGCTGAGAAGTCAAAGCGTTAGGATGGCTCAGGATGCTTGAATGTCCGGTGCCTATCCTAACACCTGACAATCTCAAGCTGTGCGACGTTCTCGTGTGTGGAGTGTGCGCAGTTGTTTTGGAGGTAGAAGAAAAATTCGAGAAAAATGAAAAAAAATAAAAAAAGGGGTTGCTTTTTTTGAAAAACTTGGTATAATATAATATGTTCGCTGGAAACACATTGCGGATTGGTGTAATGGCAGCACAGCAGACTCTGACTCTGTTAGTAGAGGTTCGAGTCCTCTATCCGTAGTTCCTTGGCAGGGGCGCCGGATGTCTTCTTGTAAGATGTCCGGTTCTTTTATCGGAGTGTGGCTCAGCTTGGTAGAGCGCTACGTTCGGGACGTAGAGGTCGCGTGTTCGAATCACGTCACTCCGACTGGGACTCATGAATACCACAAAGCTTGGATTATAGGCTTTGTGGTGTTTTTTTTATTCTAAATTATTTCTTGGAAAAATCAAAAAAATCATTTCTTTTCTCTTGGTACTAAAAAAGTACTAAAAATATTATAAGAATGTATTTGGGCATCTGAATGCGATATTAATATGTCTGATGTTGCTATTTGGTTATTGTGCTTGTGACAGTTCCTGCCAATTCGTATTTGCATTTCATAAAAATAAAGAGTATCCTGATTTACTAGAGAAGAATAAAGGAAGAAAGGAGTATGAGAGATTCTATGAAGAAGTTGCAGTTCCTTACGATCATAAAGGAAGATGAATTTCGAGAATTGAAGAAGGATTTTCCGCATGATAAAGAATTATTACACAGTATCAGATCAATCCGATACTGCAAAGCAGAAGTGTATCAGGATTGTATTCTGGGAACTTTGCGAGTACCGAAAAAAAATGAAAAACGTACATCTCAGATTTCCTGTGGATTTTACATGACAGATAAAGAACTTTTTTTAATTGAGTGCAATGGGGATCTGAAACACTGGATAGAGAAAAAAGAAGAACAGTTTCAGCAGTTGAAATCGCCGGATCAGTTTCTTCTTAAAATGATGGAAGTGATGATTGAAAATGATCTTTTGTATCTGTTACATTTAGAAAAAGAGATTGAAAAGATGGAAGACCAGCTCATAAAAAATGTTCCGGATGATTTCTTTACAGTACTTACAAGGTATCGTCAGAGACTTTCGGAGTTGGATGCCTATTATGAGCAACTTACTGTGATTGGTGATCTACTCCAGTCTCAAGATGGAATTTCTATCATCTGTAATACAGAACAGTGGAATCGTTATGCACTTCGTACAGAACGGCTGCAAAACCATGTACAGTTGCTTCGGGAGAATATACTACAGTTACGGGAATTGTACCAATCTCAGCAAGATGCACAGCAGAATAAGATTATGTGTATTCTGACGGTTGTCACAACGTTATTCCTTCCTTTGACACTTTTGACTGGATGGTATGGTATGAATTTTGTAAATATGCCAGAGCTGCAGTGGAAATACGGATATGTTGCAGTGATTGCAATTGCAGTAATAACAATTATTCTGGAACTTATTTATTTTAAAAAGAAAAAATTGTTGTAGGATAAGATTATCCGTAGAGAGCAAGAGAATTGTTTTTGAAATTAGCTATTCGTTAAAAAAGGCTGCACACAATTTTGTATGCAGCCGAATCTATATGAAGAGGTGCCTTTTTTCCTCCTTGGCAATGTTATTTTTGTTATATTTTACATCCAGAAGCGATTGGAAAAGCATCCACGCATAACAGATACAATACCCTGTAGGATCAAGAAAAATCCGATTACCCAGGCCATAGCTGCAATACTTGCAAATGGATGTGTGAATGACAGAAAACCAATCACAGTCAGCAGGATTCCAAGTACTGTAAACCAGCCCCAGCCCTTTACTCCCAGTTTTTGAAGGTCGAAAGAATTAACCAGTTTGGTGATACCTGAAAAAATCAGCCACATTCCTAAAATAAAGGAAATAGTCATTGCTGTAAACCATCCATTTCCCAAAATGAATAAAGACATCAGTATGGTCAGAATGCCGTCAGCAAGAAACCAGCCAGAGCCTGCCATATAATCATGACCGGCTGCAAATATCACAATATCTATAATGCCGGAAAACATCATGGCAACTCCAAAGATAATGGGAAGACCATAAAGAATTTCTCCAGGATTCCTCAAACATCCGATCCCGATTATAATCAGAAAGATTCCGGCTAAAATCCATAATACTCTTGATGTCGTTTTACTCATATCAAAAACCTCTTTCCTGCTTGTATTTAGCTTTTAAAACAGGCAGAGGTTTTATTCCCTGCCCGTTTGAGATTAACCTTCGATGGCAATATAATGTGAGTTGTTTTCTACTGCCTTCCGCTCTTTTGGAACAGTAAAGGAAAGAATACCATTTTCAAATTTCGGATGGATGTCTTCTCTCTGAACATTATTTCCTACATAAAAGCTTCTGCTTACATTTCCGGCATAACGCTCGCGGCGGATATATTTTCCTTCCTTATCTTTTTCGTCTTTATCCAGACCTTTTGCCGCACTTACGGTTATGTAACCATTTTCAAGCTGAATCTGAATCTCGTCTTTCTTAAATCCCGGAAGATCAATGGCCACTTCGTAAGTGTTGTCTTTTTCCTTCACATCGGTCTTCATGATATGGGGAGCATGTTTCCCATACAATTTTTTATCGATGTCCGGGAAAGCAAAATCATCCAAAAAATCATCAAATAAACTTTCTCCAAAAATACTAGGCATTAACATAAGTCATATCTCCTTTCATGACATAAACTAAAGTTTGCACTATCGGAGAAACCCGAAGTGTTGATTTATGAATATCAGGAAGAGAAATCAGTTCCTCTTCCTTTGTTCTACGTGTAATATAACACACGGATTAGCACTCGTCAATAGAGAGTGCTAATAATTCTGTGAAGATTTTGTGAACTTGAATGCCATGTTTCATGGGATTGAAAAACAGCCTGTGTGTGCTTTACTTAATGGGGAAAATACGATAATAAAGAGGCGATTGTAATGAGTAAAACAAAAGAAGTACTGTTGAGTCTGTTAAAACTGGCGGCAGTTGTCTTTGTAGCTACCATACTTGGAAAGATATTTACAGGACTGGGATTTCCAGAGACTAACATTGTAGTGATGTATCTTTTGGCTGTTCTTTTGGTTGCAAGATTTACATCAGGATATCAGTATGGGATTTTATCAGCGGTAGTTTCATTACTATGTTATAATTATTTTTTTACAGAACCCTATCATACGCTTGCTGTAAATGATCCGGAGTATCTGGTTACTTTTTCAATCATGCTGACAACTTCCATTCTTACGAGTGCCCTGACAACAAAAGAAAAACTTTTAATGAAAGAGGAAAAGAAAGCCAGATTTTATATATGCTCTCCAGTAAACTGTCGGATGCTTCAGATATAGAAGCAGTTCTGAAAATCGCTGCAGAAAGTATCAGCCATCTTCTTCAGATAAATGTTGGATGTATTTATATTGGAGGACAGTCTGCACCGATCTACATTCAGCAGTCAGGAAAAGAACAGATTCACAGAGGATTGCCGGATGCAGAAGAGATTCGGAAGAAATATACAGATCTTCGGACAGAATATCTGGAAGAAGAGGACACTTATGGATATCCGGTTAATGGGAGGGAACATTTGCTGGCAGTGATAAAAATTGATAAAACTGTGAATGCGGAACAGCTGCAGGAAAAGAAAAAGCTGTTGCATTCTATCATAGAAAATGTCTCCATGGCGATGGAACGTATTGAAGTAACGGTAGAAAGAGTGCGTGACAGAGAAAATATGGAACGGGAAAGAGAACGGGCGAATCTTCTGCGTGCGATTTCCCATGATCTTCGGACGCCGTTATCAGGTATTATGGGAACTTCGGAAATGCTGATGGATATGACAGACAAAGAAGACAGACGTCAGGAACTGCTTCAAGGTATTTATCAGGATGCCGACTGGCTGAAATCTTTAGTAGAAAATATCTTAAGTCTGACCAGACTGCAGGATGGTAAAATTGTGATACATAAGGAAATGGAAGCAATCGAAGAAGTGATTGGATGTGCGGTTGCTCATGTGGAACGAATTTTCCCGGATCGTGCGATACAGGTAGAGATACCGGAAGAGTTTCGGTTAGTGCCCATGGATGCAAAGCTGATTGAGCAGGTAATTACCAATCTGTTGGACAATGCAGTAAAACACACAAGACCGCAGGAAGCCATTACTGTTTCTGCCAGTTACACAGAAGATGAACTACTGGTTTCTGTCCGAGACGAAGGAGAGGGAATTGCAGAAGCAGATGTTTCTAATTTGTTTAAAATATTTTATGCGTCTAAAGCCCGTTCGGCTGATGTGAAAAGAGGAATCGGGCTGGGGCTTACAATCTGTGAAACGGTGATAAATGCCCATGGAGGAACAATTACCGGACGGAACCGGACGGATAGAAAGGGAGCAGAGTTTCTCTTTACATTACCGCTTACGGAAGGAGAAAGTGAAATTGTTTAAAGAAAAAATACTGATTATAGAAGATGATGTACAGATACAGAATTTTATGGTTTATACATTGGAAAATGCAGGTTTTTCTGTGGAAGGTGTAGTGAATGGGAAAGATGGCATCTCCTATATGGTAAGGAAAAATGCAAATCTGATCTTATTGGATCTGGGCCTTCCGGATATGGATGGAATGGAAGTACTCCATAAAATCCGGGAATGGTCAGAAGTTCCTATCATTATCGTTTCTGCAAGGGATCAGGATAAAGAAAAGGCTGCGGCTTTGGATGATGGCGCGGATGACTATCTGACGAAACCTTTTTCTGCAACAGAGCTGATGGCCAGAATCCGGGTGGCACTGCGGCATTACTATCGTATGAATCATTCGGAATCAGAGGAAAGACCTGATGATACCGTATATGTAAATGGAGATCTGAAACTGGATAATGGGGCGCATATTGCCTATAAGGATGACAAGGAGATTCATCTGACCCCTTTGGAATATCAGCTGTTGCTTTTATTTATGCAGAATCCGGGAAAGGTACTTACCTACCATACGATTTTACGGAAGATATGGGGAGAAGGATACGGGGAAGATACACAGGTACTTCGTTCTGTAATGGCTTCCACCCGAAGAAAAATCGAACGGAATCCGGCAAAACCGGAGTATATGGAGACGGAAATAGGAATCGGATACCGGATGCGAGAGCATGAAGCCGTAAAAAATGGAGATGAGGAAAATGGAACAAATATTTAGGAATAGTAAATATAAGTCCATATTGGCAATTTTTTGTGCTTTTGGATGGTCATTGGCTTATCCGCTTATAAAAATCGGGTATCAGGAATTTCAAATAGCTTCAGCTGATTTGGGAGGAAAAGTCTTATTTGCCGGAATAAGATTCTTTTTTGCAGGTATGCTGGTTTCGGCATTTTGCTGTTTGAGAAAAAAGAAACTGGAATTAGAAAATAAAAATGACTTATGGTGGCTGATTTTTCTTGCTATAGTAAATGTAACCCTTCATTATATGTTTGCATATATAGGGTTGGGATATAACCCGAGTGCAAGGTCTACCATTTTGGATTCTATGGGAGGTTTTTTCTTAATTATTCTCTCAACGATTATATTTTCTGATGACAAAGTATCATTTCCTAAAATGATTGGATGTGTATTAGGGATTGCGGGAATTGTAGCAATTAATATTCAACCGGGAGCGGATTTCTTTGAAAATATTACATTTAGAGGGGACGGAATGATTCTTCTAAATGCAGGTTGTGCAGCACTCGGTGGTGTCATAACACGAGTAGCTTCAAAGAAAATGAATATGATGCAGGCAACAGGACAAAGTATGATGATAGGAGGAGCATTGCTTCTGGCAATTGGCTTGATCATAGGGACAAATAGTCCCTGGTGTGTAAATGTGAAAGGAATGATTGTATTAATAGCGTTAATCATGATTTCAGCAGTTTGTTTTGCTATTTATAATGAGCTGCTTTCGTATCATCCGATTAGTAAGATAGCAATTTTTAATGCATTGATTCCTGTTTTAGGAGTAATATTCTCAGCATTACTACTTAAAGAAGAATTGAAATGGCAATATTTTATTGCTGTAATGATGGTTGCTTGTGGTATTTATCTTGTGAATAAAAAGAGATCATAGATGCAGCTCGTTAATGTGGACTCACGACTGATCCTTCAGGTAATTATCAATATTGTAGATAATGCAGTGAAGTATACTCCTCCAGGTGGAGAGATTGTGATATCTACAAAGAAAGAAAAAAGTTTTGTCCATGTGCAGATTGCAGATACTGGAAAGGGAATTTCGGATGAAGATAAACCGCATATTTTTGAAATGTTTTATACGGCAAATAATGAAATAACAGATTCGAAACGGAGTCTGGGTCTTGGGCTTGCTCTCTGTAAATCAATTATCAATGCACATGGAGGAAGAATAACGGTCTATGACAATAAACCGAAAGGTGCCGTTTTTGATTTTACGGTGCCTGCTGAGGAGGTAGAGATTCATGAATAATTCAAATATTCTGGTGGTAGAAGATGATTTTGCTATTCGCAGTCTGATTACCACCGCTCTTGAGACGGAAAATTATAAATATCATGTAGCAAAAAATGGGAAGCAAGCGATTATCGAGGTAACAACGCAGTCACCGGAACTGATTCTTTTGGATCTGGGACTTCCTGATATAGATGGGATTGATGTGATTAAGAAAATACGTTCTTGGTCTACTGTCCCAATTACTGTGATAAGTGCCAGAAGTGAAGATAAAGATAAAATTGATGCTCTGGATGCAGGGGCTGATGATTATATTACCAAGCCATTTTCAACAGCAGAACTTCTTGCCAGAATCAGAGGAAACTATCTAAGGATTCAGTACATACAAAATAATCAGCAGGGCGGAACTCCTGTCTTTCATAATGGTAGCTTAACAATTGATTATCAAATGCAGACAGTATATGTGAAAGAGGAAGAGATTCATGTGACTCCGATTGAATATAAAATTTTATGCCTGTTGGCGAAAAACCTTGGAAGAGTGCTGACCCATACCCATATCACGAAGGAAATATGGGGAAGTTCTCTGGAGGGAGACATTGCTTCACTCAGGGTTCATGTGGCAACTGTGAGGAAAAAAATAGAAAAGAAAGACATCTCTAATAAATGTATCCAGACACATATAGGGATTGGCTATTGTATGGTGAAGCAGGAGTAGTGTCTTTGGTTTTAAATAATAGGAAAGCATAGAGAGAGCGAAATGGTTGTATACGGTTATCACAGGACCAGCACAAAGGAGCAGATCCGAAAACTACAAGGAGTGGGATGATTATGAAAGACCTGCAGCAATCAGAGATACTATATTCAGGTTACTTATGATATGACCTCGGATGAAAAGCGGACTCAGGAGTTTAACTCTCATTGTCTTTTGAACATGGATAGCTTAGAATATTAACAATTATCCGTGGGATGGAAGGTGAGTATCGGGAAGGCCCAGTTCATGTTGGATTGATCGTAGAGGCAGTATATTATCCACCAGAAATGATTAATCAGGGACTATTGCCTGTTGCTGTGAAACCGACAGGTAAATATCGGCAGTCCTTCAGGCAGTATGAAAAAAATGGAGATATATCTCTTATGGTATATGTGTTTTGTAAAAGTGAACTGGAATCCATTCAAAAAGTACAGCAGTTAATCCAAAAAAAAGATTGTTCTGTACGCCGATTTTCATTAAGAAAAGTTTATCAGTGCGTCCAGTGCGCTGCTTTCTGCCTCGATCTGAGCCTTCAATTCAAAGATCAGGTGACATTGCTGACGAATGTCTGCGGAGCGTTCTTCGCATTGCTGCTTGATGTGGTTCAGACGATCACTATACAGCAATACGCTATGATCGGACCGGTCCTTGTCTTTTAACATAGCTTCTTCCAGAATGGCTTTCTGGTACATCTTTTCAACAGTCTCCAGCTGCTTCAGTAATTCTGGGATTTTTTTCAGATATTCATTATACACTTCTATGCGATGACATTCTTCCTGGCTGGTTAATAATAATTCCATAAGAACCTCCTGACTCATTTTTGATTTGATTATAGTATATCGAAAAGCATAATAGAAGACAAGACAGAGAGCTCTGGCGATTATATGGAATGTCTGGTACAATAGTGAAACAGTAAGTTTTAAATTTCCATGGAAATGGATAATATATGCTGTAGAAATCTATAATATCAGGAGGCATTTATGAAGAAGAAAATTCAGTATATTGTAGGAATCATTTTCCTGATGCTTTGTCTTTTGACGGGGTGTGAGGGCCAGAGTGTTTCTACGGAAGATTCAACTTCCGTACAGAGTCAACAAAGTGAGGAACTGTCAGAATTGCAGCTTTCTGTTGAGGAATCCGGTGAGTATACGTCGAAAGATGAAGTTGCTGCGTATTTATATGAATTTGGGCATTTGCCGGATAATTTTATCACAAAAAAGGAAGCACAAGATCTTGGATGGGACAGTAAGGAAGGGAATCTGGATGAGGTTGCTCCGGGTAAAAGCATTGGCGGTGATTATTTTGGAAATTATGAGGGGGTGCTTCCAGAGGCAGATGGACGTACTTATCACGAGTGTGATATTGACTATGAAGGCGGACATCGGAATGCAAAAAGGATAGTATATTCGGATGACGGACTGATCTATTATACAGAAGATCATTATGAGAATTTTGAATTGTTATATGGAGAGGAATAAAAAAGATGAGAGTGATATTAGATGCCGGAAGAATGGAGAACAGAGATGAAACATTTTTATATCTGAGAGAACAGTTTCAGTTTCCTGAGTACTTTGGCAATAATCTGGATGCACTGTATGACTGCCTGACAGAACTTCGAGATACAACGGTTATAATTGAGAATGAAGCACAGGCAGGAGCGTGGTATCAAAAGGTCTGGCGAGTGATATCAGATGCCTGTCGGGAAAACATCTACCTAAAAGTAGAAAAAAGATTGTGATTTTTGTCTAAAATTTATAAAATAAATAATAAATTTTGCAAAAATGTCATCAAATACTTGCGAAAGACAGGCGGATTGTTATATTATAGTTAGAATAAATTCTTTTTATTAAGTATTAAAAAGAAAGGAAGTGAACTTATGGAATTACAGATTCAAGACTTAGTTTCGTCAATTCGAAAAGAAGGAATTGATGTGGCTAATGCAGAAGCAGAAGAAATTATTTTGGAAGCTAAGAAAAAAGCAGAAACAATTGTAGCAGATGCCAAGGCTGAAGCGAAGAGTGTTAAAGAGACTTCAGAGAAAGAAATCAGTATTCTTAAAGAAAGTGCTGCGATCAGTGCAGAGCAGGCAAAAAGAGATGCTATGCTTGCATTTAAAACTGAGGTGAAAGCTGAATTTGAAAAGATCCTTTCTGCAAAGATTAAGGATAATCTTTCAGGAGCTGCACTTGGTAAATTGATCCACGCTGTCGTAGTCGGGGAAGATGTACAGAATTATTCAGCTGAAGTTTCAGAAGTGAGTGATGCACTGAAATCAGAGCTTGCAGAAGAAATTAAGAATGGTCTTGAGATCAGACCAACAAAAGGCGTTCAGGCAGGATTCCGTCTGGCGGCAAAAGATGGTTCGGGTTATTTTGACTGTTCGGATGAAGAAATCATGCAGATGCTGATGCCATATTTCAGAAATCTTGATTTCTAGCAGGAGGTGTCTATGGCTTCATATTATTACTTGATATCGAGCCTGCCGGATCTTAAGACAGATGGAGATATGCCGCTGACTTATGATGAGTTCCTCGGCATGTGCCAGTCAAATGTAAGCGAATCAAAATATAATTTCCTAAAGAATCTTACTCTTTCATCGGAAGAGGGACCGCTCGTAAAAGAGTGGGCAGTTTTTTATAAGAATCTTATGAGGGAACTTAATTATCAGAGGAGTATGAATCTGGGGAGACCTTATCTGACATCTTATGACAAGGATTCTGTCATTGCGCAGGTAGCAGGAGCTGCACTGGCCGCAAAGAATCCGCTGGAGGCAGAGAAGATCTTACTGGATTATGAATTTGAAATTCTTGATTCATTGGTAGGCTTGCATACTTTTGATGATGCTTATTTATTCGGGTATGCTATTAAACTAAAATTGCTTGAGCGCCAGAGCTGTTTCGTTCAGAAAAAAGGACAACAGGAATTCAAACGCCTTTTTGATCAGGTACAGCAGCGCGTATATAGCTTATAACGGGAGAGAATTGATGGAAACAGTAACAGGATATGTAACTGGTATTAATGGAAACCTGGCAAATGTCAGCTTTGATGGTTCAGTTCATAAAAATGAAGTTGGTTATATTCTTGTTGACGGAAAACGTCTCAAAGGAGAAGTTATCCGAATCAACAATGGTGTTGCCAGCATGCAGATCTACGAGATGTCCAACGGTATTAAAGTCGGAGACGCTGTAGAGTTTACTGGCGAATTAATGAGTGTAGAACTTGGCCCAGGTCTGTTAACCCAGGTGTTTGACGGTCTTCAGAATCCATTACCGGATCTCGCCGAGCAGTGTGGCTTCTTCCTTGAGAGAGGTGTATATCTTGATCCTATTCCGGACAGAGAATGGGAATTTACACCATCTGTTAAGGTGGGAGATTCTGTTGAAGCAGGAGATCCTATTGGTAGTGTTCCTGAAGGATTATTTACACATGAAATTATGGTTCCATTCACACTGAAAGGTCGTGACTGGACAGTTAAATCAATCAAAGAAAAAGGCTCTTATCACGTAAGAGCAACCATTTGCGTGATCGCAAATAGCAAAGGCGAAGAAAAAGAACTCAGCATGGTCATCACACAGCCGATCAAACAGGCAGTGAAATGCTATGAAGAGAGACTTCGCCCGGATGAACCTTTGGTAACAAAGATTCGTTGTATTGATGCTTTCCTTCCTGTAGCAAAGGGCGGAACGTTCTGTGTTCCGGGACCTTTCGGGGCAGGTAAAACAGTCCTTCAGCATATGGAGGCTAAAAATGGTGAAGCAGATATCGTTATCGTAGCAGCATGTGGAGAGCGTGCCGGTGAGGTCGTAGAGATCTTAAAAGAGTTCCCTGAACTGGAAGATCCGAAGACAGGCCGGTCTCTTATGGAAAGAACAATTATTATCTGTAATACATCTTCCATGCCGGTAGCAGCCAGAGAGGCATCTTGCTATACTGCAGTTACACTTGCTGAGTATTACAGACAGATGGGACTGGATGTCCTTCTTCTTGCAGACTCCACAAGCCGTTGGGCACAGGCGATGCGTGAGATGTCAGGACGTCTGGAAGAGATTCCTGGTGAAGAAGCATTCCCTGCTTATCTCGAGTCTACGATCGCTTCTTTCTATGAGAGAGCTGGTAAAGTACGACTTAAGAATGGTAAGATTGCATCTGTAACAATTGGTGGTACAGTATCACCGGCAGGAGGTAACTTTGAGGAGCCTGTAACGCAGGCAACACTTAAGGTAGTTGGAGCATTCCATGGACTTTCAAGAGAACGTTCTGATGCACGTAAATACCCTGCGATTCATCCGATGGATTCATGGTCAAAGTACTCTGGTGTTGTAGATATGGGACGCATCGAAGAGGCGCGTTCTATTCTCAGAAGAGGAAATGAGATCAATCAGATGATGAAGGTAGTAGGCGAGGAAGGAACATCTGCAGAAGATTATATTATCTATCAGAAGGGTGAACTTCTCGACTCTGTATACCTTCAGCAGAACTCCTTCGATCCGATCGATGCAGCTTGTCCTCCGGAGAGACAGAGAGAAGAGTTCGATAAGCTTTATGATGCATTAATGAAGTCCTATGACTTGGAAGACAAGAAAGAAATCCGAGGTTTCTTCAACCAGTTGAGGCAGGAGTTCCTTGACTGGCACGGTACTCAGTTCCAGACACCGGAGTACTACGAACAAGGGAAGAAGATTTCAGAATTCTACATGTCGAAAGCAGTTGATTAGGAGGTCCTAAAGTGCAGAAAGTATATACAAAAATAGAATCAATCGTCGGTAACGTAGTTACTGTCAGAGCTAAGGATGTCAGACTTGGCGACCTCGCTCTCGTAGGTGACAGTTACGCGACAGTTATTAAACTTGATAAAGATGTGGTATCTCTTCAGGTATTTGCAGGTGCACAGGGTGTAGGAACCAATGATCCGATCCGCTTCCTTGGAAGACCGATGATGGTTTCCTTCTCAGAGCATTTGCTTGGACGTGTGTTTGACGGAGCCGGAGTTCCAAGAGATAATGGCCCGGCACTTACTGAAAATATGATTCCGATAGGCGGACCTTCGTTTAACCCTGCAAAACGTATTTTGCCAAAGAACATGATCCGTACGGGTATTCCTATGATCGATGTGTTCAACACACTTGTAGAGAGCCAGAAGCTTCCGATTTTCTCTATTTCAGGTGAGCCATACAATGCTTTGCTCTCCCGTATCGCACTTCAGGCAGAAGTAGACGTTATCGTTCTTGGTGGTATGGGACTGAAATATGATGATTATCTTACGTTCCGCGACACTCTTGAAAAAGGTGGCGCGATGAGCCATACGGTTATGTTTATTCATACTGCAGCCGATCCAACTGTAGAGTGTACACTCGTACCGGATATGGCCCTTGCTGTTGCAGAGCAGTTTGCCCTTGCGGGAAAGAAAGTACTTGTTCTTCTTACCGATATGACAAACTTTGCAGATGCACAGAAGGAAATGGCTATTACTATGGAACAGGTACCTTCTAACCGAGGTTATCCGGGAGACTTATACAGCTGTCTTGCATCTCGTTATGAGAAGGCTGTTGATATCGAAGGCGCCGGATCAATCACGATCCTTGGTGTTACAACAATGCCGGGTGATGACGTAACACATCCGGTACCAGATAATACAGGTTATATTACAGAAGGTCAGTATTATTTAAAGAATGGACATATTGAGCCATTCGGATCACTTTCACGTCTGAAACAGAATGTAAATGGTAAGACAAGAAATGACCACCGTGCTCTCATGGACGGTATGATTCGTCTTTACTCTCAGTACAAGGAAGCTCTTGAGAAGAAATCCATGGGATTCCTTATGACTGAATGGGATGAGAAGCTTCTGAAATACGGTGAACTTTTCGAAACAAAATTAATGGACCTTGGTGTTAATATTCCACTTGAAGATGCACTTGATCTTGGCTGGCAGATTCTTGCAGAGTGCTTTGAGCCAAATGAAACTGGTTTGAAGACGAGTCTTCTGAAAGAAAGATGGCCGAAGAAGGATGCATTAAACTAAAAGGAGTAGTTGATGGCTATCAAACTTACAAAAAATGAGCAGAAGGTGCAGAAAGATCGCCTGAAACAGTATCAGCGGTATCTTCCGACGCTGCAGCTTAAAAAACAGCAGCTGCAGTCGGTGATCATGAAGACAAAAGCTGAGCTGGAACAGAAGGAAGTCGAACGTGCTCAGATGATCGGAGATCTGGATGACTGGGTTGCTGTATTTGCGGAGAATGAGATCTTTGACGAAAGCAAAAAGCTTGATCATCTGGTACAGCCAGACACAGTTATCTGTAAGAATGAGAACATCGCGGGTGTCACAGTTCCTACATTTCAGGAACTGACATTCAAAGACATTAACTATGATGTTGACGACTATCCTTTGTGGGTGGATACTGCAATCATAAAACTCCGTGAGATTGCCCGGCTGGATGCGCTGGTATCAGTACTTCGCAAACAGGAAGCACTTCTTGAGAAGGAATTACGTTCTACATCTCAGAGAGTTAATCTGTTTGAGAAAGTTAAGATTCCAGAGGCAAAGGAAAATATCCGGATCATCGGAGTATTCCTTGGCGACCAGCAGACAGCGGCAGTTGTTCGCGGAAAAATTTCAAAGAAAAAACTTGTGGAGGCGGCACAATGATAGAAAAGATGAAAATGGTCTACATCGTGTCATCGGTCTCCAAAAAAGACGAGATGCTCGATGGACTTCGAAATCTCGGAATTCTGCATCTGTCAGAGAAAAAGAGTCCTCAGCGTGCAGTGTCAGAAAGATTTACCAGTCTTTCAAAAACTGCATCCGCATTGATGGATTATGCGCCGGATAAGAAATCCAAGAACAAAGAGGAGGTTCCGATTCTTACGGATACTCAGTTTGAGGAGATGTATCAGGGTGTTTTGACAGCAATGGATAAAAAATCAGCTCTTATTCAGGAGATAAGTGCTGCCAATGCAGAAATCGAACGTATCAAAGCCTGGGGTGATTTTGAGCCAGGTGAATTAAAGCAATTAAAAGAAGCAGGGTATGATCTTCATTTTTACCGTTTAGGAAAGAATGATTATACGATGGTGGCAGAAGATCCGGAGATTCGGTTTGTTCGCCTCGCATCGATTGATAAGATGGATACCGTTGCTGTATTAGGAACCTTGCCGGCAACCATTCCGGCGGCTGAGTTTTCTATCCCGGAAAAAGGGATCAGTGAACTGACGAAAGAGATTGAAATTGCCCAGCAGGAAATTGCTGCGTGTGATGAGGTCTTAAAAAAAGCTGCTGTGTATGATTCCAGTTTTCAGGTTCAGATGCTCAAAGCTCAGAATGCGGAGAATTATTCTTCAGCAAGTGAGACTGCAGAAAATGATGATGATTTCGTCTGGATCTCAGGATACCTTCCTGAGGATGAGCTGGATAAATTTAAAACTGCAGCAAAAGAGAATAAATGGGCATGGGCGCAGGAAGATGTGTCGGAAGAGGATACGCAGATTCCTACAAAAGTAAAATACGGAAAACTGTCGGGATTAATTAAACCAGTGTTTGATATCCTGGGAATTCTGCCGGGATACAGAGAATCAGATATTTCACTATGGTTCTTCCTGTTTTTCACATTGTTCTTTGCAATGATCATTGGCGACGCTGGTTATGGTCTCCTCATTCTTATCGGAACCATTGCGTATGTGGCGAAAACAAAGAAACGAGATAATACAGTTTATTTACTGTTTGTACTATCGATTTCGACCATTATATGGGGAGCGATTACCGGTACATGGTTTGGTATGGAAAAGGCCATGGAAGTTCCGCTTCTTAAGGCGATGGTGATTCCTAATTTTGCCAATTATCCGGAGTACTTTGGTGTGACGGCTCTGACGCAGCAGAACACGATCATGAAGTTCTCATTTTCCATCGGAGCAATTCAGATGGCGCTAGGAAGTTTAATTTCTATCAAGAAAAAGATTGGTGAGAAGAATTTAAGCTGGGTGGCAGATTTAGGTTGGCTCGTAGCAATCATTGCAATGTATATGCTATCACTTTACCTGGTAATCGGAGAGAAGATTAGCGTTAAGCCGGTATTTGCACTCATTGGAGTTGCATTTATTACGGTAGTACTCTTCGGAGGAATGGCTCCGGATCGTACCTTTGCACAGGGAATCAAAGCAGGACTCGCGGATGCGTTTACCGTATTCTTAAATACCATCAGCTGTTTTGGTAATGTAATGAGTTATATCCGTCTGTTTGCGGTTGGAATGGCAGGTCTTGCCATTTCCCAGAGCTTTAACGGAATAGCGGCAGGTTTTCATGGTCCGCTTATAATTCTTGGTGTAGTGGTTGTATTGATTGGACACGGCCTCAACATTATTATGTGTTTCCTTTCTGTCGTAGTACATGGCGTCAGACTGAATGTTCTGGAGTTCTCGGGACAGGCTGGTCTGGAATGGACAGGAATTGCATATGAACCATTTAAAGAAAACGATAAGATTAAAAAATAGTATTATAAAGATAAAGGAGAATAATTATGAATTTAGCATTTGTTGGAATGGCAGCTGCACTTGGTCTGTCCGCTTCAGGATCAGCATTTGGTGCAGGATTTGCCGGAATGGCATCAGTTGGAGCATGGAAAAAATGTTATGCAAGTGGAAAACCGGCACCGTTCATTATGATCGCGTTCTCTGGTGCACCTCTTACACAGACAATTTATGGATTCCTTCTTATGAACTTTATTAAGTCTGCAATGGCAGGCGGTGGAGATCCAGGACTTGCACTTGGTGTTGGTATCTTCGGAGGTCTCGCAATTGGTCTCTCAGGATTGTTCCAGGGTAAATGTGCTGCAGCAGCTGCAGATGCGTTGGGAGCAACAGGAAAAGGTACAGCGAACTACTTTATCGTAGTAGGTATCGTAGAGACGGTAGCCCTCTTCACACTGGTATTCAGTTTGCTGCTTTTGGGCTAAGAACGAATACAAGTCCCATAAGTAGAAAATCCCAGAGGAGAAATCTTCTGGGATTTTTTTATCACGTAGAGATAAATGTCCAGATATAGTTTTGACCTATAGCTGGACATTTTTTTATGTATTAGACATATTAAACCTATCGTGTTAGTCTGATTACAGATAACAAAGAGTAGACAGGTGGTTATATTAGGTGGCAGAGGCAGAATACATTATAAAACTGGAAAATGTAAATAAGAAATTTAACCCTAAAGGCATGGATGTCCTCGCAGTGAAGGAAATAAATCTGGAAATACGGAGGGGAGAAATCTTTGGCATTATCGGATTCTCGGGAGCAGGAAAATCAACGCTTGTCCGATGTATCAATCTTCTGGAGCGGCCGACGGAAGGAGCGGTGTATTTCGACGGAGAGAATCTGATGGAAGCCAATCCTGCTGAACTCAGGAAGAACCGGCAGAAGATGGGAATGATCTTCCAGCAGTTCAATCTGCTGGAACAGAGGAATGTTATAGACAATATCTGTTATCCGCTGGAGATTGCAGGAGTAAAAAAGGCTGAAAGGCTTGAACGGGCAAAGGAACTTCTTACGCTTGTAGATCTTTCAGATAAGGAAAAGGCATATCCGGCACAGCTGTCCGGCGGACAGAAGCAGAGAGTAGCGATTGCCAGAGTACTTGCAACCAACCCGGAAGTGATTCTCTGTGACGAGGCAACCAGTGCCTTAGATCCGATTACTACTAGATCAATTCTGGGACTTCTGAAAAAAATCAATCAGACCCGTGGGGTAACGATTATCGTCATTACTCACGAGATGAGGGTTGCGGAGCAGATCTGTGACCGGGTCGCAGTTATGAGCCAGGGAGAAATCGTAGAATTTGGAGAAGTGAAAGATATCTTTTTAAACCCGCAGTCAGAGACAGCCAGAAATCTGATCCTGCCGGATACATATTTTGAGGAAGGGGGAGTACAGTTATGAGCCAGGAAATGATAGGACTGTTGGGAAAAGGAATTTTAGAGACACTTTATATGGTATTGGTTTCTTCGGCACTTTCTTATGTGATTGGAATTCCACTGGGTGTTCTGGTATTTGTGACAGACAGAAATGGTATTTGTCAAAATAGAGTAGTGAATTTTGTGGTGGGTGGAATCATCAATCTGGTCAGGTCGATTCCTTTTCTGATTTTGCTGGTTGCGATTCTTCCATTTACAAGACTGGTAGTGGGAACGACGATTGGATCGACGGCAACAATCGTGCCGTTAGTTGTAGCGGCAGCTCCTTATGTGGCGCGCATGGTTGAATCTTCACTGAAGGAAGTAGATGGTGGTGTCATTGAAGCAGCACAGGCTATGGGATCATCGGAATTTCAGATTATTTATAAAGTGATTCTTCCGGAAGCAAAGCCGTCGTTGGTAGTAGGAGCGACCATTTCTCTTGCCACCATTCTGGGATACTCAGCCATGGCAGGATTTGTCGGAGGTGGAGGGCTGGGAGCAATCGCGACGAACTACGGATATTACCGCTATGACAGCCAGACGATGCTGATTACGGTTGTCTTACTGATGGTTATCGTGCAGATTTTTCAGGAATCAGGACTTCGATTGGTCAATCGAATTGATAAGAGAATTAAATAAAGCAAAGTAAAGGTTAAAGGAGAATGATATGATGAAAAACAGAATTATTGCGTTAACGGCATTGGCAGTATTGACATTAGGATTAATTACAGGATGTGGTGTATCCTCAGATTCTTCAGGTGAGAGCACAACTGAAGAGTCCGCAAAGACTTCTGAAGAAAGCAAAGAACTGGAACCGCTTATTGTTGGAGCGTGTGTTACACCGCACGCAGAGATCCTAAATGAGCTTAAGAGTGATCTGGCAGAGAAAGGATACGATCTGCAGGTGGTAGAGTACAATGATTATGTACTGCCGAATACTGCACTGGAGGACGGAGATCTGGATGCAAATTATTTTCAGCATCAGCCATATCTGGATGATTTTAATGCGGAAAATGGAACACACATTGTAGGTGTGGCAAATGTTCATTTTGAGCCTCTTGGAATCTATGCAGGTAAGACTGCAAGCTTAGACGAACTGAAGGATGGAGCGGTAGTAGCTGTACCAAATGATACAACCAATGAGGCAAGAGCATTGCTTCTGCTGGAGCAGGAAGGTCTGATTAAACTGAAAGCGGATGCAGGGCTGCAGGCGACGGTGCTGGATATTGAAGAAAATCCGCTGAATCTGGAAATCAAAGAGTTGGAGGCTGCTCAGGTGGCAAGGGCAATCAATGATGTGGATGTTGCCTGCATCAATGGAAATTATGCAATTGAAGCCGGTTTGGATGCGGCAATTGCTCTTGAGTCTGCAGATTCCAAAGCAGCTGAGACCTATGCAAATATTATTGCTGTCCGCGAAGGCGATGAAGATACAGATAAGACCAAAGCACTTGTAGACGCAGTATTATCTGATAAAGTCAGAGATTTCATTAATGAAAATTATGCGGGAGCAGTTGTTCCGGTGTTCTAAATAGAAGTAAAAAACAGATATCATGCAGAGTTTGCACTAATGTGCAGGCTCTGCATGTAGTTATATGGGTAAAGTTATCCGGATACAGACACAGACAGGGAGGAAAGGAAATATGTATGGAATTGACGAATTAAAGAATGCACCGGTAGCGGTGCTGGGAGGCGGTGCAGTAGGAAAGACAGTAGCAGCTGATTGTAAGCTTGGCGGAAATAAGGTGCACCTTTATGATATGGAGCCCTTTGCAAAAAAGACGTTGGCAGGATTGGAGAAGACCGGAATTACTTTAGCGGGAAATCCAAAGAATAAATATGGTTTTAAACGGCTGGGAACTGCACATTTTGATCTGATCACAACAAATCTGGAAGAGTGCGTGAAGGGTTGTAAACTGGTTATTGTAGCAGTGCCATCGGTTGCGCATGAAGCTTTTTTTAAGAAACTGGTTCCGCTTCTGGAAGATGGAATGATCATACATATTATTCCGGATAATTTTGGGTCACTTAAGCTTCGCAGGAAGATGAGAGAACTGGGAGTTGAAAGAAAAATAATAGTAGGAGGATGGTCCAGTGCCCCTTATGGTTCAAGAGTAGAAACGGAAGGCGGCGTGATGACTTCGGAATGCAGGCTGGTATACCGGGCAATTACACTTAGAGGAGCGGCGCTTCCGACAACGGATCAGGAAATATTTCTGGAGAGTTCTAAGGCATTGGGATGTTTTGATTCCATTACCCAGGGAGATGGATACACTTCAGGTGATACCGTAATGGATATTGGATTCAGCAATGTGAATCCAGTGCTCCATTGCCCGGGAACATTGCTGGGTGTGGGAGTTATGGAGAACTGGGGAAGAATCTTTGGCGGAAATGACAAATACAGTTACTCTATATACAGCCATGCCTATTGTGAATCCATTGCGGAGGTTCAGTATGCATTCTATCAGGAGGAAGTTGCTCTTGCAGAGAAGATGGGTGTGGGGATTCAGAAATTTTCTAAGAAAAATTTCCTGTCAAGAACAAGTATACTGGGGCCGGAATATATGGGAGATGACTGCATAGTTCCTTTTGACGAGCAGTGGCCGACCGGCTTTGGAACCGGTCCGTTCAGTATTCAGAATCGGTATATTACAGAGGATATACCGGTTGGATGCCGTATTTACCACGAGCTGGGAAAGAAATACGATGTGCCGACACCGGTGATTAACAGTATGATCACGCTGGGCGCTGTTATGACAGGACAGGATTTCTATGCATCCGGATTAACGCTGGATGATCTGGGAATCGGTCATCTGAATAAAGATGAACTGCTGGCATATCTGAATGAAGGAGTATATGCATAATGTGGCAGGGAACATTAGAGAATCGTGAAGATCTGGCCGGTGTCGTTGAGACACCGGCACACTATACTGCGGGATTTGCAATTGGTATTATTGCAGTGAATCTGATTTATCCAAAGTTTCCGGGGAATGTGGCCAATGCAACTACTTACCCGTTTCCGGTATTGTATAAAAAGGTTTCCTTTGCGATCGAACGATTATTTGAAGGAGACAGTGCGTTAAAGGAAGAAATCATCGCAGCGGCAAAAGAACTGGAGAAAGAAGGAGTCCGGGCGATTGTGGGAGCTTGTGGATACTTTGCACATTTTCAGAGAGAAGTTGCAGAAGCGGTAGATATTCCGGTATTTTTGTCCAGTCTCTGTCAGCTTCCTTTGATTAAGACTTCCATTTCTTCCCGGAAAAAGATTGCAATTCTTGCGGCCAGCGCAGATAATATAAATGCAGAAGTACTGTCAAAAACAGGAACGGACATGAAGCGGCTGGTGGTGGCGGATATTGGAAGTCTGCCGGCGTTCCATGCGATATGCTATGGTGAGACAAGACTGGATAACGGTAAACTTACGGAAGAAATTTGTCAGACAGTGAAAGATCTCTTAAAGAGAGAGCCGGATGTGGGGGCAATTCTTCTGGAATGCAGTGACCTGCCTCCTTATGCCAGAGCGATTCAGGCTGTCAGTGGTCTGCCTGTTTTTGACTTTAATACCATGATTGATATGGTATATCATGTGGTAGTGCAGAAAACATATACAGGATATTTTTAAGGGGAGGGATAATCAATATGCCAGAGTTATCGAATAGAACGGCCGTGTTTACGGATTCTGTGATCCGGAGAATGACGAGAGTATCGAATCAGTATGGGGCGATTAATCTGTCTCAGGGATTTCCGGATTTTGATCCCCCAAAGGAGATTACGGACAGGCTTGCGGAAGTTGCACTGACAGGCCCACACCAGTATGCCTTTACCTGGGGAGCGCAGAACTTCAGGGAAGCACTGGCAAAGAAGCAGGAGCATTTTTCCGGAATGAAGATCGATCCGGATACAGAGATTGTAGTGACCTGTGGAAGTACAGAAGCTATGATGGCAGCAATGATGTCTGTGTGTAACCCGGGGGATAAGGTAGTGGTGTTTTCGCCTTTTTATGAAAATTATGGGGCGGATGCCCTCTTAAGCGGAGCGGAACCAATCTATGTGCCGCTTCATACGCCGGATTTTCACTTTGATGCAAATGAACTGGAGGAAGCGATAAGGCAAAAGGGTGTAAAGGCTCTGATCCTCTGTAATCCTTCAAATCCCTGCGGCAAAGTATTTACCAGAGAGGAATTGATGACGATTGCAGAACTCGCCGGACGTTATGATATTTATGTGATTACGGATGAGGTGTATGAGCACATTGTTTATGCGCCTTATGAGCATATATATCTGGCAGCACTTCCCGGTATGCGAAAGAGAACCATCATCTGCAGTTCTCTTTCTAAGACTTATTCCATTACCGGCTGGAGACTGGGATATGTCATTGCCGCACCGGAGATTATTGACCGGGTGAAGAAGGTGCATGATTTTCTGACGGTGGGAGCGGCGGCGCCTCTTATGGAAGCGGCTGTGACAGGCCTTCAGTTTGGAGATGAATACTATCAGAATTTGCAGAAACATTATACACACATGAAGCAGCTTTTTACCGGGGGGCTCAGAGATATCGGACTTACCTTTACGGAGCCTCAGGGAGCTTACTATGTGTTGGTGGATATCGGTGAATTTGGTTATGAGAGTGATCTTGAATTCTGTGAAAAATTGGCGGAAAAAGTCGGTGTGGGTGCGGTGCCCGGATCCAGCTTCTTTAGAGAAGATGTCAATCATCTGATCCGGTTTCATTTTGCAAAAAAGGATGATACATTGAATCAGGCACTGGATCGTCTGGAAGGAATATATAGAAAGATGAAAAGTTAAGATGAATATAAGAATATAAGAAACCGCATTCCATCATGAGAAGACATGAAGGAATGCGGTTTCTTGCAAACAATATATTATGATATGTTTTTAGTTTTCCTTTTCCATAAGTTTCTTAACACCCTGTATTGCTACAATGATGCCAAGTACCAAAAGCAATGCTGCAAATATCAGCTGCATTGTATTTCCAAGACTCAGCCCTGTTGTTACAAATGCCTTTGATAATTTTACGATTGTCATTCCCAATGCTGTGAATGTAACGGCCATCATGAATACCATAGGAACCCAAAGCATTACACCCTGTCTTTTTGTCTTTTTCAGGAATACTGCACAGGCAACCAGGGCCAGTACAGATAACAACTGGTTTGCAGAACCGAACAGAGGCCAGATTTCTGCGTAGCCGACTTTGGCCAGAAGGTATGCCAATACCAGTGTTAAAATGGTTGCAAAATACTTATTGGTTACAACTTTCAAAAATGGACTCATATTGTCATCATCAACATCTTCATCTAAAAAGAATTCCTGGAAGGACAGTCGTCCGACTCTGGCTACAGAGTCCAATGAAGTCAGTGCAAATGCAGATACCGCAAGAGTGATCAATGTATATACCAATGAATGCGGGAGACCAATGACTGACAGGAAATTGGCAATTGCACCAGCAAATATCTGAGGCTGTGTTGTCAGACCCTGGGATGCAGCTTCACCCTTTGCAAAAGAAGCAACTGCAATCAGTGCGATAACAGCAAGCATACTTTCCATCAGCATTGCACCGAAAGATACCGGCAACATATTCTTTTCATTTTTTATCTGTTTAGAAGCAGTACCGGAAGAAACCAGAGAATGGAATCCTGATACCGCACCACAGGCAATCGTAACAAACAAAATCGGGAACAGATACTGTCCATCCACATTGAATCCGGTAAATGCTTTCAGATTACAGGACGGATTGGATACAAATACTCCGATCACGGCTCCGGCAATCATAAAGATCAGCAGATAACTGTTCAGATAATCTCTTGGCTGTAGCAATGCCCACACCGGCGCTACACACGCAATTAAAACATAAGCAAATATAATCAGATGCCATACATCACGGCTTAGATAAACCGGGAACTGCAGTCCAAGTACTACTGCTGCGACAAGCATTACAATTGCAATTGCTGTATTCACCCATTTATTTAATTTTGCATATTTCAAAATCATGCCCAATACAACAGCCTCTAAAATAAACAGTACGGATGTTGTGGCAACGGCACCGTTCGCTGCTACTTTAGAAACAACTCCAGATTCATCCGCCACGAATCCGTTAAATGTACCGGCTACCACATCTGCAAATGCTGCAACAACCAAAATGCAGAACAGCCAAGTGAACAGCAGGAACAGTTTCTTACCAAGTTTGCCGATATATTCTTCAATAATATATCCAATTGTACGTCCTTTATTTTTTACAGAAGCATACATTGCTGCAAAATCCTGTACAGCTCCGAAAAATACACCACCAATCAATATCCAGAGCAATACCGGAAGCCATCCAAAGATAGCAGCCTGAATTGGTCCATTGATTGGGCCTGCACCTGCAATGGATGCAAATTGATGACCAAATACCACATTGGTATCTGCCGGTACATAATCCACACCGTCCTGAAGTTCATAAGCCGGTGTTTTTGCATTTGGGTCTATTCCCCATTTTTTCTGAAGATATCTCCCGTACAGGAGATATGCGCCTCCAAGTACTACAATGGCGATAACCATCATTAAGATTCCACTCATTACCTAATACCTCTTTTCTCCTTTGTCAGGCTCAGATTCTGTTATGAGTCTGTATCTTTATATGTATTTATAAAAAAACGCCCTTACAGTCCATGCTGGACTGCAAAGGCGGAATTTTCCGTGGTACCACTTTGCTTGCCGTAATCAATCAACGGCCACTCTTCCTGAATCTGTCATATGAAACAGTCTCTCCTGTAACGTAGAGAAAACGTCCTTACTTACTTGCATCTTTTAATATATCAACTTGATTGTTAATGCTTTTGGCAGGATGCTCCAGGGTGATGTCTCAGGAAGGCTTTCTGTCATCTCTCACCAGTTAACGACTCTCTGTGCTCCGGTATCTTCCTGTGATGTATCCCTTTCATCGCATTCTTTGGAACTTTTTTATGGTTCCTTCGCTTTTGATAAGCTATATTATAGCACCTTTTTTCATAAGTACAAGCTGTGAATTGTATATATTTGACATATTTTATGGTTGTTTTTTGGATACTTTTACCAAGAGAAAACAAAGAGGTTATCGACTTTGAAGTTCGCAAGTGTTTTGTATTTGGCAAAAACTCATATTTGATTTATAATAATGAATTATGTACGAAGTCTGGAATATGGTTAAAATGAGGGATTAATATCGGGAGGAAAGATGAAGACAGATTTTGGGAAGAAGAGGAAAGTTACATGTATAGCACTGGATCTGGATCAGACTACATTAAATCATCAGGGCAGATTGAGTGAAAGGAACCGGCAGGCAATCGAGTCTGCGATTCGAAAGGGGGTTCAGATTGTGATAGCAAGTGGACGGGCTGTATCTGCGCTTCCGGATGATATTTGTAATATCAATGAAATTCGATACGCAATTACTTCTAATGGGGCGGCGGTCTATGATCTACATACGAAGGAATGTCTGAAACAATATAAGATGACAGGGGATTCTATTGAAAAAATATTGCATTACACGAAAAATCTGGAAGTGGCTTATGAGACTTTTATTAATGGACAAGCATATGGACAAAAGGAATATGTAGAAGATCCTGTCCGCTTTGGGGCAAGTCCAATGGCAATTCCTTATATACAGAGTACCAGAAAGCCGGTGACAAATATTAGAGATTTTTTGCTGGATTACAAAGAGCAGATAGAAAGCATTGATGTGGTGGTAAAAGACGAAAACCTGAAAAAGAAGTTGTGGAAAGTATTTGAAGAAAATATTTCCGATATTTATGTCACATCTTCGGTACAGCAGTTGCTGGAAATTTCTTATCAGAAGTCAGGGAAGCATTCTGGGGCAGCATATATTCTGGAATATCTTGGACTGTCACGGGAGGGATTGGCAGCCTTTGGTGATGGAGATAATGATGCAGAGTTATTAAAATTCGCGGAGATAGGTATTGCTATGGAAAATGCATCTGATGCCTGCAAGGAAGCGGCAGATGCCGTGACATTATCCAATGATGCAGATGGTGTTGCCTATTGGATAGAGAAACTCCTAAGAGTGTAGATTTGGCAAATATAAGAACGTCGGATATAGTTTTGGTGGACAAAAGCGTTATCTTAAAGTAAAATAAAAGGAATATGATTAAAAAAACAGAGTATGCTCTATAATTGCCGGATGAATGATATCTCGATCAGCATACAATTTCAAAGAGAAAGGAAGATAGAAGGAAGATGAGTAACCATACAGAAATCAGATGGCATGGCCGCGGCGGTCAGGGTGCCAAAACTGCTGCTTTGCTTCTTGCAGATGTAGCATTCAAGACAGGAAAATATGTCCAGGGCTTTCCAGAGTACGGCCCGGAACGTATGGGAGCGCCAATTACGGCATACAATCGAATCAGTGACACACCGATTCGTGTACATTCTAATATTTATGACCCACAGTATGTAGTCGTTGTGGATGAATCCCTCCTGGAATCGGTAGATGTTACCAGCGGATTGAAGGAAGATGGAGCAATCCTGGTGAACACACACAGGGCAAAAGAAGAGATTATTCCGCATTTAAAAGGATATAAAGGAAAGGTATATACGATTGATGCTTATAAAGTATCCATGGCAACAATGGGAAAGTATTTCCCTAATACACCGCTTCTCGCAGCAATTGTGAAGGTTGCAGGTATCATGGATGAAGAGACATTTTTACGAGAGATGAAAGCGTCATTCTCACACAAATTTGCCAGCAAGCCGGAGGTCATTGACGGAAACATGGCTGCGCTTGAGATGGCACTGAAGGAGGTACAGTAATGGCAACAGATATCACAAAATTAGGAGTAAAGACCAAGTGGCAGGATCTGACAGAAGGTATGATCGTTGCCGGAGCAGGAACCTCCAAAGACTTTCACACTGGAGAATGGTCGACACATAAGCCGGAATTTATGGAAGAAAAATGTAAGCAGTGCTTGCTCTGCGTGCCGGTATGCCCGGACAGCTGTATTCCGGTAAAGGATATGAAAAGAGGCGCATTCGATTATGATCACTGTAAAGGATGCGGTATTTGTGTAAAAGCATGTCCATTTGGGGCAATTACGATGGAAGGGGTGAAGTAAGATGGCAAAGAGAGATCGTTTATCAGGAAATGAGGCAGTAGCAATTGCCTTAAGACAGATTAATCCGGATGTATTCCCGGCATTCCCAATTACACCATCTACAGAGATCCCACAGTATTTTGCTTCTTTTGTGGCAAATGGACAGGTAGATACAGAGTTTATTCCGGTAGAAAGTGAGCACAGTTCTATGAGTGCGGCAATCGGAGCTTCTGCAGCAGGTGCACGAAGCCTTACTGCAACTTCCTCCTGTGGCCTTGCTTATATGTGGGAGGAATTATACATAGCAGCATCGAACAGACTTCCGCTGGCACTGGCATTGGTGAACCGTGCGTTATCTGGTCCGATCAATATCAACTGTGACCATTCTGACAGTATGGGAGCAAGAGATGCAGGATGGATTCAGATCTATGCAGAGAACAATCAGGAAGCCTACGATAACATGGTACAGGCATACCGAATCTCAGAACATAAGGATGTAAGACTTCCGATCATGATCTGTCAGGATGGCTTTATCACCAGCCATGCAGTGGAGAATATTGAACTTCTGGAAGACGAAGAAGTCAAGAATTTTGTGGGAGAATACGAGCCGGAGAATTATCTCCTGAATCCAGAGTGCCCGATGGCAGTCGGCCCTTATTCTATCACCGATTATTATATGGAAGCAAAACGGAATCAGGCAGAAGGAATGAAGCATGTAAGCCAGGTAGTACTGGATGTGGCAAAGGAATTTGCAGAGCTTTCAGGAAGAGAGTACGGCCTGTTTGAAGAGTATTGCATGGAAGATGCAGAAAGAGCAGTCATTATAATCGGTTCCGCAGCAGGTACAACAAAGGATGCTATTGATAAACTGCGCGCACAGGGAGAAAAAGTCGGAATGATCAAGATCCGTCTGTTCCGCCCATTCCCGGCAGATGAGATTGCAGAAGCGTTAAAAGAGGTAAAGGCAGTTGCGATCATGGATCGTGCAGAGAGTTATACCAATCACGGCGGTCCATTGGGAGCAGATGTAATGGCAGCATTGTTCCGCGCAAGATCACAGGCTCTGGCGATCAATTATATCTATGGACTTGGTGGAAGAGACGTACGTGTAGAAGATATGGAAGCAGTCTATGAGACCCTGAAGCAGATCATTGCAGACGGTGATGCAGGCGAGACTTATCGTTATATGGGAATCAGAGAATAGGGGGCGAAGAAGATGAGTTATAATTTTAAAGAGACAATGAATAAACCGGAACGTCTGGCTCCGGGCCACAGAATGTGTGCCGGCTGTGGCGGAACGATTGCAGTAAGAAATGTACTTCGCGGCCTTCATGAAGGAGATAAGGCAGTCATTGGTAATGCAACGGGATGTCTGGAAGTATCTACTTTTACTTATCCATATACGGCCTGGGAAGACAGTTATATCCACAATGCATTTGAAAATGCAGGTGCGACCTTAAGTGGTGTAGAAGGTGCCTACAAGGCATTAAAGAGAAAAGGAAAATTAGACGAGACCTACAAATTCATCACATTCGGCGGTGACGGCGGTACTTATGATATTGGTCTTCAGTCCTTATCTGGTGCGATGGAGAGAAATCAGGACATGGTCTATGTGTGCTATGATAACGGCGCGTATATGAACACCGGTATTCAGCGTTCTTCTGCGACACCGATGTATGCCGATACTACCACAACTCCGGTTGGAAGTCAGAGTAACGGAAAACCGCAGAACAGAAAAGATTTGGCAGCAGTGATTGCAGCACACGATATTCCGTATGTTGCACAGACTACATTTGTACAGAATTTTAAAGACCTGCATATAAAATCTGAAAAGGCTATTTACACACCGGGTGCTGCTTTCCTTAATATTATGGCTCCGTGTCCTCGTGGATGGAGATATAACACACCAGATATTATGGAGATCTGCAAACTGGGTGTTGAGACATGTTATTGGCCGTTATTCGAAGTAGTGGAAGGAAAATGGATCTTGAATTATGAGCCGAAGAAAAAACTTCCAATTGAAGATTTTCTGAGACCACAGGGAAGATTCAAACATCTATTTAAAAAAGAAAATGAATATCTGATCGAAGCGTTCCAGAAAGAAGTTGACAGACGATGGGAAGAACTTCAGTTCAGATGTTCCAGATAAAGGAGAGTTAACAAGTGAAACGAGAAAAGTTTGGTTCCCGTCTGGGGTTCATACTTGTATCGGCAGGATGTGCCATTGGGATTGGTAATGTATGGAAGTTCCCTTATATGTGCGGGGAGTTTGGAGGAGCAGCATTTATCCTGATCTATCTGGTATTCCTTCTTATTCTTGGTATTCCTGTATTAGTATGCGAATTTGCAGTGGGACGAGGCAGCCGTCACAGCGTGGCAGCTGGTTTTGAAGCACTGGAGCCGGAAGGAACACGATGGCATGTAATGAAATGGATCGGTATTATCGGCAGTTATCTGTTGATGATGTTCTACACAACGGTCGGCGGCTGGATGATGTACTATTGTTATCGTAGTATCAAAGGTGAATTTTCCGGAGCTTCCTCAGAAGCAGTCACGGAAGGTTTTACAGACATGTTGGGCAATGTATCAATGATGACCTTTTGGACGATTCTTATCTGTATCATTGGTTTTGCGGTCTGTATTTTTGGAATTCAAAATGGTATAGAAAAAGTATCAAAGATCATGATGTCTTCACTCCTTCTGATCATGATCGTGTTGGCAGTACATTCTGTATTCCTGGAAGGTGCAGGAGAAGGAATCCGGTTTTATCTGGTTCCTGATTTTAAACAAATGCAGGAGATTGGGATCGGCAATGTGATTTTTGGAGCCATGAGTCAGGCGTTCTTTACTCTTTCTATTGGAATTGGTGCTATGCTGATCTTCGGGAGTTACATTGGAAAAGAAAGAAGCCTTACCGGAGAGGCAATCAGTATCACAGTATTAGACACCTTTGTTGCATTGATGGCTGGATTTATTATTATTCCATCCTGCTTTGCGTTTGGAATTGAACCGGGAGCAGGTCCCAGTCTAATATTCATTACCATTCCGAATATATTTGCTCAGATGCCCGGAGGACGGTTGTGGAGTGCATTATTCTTTTTGTTCCTGACATTTGCAGCATTTACAACAATCGTGGCAGTATTTGAGAATATTATATCTTTTGATATAGATTTGTTTGGATGGTCTCGCAGAAAAAGTGTATTGACAAGTGCTGTGCTAATTATTCTGCTGAGTATGCCATGTGTATTGGGATTCAATCTTCTGGCAGGATTCGAGCCATTAGGAGCAGGAACGAATATTATGGATCTGGAAGACTTTATCGTATCCAACAATCTTCTTCCGCTTGGAAGTCTGGGTTATGTATTGTTCTGTACAAGAAAGAATGGCTGGGGCTGGGATCATTTCCTGAAAGAAGTAAATACAGGAAAAGGAATCAAATTTCCGACCATGTTAAAAGGATATGTATCTTATGTACTTCCACTGATTATTATCGTGATTTATCTTAAGGGGTATTATGATAAGTTCGTCAGTCTTGGAAAGACTGCGTTGGCAGGATGGATGGCAGCAGCCATACTATTCCTTGGTTTTGTATTATTCTGTGCATTGACACACAAAAAAGAAAAATAAAAGAAGTTTGTGAGATGAACTGGTGTAATAACGAAAATCAAGCTGTTACACCAGTTTTTAATATGCGATTTGTTCTAATTTATCAACATGCTTTTCAAGATTAGAAATCCGAATCTCATGAAGAGGGATGGTATCGGCATCCAGTTTAATGGTCCGGACAAGAGATTCCAGATTATCCAGGCGGTTTTCAATGCGTGCAAAATGTTCATTCGCCTTTTCCTGTACAAGATCGACTTCTTCTAGAATCGAGTTCATAAGATAGCGATTGTTACTTTCGAACTTCTCATCTACAGCTGTACGATGTTCTTCAAGCTTGTAATCAATATAAGTCTGTTGTTCTTCAAGCTTATGGTCAATATAAACTTGCTGTTCTTCAAGCTTGTGGTCAATATAAGCCTGCTGTTTTGCAAATGACTGTTTTATCCAAGCATCCTGTTCAGCAAACCGCTGTTCAATCCTAGCATCCTGTTCGTTAAACCGTTGATCTAAAATCTCGGATATGGATTGTAATAATTCTTCGTTTGACATGTAATCATCTCCTTGTTTTGGGTATGTGTATAGATTATACCAGTAGAAATTTTAGTGCGCAATGATAAAATATATGAAAAAAATATTCTAAATTTTCTGTGAATTGACATGACCACTATAAGTAGTTATGATGGAATTAATGAAAAAATGGAGGTATGAAAGCATGAGATATCAAATACAAGGGGATACGCTTCCGGTTGTGATCTGCCAGCTTGAAGGTGGCGAAAGGATGATTACACAAGGTGGTGGTATGGCATGGATGTCACCGAATATGTTGATGGAAACGACGACAAATGGAGGATTAGGAAAAGCTTTTGGAAGAATGTTTTCAGGTGAGCATATTTTCCAGAATATTTATACTTCTCAGGGAGGAACTGGAATGATTGCATTTGCTTCCAGCTTTCCAGGATCGATCAAAGCATTTCAGATTGCTCCGGGACAAGAGATGATATTCCAGAAAAGTGCATTTCTTGCAAGTGAAGCAGGTGTAGAACTTTCTGTATTCTTTAATAAGAAATTTAGTTCTGGACTGTTCGGAGGAGAAGGATTTATCATGCAGAAAGTCAGTGGTCATGGAATTATGTTCGCTGAATTTGACGGACATGTGGTTGAATATGAGCTTCAGCCCGGGCAGCAGATCGTAGTAGATACAGGACATCTGGCTGCGATGACAGGCAGCTGTAGAATGGAGATTCAGAGTGTTCCGGGAGTGAAGAATATGTTGTTTGGCGGGGAAGGAATCTTTAATACTGTGATCAGCGGACCGGGCAGAGTATGGCTTCAGACCATGCCAATCAGCAATGTGGCCGGCGTATTAAGACCTTATCTTCCATCAGGTTCATAGGATAGATAGAGAAGAAAAAACCGCACTTGACTTTAGGGGAAGCCAAGTGCGGTTTAGAAAATGGAGAACAGTAAACTTTAGTCTAAAACCATAAGTTCTTTTGGAAAATGTGTCAATATTTCTATACCGGTTTCAGTGATAAGAACCGTATCTTCAATACGAACACCGCCCCATCCCGGGATATAGATTCCAGGTTCCATGGTAATTACACAACCAGGTTTCATGGTCTTCGTACCGTAATTTCCAAGGAAAGGTTCTTCGTGTAGATCAAGACCGACTCCATGGCCGATTCCTGCATAATAGTATTCTTCATATTTTGCAACTTTTTTTCGGATCTCTTCATCAGGTTTTGTTGCGTGAATGCCAGGCCCCATGAACTGAAGCCCTGTTGCCTGACCTTCTTTTACCAACTCATAGATCTCTTTTTGTTTTTCAGATGGAGTACCGACAATAAAGGTACGAGTGGTGTCGGAAATGTATCCATTGTACATTGCTCCATAATCAACAAGGACGAAATCACCGTTTTCAATTTTTTTATCACTTGGTTTTCCGTGCAGTAGAGAGGTTTTTGCACCAGAGATTAAGATTGTTTCAAATCCAATGTCATGTGCTCCATGCATTTTCATGTTAAATTCCAGACGCGCACACAATTCTCGTTCTGTTACCCCTGCTTTGATATATGGAACCAGTTCTTCTAAGGCTTTATCTGCAATTTCGCATGCAATACGTGTATTTGCAATTTCTTCTGATGATTTTGTATAACGCAATTCTTCGATAATATTTTGAGTCGGAATGAAATTAATTCCGTGAGAACTCAATCTTTTCTCAAGATCAGAGTATTTGTCATATGTAGTAAAACATTCTTCAAAACCGAGACGCTTAATGCCTGCTTTCACACAGATGTGCTCCAATGCTTTCGGAATGCTTCGGTCAAATAAATGCCAGTTCACAATTTCAAAATCCGGGCAAGATTTTTCAGCGAGTTCTGTGAAACGGCTGTCCGTAATCAGATATTTTCCTTGTGGACAAATGACAACATATGCCAGTTCATCCGGATATCCGGAAATATATTTCACGTTAGATTCTTTGGTAATATAGATGCCGTCAAGTCCTTGATTTTCTAAGATGTCTAATAATTGTTCTGCCATGATATTCGTTTGCAACCTCCCAATTCTTAAGCTTTAGTTTCCATCAGACATTTTTTCAAGTTTTTTGTTTAATGCGAGCAGTAAAAAGTCGATGATTAAAAGACATACAGGAATTACGATAAATACCTGTAACATTCCTAATTTTGAAATTACCAGTTCTACATAACCAGATAATTTATTTGCAACAAACATACTTGCAAACCATACGCCCATCAACAGAGAAGCATATTTTGCAGGTGCAAGTTTATTAACCATACCATATCCGACAGGTGCAAAACACATCTCACCAATACTCTGGAAGGTAATAAAAGCAAGAATGAAAAGAACGCTTGCTTTTGGTCCTTCACCTGGAACTGTACCGGTTTTCATTACAGCAACAATCATAAATGCAAATGCAATTGCCAGGAACAAGAATCCTAAGCTCATTTTCTGAGAGATGTTAAAATCTCCTTTTTTAGATTTTGATTTTTTCATCCAGATAGCTGCCATGATTGGTCCAAGAATTACACATAGAAGACCATTATAGGAATCGATCCATGCAGTTGGAATCTGGAAATTTCCGATTTTTAAATTAATAAATTCCTGCATATACAGAGCGATTGACATAGACGCCTGGTTATATGCAATCCAGAAAAAGATAGTGAAAAAGGCAAGAATCAGGATTACGCACATTCTGCGCTTTTCTGGCTGAGTAAGTGGGATAGAAGCAAGTTCTTTTTTCTCTTCGAGACTTTTTTGGCAGAATCAGCGTGATGAAGATCCTTCAGGACAAATTTTTGACCTATGGCAAAGAATAATGCACCAGCCCAGATTACAATAGCTGTGATTAAGAATACTGTGCGGTATCCATATTCCAGGATCTCGCCACCCTGTTTGGTCGCGAACCATTGATTGGCTACGAGTCCACAGAGGAATGGTCCAAATAACACACCGATATTTGTAAAGGTATAGGTCATTGAAAAAGCACCGTCTCTGCGAGGATCATTATTGCCATAGAGGCTTCCGACTAATGTCTGAGAAGTACTTTTGTACAGACCGCTGCCGATAACACAAAGCACGATTATAATCTGAATGGTCGACTTGCTGTGTGCGGTAAAGGCAAGAAAATATCCAGTTCCAGAAGTAAGCATTCCAAGAATTACACAAAGTTTAGGTCCTAAAAAGCGGTCGCTGATCCAGCCCCCGACTACTGGTGAAAGATAAGAAAATGCCATGAACGATGCCAGCAATGATGTTGCTTCCGCATTGCTTAAGCCAAGACCTCCGCGTGCGGTCTCTTCGGCCATGAATAAAAGTAAGACCAATTTCATTCCGTAATAGGAGAAGTTGGTGAATGTAAAAATTGATCCACAAAAATACACTGCTTTTGGCTGTTTATTTGTGGTGCTTGAGTTAGTCATAATGTTTTCCCTCCTAGGTCATAAATGCTCATGGCTCGTCAGCCTTTTTGAAGTCTAGACAATTAAAAAGTTATACTGTGGTTTAAACCTTAGTCTGCGAACTAAAAAGCAAGACAAGATGAAAATGTCAATAAACAAAAGAATAAAAGATGAAAATTGTTGAAAATGCACAAAAACTGAAGAATCTGAAGATGGTATTAAAAATACCGAGTCCTAAAGGACTCGGTAAAAATGTCAGTTGCTATGAAAAATCTATGAAAAAGACAGACAGTTCTTACTCCATTCTTCGACATAATCCAGGAATTTTATAGTTGCAAGAGTTGGAGGTGTCTTGGTATAAGCTACCCCAAGTGTACGGAAATAGTGCTCCGTAAATGAGCGGATGCAGACATCAAAAGGAGCATTGTATAAAAGCAGCTTTGGCAGAATTGTAATTCCAAATCCTTTTTCCACCATCTTGAGCGTTGCAAAATCTTCGTTTAAGCGATAACGGATTTTGGGAGTGATGTTATTCAGTTCAAAGATCTGCCCCGTCTCGTAATCAAGTCCGTCCGATGAAAGAACGAAATTTTCATGGTTGACGTCTGATAACGATACAGCAACTTTGTCTGCGAGGGGATGATCTTTTGGTGTCACCAGCATCAGTTCATCTTTTCCGATTGGGATGAATGGAAGGTCTGGAACAGAGTAGTGGGAGACAAAGATACAGTCAAGCTTGTTCTCCTGTATTTTTTCTTTTAAGGGATTGAAGCCATCCACAGTCAGTTCAAATCGGATATTAGGATATTTTTCAGAAAAAAGCTTTAAGATATCCGGGAGCCAGTGGTAAGAGACGCTTTGAATCGTACCGATACGGATGTATCCGCTGTCAAGGCTGGTAAGATTGGCAACAATCTGGGAGATGCGGTTTTCTTCTGCGCAGATGATTTTCAGAGATTCCAGGATTCCCTCGGTGTTTGGCATTAATTCCATGCCATGTTTGGAGCGCTTGAACAAAGGGAATCCCAGCTCTTTTTCATAGCCTTTGATTGCCTGGCTGATAGCAGATTGCGTGTAATTCAATTGGGCGGCTGTTTTTGAAATGCTGTGGGTTTCGCAGACATTTAAAATGATTTCGTACTTGTTCATGATGGATTCCTCGCTTGTGTATAATGAATGTGGGTTGCTCGATCTGTAATATTAAGAAAACTTACTATATATATAAGTAAAACTGATTTCTCGTTTATGTTATGACATATTTACGTATATATAAGAAAAACTGAAGGATGACTTTAGCAAAATGTTCTTTTCTGATATTTTCTGATGCTTTATTATATACATAACTGATAAAAATTTGTCAAGCTATATAGTAAAACAGGACAGGAAAATGAAAAGGAGGACATGCATATGGGTACTGAATTCTGGAATGGTGCGGAGGCTGCACACAGAAGAGTTATGATGAAAGCGGCCGGATATTCGGATAAGGATATTCGCAAAAAACCACATATTGGTGTGCCAAATTCTTTTATGGAAGGCTCACCTGGATCTGCACATCTTCGTCAGATCGCAGAAGCGGTAAAGCAGGGAATCTGGGCAGCAGGCGGAATCCCGGTTGAGTTCGGAATTCCGGCAACATGTGGAAATATTGCCAATGGAGCGGAAGAATTAAAGTATGAGCAGGTAGGACGAGATATTGTAGCAATGTCAGTTGAGTTTGTCACTCGTGTACATAATTTTGACGGACTTGCAATGATAGCGTCATGTGATAATATTATAGCAGGATGCTATATGGCAGCAATGCGGCTGGATATTCCATCTATGGTCGTGACAGGAGGTTCTATGCAGCCGGGCCAGTATTGCGGTAAGACAGTAGTGGAAGCGGATCTGGATGCAGCTCGTTTCTCCGGTTCTACGGAAGAAGAATTAATGGAGATGGAAGATAATGTGTGCCCGTCTTTTGGCGCATGTCCTTCCATGGGAACGGCAAATACGATGCAGATGTTAGGAGAAGTAATGAATCTGGTTCTTCCCGGAACATCTACGATTCCGGCATCTGATAACGCAAAGCTTAGAAAAGCCAGAGAGGCCGGAAAATATATTGTTGAGATGGCAAAAGGCGGAAGAAAACCATCTGATCTGATTACGAAAGAGACTCTTTTAAATGCGATTATGTTCGATATGGCGGTTGCCGGATCTACCAACGCGGTGCTTCATATTCTTTCCTATGCGTATGAACTGGGCATCAAACTTACGCTGGAAGATTTTGAAACATATGCAAAAGAGATTCCGTGTATCAATGCAGTTGTTCCAAGCGGTCCGTACACGGTAGTAGATTTCCATTATGCCGGTGGTGTCATGAATGTCATGAAGATGTTGGAGACTAAACTATATACGGATGTTCCAAGCATGTATGGAACTACATGGGCAGAGATGCTTACAAAAGTAACACCTCAGGAAAATAAAGTAATCCACTCATTAGAGCGCCCGCTGTTCAATGAACCTGGTCTTAAGATCTTAAGAGGAAATCTCTCTCCAAACGGTGCAATCATAAGACCGACAGCTGTATATGAAGAAGTGAAGTACATGAAGGGAAAAGCAAAAGTATTTGACGGTGACAGGGCTGCATTTGAAGCAATTCAGGCTGGTGAGATTGTTCCTGGAGATATCATCGTCATCCGATATGAAGGCTGCAAGGGTGCGCCTGGTATGAAGGAACTGATGCTTAGTATTGATGCATTGATCGGTCTGGGTCTTCATAAGAGTGTAGGGCTTATCTCAGATGCAAGATTTTCAGGATTTAACTTTGGAGCTATTATTGGACATGTGTCTCCAGAAGCATATGATGGAGGAAATATCGCTCTTGTAGAGAATGGGGATGAGATCGTCATTGATATTCCAAACGGAGAAGTATCTATGCTTGTATCAGATGAAGAGCTTGCAAGGAGAAGAGCAAACTGGGTATGTCCACCATTGAAGGAAGAAAAAGGATGTCTTAATATTTATGCAAAGATGTGCCGCCCGGCAGAGGAAGGCGGAGCAATGCAGCCATGGGATCTGGATGCAAAATTCCACAGATAAGAAAATAATTGGAGGAAAAAGATATGTTATTATTATCAAGAGAGGATATCAAGAAAGTATTTACGATTAAAGATGCGATTGAAGCTGATAAAAAGGCATTTCAGCTGGTAGTTGAAGGAAAATGTAATGCACCGCTTCGTACCAACATTCAGGCACCGAAATATGACGGATGTTTCTTATTTATGCCGGCATATGTAGAAGAGATGGATACAGCTTCATTGAAGATTATCAATATCTTTCCACATAATATTGACAACGGAATCCCGTCTTCTCCGGCGCAGGTGTTGTTGATTGATGGTAAGACCGGTGTTGTGACGGCAGTGTTAGATGGTACTTATGTTACACAGCTTCGTACCGGAGCAGCTTCCGGGGCAGCGTTTGATGTGCTGGCAAAGAAGGAGTGCAGAATCGGTGCACTGATCGGTACCGGGGGACAGGCAGCAACACAGCTGGAAGCAATGATCGCAGCCAGAAAATTAGAAGAAGTAAGAGTGTATGATCTGAATCTGGAACGTACACAGGCATTTGCAGCCCGTATGCAGGAAGAGCTGAAAGATTACGGAACAAAAATTGTTGCAGTAGAATCATCCGATGCAGCAATTGATGATGCAGATCTGCTGATCACAGTCACACCATCTTCAAAACCAGTATTTGATGGAACAAAGATTAAGAAAGGATGTACCATCAGCTGTGTAGGTGCATATCAGCATCATATGCAGGAGATGGATCCAGCGATTCTTCCTCGTGCTTCTAAGATATATTTTGATTCTGAAGATGCAGTTTTATCAGAATCCGGTGATATTCTGATTCCATTGGAAGAAGGAATCATTACCAAAGAAGACTTTACCGGTGACCTTGGAAATGTAATCAAAGGAGAACTGGTCGGACGTGAAAATGATGATGAAATCATTGTTTTTGAAACGGTTGGTGTTGCAACTCAGGATCTGGTAGCAGCAAAAGAAATCTATGAAAAAGCCCAGGCAGCAGGAGTAGGAACCAATTGGGGCTAATCAGATAGATTTTTGCGGTATTGACTGGGAGAGCATCCCATATATCTTTTAAATATTTGTCCATAGTAAGCCGGCGTGGAGAAACCAACCATGCCGGCTATCTTTGTGACACTTTCTCCTTCCTTTAATAAGGAAAGACTGTTTTGAATCCTCAAAAACAGAATATATTCGAAAATAGTCATTTTCATGTATCTTTTGAAGAAGCGACAACATTCACTTTTGCAGATATTGATATGGTCGGCTACATCATCCAGAGTAATATCCTGTGCATAATGTTCCTGGATGTATGTCAGGATATCTTTCAGACGCTGCAGATGCTTGGGTGTGTATTGTTCATCGGCAGGAAGAGATGCGTAGTGAAGATATAATTTCTGCCAGATGCCAGTTAAAATCAGATGTAGCTGAAGCTCATAATCAGAAGGAGGGAGCTGAGACAGTTGGTAGATTCTCTGTATCTGCCAAATGATATCCTGCTGCCAGTCAATTGTCATTCCCAGCTTTAAAGAATGCCAGGATTCATGAGAAGTGATATAATCAACGTACTTTGTCTGAAGCAGGCTGTTCTCATATCCATAGATAAATCTTGGATGAAATGTAATCGAGAGGTAATTGCAGTCTTGTCCGTCTATCATGTAGCCAGAGTGAAGTGAATTACTATTGCAGAATAAACCTTCTCCTTCAGAAAGGAGATACTTTTGATCGTTTACATAATATTCGATCTGGCCGGACATGATCCAGGTCAGTTCGATTTCGGGATGCCAGTGCCATAGAAAAGAACCCTGTTCGTATGACTGTATTTTTTCGAGACTTATATGAACAGGAAATTCATAATTTCCGTGCTGTTTGATTTCTTTTTGGTCCTTTTTGGTATGTATCTGCATAAATAGTCCCCATTTCCTCAATATCCTTATAATTCTTTCTAATATCTTTATTGTGTCAAATGTATAATCTCATTATAATCATAAATTAAGGAAGGTAATTATGCAAGCGTAATATAAGCAATGGAGGTTGTGAGGATGACGGAGAAGCTGATTCAGAGATTTAAAGAGTTGTATGGAAAGGAAGGAGAAGTGCGTGCATATTTTGCACCAGGACGCGTAAATCTGATCGGAGAACATACCGATTATAATGGCGGGCATGTATTCCCATGTGCACTGACCCTTGGAACTTATGGAATTGTAAGAGACAGAGAAGACAGAGTGTTACGGTTTTATTCTGCAAATTTTGAAAAACTTGGTGTGATTGAGACAAGTCTGGATGATTTGATCCCAGATAAGGCTGCTGGCTGGACCAATTATCCGAAGGGAGTTATGTGGGCCTTTGAAAAAAGAGGATATCAACTGACTCACGGAATGGACATTCTGATATATGGTAATATCCCGAATGGATCAGGGCTTTCTTCATCTGCATCACTGGAGGTACTTACCGGATTGATCTTAAAAGACACTTTTGGATTCGAACAGGTATCTATGATTGATGTGGCACTTATCGGCCAGGATTCTGAGAATAATTTTAATGGCTGTAACTGTGGAATCATGGATCAGTTTGCAAGTGCCATGGGCAAAAAAGATCATGCTATTTTCCTGGATACAAATACATTAAATTATGAGTATGCTCCGGTTGTTCTGGAAGATGCTAAGATAGTCATTACGAATAGTAAGGTAAAGCACAGTTTGGTGAATTCTGCATATAACGATCGAAGAAATGAATGTGAGACGGCATTAAAAGAACTTCAGTCTGTAGTTAATATTAAGACACTGGGAGACCTGACAGAGGAAGAATACGAAGCACATAAGGACGCAATTAAAGATCCGGTCAGACAGAAAAGAGCAAAGCATGCAGTCTATGAAAACCAGCGGACCATCCGTGCAGTAGAAGCCTTAAAGAACAACGATGTAGAACTTTTTGGAAAATTGATGAACGCTTCTCATAAATCCTTGAGATACGATTATGAAGTGTCATGCGGAGAAATTGATATTCTTGTGGATCTTGCGCAGGCGATGCCAGGGGTAATCGGCTCCAGAATTACAGGCGGCGGATTCGGCGGCTGTACAGTCAGCATTGTGAAAAATGATACTGTGGATGCTTTTATCCGTGAAATCGGCAAGACATACCAGGAAAAAGTAGGACATGAGGCAGAATTTTATGTGGTAGAGATTGGCGACGGAGCAAAGATTATATAAATATGGAGGAAGAAAGATGTTATCGGAAAATATCAAAAAACTGGTCGAATATGGAATACAGACAGGACTGACACCGGAAGCGGAACGCATCTATGCTACCAATCTTTTGCTGGATGTATTCCAGGAGGACAATTATGAAGATGTTGAGATTGGTGAAGGAGAGATTGAGCTGGAGCCTGTATTGAGAGATTTGTTGGATGAAGCCGTAGCGCGTGGCTTGATTGAAGACAGCATCGGATACAGGGATCTGTTTGATACAAAATTGATGAATTGCCTGATGCCAAGACCTGCACAGGTGCAGGATACATTTGCAAAGAAGTATGAAATCTCTCCAAAAGAAGCAACGGATTATTTTTATAAATTAAGTCAGGACAGTGATTATATCCGTCGCTATCGTGTGAAGAAAGATATGAAGTGGAAAGTAGATTCTCCATATGGGGAGATTGATATTACGATCAATCTGTCAAAACCGGAAAAAGATCCGAAAGCGATTGCGGCTGCAAAGAATGCAAAAGCAAGCAGTTATCCGAAGTGCCTGTTATGTATGGAAAATGAAGGATATGCTGGACGTCTGAATCACCCGGCCCGTGAGAACCACAGAATCATCCCGGTCACAGTCAGTGACAGCAAATGGGGATTCCAGTATTCTCCATATGTATATTATAATGAGCATTGCATTGTATTTAACGGACAGCATGTGCCGATGAAAATAGAACGTGCGACATTTGTGAAATTATTTGATTTCATCAAACAGTTTCCACATTATTTCCTCGGATCGAATGCAGATCTTCCAATCGTAGGCGGCTCAATTCTTAGCCATGACCATTTTCAGGGTGGAAATTATACCTTTGCCATGGCAAAAGCACCTATTGAGAAAATTGTAACTATTTCAGGATACGAGGATGTAGAGGCCGGTATCGTAAAATGGCCTTTGTCTGTTCTTCGAATCAGAAGCAAAGATGAAAAACGCCTGATTGAGCTGGCAGACCATGTACTGACAGTATGGAGAGGGTATACAGATGAATCGGCTTTCATCTATGCCAATACCGATGGAGAACCACACAATACCATCACACCGATCGCAAGAAAGGTCGGAAATGTCTATGAACTGGATCTGACTCTGAGAAACAACATTACAACCAAAGAACATCCCCTTGGAGTCTACCATCCACATGCACAATATCATAACATTAAAAAAGAAAATATCGGTTTGATCGAGGTTATGGGTCTTGCAGTATTGCCAGCCAGATTAAAAGAAGAATTGGAAATCTTAGCAGATTATCTTGTGAATAAAAAAGATATCAGAAGCAATGAAAAGATTGAAAAGCATGCCGAGTGGGCAGAACAATTCCTTCCAAAATACGATCATATTACAGAAGAAAATGTAATGGACATCCTGAAAAAAGAAGTGGGAATTACATTCACCCACGTACTCGAAGACGCAGGCGTATACAAATGCACACCAGAAGGAAGAGAGGCATTCCTGCGATTTGTTGCGGAATTGTAATGGTATTGGGGACGAAGAAAAGTGAGATAGTATCTCCTTCCTCGCCCCGTACCCATTCTACTTATTCAAACATCCCCATCAAAATCCTATAACAAAGACCGGAACAGGGCAGCGATATCTTCCACGGAAGTCTCTTTTGGATTACCTGGGCGGCAGGCATCTGCATATGCGGATGCCGCCAGGAATGGAATATCTTCTTCTTTTACAATGTCTTTTAGATCTTTTGGAATTCCGACGTCTTCGGCCAGTTTCTTAACTGCATCGACGGCAGCTTTTCTGTATTCTTCCTGAGACATATTTTCGACACCTTCAACACCCATAGCGATTGCGATATCTCTATATTTAGTTCCAGTTGCTTCTGCATTGTATTCCATAACGGTTGGAAGCAAAATTGCGTTTGCAATTCCATGTGGAGTATCATATTTTGCGCCAAGTGTATGAGCCATGGAATGAACAATTCCAAGACCTACGTTGGAGAAGCCCATACCGGCAACATACTGTCCCAGAGCCATATCAGCACGTCCTTCCGGAGTATTTGCAACAGCACCTCTCAAAGAGCGGGAGATGATTTCAATAGCCTTGATGTGGAACATATCGGATAATTCCCATGCGCCAGCAGTAATGTATCCTTCGATGGCGTGTGTCAGAGCATCCATACCAGTTGCAGCGGTCAGTCCTTTTGGCATACTAGACATCATATCTGGATCAATAATTGCAATTACAGGGATATCATGTGGGTCAACACACACGAATTTTCTGCTTTTTTCAACATCTGTAATAACATAGTTAATAGTGACTTCGGCAGCAGTTCCAGCTGTAGTAGGAACTGCAATAATTGGAATAGATTTATTGGGTGTATTAACGGCACCTTCCAGACTTCTCACATCTTCATGCTCTGGGTTCGCAATGATAATGCCGACTGCTTTTGCAGTATCCATGGAGGAACCACCGCCAATAGCGATAATATAATCTGCATTAGATTTTTTGAAAGCTTCCACACCTGTCTGAACATTTTCGATGGTTGGATTTGGTTTGATGTTGGAATAGAGTATATATTCGAGATCATTTTGATCTAATACATTCAGTACTTTTTGGGTAACACCAAATTTTACGAGATCAGGATCCGAACATACAAAAGCTTTTTGGAATCCTCTGGTTTTAGCTTCGGTTGCAATGTCATTGATTGCACCAGCTCCATGATAGGATGTTTCATTTAAAACAAACCTGTTTGACATAATGCATCTCTCCTTTATAATTGCTTTGTCATAATTATAACAATGTGCTGAAATCAAGAAAAGTTACAGAAAAAGCCACCTGTCACAAAAGTGACAAGTGGCTAAATGTGTAACGTATAGATTTAACAAATATCAGAAAATAATTCTTCCAAAGGTCTTGGAAGTGCGAGAATCAGTAGATTGGCAATCTCTTCTGGTTCCATATTCATGTTTTTTCGCACCCATTCGACCGTCATATCAATCGAACCACGACAATACATTTCTAAGAGAAAGACAATGTCACGATTGGGGGATTTTCCGGTTTTTTCTTTAATTATATTGGTATAAAATTCCAGAATACATTCATAGTCATATTGCATCAGTGAATTGTAGTCACGGGATTGAAAGGCGGAAATAAAGAAACGTTTTTCATTTTGAATAAACTGGAATTTCTTAATAAGCCCTTCTTTTAATGTGCAGCCGGAACCCATCTGACGAAAAGAACGATCGGCGAGCTGGCTAAAATGCCAGTTGACCAGATCATACTTGTCTTTAAAATTTCTATAAAAAGTTTGGCGTGTCATGCCACTGGTCTCGACAATCTCTTTTACAGTTATTTTGTCTAGTGGCTTTTTTCCCATTAGTTGTTTTAAAGAATCGATGAATCTATTTCGAGTTTTATCTAAGTTGTCCATTATGCATAATCTCCGATGTCAAAAATAATAAATCTAAAATCATTATAGGATTTTTGAAAAGGAAGTGCAATAAAAAGAGCATTATTTTGACGAAGGAATTCACAGAATAAACATAAAATCATCACATACTTTTCGAGGGATTCCCTTATATTGGTAGAAGATTTTGTTTGATAGGAGGAGAGACATTGATAGAAGTAAAGAATCTTACGAAGAGATATGGCAGGCATCTGGCAGTGGATCATCTGAATTTTACAGTGAAAAAAGGGCAGATCTATGGCTTTCTTGGACCAAATGGGGCTGGAAAATCAACTACAATGAATATTATGACAGGATATTTGGGGGCTACAGAAGGGCAGGTACTGATTAACGGGCATGATATTTTGAAAGAGCCTGAAGAGGCAAAAAGGTGTGTTGGCTATCTGCCAGAGATACCACCTCTGTATACAGAGATGACGGTAATGGAATATCTTCGATTTGCCGCAGAGTTGAAAAAGATACCGAAGAAAGAGAGAGAAGCACAGATCGGGGCAGTTATGAAACTTACGAAACTGCAGCCTGTGAAGGATCGTCTGATCAATAATCTATCCAAAGGATACAAGCAGAGAGTAGGGCTGGCACAGGCTATCTTAGGATTTCCAGAGATTATTATTCTGGATGAACCTACGGTAGGTCTGGATCCAAAGCAAATTATAGAGATTCGTGAACTGATTCGTAAACTCGCTAAGAATCATACGGTGATCTTAAGTTCGCATATTCTTGCTGAGGTAAGAGAAGTGTGTGATTATATTTTGATTATTGCAAATGGGCACCTTGTAGCGAGTGATACTCCTGAGAATCTGGAAAATTTGATGAGTGGGACGAATCATGTTGAGATAGAAGCAAAAGAGACGGAAGAAGCAGTAAAGAGAATTTTGAATAAGATACCGGAAATAAGAAAAGTAAAATATAAAAAGACGGATCATCAGACCTTGATTGCGGAGATTGAAGTAAAGGGGCAGATAGATATCAGGGAGAAGCTCTTTTTTGCATTTGCCGGAGAAAAATTACCGCTTTTAACATTAAAACTGAATAAATCTTCATTAGAAGAGATTTTCCTTGAACTGACACAAGAAGGAAACAGTAGTAAGTTTAAGAAAGGGGATAAGAGACAATGAGGGCAATCTATAGACGAGAACTGAAATCCTATTTTCATTCCATGATAGGTTATGTATTTATCGCATTTTTAGTGGCATTTACCGGAGTGTATTTTATGGCATATAACCTGAATTATGGATACCCGTATTTTTCATATGTATTGTCTGCAACTATATTTATCTATCTAATTGCAATTCCGATTCTTACCATGCGAAGCTTTGCTGAGGAACGTAAGAACAAAACGGATCAGATGCTATTGACTGCTCCGGTTAGTTTGTTTCAAGTTGTAATGGGAAAATATCTGGCTATGGTAACTATTCTGTCGATTCCATGCGCGATTTATCTGATTTTTCCGCTGATTATTAAGACACAAGGGACAGCGTATATTGTGATTGATTATCTTTCTGTCTTTTTACTGTTTTTATTGGGATGTGTATATATCGCTATCGGGATGTTTATTTCCTCGTTGACGGAGAGTGTTATCATAGCAGCGATTGGGACGTTTGGAGTATTGATGGTGTTGTACCTTTGGAGTGGAATCCTAGATTTCCTTCCGACCTCTGCGCTGGCAAATATGCTTGGAATCATTGTGATTTTATCCTGTGTGGTATTTGCTGTATGGCAGATGACGAAAAACTGGGTGATCAGTGTAGCGTTGGAACTGGCTGCAATGGTCGGATGTGTGATTACCTATATGATAAAGTCGACCCTGTTCGAGAGCCTGTTGTCTGAGATACTGGGAAAAGCAGATCTTACGAATGTATTTAATAGTGTGGCATCTAATCATCTTCTGGATGTAAGCGGAGTAATATTATATCTGACGCTCATTGCAGTATTCCTTTTCTTTACCATGCAGATGATACAGAAAAGACGTTGGAGTTAGGAGGAAATTATGCTGGAAAAAATAAAGAAGATTTTTAGAAGTGGGACTTCCAGGAATGGAAGTTACAGTGTTGGCATGATTGCACTGGTGATTGCGATTGCAGTTGTAATAAATCTAATAGCCGGACAGCTGCCAGAAAGTATTCGCAGTATTGATGTCAGCGACAATAAGATATATGAGATTTCAGATACAACAAAAGATTTGCTGAAAAAATTGGACCAGAAAATTTCCTTTCAGGTATTTGCAGAGAAAGATTCCACAGATGAACGTATAAAAACGTTTCTTAAGAAATATGCTGAATTATCTGACAATATTGAAGTGGAATGGATTGATCCGGTATTGCATCCTTCTGAACTTACAGAAAACAATGTGGATTCAGATACGATCTTGATTACCAGCGAAAAGACAGGGAAAAGTACTTCCGTTTCCTTTGGGGACATTTTAGTGTATGATGAGTATTCCTATTATATGACGGGCAGTGTTTCTGCGACTGAATTTGACGGAGAAGGACAGCTTACCAGTGCTGTCAATTATGTGACCAGTGATACGATAAAAAAAATATATTATACGACAGGACATGGAGAGAATACATTCTCTACATCAGTATCAGATCTGCTGGGAAAGAATAACATGGCAGAAGAAGAGTTGAATCTGATGATGCAAGGTGAGATACCAGAGGATTGTGATTTGTTGTTTCTATATGCTCCAATGAAAGATATCACAGAAGATGAAAAGACGTTGATTGAAAATTACATGTCAAAAGGTGGAGATGTGTTCCTAATGCTGGGAGAGACAGATGATGCGACTCCGAATCTTGATACACTTCTTGAAGAATATGGCATGGAGTGTGAGGATGGCTATATTGCTGATATGCAGAGATGTTATCAGGGAAATTATTACTATATTTTCCCTCAGATCAATGGATCAGAAGAAATGATGAAAGGAATGTCTTCTGGAATGGTACTTTTGGTAAATGCACATGGATTTCATGTGACAGATCCTGCAAGAGAGACAATCACTGTGACATCATTCATGACTACATCTTCTGAGGCTTATGCTGTCACCGAAGATGAAGAAAAGCAGGGAACATATACGTTGGGAGCTGTCGCTGTTGAAAGTGTCGGAGCAGAGGATGAAGAAGACAGTGAAGAGACGAACAAGGAAAAAGATATGGAGAGCCGTCTTACAGTAATCTCTGCTGACAGTATGATCGATGCTCAGATTACAGATAGCTTTTCGACATTGGAGAACCTAGATTTATTCATGAATGCATTGTCTGCTAATTTTGATGATGTGCAGAATGTGGCAATTGAGCCAAAGAGTCTGGAAGTAACTTATAATACCATGCAGCATGCCGGAATTATAAGCCTGCTTGTGATTTTTGGAATTTCACTCATTATATTGGTGTTTGGATTCGTGCGTTGGTGGAAGAGAAGAAAAGCATAGCATAGGAAAGGAAAGATTCATGAAGCAGAAAAAAAGTATGTTAATATTAGTAGGAATTCTTGTGGTTTTAGCAATCTTGTATATTGGTCTTCGCTTCTGGAATCAGAAGAATTCCAGGGAAGAGGAAGAAAAGATTGCTGTCACCGAGGAAGTGAAATTGTTGGGATTGTCTTATACAGATGGGACAGATACTATGGCCTTCAAAAAAGAAGATGGAATATGGTATTATGAAGCAGATCAAGAGATTCCGATGAATCAGACCACAGTAGAGGATATTGTATCGAAAGTGGAGAATCTGTCAGCCGTTCGAGAGTTAGACAACCCAGATGATCTTGCGGATTATGGATTGGAGGAGCCGGCATATACCATTCGTTATACCACAGAAGACGAAGAAGAAAGCATTCTGTACATTGGAAATACTACTGGTGAAAATTATTATGTGACTATTAATGATACAAAGAAAGTGTATACGATTACCAGTGATTTGGTAACCAGCCTTCAATTTGATCTGTCTGGACTCGTAGAGAACGATTCAGTTCCGTCTATTGGAAGCGGTAATCTGAAAAAAGTAGAAGTTACAGAAGATGGAATGACCGATACATATGAAGAAGAAGGAGAGTTAGGAGAGCTGGCAGGTGGATTCGGGACCTTGTCTCTGACAGAATGTGTAGATTACCACGTAACAGAAGAAAAGCTTCTACAATACGGTCTGGACGAAGAAAACAGGATTACGGCAGTTGCAACTTATCAGGACTCTTCAACAGAAAAAGAAGAAACATTTACTGTATATATTGGGAATGTAGAGGAATCTGGTACATATCGTTATATTATGGAAAAGGATTCCAAAATGGTATATCAGGTGAATAAAGATATTGTGAAAAATATGATTACAGTTGAAGAAAAGTAAAATGGGACGGGGATTTTTCAAAAACCCCCGTCCCCATATTGCTTGAAGATACTTTTTTGTGACGTGAAAATGGAATTATTAAAGTTAAAGATAAATGAAATAAAGCATACGACTGAGAAAAATGGAAGCATAGAATAGCCGAAGCTTTCTACGCCTACCAAAATTGCGGCTAACAATGTATTGGTTCCACTGCTGAAGACAGCAGCAAATCCCAGTGCAGCACCAAACATCGGATCTAATCCAAGCATTGGAGCAATCACATAACCGAGGCAGGAACCGATGGAAAAAAGTGGAGCAACCTCTCCGCCCATAAATCCAGAAGATAATGTCAGAATTGTGAGCAGCATCTTCAAAAGCCAGTCGTAAAAATATATGACATTTTCATCTCCACCAAAACAGAGAGCAGTTAGATTAGATCCTGTACCGCAATATCTTCCCTGATGAAGAAGTGCCATTAAGACGGCAAGAATAATGCCCATGATGATGGCTTTCTTCAATGGAGAAGAAAAAGCAAACATTAATTTCAATCGCATATAACGCAGAAGCAAGGCAAACAGAGATCCAACAGCACCAAAGATCAGTCCCATAAGGGCGATTTTTAGAAGTAAAACAATATCATAATTTGAAGGATGGATGTTCAATGTGTCTAAAATATTGATGTAGAATTTGCGAAGTCCCAATGCACGGGAAGTATAGGCAGCACTTAAAGAGGCAACCGTTGCCGGAATCAGTGCGTGATATTCCAGCTTTCCGGCGACGAGGACTTCCAATGCAAAAAAGATGGCGGCAAGTGGAGTGCAGAATAGTCCTGCAAATCCAGCAGCCATACCCGTGATCAGGAACATTTTCTGACTGTCCTTTATATTAGTTACTTTATCAATCAGGCGACCGACATTATTAGAGACAGCAGCTCCGATCTGTACCGCAACGCCTTCTCTTCCGGCACTTCCGCCGAACAGATGAGTTAACCAGGTGGCAATCATTGACAGTGGAACCATCCGTATCGGAAGACCTACTTTATGACCAAAACCGACTTCAAAGACCAGCTTCATTCCTTTGTTGGCATTTTTCCCAAAGCGCTTATAGATCAGACAGATAAAGGCCCCTGTGGCTGGCAGAAATGGAAGAAGATACCAGAAGTATCGTTCTCTGATGGCGGTACATTTAAAAAGAATGGTTCCAAAAGCAGCATCAATAATACCTACCAGAATTCCAATGACCAGACCGGCAACTGCAAGCAAAAAGGTGTCTTTATAATATTTTGAAATATGTTTTATTAATGTTTTTAACACGGTGATAACCCTCATTCCTTGATATTCTCTCTATTTCATTATATCTTTCAGTAAAAAATGTGCAAGTATGATTTTTTGCTTGCAATCAGAAAATACATGTGATAACATATATAACAAATTTTAATTTATTAAAGTAAAGCGTTGAAAGAGACTCTGTTCTTTGGAACTTGACAGGAATGAGGCGTCACCGACTGAGAGCGCCCCTTGAGGAATAAGAACGATAGGGAACACTCTGGAGCAGACTGGTTGAACTTAAGTAGGTCAGTACGTTGGCGCACGTTACGCGTAAGAGAGGAACCTGATACAGGTTCAATGCGGGTGGTACCGCGGATAGCGAAGATGATATCCGTCCCGGAATACGTATGTATTCCGGGACGTTTTTTTGATATTTATCGGCTGTTCGTCCCGGGAAGAAAAGGAGGAAAAAAGCATGGATTATTTAACAGGAGTAAAACCAAAAGAAACGCTAGAAATCAGTGAATTGCTAGAACAGGTAAAACCTGGACAGAAAGTAAAAGTTAAAGGTGCGGTTCATACAATTCGTGATATGGGCACAGTGGCTTTTGTAGTTCTGAGAAAAAGAGAAGGACTTCTTCAGGGAGTGTATGAAGAAGGAATTGCCAAATTTGATTTGAAAGATATCAAAGAAGCAGCAACGATAGAAGTAGAAGGTGTGTTGGAAGAGAATGAAAAGGCTCCGAATGGAATTGAGATTCGTATGGAGACGCTTCGTATCTTGAGTGAACCTGTTGATGAGATGATGCCTTTGGCTATTTCTAAATGGAAACTGAATACTTCTCTGGAAGCAAAACTTAACTATCGTTCGATAGCACTTCGTAATGTCAGAGAACGTGCCAAATTCAGAATTCAGGAGGGACTTACCAGAGCATTTAGAGATTTCTTGTATAGTCAGGGATTTACAGAGATTCATACACCAAAGATTGGAGCAAAAGGTGCAGAAGGCGGTGCCAACATCTTTAAACTGGAATATTTTCATAGACCGGCAGTACTTGCCCAGAGCCCACAGTTCTATAAACAGATGATGGTAGGAGTGTTTGACAGAGTGTTCGAGACGGCTCCTGTATTCCGTGCTGAGAAACATAATACCAAGCGCCATCTGAATGAATATACCAGTCTCGATTTTGAGATGGGGTATATTGACGGATTTGAAGATATTATGGCGATGGAGACTGGATATCTTCAATATGCTATGGAATTGTTAGAAAAAGAATATGCAAAGGAATTGAAAATATTAGGCGTTACGCTTCCAAAAGTTGACAAGATTCCGGCGGTTCGTTTCAGCGAAATCAAAGAAAAAGTTGCTAAGAAGTATCAGCACAAGATGAGAAATCCATTTGATCTGGAACCGGAAGAGGAACAATTGATCAGTCAGTATGCGAAAGAAGAATGGGGCAGTGATTTTGTATTTGTGACTCATTATCCGTCAAAGAAACGTCCGTTCTATGCAATGGATGATCCAGAGGATACCAGATATACTCTGAGTTTTGACCTTTTGTTCCGTGGTATGGAGATTACGACCGGCGGACAGCGTATTCACGATTACAAGATGCTGACAGATAAGATTGAGGCAAGGGGAATGTCTCAGGAGGGAATGGAACAGTATCTTGCAACATTCAAGCATGGAATGCCGCCACATGGTGGAATCGGAATCGGGCTGGAACGTCTGACAATGAAACTGATCGGGGAAGACAATGTAAGAGAGACCACATTGTTTCCACGAGATTTAAGCAGACTGGAACCATAGTATTTTAATAGGATAAAAGAAAAAGGGGCCAGGTATTCAAGAGAGGAAAGTATATGTTTGGAAGAAAATGTACGTTATGTGGGGGAAAGTTAGACAGAAGAGGAATCTGTACGGAGTGTGGACTGGATAATAACAAATCAGAAAAAAACTATCATGTCAATCAAAGCAGCTGTGATAACATGCCGATGACACATGTCCATGAAGATGAGAAGAAGCCTTCTTATGTTAAGAAGAATACACAGGATCGACAGGCCCAGAAGGTTCAGAAAAAGAAGAAGTCAAAGCGGCCCAGAATTATCGCTTTTGCAATGCTGATAATCATTGCGGGGATGATTATCTTCAGTGTTGTAAGTTATCTTATGCAGACAGTGCTTTTTGATTCCGATGACTCTTATTATACTGACTATGAATATGATCCATATGCAAGCCTGGATAAGGAAAATCCTGAGTCTGGGGATGAGGCAGAATATGAACTGCCTTCAGGGACTTATATAGTAGGTCTTCATATCCCGGCCGGTGATTATGAAGCAGTTGTTCAGTACGATTTTGATGCGATTCAAGTGTCTGATTATGAAAATGGAATATATCTATATGAGTATGCGGGACAGGATGAAGAGAATTATCTGGATGATCTTAGGTTGTTCGATCATGCAATCCTGACCATATCATCTGAAACCAGCGTGACACTGAAAACGGAAAATGCACAGCCGCTCTCTGTAAATGGAATTGCAAATCCAGTCATAGATTCCTACGAAATCACAGATAGTGGAACCCGGACGGCAGGTGTGGATTTCGCTGCGGGAATATACGATCTGGAACTTCTGGAAGGGACAGGTGCGATTAATCTTGTAATCTATGCCGAAGATGGAAATGAATATAGTTATGAAAGCATCTATCTTGGTGAGGATCAGTCAGATGGTAAAGAGTATAAGTACATGGTAATTCCAGAAAACACCCAGATTACCTGTGAAGAAGGTATGAGACTTATAATGACCCCGAGCGAGACGATAGAATCGACAGATTATCTTGGCTTCTATACGAGATATTAAGGAGGAGAATTATGGCAAATAAAATATCAGATGAGACAATAGAATATGTTGGCATTTTGGCAAAGTTAGAATTGTCTGGTCAGGAAAAAGAAGATGCCAAGGCTGATATGGAAAAGATGTTGGATTATATTGATACATTGAATGAACTGGATACAGAGGGGATAGAACCAATGTCTCATGTATTTCCGGTCAATAATGTATTTCGAGAGGATGTTGTAGAAAATGGCGATGGCAGTATCGATACTCTTGCCAATGCACCACTTAAGAAAGACAACAGCTTTAAAGTACCGAAAACTATTGGATAGGAGGAAAACAGCAAAATGGATATTACAAGTTTGACAGCCGTAGAATTAGGAAAAAAGATAAAAGCAAAAGAAATATCTGTTGTGGATGCTGTGAAGGCTTCTATCGAACAGATTGAAAAAGTAGAAAAAGATGTCCACAGTTTTGTGACGATTGACCGAGAAGGTGCGCTCGAACGTGCCGAAGAAGTACAGAAGTTAATTGATGACGGAACATTGACAGGTCCACTGGCTGGTGTCCCGGTTGCTATTAAAGATAACATGTGCACAAAAGATATGCTGACGACTTGCAGTTCTAAGATCTTAGGTAATTTTAAACCGACATTTACTGCGGAAGCAGTGAGAAATCTTGAGAAGGCAGGAGCTGTAATTATTGGAAAGACGAACATGGATGAATTCGCCATGGGAAGTACTACCGAGACTTCTTATTATGGAGAGACAAAGAATCCATGGAATCTTAAACATGTTCCGGGAGGCTCGTCCGGTGGTTCCTGTGCAGCAGTGGCAGCAGAAGAATGTCCGTATGCATTAGGGTCTGATACGGGTGGTTCGATTCGTCAGCCCAGCTCTTTCTGTGGAGTTGTCGGAATAAAGCCAACTTATGGAACGGTATCCCGATATGGACTGATCGCTTATGGTTCTTCTCTGGATCAGATTGGACCAATTGCCAGAGATGTAACGGATTGCGCAACGATTCTGGAAGCTATCGCATCTCATGATCCAAAAGACAGTACTTCGATTGCAAGGGAAAAATATGATTTTACCAGTGCACTGGTAGAAGATGTAAAAGGTATGAAGATTGGTATTCCAAAAGATTATTTTGGAGAAGGACTAGATCCCGAAGTAAAAGAAAAGATTCTGGATGCTGTGAAAGTACTGGAAGAAAAGGGAGCCATTGTAGAGGAATTTGATCTGAACCTTGTTCAATATGCAATCCCGGCATATTATGTCATTGCATCTGCAGAAGCAAGCTCTAATCTGTCACGTTTTGATGGCGTAAAGTACGGATACCGTACCGAGGAATATGAAGGACTTCATAATATGTACAAAAAAACACGTTCCGAAGGGTTCGGCCCAGAAGTAAAACGTAGGATCATGCTTGGATCATTCGTGTTAAGCTCTGGTTATTATGATGCATATTATCTGAAAGCATTAAGGACAAAAGCGTTGATCAAGCAGGAATTTGACAAAGCATTTTCAAAATATGATGTCATCATTGCACCGGCAGCGCCGACGACAGCTCCAGAGCTTGGTAAGAGCTTAAGTGATCCGTTGAAAATGTATCTGGGCGATATCTATACGATTTCCGTTAATCTTGCAGGCCTTCCGGGAATCAGTCTCCCGGTAGGAACAGATTCCAAGGGACTTCCGATAGGAATGCAGATTATTGGAGATTGTTTTGAGGAAAATAAGATTATCCGCGCAGCATATACACTGGAACAGACCAGAACTTATGAGAGACCAGAACTTGTGAAAGGAGGCAGATAATTATGGCAAAACAGTATGAGACAGTCATCGGACTGGAAGTCCACGTAGAACTTGCAACCAAGACCAAGATCTTCTGCTCCTGCAGCACAGAGTTCGGAGGTGCGCCGAATACCCATACCTGTCCGGTATGTACCGGTATGCCAGGATCTCTTCCTGTTTTGAATAAGCAGGTTGTAGAGTATGCAATGGCTATTGGTCTGGCAACTAATTGTGACATTACAAAGGTATGTAAATTCGACCGTAAGAATTACTTTTATCCTGATAACCCACAGAATTATCAGATTTCTCAGTTGTATCTTCCGATTGCAAGAAATGGTTATGTTGAGATAGAAGTGGGAGATACGAAGAAGAAAGTCCGCATCCATGAGATGCATATGGAAGAGGATGCCGGAAAACTGATCCATGATGAATGGGATGACACTTCTCTGGTAGATTATAACCGAAGTGGTGTTCCGTTGGTAGAGATCGTATCAGAGCCAGATATGCGTTCTGCAGATGAAGTCATTGCTTATCTGGAAAAATTGCGTATGATTATCCAGTATCTGGGAGCATCCGATTGCAAATTGCAGGAAGGTTCCATGAGAGCGGATGTGAACTTGTCTGTCAGAGAAGTCGGAACAGAAAAGTTCGGAACCAGAACGGAGATGAAGAATCTGAATTCATTCAAGGCCATAGCAAGAGCTATCGAAGGAGAGCGGGAACGTCAGATTGAACTTCTGGAAGACGGCAAAGAGGTGGTGCAGGAGACCAGAAGGTGGGATGATAATAAGGAATCTTCACATGCAATGCGCTCCAAAGAGGATGCGCAGGATTATCGTTATTTTCCAGAACCCGATCTGGTGCCGATCGTGATCAGCGATGAGTGGATTGAGAAGATTAGATCCCAGCAGCCGGAATTCCGTACGGAAAAACTGGAAAGATACAAGAAAGAATTCGATATTCCACAGTATGACGCTGAGATCATTACCGGCTCAAAGCATATGGCAGATATCTTTGAAGCAACAACTGCCATATGCAAGAAACCGAAGAAGGTATCGAACTGGCTGATGGTGGAGACTTTACGTCTATTGAAAGATAACGATATGGAGCCGGAAGATATTCGATTCTCACCGGAAAATCTTGCAAAACTGATTGAGCTGACAGAAGCAGGAACCATTAATAGTTCTGTCGCAAAAGATGTGTTCGAAAAGATATTTGCAGAAGACATTGATCCGGAGAAATATGTAGAGGAACATGGACTGAAGACTGTCAATGATGAGGGTGCTCTGCAGGAAGTTCTGGAAAAAGTCATTGCAGATAATCCGCAGGCAGTAGCTGATTATAAAGGCGGCAAAGAAAAGGCTCTTGGAGCTCTCGTCGGACAGACTATGAAGGCCATGAAAGGAAAGGCCAATCCCGGAATGGTAAATCAGAAGTTAAAAGAGATGTTAAGTTAATATTAGACAAGGCTATCTGCCTGTGTTACAATTGTACCGGAGAGAAATACCATCGGTGTACAGAGATGTCAGTACACCGATGTTGTTGACAAAATACATATTCAGAAAAGGAGAGGTCATATGGGAGGATTTTTTGGTGTAGCATCAAAAAGGGACTGTGTTCTGGAGCTTTTTTATGGAGTAGATTATCATTCACATCTTGGAACAAGACGAGGAGGAATGGCAACTTATGGGGAAGAAGGTTTTAACCGTGCCATTCATAATATTGAGAACTCCCCGTTTCGTACAAAGTTTGACCGAGATGTCAGCGAGATGAAAGGACATCTTGGAATTGGCTGTATCTCAGATTTTGAACCACAGCCATTATTGATTCGTTCAAAACTTGGAAGTTTTGCAATTACAACGGTAGGAAAAGTGAATAATTATGATGAATTATTGAATCGTTTGTATGAAAGTGCAAATTCTCACTTCCAGGAGATGACGAATGGACAGATCAATGTCACAGAATTGATGGCAGCATTGATCTGTGAAAAAGATTCTATCTTAGAAGGAATCAAATATGTTCAGGAGCTGGTAGACGGTTCTATGACGATGTTGGTTATGACAAAGGATGGAATCTATGCGGCCAGAGACCGTTATGGGCGGACTCCGCTGGTGATCGGTCATAAGGACGATGCTTATTGTGTATCTTTTGAAAGTCATGCGTATATCAATCTTGGATATACAGACTATAAAGAACTGGGACCTGCAGAAATTGTTTATATTACACCGGAAGGTGTTGAAGTATTAAGTGAACCACAGAAAGAGATGAAGATCTGTTCATTCCTGTGGGTATATTATGGCTATCCGACTTCATCTTATGAAGGTGTCAATGTAGAAGAGATGCGTTACAAATGCGGAAGCATGCTGGCAAAAAGAGATGGAGATTCCGTGCATCCGGATATTGTGGCAGGAGTTCCGGATTCTGGTATCGCCCATGCAATTGGATATGCCAATGAATCGGGGATTCCGTATGCAAGACCATTTATCAAATACACGCCTACCTGGCCAAGATCATTTATGCCGACGAATCAGAGCCAGCGTAATCTGATCGCGCGTATGAAACTGATTCCGGTTCATGCATTGATTGAGAATAAGAAGCTTTTATTGATTGATGACTCCATTGTACGTGGAACACAGTTGAGAGAGACGACGGAATTCTTGTATCAGAGTGGAGCTAAAGAGGTACATGTCCGTCCGGCATGTCCGCCGATCATGTACGGCTGTAAGTATCTGAACTTTTCCCGTTCCAAATCAGAGATGGAACTGATCGCCAGACAGATGATCAAGAAACGGGAAGGGGAAGATGTCCCTAAGGAAGTATTAGAAGAATACTCCAATCCGTGCAGCTGCAAATATGCACAGATGATTGAAGATATCCGCAAGCAGCAGAATTTTACAACACTTCGATATCACCGACTGGACGACTTGCTAGCATCTATCGGAATTGAACCATGTAAAGTATGCACCTATTGCTTTGATGGAAAAGAATAGAATAAGATATTGTATGATAAAATGACTCATGGCAAAACAGCTATGAGTTATTTTTTTACTCTAATTTTTAGATTTCTTTAAGAATTGTTTTATAAATCAACATTTTTCTTTCCTTATTGTACGTGATATAATAAATACAATAATTCATTTTCGGAGGTATGGTATGGGTGAATTTGTCTCATTAGAGAATGTAAAAAAGATATATAAGATGGGAGAAGTTGAGATTATGGCGGCAGCCGGAATCGATTTTCAGATAGAACGAGGGGAATTCGCGGTTGTTGTCGGACCCAGCGGTGCCGGTAAGACGACAGTCTTAAATATCCTTGGAGGAATGGATACAGCGACATCGGGGAAGGTTATGGTGGATGGAGAGGATATTGCCAGATATTCCCAGAGGCAGTTGACGGCATACCGGCGGGATGATATTGGTTTCGTTTTTCAGTTTTATAATCTGATTCCGAATCTGACGGCATTGGAAAATGTAGAATTAGCACTTCAGATCTGTAAGGATCCCATGGACGCGGCAGAAGTATTAAGAGAAGTGGGGCTGGGCGAAAGGCTTGATAACTTCCCGGCACAACTGTCTGGAGGGGAACAGCAGAGAGTGTCTATAGCCCGTGCACTGGCAAAGAATCCGAAGCTGTTGTTGTGTGATGAGCCGACAGGAGCATTGGATTACAATACGGGAAAATCCATTTTGAAACTTCTGCAGGATACCTGCAGAGAGAAAGGGATGACGGTTATTCTGATTACGCATAATCAGGCAATCGCACCGATGGCAGACCGGGTCATTAAGATTAAGAATGGAAAAGTATCCGATGTGGTGATAAATGAACATCCGGTATCGGTAGAAACAATCGAGTGGTAGAAATCATTTTTCTAGAGGAATATCAATGAAAGTATTAGTACTGTGCGGAAGTCCGCATAAAGATGGAACAACTAATGCATTGGACTTCGACAGGAATGTTTATAAAAAGTTTATAATTTTAACAGAATTGTTAGCACTCTTTTTGAAAGAGTGCTAATTTTCTATTGACATTTAAATTTATCGGTATTATCATATCTTTTGAGCAAAACAAACGGGGTATTCCCTGTTTCAAAAATATATAGAAAATAATCTAAAATAATAACAGGAGTGGTGAAGATGGAAGCAAAAAAAGGAAGTTTATCAATCAGTAGTGAGAACATATTCCCAATTATCAAGAAATGGGTTTATTCAGATCATGACATTTTTGTCCGTGAGATGGTATCTAATGGATGTGATGCGATCACTAAGCTGAAAAAATTAGATATGATGGGTGAATACCAACTGCCGGATGATTATAAACCATCCATTCAGGTAGAAGTAAACCCGGAAGAAAAGACCCTGAAATTCTCAGATAATGGTCTTGGTATGACTGCAGAAGAAGTGGAAGAATATATCACGCAGATTGCATTTTCCGGAGCAACAGAGTTTCTGGAGAAATACAAAGACAAGACAACCGAAGATGATATGATCGGTCACTTCGGACTTGGATTCTATTCCGCATTCATGGTAGCAGATGAAGTCCATATTGATACTCTTTCTTATAAAGAAGGTGCGGCTCCGGTACACTGGGTAAGTAACGGCGGTACAGAGTATGAGATGGAAGACGGGAATAAAGAAACTGTAGGTTCAACGATGACATTGTATCTGAATGAAGACAGTCTGGAATTCGCGAATGAATATCGTATGAGAGAAGTCATTGAGAAATACTGTTCTTTCATGCCGGTAGAGATCTTCCTGGCAAAAGAGAATGCTGAGCCGGAATATGAGACCATCGATGAGGCAGATCTGAAAGAAGACGATGTTGTCATTGAACACATCCATGAAGATGCCAAGATGGAAGAGAAGGAAAATGAAGATGGCGAAAAAGAAATGGTAGAGGTTGAAGCGGCAAAAGAGAAAGTTAAGATTCAGAAACGCCCGGTTCCTTTGAATGATATTCATCCACTTTGGACAAAACATCCAAACGAATGTACTGATGAGGAGTATCAGGAATTCTACCGTAAGGTATTCATGGATTATAAAGAGCCTCTGTTCTGGATTCACTTGAATATGGATTATCCGTTTAACTTAAAGGGAATCCTGTACTTCCCAAGAATCAACACAGAGTATGATTCTATCGAAGGAACGATCAAGTTATATAACAATCAGGTATTTATTGCAGATAATATTAAGGAAGTTATCCCTGAATTCCTCATGGTATTGAAGGGAGTCATTGATTGCCCGGATCTGCCATTGAATGTATCACGTAGTGCATTACAGAACGATGGATTTGTTAATAAGATTGCAGATTACATTTCCAAAAAGGTTGCAGATAAGCTTTCTGGCATGTGCAAGACCAAGAGAGATGAGTATGAAAAATACTGGGATGACATCAGTCCATTTATCAAGTTTGGTTGCTTAAAAGATGAAAAATTCTGTGACAAGATGAAGGATGCCGTTCTCTTTAAGAACATTGATGGAAAGTACCTGACATTAAAAGACTGCATTGAAGAAAATGGCGGAGAAGTCGTTGAACCAAATGACAAGAAAGAGGATGCTGACAGTGCAGAGAATACAGATGAAAATAACGTAGAAGAGATTAAGACTACCATCTACTATGTAACGGATGAGATTCAGCAGAGCCAGTATATCAATATGTTCCGTAAGCAGGGCCAGGATGCAGTTATCTTAGGACATAACATCGACTCTCCATTTATTACACAGTTAGAACAGCGCAATCCAAAGATTCGCTTCCAGAGAATTGACGCCGATGTGACAGAACATATTAAGGAAGAAGTGGCTGAAGAAGATAAGGAATCATTTAAGACAATTTCTGACAGCCTGATTGAAATCTTCCGCAAAGAACTTGGAAACGATAAGTTGGATGTCAAGATTGAGAAATTAAAAGATGATAAAGTTGCTTCTATGATTACCCTGTCTGAGCAGAATCGCCGTATGCAGGAAATGATGAAGATGTACGGTATGAGCGGCATGGATATGGGCGGAGATACGACCCTGATACTGAATGCAAACCATCCACTGGTAAAATACGTGGTAGATAACAAAGAAAATGAAAACGTATCTATCATCTGCAAGCAGTTGTATGATCTTGCAATGCTGGCACACAAGCCACTGAATCCAGACGAAATGACTGCATTTGTAGAGAGAAGTAATGAGATCATGATGATGCTGACGAAGTAAGAGAATTCAATATTAAGCTATAGAATAGCCGTTACTGGACTTTGACGAGAGCAGGACGGCTATTTTTTGCTGTCATTATTCAATCATCTCTGCCAGCAATGTCTGTGCATATTCATCCCATTCGTGCTCCAGTGTCTTGTCCAGTGTAAAGGTATGCATGGAGATTCCGGTAATGCACTGCAGGGTAGAACCATCATAATGGAAGTTCAGATAGAGTCCCTGGATCTCTTCCGGGCGATAACCGTCAAGCTGATGATCCGCAAGAAAGGCAGCAAAGGTTTCCTGGGCAAGGGAGAGAACGATTTTAAAATTCAATGGGGTACGTTTGCCGCGGATGATACTGAAGCAATATTCGCGAACATCCTTCCAATAAGCATAAGACCGTTCAGGGGCTTCATCATAGAAGTCTTTGTGAAGGTATCCGTCGATGGTGAATTTATTAAAGGTTGTAATCTCGCTTTCGATAAAAGAGAACCGGTCGAAGGTATCTTTTAAGAGTAGATGAGACATACAGGATTTGGCTGATAATGTGAATATATTCATATGAAAAACTCCTTTTTGACTTTGGTTAATAGTATAGCATATGTTTGACTTTTATAGGGAAAAACAGTACAATATCTTTGAACTGTTTTTATAGGGAGAGCACAGTTAACGTGAAAAAAGAGAACAAAAGAAAATCTGTAAAAATTGAAGAAAAAGACCATGTTCTGCGCATTGCAGTGACTGTCGTGATTGCACTGCTCATTGTCGGTGCGATTATTGTTGTGGTAAGGCTTATGAATCCAAAGGCAGATACAGAAGCTGGAATTCAGAGACTTCATCAGATGGAGAAGACGGATATAAGTGAAGTGGACAGGCAGATTCAGGAGCTGGAGAAAGCAGAACAGGAAGCAGATGAAGAGTGGGCCAGCCGGCCGGCCAGTGAGAAATTTGCCAATGCTTTTGTAATCGGTGACTCAGTGACACAGGGATTATATGAATATGGTGTATTGAATCAGGAAAATGTTCAGGCAGACAGAGGAGCCGGGGTATGTGATTCAGAAGTCAACAAGATAGAAGAGCATCTGACGAAGGCAATTGAGTTACAACCACAGGTATTGTTTCTTGCGTATGGGATGAATGATATTGAAGCATCCAGAGGGGATGTAGATCTTTTTATAGAAAAATATAAGAGTGTGTTGGATAGATTAAGAGAGGCTTTGCCGGATACTCGTATATATGTAAACAGTATCCTTCCGGTTCAACAGTTTGTGATAGACAATAATGAGTGGTATGGCAATATTACGGAGTTTAACGAAGAACTGGAAAAACTGTGTGAAGAGGAAGATGTGATATTTATTGATAATACGGATCTGGTAAAGGAAGAGTATTATTCGGAAGATGGAATCCATATGGCACCGGATTATTATACGGAATGGGTAGATCATATGGCGGAGGTTGCAAAATTATAATGAAAAAGCACAGGATAGATTTGCTGAATATATTGAAATATGCGATGGTGATCGTTCTTCTTGTTTATATCGGATTCTTGCTGTCACAAGAAGGCGGCAAAGATGTCTCGGTAAAAACGATACGCGAGAATATTCTGGCGGTTACTGAAACAAAAGGGATGACCAAAGGAACTACGCAGGATTTGAAGAAGTATTATGGCTTGAATGCTAATGATTATGAGGGAGTAATGCTGTATGTCCCGAATGATGTTATGAGTGTCAATGAGATTCTGGTCATTAAGCTTAAGGATAAATCACAGGCTGAGAATGTTGAAAAAGCTATTCAGAAGCGCCTGCATACGCAGAAGAACAGTTTTGAAGGATATGGAGCAGAGCAGACAAAACTGATTAATTCGGCGGTGACAGACAGCAGAGGATATTATGTATTATTAGCGATATCGAAGGATGCGGATCAGATATATGAAGCATTCAGAAAGAGCATATAGAGAAGGAAACATACAGAATGTTATTTAGCAGTATTGTATTTTTATTTACGTTTTTACCAATTGTGTTGATTTTATATTATCTGGTACCAAGACAGCTTAAGAACGCTGTTTTGCTTTTCGCAAGTCTGATATTTTATGCATGGGGAGAACCGGTCTATATATTTTTGATGATATTTTCCATTCTGTTTAATTATGTCAGTGGGCTGGATATTGCGAGAAACCTTCAGAACCGACGCGCGGCAAAGAAAAGTCTGGTGTTTAATCTGGTGGTAAATCTATGCGTTCTGGGATTCTTTAAATACGAAGGATTTGTGTTAGACAGTCTGAATGCAGTACTCCCGGTTCAGATACCATATCAGGAACTGGCTTTGCCGATCGGCATTTCTTTTTATACATTTCAGATATTGTCCTATATTATAGATGTTTATCGAGGTAATGTAAAGGTGCAGAAGAATCTTATGGATTTTGCACTGTATGTTACGATGTTCCCACAATTAATTGCCGGGCCAATCGTAAAGTATTCCGATATAGAGAGACAGCTTCATGTCAGAAAAGAATCCTGGGGAAAGTTTGGGGAAGGAACGATGTTTTTTATTCGCGGCCTTTCAAAAAAGGTGCTGCTTGCCAATACGATAGGAATGGTGCACACAGAAGTCTTAACTTTACAGCAGGGAAAGGTTTCCGTTTTAACGGCGTGGCTTGGGTGCCTGGCGTATACATTTCAGATATATTTTGATTTTAGCGGATATTCAGATATGGCTATTGGTCTTGGGAAAATGTTTGGATTTGAATTCCTGAAGAACTTCAATTATCCTTATATTTCCAAAAGTATTACGGAATTCTGGCGCAGATGGCATATTTCTCTTGGAACATGGTTTCGGGAATATCTCTATATTCCTCTGGGAGGAAATCGTGTCAACGTCGCGAAACACATTCGCAATTTATTGATCGTCTGGCTTCTTACAGGACTTTGGCATGGTGCTGCCTGGAATTTTGTTGTCTGGGGAGTCTATTATGGAGTGATCTTGATTATAGAGAAATATTTTCTGGGTGCGATTTTGGAAAAATTACCCAACATAGTAAAACGTATCTATAGCATTCTGCTGGTAATGATTGGATGGGTATTCTTCTTTAGCCCAAGTCTTGGAGGAGCGGCTGATTATCTAAAAGTAATGTTTGGAGCAGGTGCCCATGGACTGGTGGATCAGGAGAGCCTGTATCTTTTGAAAACGAATCTCATATCGTGGGTTGTACTGATACTGGGATCTACTCCGGTTGTTCATCGTACCTATGAGCAGATCCTGCGTAGAATGGGTGGCAAGAGTGTTGTTGTAAATTGTGTGGTGTATGCAATTTTGTTTTTGTTGTGTGTGGCATATCTGGTGACAGAGACATACAATCCATTCTTGTATTTTAGATTTTAGGAGCAGTTATGGAACAGAAAGACAGTAAGAAGAAAAAACTGCATAAGAAGAAAATGACAGCCATGACATTCCTGGGAATTCTGGTATTGATCTGTCTGATGAATCTGATTTCCCAAGATAAGGAATTCTCAGAGAAAGAGAATCGGATGCTGGAGCAGAAGCCAGAGTTTACATTAAGTAGACTTGAAAGCGGAAGATTCATGGAACAGTATGAATCATACAAATCAGATCAGTTTGTGGGAAGAGACTTTTGGGTATCCCTCAAGAGTCATGTGGATCTGATTGTCGGAAGAAGAGAGTCAAATGGTGTATTCAAAGGGAAGGATCATTATCTTCTGGAGGATATTGCCAGGCCGGATGAAGAACAGATGCAGCAGAATATCGAAGCAATCCAAGCGTTCGAGAATACTTATAATGATATTCCAATGTATATGATGCTCGTGCCAAATGCTGCAAATATTCTGGAAGATAAGCTTCCGCAATTCGCGGTAACAGAAGATCAGAATCAGATTTTTCTGGAAATACAGAAGTCACTGGAAGATCAACTGACTTGGGTGGATGTAAGTAAAGTGTTAAAAGCTCACAAAAAAGAGAATATATATTATCATACAGATCATCACTGGACGACATTGGGAGCATATTATGCCTATCAGACACTGATAGATGCCATGAAACTGGATTCATCCAAAGCACCAGAATTAAAGGCATATGCAGTAACCAATGAATTTAACGGGACGTTATCTTCTACCAGTGGGTATGAGATGGGATATGAAGAGCCAATTTATATCTATACATCAGAAGATGAAGGAGCAGGGCCGCAGATTGTGGTGAACTATGTAGAAGAGAAGCGTAAGACCGCAACCTTGTATGATGCATCTAAATTGGAGGAAAAGGACAAATATGCATTGTTCCTTGGAGGTAACTATGGGACAGTTGATATTCGGACAACTGCAGATACCACAGATCGTTTGCTGTTGTTCAAGGATTCTTATGCGAACTGTCTGATCCCGTTCCTGACTCCATATTATCGCGAGATCATCGTGATTGATCCACGGTATTATTATGGGGATATTCATGAAATTATGGAAGAAAATAAGATTACTAGTGTACTCTTTTTGTATAATGGAAATACCTTTGTAGAAGATAATAGTATCAGTGGAGTATTGCAAAATGGTGAGACTGAATAAATATCTAAGTGATGCTGGTGTATGTTCCAGAAGAGAGGCTGACCGATTGATTGAGAGCGGTCGAGTGACCGTTGATGGGAAAATGGCAAGTCCTGGAACAAAAGTAGAGCCGGGACAGGAAGTACGGATTGGAAAGAAAGTAATTAAAAATCATACAGAAAAGATAGTCCTGGCGGTAAACAAACCTGCCGGGATTGTTTGTACAGAAGATAAAAAAGAAAAAAAGAATATTATTCGTTATCTGAACTACCCTGTGCGAGTGACTTATGCCGGACGTCTGGATAAGGACTCGGAGGGACTTCTGATCATGACCAATGACGGAGACTTGATCAATGGAATGATGCGGGCGAGATACGGGCATGAAAAAGAGTATAAAGTTACAGTAAATCAACCGATTACGGATGAATTTGTGTATAAAATGGCATCGGGTGTGAGGATTATTGACCGAGAGAAAAAAATGGATGTTATCACACGTCCATGTAAAGTGGAGAAGATAGGGAAATATACATTTACAATAATATTGACCCAGGGATTGAACCGTCAGATCCGCAGAATGTGTGATGCTTTGGGATATAAGGTGACCAGACTGGTTAGAGTAAGAATTATGAATGTAAAACTTGGCGGCCTGAAAACAGGTGCTGTAAGAAAATTGACAGAGCAGGAGTTAAAAGAATTATATGAACAAGTCAAAGAAAGCCAGGATGCAGGAACTGGTAGAATTATTGAATAATGCGAGCCGTGCATATTATCAGGAAGCAGAAGAAATCATGAGTAACTATGAGTATGACCAGTTATATGATGAACTGCAAGAACTGGAGCAAGAATTAGGCATTACGTTATCTAACAGTCCTACAGTAAATGTCGGATATGAAGTGTTAAGCGAGTTGCCGAAAGAACGGCATGAAAGTCCGATGCTATCTTTAGATAAGACGAAAGATGTGGAAGAACTGAAGAGATTTGTGGGCAATCAGAAGGCTTTGATGTCGTGGAAGATGGATGGATTGACGATTGTCCTTACTTATCGGGAGGGAAGATTGTATAAAGCAGTTACCCGAGGAAATGGTGAAGTAGGTGAAGTCATTACCAATAATGCCAAAGTGTTCAAAAATATTCCTCTTCAGATCGCATATCAGGGAGAATTAATTTTGCGTGGTGAAGCCATTATCGGATATCGGGATTTTGAGAGAATCAACGAGGCAATTGAAGATGTAGATGCAAGGTACAAAAATCCGCGTAATCTTTGCAGTGGTTCTGTTCGTCAGTTGAATAACGAGATTACAGCGAAGCGAAACGTTAAGTTTTATGCATTTACCCTTGTGCAGGCAGAAAATGTGGATTTTCATAATTCCAGAGCTTGTCAGATGAATTGGCTGAAAGAACAGGGATTCGAGGTGGTGGAATACCATGAGGTGACTTCGGACACAGTAGAGCAGGAAGTTATTAAATTTTCAGAAAAAATTGCCGAGAATGATTTCCCATCCGATGGACTTGTGTTAGTATATGATGATATAGCGTACGGTCAGTCCCTGGGGCGAACTTCCAAGTTTCCAAGAGATTCATATGCCTTTAAGTGGGCGGATGAAGTTCGGGAGACGAAGCTTCTCGAGATTGAGTGGAGTCCTTCCAGAACGGGGCTGATTAATCCGGTCGCTATCTTTGAACCAGTGGAATTAGAGGGAACGACGGTAAGTCGCGCAAGTGTCCATAATATCAGCATCATGGAAGAACTGGAATTAGGAATTGGAGATACCATAGAAGTATATAAAGCGAACATGATTATTCCACAGATTGCAAGAAATCTGACACGCAGCGGGGTGAAGGATATTCCTGCACAGTGCCCGGTCTGTCAGGGAAAAACGGAGATTCGACAGGTCAGTAATGCCAGAGCACTCTATTGCACGAATCCAGAATGTCAGGCAAAACACGTAAAATCATTTGCTTTGTTTGTCAGTAGAGATGCTTTGAATATAGAGGGGTTATCTGAAGCAACACTGGAGAAATTTATCGCATTAGGTTATATCAAGGAATATGCAGATATATTTCATCTTGATCGTTATCAGGAAGAGATACAGACGTTGGATGGATTTGGCAAAAAATCATATCAGAATCTGATTGCAAGTATAGAGAAGGCCAGAACAACAACACTGCCAAGAGTCATCTATGCACTTGGGATTGCCAATATCGGTCTTGCGAATGCGAAGATGATCTGTAAGGAATTTCAGTATGATGTAGAAGCGATGCTTCAGGCTACGACCGAAGATCTCAGTGCAATATCAGGAGTAGGAGAAGTGATTGCAAAGGCATTCGTAGATTATTTTTCCGCAGAACGTCATGTAAAGCAATTGAGAGATCTGTTGGCAGAGTTAGATATTCCGAAGGAAGAGGCAGAATCAGGGAAACAGATATTTGCAGGAGTGAATTTTGTGATTACTGGAAGTGTCGAACATTTTGCAAATCGTGGAGAAGTAAAAGAATTGATAGAAAGTCTTGGCGGCAAGGTGACAGGTTCCGTTACTTCTAAGACCAATTATTTGATTAATAATGATGTGACGTCTACATCATCCAAGAATAAGAAGGCCAATGAACTTGGAATTCCAATCATATCGGAAGAGATGTTTCTAAATATGATACAGGAAGATCAGGAGGGCTAGAAAGAGGGAAATAACATGTCTGAACAGGATAATAAGAATGATATTGAAAAGGTAGAGGCTACAGTGGAAGATGTAGAGAATACCAAAGACCATGAGGATGAATATGAGAAGATCTGCTTTGTCTGCAGACGCCCAGAGAGTATTACGGGCAAGATGATTGATCTGCCGAATGGAATCTGTGTATGTAATGATTGTATGCAGAAGAGCTTTGATGCTATGACGAGTGGACAGATTGATTTCAGTCAGTTGATGAATATGCCGGGAGTGCAGATTCTGAATATGGCAGATCTGGAACAGGCTGTTCCAAAGAAGCAGAAAGTAAAGAAGAAAAAAGAGGGAGAGGAGAGAAAACCTCTGATTGACATTCAGAATATACCTGCTCCTCATAAGATCAAAGCCAAATTAGATGATTATGTGGTTGGTCAGGAATACGCGAAAAAAGCGATGTCTGTAGCAGTCTATAATCATTATAAGCGTGTGGCAACGGATACGATGGATGAGATTGAGATTGAGAAGTCCAATATGTTGATGATCGGACCTACAGGTTCTGGTAAGACTTATCTGGTCAAGACACTGGCAAAATTATTGGATGTGCCGCTTGCGATTACAGATGCTACATCTCTGACAGAAGCAGGGTATATAGGAGATGATATTGAAAGCGTGGTATCCAAGCTTCTGGCGGCCGCAGATAATGATGTGGAGAAGGCGGAGCAGGGAATTATCTTTATCGATGAGATTGATAAGATTGCGAAGAAGAAAAATACCAGTCAGAGAGATGTCAGTGGTGAATCTGTACAGCAAGGAATGCTGAAACTTCTGGAAGGAAGTGATGTTGAAGTTCCGGTGGGAGCAAACAGTAAAAATGCGATGGTGCCATTGACTACGGTAAATACAAAGAATATCCTCTTCATCTGTGGCGGAGCATTCCCGGATCTGGAAGGAATTATTAAAGAACGTCTGACGAAGCAAGCGACGATTGGATTCGGTGCAGATCTGAAGGATAAATATAATAACGATAAGAATATTCTGAGTAAAGTGACGACAGAGGATCTGCGAAACTTCGGAATGATTCCAGAATTCCTGGGACGTCTTCCAATCGTCTTCACCCTTCAGGGGTTAAATGAAGAGATGATGGTCAAGATCTTAAAAGAACCTAAGAATGCGATCTTGAAGCAATACCAGAAACTTCTGGCGTTGGATGAAGTGAAACTTGAATTTGATGACGGAGCTCTGCAGGCAATTGCCAAAAAAGCGATGGAGAAAGATACTGGCGCCAGGGCACTTCGGGCAATCATCGAAGAATTTATGCTGGATATTATGTATGAGATTCCAAAGGATGACAGTATTGGTCAGGTCATTATTACAAAGGAATACATAGAAGGAACCGGCGGACCGATCATTATGCTAAGAGGTCAGGAGGTCGCAAGAATAGAATAATCAGGAGAATACCTCATATATTTTATAAAAAGTATATGGGGTATTTTTATGAACAGAGAAGAATGTAGAGAGAGGATTCTCTCGCAAGATTATCGGGATTTTCTCGTGCCGTTCTATCGCGGGGAAGAGACTCTGAATGTACAGACAGAAGATGCATGTGTCCAGAATGCAGATTTTGGTTATCGTGTAATCTATGCTGATCATACGCTTCTGAAACCGCTGAATTATAGTAATTACTGGTATAACTCGATACCAAATTGTTATTCTCTTCTTGATATGGAGGCTTTGAATGCTGCCGGAATCAGTGCAGTACAAAATTATCCTACCCTGCAGCTGATGGGAAGTCAGATTATGATTGGATTTGTGGATACAGGAATTGATTATCGTAATTTGGTATTCCGGAATATTGATGGCTCTACAAGGATTGCAGGAATTTGGGATCAGACAATTCAGACCGGAAATCTTCCGGAGAACTTAGACTATGGAAGTGAATATACAGAAGATATGATCAATGAAGCTCTTCGTACGGAAGATCCTCTAGAGGTTGTTCCCAGCATGGATGAAGATGGACATGGAACCTTTCTTGCAAGTGTTGCAGCTGGTAGTGCGGATGTGCCTAATCGCTTTCTTGGCGCTGCGCCAGAGGCGTCAATCGGTGTAGTAAAATTAAAGACAGCCAAGAATTATCTGAAAGAATTCTATGCGGTACGTCAGGATGCAGTTTGCTTTCAGGAAAATGATATTATGTTGGGAATGAAATATTTAAATCAATTGGCAAATAAAAAAAATATGCCGTTGGTTATATGTGTGGCCTTGGGAACGAATTTCGGCGGACATAATGGTACGACCCTTTTGTCATCCATGATTGATATATATGCTTCTATTTTGAACCGAAGTGTGGTGATCGGAACGGGAAATGAGGCAGTACAGAGGCATCATTATTATCATCAATTTCAGAGTATGAATGAGCAGACAGATGTTGAATTACGTGTAGGTTCTGGTGTAGGAGCGTTTGCAGCAGAGCTTTGGACGACACTTCCCAATGTAATGACCATCTCTATCACATCGCCGACGGGAGAACGCACAGGGCACATATCATTGAGGCAAGGCTATACTTATAGTGTCAATTTTATATTTGATAAGACAGAAGTGAATGTGGAGTACAGATTATTATTGGAAAATAATGATTCCCAGCTGATATTTCTTCGATTCAGGAACCCTTCTGCCGGAATCTGGACCATTAATGTGGAACCTGTACAGATGTTGGAGGGAGAATTTCATATATGGCTTCCAGTCGAGGAATTTCTGGCAGGTGAGGTGTATTTTCTTGAAGCAAATCCAGACACGACGCTGACGGAACCCGGAACAAGCAGAAATGCTATGACTGTAGCATACTATAATGGGAGGGAGAATGGAGTTGATATTAATTCTGGAAGAGGTTATACTAGAGATGGATTAATAAAACCAGATTATGCGGTGCCTGGAGTCGAAGTAACCGGAGCTGGGTTGAATGGAAGCTTTGTAACCAGAACAGGATCTAGTGTAGCGACAGGAATTGCTGCGGGAGCAGCAGCACTTTTGATGGAATGGATCTTAGAACAGCCGGAAGCGCGGGGAGTGAATTCCAGTCAGATAAGGAATATTATTCTTCTTGGAACAGATCAGCGTGCGATGGTAGAATATCCGAATCGAGAGTGGGGATATGGAACGATGAATCTATTCCAGTCGTTGGATACGCTCAGACGGTTAAAATGATGGCAGGATTCAGAAGATAAGAAGGAGACGATGAATATGGCAGATTTTTTTGAAGATTTAGGAAAGAAAATATCAGATGTAGCAGGCGAGATTGGGAAAAAGACAGAAGATACTCTGGAAATCCAAAAGATTAAAAGTAATGTACGTTCGTTAAAACGTGCGAATGAAAGAGATCTGATGGACATTGGACGTATGGTATATGACAAATTCCAGAAAGGTGAAGTCGCAGACACTGATTACATTACTTTGTGCGAAGAGATTGAAAAGCGCGAAGAGGAGATGGAAAAGCAGGAAGAAGAGATTGTAAGAATCAAAGAGGGAATGTAGATGCTTTCATGGATGACAGGGCTGTTTGCCGGTTTGCTTGGATTGGATGAACTGTTCAAACAGTATGTAGAAGAGAATCTGGAACATGGCGAACAGAAAGAATTTTGCGGTGGAAAGCTAGTTGTCCGCAAGGTCTATAACAGAGGATTCCTGTTGAATGCATTAGACCATCATCCAAAGGTCGTAAAAGGAGCTTCTGCTTTTGCCGGGCTGTCACTTTGGGGATATGATATCTTTGCTTTCTTGAGAAGAGGCCATTATCTGGAAAAGTTAGGCCTTGCTATTGCAAGTGCAGGTGCGGCAAGTAATATATTTGACCGACTGGTAAGAGGAAAAGTCATTGATTATATAGGTTTTCGTGTGGAAAATTCGTTTTTGGCGAAGCTGACGGCTAATCTTGGAGATTTCTATCTTGCAATTGGAGCATTCCTTACTGCGATAGGTAATATAAGAAAATAAAACACAGGCGGCATGATGCAATCGGTATTGCATCGTGGCGCCTGTTTTGTTATGCAAAATATTCTTTGATCTGTTCCAGAATAATATCCATTAATCGTGTTCTTGCTTCAATGCTTGCCCATGCGACATGTGGAGTGATAAACAGTTTTTTACTGTCCTTGATAGCAAGAAGCGGATTATCGGGACTCATCGGTTCTACACATAATACATCCAGACCTGCAGCAGCAATCTCTTTGCAGTTCAGTGCATCTGCCAGAGCTTGCTCGACGACGATAGGTCCTCGACCGAGATTCAAAAATATGCAGGTTGATTTCATCTTGTGGAACGCTGCACCGTCCATCAGATTCTCTGTATATTGATTCAATGGGGCATGGACGGAGATGATATCAGAGGTCATCAGTAAGGTGTCCATGTCTACCTGATGATAACCGTCTTGTGGAGCACTTCCAGATGGAGATGCGTAGATGATATGACAACCAAATGCTTCAGCAATGGAGGCAACTCGTCTGCCGATATTGCCCAGTCCGATAATACCCCAGGTCTTTCCTTTTAATTCATAAAAATGTTCGGCAAAATGTGTAAAAATCGTATCATTTACATAGTGTCCTTTTTTTACATAGTCATCATAATAGCGCAATTTCTCTAATAAGTAGAAAAGCATGGCAAAAGTATGCTGCGCAACAGATTCTGTGGAATATCCAGCTACATTACGCCAGGCAATGCCGCGACTGTCCAGATAATCTTTATCCAGGTTGTTAGTTCCTGTTGCAGTTACACAGACAAGTTTCAGGTTTTTTGCCTGTCCAATCGTAGTTTCGTTAATCTGAACTTTATTGACAACAAGAACATCAGCATCAGTGACTCTGGCAGGTACCTCATCAGAAGTAGAAAAAGCGTACTTTACAACTTCTCCCAGTTGGTCGTAGCCAGACAGATCAATATCATCTCCGATTGTTTTGGCGTCTAGAAATACAATCTTCATACATGTGCCTCCTTTTAATATTATTGATAATTTGAGCCCGTTGTAAAAAAGAGCATGAAAAAAGCGGGTGATGGGAATCGAACCCACGTATCCAGCTTGGAAGGCTGGTGTTCTACCATTGAACTACACCCGCATGTTGTTATAAATATCGGGGTGACAGGATTCGAACCTGCGACCTCCTGGTCCCAAACCAGGCGCTCTAGCCAAGCTGAGCCACACCCCGATGAAATTGTTAATTGAAATCACTCTCGTGAACGAGTTATATAATACCATCTTTTTTGAAAAAAGGCAAGAGGAAATTATCAAAGAATGTTAAAAATTTTTCAAATTTTTTTCTGGGACGGATTAAGAATTCTTTAAGTTGTCACATAACCACGGGTGGAGTATAATTACTGTCATGAAGTTTTGCAAACTGAGATTATGTCATCGGACATAGTTATGATATAGATTCATTGAATGATTTAGATCAACGAGAGGATGAATAACTAGATGTACCAGCAAAAAAGAAGAAAGAAATATTCTAAACGCAAGCAACAAGTAAGGCGTCAATTGCTAGTGATAGCGGGAGTCTTGTTAATGATTATCGTGGCTCTGGTAAGCTGCCAGATCCAAAGACATAAAAAAGAAGCAGAAGTAAAGGAAACCACGAAGATTACACAACAAGAAAAAGAAGAGAAGGAGACTGTAGAAACAGAAGCCCAGAGATTGGAGCGTGTAAAAAGGGAAGCCAAGGAAAATGGATATCCGGAAGGTGTCATCGATCTTCTGGGCAAGAATAAAGAAACGATTGATTTTGTAGAGGATTATGGCGAGAAAAAGGATGACCCCAGTGCTGATACCATAGGGGATGATCTGGAAGCAGGAGAGATTCCACAACTGATCCAATGGGATGAACGTTGGGGATATGCACCTTATGGAACAAGTATCGTGGCCGTCAGCGGCTGTGGACCTACTTGTCTTTCCATGGTAGCGGCAGGACTTAATGAAGACCCGTCGATTACGCCTGCCAAAGTGGCGGCATATGGTACGGAGAATTCTTATGTAGATGAGAATAATGATACTTACTGGAAATTCATGAGTGAGGCCGGAGCAAACTGGAATCTGTCCTGCTACGAGGGGTTGCTTTCGGAAGAACAGGTGAGCGCAGAACTAACAGCCGGACATCCAATTATCTGCAGTGTAGGGCCAGGAGATTTTACGAAAATTGGACATTTCATCGTGTTAACGGGGTATGAAAGTGGAAATGTTACGGTCAATGACCCGTTTAGCCAGAAAAACAGTGATAAGACTTGGGTATATGCAGAGATTGCAGACCAGATAAAAGCAATGTGGATTTATTCTTTGAAGGAATAGCTTTACATGATTTCCAAAAAAACTGAAAATATTAGCACTCAACACTTGACAGTGCTAACAAAAAGCGTTATTGTTATATCGTAAATAGAACAATAACGCTTTTTATATAGGAGGTTGTCAGTATGAATATTAATAAATTTACGCAAAAATCATTACAGGCTGTTCAAGGCTGTGAACGTGTGGCATTGGATTATGGCAACCAGGAGATTGCACAGGAACATCTGCTCTACACATTGCTGACGCAGGATGACAGTCTGATTCTCAAGCTGATTGAGAAGATGGGACTCGATAAAAGCAGCATGATCAATCGGGTGGAAGAAGCACTCAGGAAGCGCCCGAAGGTTCAAGGCGGACAGCAGTATGTAGGACAGGATCTGAACAATGCACTGGTTCATGCGGAAGATGAGGCAAAGCAGATGGGAGATGAATATGTTTCTGTTGAACATCTGTTTTTGTCCATTATGAAGTATGCAAGCAAAGAGATGAAGACGATTTTCCGGGAGATGGGAATCAGCAGGGAAGGATTCCTGCAGGCATTATCTACAGTCAGAGGCAATCAGCGCGTGACCAGCGATAATCCAGAGGATACGTATGACACTCTGAATAAATATGGTTCTGACCTTGTAGAACGTGCCAGAGAGCAGAAGATGGATCCAGTCATTGGACGTGATTCCGAGATCCGTAATGTGATTCGTATTCTGTCTCGTAAAACAAAGAATAATCCGGTTTTGATCGGAGAACCGGGAGTAGGTAAGACGGCAGTAGTTGAAGGCCTTGCTCAGCGTATTGTGCGTGGAGATGTACCGGAAGGCTTGAAGGATAAGACCATATTCTCACTGGATATGGGTGCGCTGGTAGCAGGTGCGAAATATCGTGGAGAGTTCGAGGAACGTCTGAAAGCAGTGCTGGAGGAAGTAAAGAACAGCGACGGCAGAATTATTCTTTTCATTGATGAGCTCCATACGATTGTAGGTGCAGGTAAGACAGACGGTGCCATGGATGCCGGCAACATGTTAAAACCAATGCTGGCAAGAGGAGAGCTGCACTGTATCGGTGCTACGACCCTGGATGAATATCGTCAGTACATTGAGAAAGATGCTGCACTGGAACGTCGTTTCCAGCCGGTAACCGTAGATGAGCCTACCGTGGAAGATGCCATTTCTATTCTGCGTGGACTGAAAGAGCGGTATGAAGTATTCCATGGCGTGAAGATTACAGATGGTGCTCTGGTAGCAGCGGCAACATTGTCAGATCGCTATATTTCCGATCGTTTCTTACCAGATAAGGCGATTGACCTGGTGGATGAGGCATGTGCCCTGATTAAGACAGAACTGGATTCTATGCCGACAGAGCTGGATGAACTGCGGCGTAAGATCATGCAGATGGAGATTGAAGAGGCTGCACTTAAGAAAGAAGATGACCGTCTCAGTAAGGAACGGCTGGAACACCTGCAGCAGGAGCTTGCAGAGCTTAGAGAAGAGTTCGCAGGAAAGAAAGCGCAATGGGATAATGAGAAGGTTGGAATCGAACGAGTTCAGAAGATTCGTGAAGAGATAGAACAGGTCAATAAAGAGATTGAGAAAGCGCAGCATTCTTATGATCTGGAGAAGGCAGCTGAGCTTCAGTATGGAAGGCTGCCTCAGTTGCAGAAGCAGTTAGAAGCGGAGGAAGAGAAGGTAAAGGATGAAGATATGTCTCTGGTTCACGAAAGTGTAACCGATGAAGAGATTGGGCGAATTGTATCTCGATGGACTGGGATTCCTGTGGCTAAGCTGAATGAAAGTGAGAGAAGCAAGACTTTACATCTGGCAGATGAACTGCATAAGCGTGTTATCGGACAGGATGAAGGTGTGGAGCTGGTAACCGAAGCAATTATCCGTTCAAAAGCCGGAATTAAGGATCCGACAAAACCGATTGGTTCTTTTCTGTTCCTTGGTCCTACCGGTGTAGGTAAGACAGAGCTTGCCAAGGCGTTGGCAGAAAGCCTCTTTGATGACGAGAACAATATGGTACGAATCGATATGAGTGAGTATATGGAGAAGTACTCGGTGTCTCGACTGATCGGAGCGCCTCCGGGATATGTTGGATATGATGAAGGCGGTCAGCTTACAGAGGCAGTTCGCAGAAAACCATATTCTGTAGTGCTTTTTGATGAGATTGAGAAAGCGCATCCAGATGTATTTAATGTATTGCTTCAAGTATTGGATGACGGACGGATTACGGATTCACAGGGACGTACCGTGGACTTCAAGAATACGATTCTGATCATGACCTCTAATATCGGCTCTTCTTATCTGCTGGACGGTATTGATGAACAGGGAAATATCAGTGAAGCAAGCCAGCAGGCAGTTATGGAAGAATTACGGGCACATTTCAGACCGGAATTCCTGAATCGTCTGGATGAGACGATTATGTTCAAACCATTGACGAAAGATAATATTTATGACATTATTGACTTATTAATAGCAGATGTCAACAAGCGTCTGGATGACAAAGAGATTCAGATTGCACTTACGGATGCGGCAAAGAGTTATATCGTGGATGCCGGTTATGATCCAACTTACGGAGCACGTCCGCTGAAGCGTTATCTGCAGAAGAATGTGGAGACTCTTGCTGCAAAATTAATGCTTCAAGGGGATGTGGGTGCACAGGATACGATTGTGATAGACGTGGAAAATGGCAGACTAACGGCAAGGAGTTAGGTCGAAAGTGTCAATCATATTTCATATCGATGTAAATTCCGCTTATCTTAGCTGGACAGCGGTAGAACAATTGAAAAATGGCGCAGAAGTAGATCTTCGGACCATTCCGTCCATTATCGGCGGAGATCAGAAGTCCCGGCACGGAGTGGTTCTGGCGAAGTCTGTTCCTGCGAAGAAGTATGGCATTCGTACGGGAGAACCTGTTGCGAATGCCTTTCGCAAGTGTCCTAATCTTGTGACAGCGCCGCCAGATCATAAGTTATATCATCAATATAGTGAGCGGCTGATGGTTTTTCTGAGAAGTTACACGGATCAGATTGAACAGGTCAGTGTGGATGAGTGTTATATGGACTTTACAGAGATCGCCGGAAATTACAGTTCCCCGGTAGAGGGAGCCATGGAGATCAAGAATGAAGTGTACCGAAGATTTGGCTTTACTGTCAATGTGGGAATATCCAGTAATAAGCTGCTGGCGAAGATGGCATCTGATTTTGAAAAACCGAATAAAGTGCATACGTTGTTCCCGGAAGAGATTCCGGTGAAAATGTGGCCGCTTCCGGTACGAGAATTATTCATGGCGGGCCGCTCCAGTGTGGAGACACTGAATAAACTGGAAATCCATACGATCGGAGACCTTGCCAATACAGATCCCGCCATATTAGAATTGCATTTGAAAAGCCACGGGAGAAAACTGTGGGAATTTGCCAATGGGATGGACGAGTCCAGGGTAGAGAAGGAGAAAGCAGAGGCCAAGGGAATCGGAAATTCCGTGACGTTGCCAAAGGATGTCGAGACGGAAGAGGAAGCCGGTAGGATTCTGAATGAACTGGCGGAAAGTGTTTCCAGAAGACTTCGGAATGCCGGACAAAAGGCAGGAATGCTGAGTGTGGAGATCAAATATCACACATTTACAAGCGTATCTCATCAAAAGCAGGTGGAACAGGCTATCAATCAGAAGAAAGACATATATATGGCGGCAATGCAATTGTTCCGAGAGTTGTGGAATGGCGAACCAATCAGATTATTGGGAATCCGAAGCTCGAAGCTTGTCGAAGAGAGCGAGCCGCAGCAATTAAGTATTTTTGACATTCCCGTCAAATCCGAAGAAGAGATCCGGCGAGAGAAAAAAATTGCCAGATTGGATGCCGCTTTAGATAAAGTGCGCAAGAAATATGGAAAAGAGATTGTACAAAAAGGACAAACTTCTGCTGGTGGTGTTGACAAAAAAATTTGATAAAGATATACTGATAATCAGAAGAGCAGATGCGAATTATATTTATTATAGTTTGTAGCTGTTCTTTTTTGCGTTAATATGGGTATTTTGCTATGAAATAGAAGGAGGTTTTCGCATGAATCAGACAAAAGTAAAAGAGATGGCGATGGATATTTTGGTGGATGTTGTGGCTGGCATGGTTATTGCAATTGGAGTTTATAATTTCGCATTAAATGCGAATTTTCCGGTGGCCGGATTTTCCGGAATCGCAATTATTCTCTATCACTTATTCCGAATCCCGGTAGGTATCGGAACAATCTTACTGAACATTCCGGTTTCCATCTTCTGTTATAAATTTTTAGGAAGAACATTTTTCTTAAAATCCGTGAAAAGTATGATTATATCATCTATCTTAATGGATTATGTAGCACCAATGTTCCCTGTATACAATGGAAGCCGTCTGCTTGCTGCGTTATGCATGGGGGTTTTATGTGGGATTGGCTACGCTGCAATATTTATGCGTGGTTCTTCCACCGGCGGCCAGGACTTTATATCAATGGCAATCAAGAAAGTAAAGCCGCATATGACACTTGGAGTCATCACATTCGGTTTTGATATCTGTACGATTCTCCTGGGAACGATTCTGGTCTTTAAAGATGTAGACGGACTGATTTATGGAATCATAGTTACCTATTTGATGGCAATTGTGATGGACAGAATCATGTACGGTATCGATGAAGGAAAGATGACGTTGATCGTGACAGAACATGGAGATGAAGTCGCAGAACAAATCGACGAATATTCCGGCAGAGGCTCCACCATTCTTCAGGGAATGGGAAGCTATTCGAAGAAAAAGAAAGATGTTGTAATGTGTGCATGCAATAACAAACAGATGTATACAATCAAAAAGATGGTCCGACAGATTGACCCACAGGCCTTTACGATTATTATGGAGTCAAACGAAGTAGTAGGAGAAGGATTCAAAGAAGAAATAAGCGAAATTTAAAAGTCATCTCTTGACAAATATAAGAAAAAGACCTACACTTCACTGTAGTAAAGAGATAAATCGATGAACAAGAGAAGTAGATAAAGATATTTATTCCCAGAGAGTTGCCGGTGGTGGGATGGCAGCAGTAAGAGTCTTTATTGAATGGACTTGTGAGAGCAGTTTGAAACCGTATTCGGGAGTAGATGCTGACGGGAGCCCTATCCGTTATCAACAGGGTATGTATGATAGTACATAATTGAGAGGCCGGTAATATGGCAATTTGGGTGGTACCGCAGAAGAATTTGAAGCTTTTGTCCCTTGTAGGAGGGATGAAGGCTTTTTTATTATGATAAAAGTCCCCGAGAGTCTATTTATCTCTGAAAAATATATAACTTCTCGGAATCTCAATGAATGAGATTCCAAGCGAAAATTGACAACTGAATATCGTGCAGGAAAAGAAATTTGCGAGAAATGGACATAAACATTGGACATAGAGGATACTATGCCTTGAAAAA
>NZ_JAFBIX010000011.1 GCF_021531895.1 Faecalicatena contorta | reverse complement strand
TATTATTCTTTTCATATAAGTGGCCTCCTTTTGTATGCGGTAATCCCTGTTACCATTAATCTTGTCAATTAACAGTTTACAGGTAAATCCACGAACCTACAAACGTGAGGTCACTTCATATTATCTTCAAATAAATGTGTTTTGCTGGTAACGATGCGTCTAAAATCGCCTCAGAATATCTAACTGAAATCGATTTTTCTGCGAAATCTAGCAATGCTTTTCCATATCCTTTGTGCTGATATTCTTCCAAAACAAACAAACGATTGATGTGATTCTCGTTTATCGTTACAGTTGCAATAGGCTTTTCATTATCAAATAACAGATACCACGATTTTACTCATACTGTTTTTCCTCCCTTACCACAAAAAACATTTATTTTTTCCCAGTCATCTTTAGATCCTTTAAAAGCAGTATTCCTTTTATGATCAATAGTAGAAATGCCACAGTTATAGCATAAGCTTCTCTTGTCATTGCTAAGAATAACACTGTCAGAATGCTTAGCCCCATTGAACTACCCGTTATCATATTACGTCCTTTTTCAATTTTGAATTGTGTAAGCAGAATTTTTACTATTCCAACCGCAATAAGCGCAATAAATAAAATCCAGTAAATCAGCCGATTAAATGATGTTGTTTCCGTGTATGATAATAGATTTACCGAATATATATACCCATCAATCGGATTTGGATAAAGCGGCAGTACGATAAGTGTAATGGATAATAAATCTACAATTCCAAACAGCACGTCACACACACTTCGGATATTGGATTTATTTTCTTTTTCAGCAATAGAAAGCAACTTCTCTCCTGATAACAAATCATCAATTGTAACCGAAAAATAACTGGATATTGCTTTTAGAGAATCAATACTTGGATATCCTCTTCCTGTGTAAGCCCTCTATTTTTTCTCAATTCCTGAAGTTTTTCATGAAATTCCATAACAGAACCTCCGCATTAGTCCTCTTTCACCTGATATAACAAAACAACTGCTTTATAGATATAAAATAAACCTGTACTCAGCAAAACAGAACCCACAATATCTGTAAACCAATGGACTCCTGAAACCAATCTTCCTATTACCATAAACATTGAAAAGATAATTGCCAGAATGTAAATAGCTTTTTTAACTGCATCATTTTCTAATCTACGATTCACCTGAAAAACAAGCGTTGGTATAACACTCAATACAAGAAGCGTTGTAGATGATGGATACGAAGCTTCCATAAATCCTCCGAGAAGGACAGGTCTGTAATTGACAGGAATCATCTCAAAAATAAATTAGCAAAATATCACAATAACGTAATATATCCCCCAAAATATAATATCATAATCCACTTTAAATAAACTTCTTCTCTTAACCAATTGAACAAATCCGATTCCACCGAACAGCATACATATGAATAGTGGAACAAGTCCCAGCCAATCCGTAATAATATAGATCGTCATATGAACACCTGTTAATTCATGAAACCAACCATTAAATGCTGCGAAACCTATGTCCGTTCCGTCTTGTCCCACGGGCCGCACATCGACAATATGTAGGTTTTATCAAAACGTTTTTCTATATACGCGAGATGGTTCTCCATTCATATCATTCATCATTTGATAGAATTCGCATCCATATTTTTCATACAATCCTTCATGATTCGTTGAAATAAAAACTTCACTAACATTCTCAGACTTTGCAATCCTTTCAATCTCCGCGAATAGTTGCCCCGCGTAATGGTGCCCTCTTCTCTGCGGAAATGTATAAACCCATCCAATCCAAGGTGTCAAATCAGTTGGCTGAATATCATCTTTCTCTGCGTAAGTACAAAAAGATACCAATTCATCACCATCTACAAGGAGCAACACTTTTACATTTTCGCCTACATAGTCTTGTAGTTCTCCGTTCTTTAGCAACTTATACAAAAATTGACCGGCACTCCAATCGCTCTTTCCAATCTCAGCGAGCCAGTACTCCTGACGGTCGCTTGAAAAATAATTAATTACTTCCATAATCTTCACTCCCAGTTCAAAATTAATCTTCACACTAAACTTGATTTGTTAACTTCATTCTAACATGCTACTTTTCAAAATACCACTTTCAACTTCATTAGCATATCCTCATTAAAGAGAATCTCTGAAATGTTCGTACTTCAAAACAAAACGAGGAACCCCCATTACACAATAAAGCGTAATGGGAGTTCCTCTATAAATAAATTAATTTCCTATCTATCAATGCTTGGTGCATTACTTCTGAGCGATAGCTGCCTGTGCTGCTGCCAGTCTTGCGATTGGTACACGGAATGGTGAGCAGGATACATAGTCAAGACCAATCTTGTTGCAGAACTCTACAGAAGATGGATCTCCACCGTGCTCTCCACAGATACCAATGTGAAGGCTTGGATTAACTGGTTTACCTAACTTGATAGCCATTTCCATTAATTTACCAACACCTGTCTGGTCAAGCTTAGCAAATGGATCGTTCTCGAAGATCTTAGCGTCATAGTAAGCTTCTAAGAATTTACCAGCGTCATCACGAGAGAATCCGTATGTCATCTGTGTTAAGTCGTTTGTACCGAAGCAGAAGAAGTCAGCTTCTTTAGCGATCTCGTCAGCTGTAAGAGCTGCTCTTGGAATCTCGATCATTGTACCAACTTCGTACTCAAGGTTGCTTCCTGCTGCTGCGATCTCAGCGTCTGCTGTCTCAACAACTGTCTTCTTAACATATTTTAACTCTTTGATATCGCCAACCAATGGAATCATGATCTCTGGTTTTACTGTCCAGTCAGCGTGAGCTTTCTGTACGTTGATAGCTGCACGGATAACAGCCTTTGTCTGCATCTTAGCAATCTCTGGATAAGTAACTGCAAGACGGCATCCACGATGTCCCATCATTGGGTTGAACTCATGAAGTCCATCGATGATTGTCTTGATCTCTTCTACAGATTTGCCCTGAGCATCTGCAAGTTTCTTAATATCTTCTTCTTCTGTAGGAACGAACTCGTGAAGCGGTGGATCAAGGAAACGGATTGTAACCGGGTTACCTTCCAGTGCCTCGTACAGTGCTTCGAAGTCTCCCTGCTGATATGGAAGGATCTTCTCAAGTGCAGCTTCTCTTTCTTCTACTGTATCAGCACAGATCATCTCGCGGAATGCAGCAATTCTGTCTTCCTCGAAGAACATATGCTCTGTACGGCAAAGTCCGATACCTTCTGCTCCAAGCTCACGAGCTTTCTTAGCATCTGCAGGAGTATCTGCATTTGTACGAACCTTCATAGTTCTGTACTTGTCTGCCCATGCCATGATTCTTCCGAATTCACCAGCGATTGTAGCATCAACAGTTGGAATGATTCCATCATAGATGTTACCTGTTGTACCATCGATAGAGATTGGATCTCCTTCATGGAATTCTTTTCCAGCTAATGTAAATTTCTTATTTTCTTCGTCCATAGCGATGTCGCCACATCCAGATACACAGCATGTACCCATTCCACGAGCAACAACGGCAGCGTGAGATGTCATACCACCACGAACTGTCAGGATACCCTGAGCAGACTTCATACCTGTGATATCTTCTGGAGATGTCTCAAGACGAACCAGAACAACTTTCTCTCCTCTTGCAGCCCACTCTACAGCGTCATCTGCTGTAAATACAATCTTACCGCAAGCAGCTCCTGGAGAAGCTCCAAGACCTTTGCCCATAGGTGTAGCAGCTTTAAGTGCAGCAGCATCGAACTGTGGATGAAGCAGTGTATCCAGGTTACGTGGATCGATCATTGCAACAGCTTCTTCCTCTGTTCTCATGCCTTCATCAACAAGGTCACAAGCGATCTTCAGAGCAGCCTGAGCTGTTCTCTTACCGTTACGTGTCTGCAGCATGTAGAGTTTCTTGTTCTCAACAGTGAACTCCATATCCTGCATATCTCTATAATGAGTTTCAAGAGTCTTGCAAACTTCTGTGAACTGTGCAAATGCCTCTGGGAATTCTTCTTCCATCTTAGCGATCGGCATTGGTGTACGAACACCGGCAACAACGTCTTCGCCCTGAGCATTGATCAGGAACTCGCCCATCAGCTTCTTCTCTCCTGTAGCAGGATCACGTGTAAATGCAACACCTGTACCACAGTCATCTCCCATGTTACCGAATGCCATAGACTGTACGTTAACAGCAGTTCCCCAAGAATATGGGATATCATTGTCACGACGATATACATTGGCACGTGGGTTGTCCCATGAACGGAATACAGCTTTTACTGCTCCCATCAACTGCTCCTTCGGATCATCCGGGAAGTCTGCACCAATTTTTTCTTTATATTCAGCTTTGAACTGAGAAGCCAGCTCTTTTAAGTCTTCTGCTGTAAGTTCTACGTCAAATGTAACGCCTCTGTCAGCTTTCATCTTGTCGATAAGCTCTTCGAAGTATTTCTTACCAACTTCCATAACTACGTCAGAGTACATCTGGATAAATCTTCTGTAGCAGTCCCAAGCCCAACGTGGATTGCCGGATTTTTCAGCAATAACGTTAACAACTGTTTCGTTCAGTCCAAGGTTCAGGATTGTATCCATCATACCTGGCATGGAAGCTCTTGCACCAGAACGTACGGAAACAAGAAGTGGATTCTCTGTATCACCAAATTTCTTACCTGTGATCTCTTCCATCTTATCAATAGCTTCCATAATCTGTTCCATGATCTCGTCATTGATTGTTCTTCCGTCTTCATAGTACTGTGTACAAGCTTCTGTTGTGATTGTGAAGCCCTGTGGTACTGGAAGACCCAAGCTTGTCATTTCAGCAAGGTTGGCACCTTTTCCACCAAGAAGGTTTCTCATGGTTGCGTTACCTTCTGTAAACATATAAACCCATTTTGCCATTTTGTCATGACCTCCTAAACTAAATTTTTCTAAGTCGCACCTAATATTTTACTGTTTTTACCAGTATTCGTCAAGAGTTTTCAAGGAAACCAAAGTGACAAATTAAGCCTTATTTTCTCGTTATTTTGAACAAAATTTATGGCTGCCGATTATGCCCGGCAGCCACAAACTACATTTCTTGTTGATTTGCATATTTTGTGAGGAAATATGTTCAAAAAACTGTATAATATTTCCTTCATCTTCCCAAATATTTAGATTTCCTCAATAAATGCTTTGTATCCTTTATATGCTTCGTAGATATCTGCTTTACTGGTAACTTCCCATGGGGCATGCATGCTTAACACTGCCACACCACTGTCGATAACTTCCATACCGTAATTTGCCATGATATATGCGATGGTTCCGCCGCCTCCGACATCGACTTTTCCTAATTCTGCGAACTGGTATGCCACATTCTGTGCATCCATCGCCCTGCGGATCTGTGCCAGATATTCTGCATTCGCATCGTTGGAACCGCTCTTTCCACGACTTCCGGTGAATTTATTGAACACCAGACCTTTTCCGAAGAAAGCAGTGCTTCTCTTTTCAAAGGCTTCTGCGTACATTGGATCAAAAGCAGCACTTACATCAGACGAAAGCATTTTTGAATTCTGAAGTGCTCTGCGCACTTTCAGATCCGACTCACCAGCAGTCAAGGCAACCAGTTCAGCAACAACATTTTCAAAAAAGCGAGAATGCATACCCGTTGCTCCTACACTTCCGATCTCTTCTTTATCGACCAAAATGCAACATGCGGTACGATCCACATGCTCTACATCCAACATTGCAAAAAGAGAGGTAAATGCACACACGCGATCATCCTGTCCATAAGCCATGACCATACTTCTGTCAATGCCACAGTCCCTTGCTCTGCCCGCCGGAACGATTTCCAGTTCTGCGGATACAAAGTCTTCTTCTTCCATTCCGTAATATTCTTCCAGAAGCTTCAAAATATTAGCTTTCACCGCATCCTTTTCCTCTTTTTCAAGATTTGGATTTTTCGCAAGCGGCTGGCTGCCAAACAACAGATCCAGTTTCTCACCTTCAATGACTGCGTTAGCCTTCTTCTCCATCTGCTGAGCTGCAAGATGAACCAACAGATCCGTAATTACAAATACCGGATCATCCTCTTTTTCTCCAATATTTACCTCAACAATTGTTCCATCCTTTTTGGCAATAACTCCGTGAAGTGCAAGCGGAATAGTTACCCATTGGTATTTCTTGATACCTCCGTAATAATGCGTATCCAGGTAAGCAAGTTCTTCATTCTCATATAACGGATTCTGCTTCACATCGATACGAGGCGAATCAATATGCGCTCCCAAAATGTTCAAGCCATTCTCCAGCGGCTGTTCTCCAATCTGGAACATTGCGATGCTCTTGCCCATGCACACAGCGTAGACCTTGTCGCCTGCCTGCAGTTTACGTCCAGAAGCCATAGCCTCCTCAAGGCTCTGGTAGCCCCTCTCACGTGCCATGCGCACCGCTATCTTCACACATTCACGCTCCGTCTTGCCTTCATCCAGGCAAGACTTGTAAGATTCATTAATACGATGGAGCTCCTCAAGAGTCTCATCATTATATGTGGTCCATACATTATCTCTGTCCATTTCAATCTCCTCCTTAAAATTTAGTATAACACATTTTGGGGACGTAGTATTCTTTAATTTTACTACGTCCCCATTTAATAAATGTGGTGTACCTAATCGGCAAATGCCCTGTACCTTTTTACTCATTTTCTACGTAATTCATGGTAGTCGTACATAATTCGTTTGCTTTTTTTATTGATATATTCAGTATTTCTTTTAGTCTCTGAATATATTCTTTACGAATTTTCTTTTCTTCAAAAACTTGCATCAACAGCGGCAATTGATATTCCCGAAACATGTTTTTTGCCAAAAGCAATGCTATTTCTCTGTATTGAAGCTCTATTTCACTGGAAATATCTTTGAATATTCCTATTTGTTGTTCTGTATGAAACTTTGTGAATTCTTCTGTCGATGAAAATTTTTGTTCATACAACTCGATTGCATTTTCATGGAGCAAGCCCAACATCCCTGTCATATATTCCGCCATGCTGCTATATTTATACTTTTCCGGTTTTTTTACCATTCTTGCTTTGACCGGATTGAGATGAATATAACGAAGGCAAGTCCAAAAATATCTTTCATCTTCAATGCACTCACTTGTAAAACGGTTCTGAAATACATGTCCATTTCGGTGATGTTTAAAATTATAATATGATGCATATTCTGCCAATATTGCTGCCATAAATAAGGATAAGATCTGAAGTTCTGCCCGGATGATAAAATGGGCGTGATTTGACATAATACAGTAACTATAGACTTCTACTTTATATTTCTGTAGATAATTTGAAATAATAGACTTGAAGTAAAGCTTTTCTCGTTGCTGTTGGAATATTTTTTCGTGATTGATTCCTCGAACAATTATGTGATAAATACCAGTTCTACTTTCCTTTCGTCGTCTGGTGGGCATTCCTGTCACCCCTTTCATCTGGGTACAGGGCATTTGTCGATTAGGTACACCACATTTGTTAAAAGGGGACGTAGTAAATATGAAAAATACTACGTCCCTTTTTTACTATAATTTCATCTCATCTCTTACTTCTTTGAAGCATTTTACGATGAAATCAATATCTTCTTTTGTATGGCTTGCGCATACTTGTGTACGGATTCTTGCTTTTCCTTTTGGAACTACTGGGTAGGAGAATGCTACTACGTATACACCTTTTTCCATCATGCGTTTTGCGAATTCTGCTGCTGTCTTTTCATCATACAGCATTACCGGAACGCATGGGTGGGTTCCTGGGATGATATCGAAGCCGTTATCTACCAGTTCTTTACGATAGTATGCGGTTACTTCTTCCAGATGATCACGAAGTTCTGTGCTCTCATCTAACATATCGAACAATTCAAGACTTGCGCCTACGATTGCTGGAGCGAGTGAGTTGGAGAACAGGTACGGGCGGCTTCTCTGACGAAGGAGATCGATAATCTCTTTGCGTCCGGATGTGTATCCACCTGATGCTCCGCCGAGCGCTTTTCCTAATGTTCCTGTAATAATATCAACTCTTCCCTGTACGCCACAGTACTCTGCAGTTCCACGGCCTGTCTTTCCTACAAATCCAACTGCGTGGCTGTCATCAACCATTACAAGTGCATTGTATTTATCTGCGAGGTCACATACACCTTTCAGATTGCAAATGATACCGTCCATGGAGAATACACCATCCGTAGCAATTAATTTGATTCTTGCGCCGGCTTCATCTGCTTCTTTTAATTTTGCTTCCAGGTCTTCCATATTGTTGTTTTTGTAACGGAAACGTTTTGCTTTGCAAAGTCGTACGCCATCAATAATAGAAGCGTGATTCAATTCATCACTGATAACTGCATCTTCTGCAGTCAGAATTGTCTCGAATAATCCTCCATTTGCATCAAAGCAAGAAGAATAAAGGATTGTATCATCTGTTCCAAGGAACTTGGATATCTTCTTTTCCAGCTGTTTGTGGATATCCTGTGTTCCACAGATGAAACGAACAGATGCAACACCATATCCTTTTTCATCATAAGTTCTCTTTGCAGCTTCGATCAGACGCGGATTATCACCAAGTCCGAGATAGTTATTTGCACACATGCAAAGAAGTTCTCTTCCATCCTCCATCTTTACTCTTGCACCCTGTGGAGAAACGAATGGAGCCTCACCTTTAAAAAGACCTGCTTCTTTTATTCCTTCAACTTCTTTCGTATAAATGCTTAAAATATCATCTTTACGTGCCATTTTTTTAATCGTCCCTTCTTAAAAATTATATGATAGTTATTAATCATTTACATGTGCCCAGTCAAGAATTACCTTTCCAGACTGACCGGAAATCATTGCTTCAAATCCTTTTTCATAGTCTTTGATATCAAAATGATGTGTGATGATCGGAGTAATGTCTAATCCTGCCTGAATCATTGTAGACATCTTATACCATGTATCCCATACTTTTCTTCCGTAAATTCCACGGATATTCAAACCATTAAAGATAACGGTCTCTAAATCCACTTTTGCATCTGTTCTCTGCAGTCCAAGAAGTGCAATATTACCACCGTGCTTCATATTGTGGATCATGTCATGCAGACCAGCCTGTGAACCAGACATCTCAAGACCTACATCAAATCCTTCTGTCATTCCGATTTCCTTCATAACGTCCGGCAATTTTTCTTCTTTTAAATTAACTGTACGTGTAGCCCCAAGTTTTTTAGCAAGATCCAGACGATATGGATTAAGATCTGTAACAACTACATGTCTTGCACCAGAGAATTTTGCAATGGCTGCTGCCATACATCCAATCGGGCCTGCACCTGCAATCAACACATCTTCACCCAACATATCATAAGAAAGTGCTGTATGTGTAGCATTTCCAAATGGATCAAAGATTGAATATAATTCTTCCGGAATGTTTGGATTACATGGCCATACATTGGAAGAAGGAATTACAAGATATTCAGCAAATGCACCATTTCTGTTTACACCAACACCCTTGGCATCTTTACAATTCTCTTTGTGTCCTTCCAGACAGTTTCTACATTTTCCACAAGTGATGTGTCCTTCTCCAGATACCAGATCCCCAATATGAAAGCCCTGAACTCCAGCACCCACTTCTACAACTTCACCTACATACTCATGGCCTGCCGTCAATCCTACCGGAATCGTATGCTGTGCCCAGTCATTCCATTGATAAATATGTACATCTGTTCCACAAATAGCCGTTTTATGAATCTTAATCTTCACATCATTCGGCCCAACTTCTGGAATTGGCACTCTCTTCATCCACAATCCTTCTTCTGGTTTCTCTTTGACAAGAGCCCACATCATTCCATCATTTCTTTCGTTCACTTTATTACCCTCCCATTTCTACCGTCTCCCCAGACGATGTTTTCATTGATATTGCCATTATATCACTCCTCTAATTCATACACAATGTATTTTTGTAGTTTTTTTGTTTATTTTGACAAATTTTTCACATTCTTATACGCATTTTATGGCAATATTTACAATTTCTATATTTACAAATCCTATACAATTATTTATAATTTATATTGAATGTGTTGGCAGATTTGTGCGGAAGGGAGATAGCACTATTCACACTATTTCTTTTAATCATTATGTCAACATCAAAAAGTGGGGAAACAAAATTCAAAAGAAAGAGAGGGAAGCGGATATAGAATGTCAATGTATCCGCGAAAAACAACATGAAAAATCTATTTAAAAAATGGAACAGCATCAGTCTGGTTCTGAGAATTATCTGCGGTCTTATTATCGGTATTATTCTCGGACTGGTCATCCCTAAGGTAACTGTCATTGCTCTTCTTGGAGACCTGTTTGTTGGAGCATTAAAGGCCATTGCTCCATTGTTGGTATTCTTCCTTGTAATGAGTTCTCTGGCACACATGGGAGAGGGTCAGAAGACCAACATGGGATTCATCGTAATGCTCTACATGCTCGGTAATGTAATGTCAGCACTTGTATCTGTAGCTGCATGTAAATTATTCCCAGTAACTTTAACACTGGCTGAAGCAGCCGGAGAAGATATGGCTCCTCCTAGCGGTGTAGGCGAAGTATTAAAAAATCTGTTAATGAACGTTGTATCTAACCCAGTAGGCTCTATCGTAAATGCGAACTACATCGGTATTCTTGCATGGGCTTGTATTTTCGGTATAGCTTTAAAAGCAGCTTCTGATTCTACCAAGAAAATGCTGGATGATTTTTCAGCAGCAATTTCTACTGGTGTAAAATGGGTCATCAGTTTTGCTCCATTCGGTATCATGGGATTAATCTTTAATGTTATCTCTACATCCGGACTGAGTGCTCTGTTATCTTACGGAAGACTGATTCTTGTATTAGTTGGAAGTATGGCATTCGTAGCATTAGTAATGAACCCAATCATCGTATTCCTTTGTATCAGAAAGAATCCATACCCACTTGTATTCAAATGTCTGACAAAGAGTTTCATCACCGCATTCTTTACACGTAGTTCTGCAGCTAACATTCCTGTTAACATGGAATTGTGTGAAGAACTGGGATTGGATGAAGAACAGTACTCCATCTCCATCCCACTTGGTGCAACCATCAACATGGCTGGTGCAGCTATCACCATCTCTGTAATGGCTTTATCTGCTGCTCACACAATGGGAATCAGCGTAGACTTTGGAACCGCACTTATCCTTTGTGTACTTTCCGCACTCAGTGCAGCTGGAGCTTCCGGAGTTGCAGGTGGTTCTCTGTTACTGATCCCTATGGCATGTAGCTTATTCGGAATCCCGTCTGAAGTAGCTATGCAGGTTGTAGGTGTTGGTTTCATCATCGGTGTTATTCAGGATTCCTGCGAAACAGGACTTAACTCTTCTACAGACGTTCTCTTTACAGCAGCTGCTGAATTCAGAGACAGAAGACTTCACCCAGAATATTACGCTAAACTGGCTGAGTCCAAATCCGCAGAGGAAGCATAAGAATTATTTCTGTAGATTTCCGATGACAGATTCAATAGCAAAATACATAATAATATACAAAAATGCCTGCAAAACCCGCGGGCATTTTTCATTTGGGTACAACACATTTTTCTCTCTTTTATTTGTCTTGGTTTTCTATCCCACTTTCTTTGACACAAATATTATCTACAGCCTTGCCATTTGTTGAATAATATTTTGATAAAACTCTTCATTTCCATCTTGTTTAATAAGTGTATTTATTATCCTTCCATCTTTTAATAAAATTATTCTATCGCAATAGCTTGCCATCTTCGGATCATGTGTCACCAGAAATAGTGTCTTTCCAAGTTGCTTGTTAATATAAAACAGGGTCTGAATCACCTGCATAGAAGACTTGGAATCTAGATTTCCTGTCGGTTCATCTGCTAATATAAGCTCAGGATTCGCTACCATAGCACGACAAATTGACGTTCTTTGTTTTTCTCCACCCGAAAGTTCATATGGTTTCTTATCCAGTAATCCTTCAATCCCAAACCGCTTTGCTTCACACCTCGCCGCTTGATCACTTTTTTTCGGATCATCTTCATTCAAAATCAAAGGCATCATGATATTTTCCTTTACGGTCAGACTATTCATCAAATAATAGTCCTGAAAAATAAAAGCTAATTCTTTTCTTCTTATTTCCGCAAGCCTGTCTCCATATATTTCCTCCACTGGAGTCCCCTTATAGAGAACCCGCCCCCCATTTGGCTTATCCAACATGCCAAGTGTCTTAAGAAGTGTTGTCTTACCACAACCAGAACTTCCCATAATTCCAATAAATTCACCAGGCTTTACCTGAAAAGAAACACCTTTTAAAACAGAATATGTAATTCTATTTCCGCCCGGAGTCATCGTATAATAATTCCGTTCTAAATTCTTCACATCCAAAATATATTTATACTTCTTTTCATCCATTTCAACTATTCCTCTCAATCTTCCGAAAAATTCTCCATGCTGTTATCCTCATTACTATACACACTATCAAAGCAATCAATGCAGAAAAAGAAACTGCCCCTACAAGATAGATAATACTCCACCTAGGAGACATGCCTTTAAAAAGAATCTTGGTAACAATTGCCAACATTCCCAGTGATATGCCATACAAAAGTACAAGCCTTTCAGATATCAAAACTTCTTTGCAAACACTCTTCCTACGTTTTTCTGAAGACATTCCACAATTCTTATAAAATCGATACTTCCATTCCATTTTCGAATAGTCACTCTGCGCTTTCTCGAACAAGATAAAAATGACACACATTAGCATTGTTATTACATTTACAATCATAGAAACCACAGTAAACAGCTTTTCTTGTCGGCTTTCCATCATAGATTGCTGTTTTTCGTATATCAGATTGCCATTTTGCCAATCAAAGAAATTCACCTGAGAATGAACCTTTGCATAATTATACACTTCCTTTACAACCTGATTATAATGCTTTGGGATTTCCATCATTACCGCAAGGTTTGCTCCTCTGGCATTTCTTTTGATATTTGCAAATTCTGTATCAGAAAACACCAAAATTTCTTCATTCACCTGCCCCTTTAGTTCACCAAGCGCCCGACTCTCAAAATCACCAGTAAGAATCCTCTGCTCTTCTCCAGCAATTTTATATTTCCTTGTAAATTGATTACTCGGAAGAACTTTAGGTCCCGACGTGTTCCAGATATCCCAGTCTGCACTTCCAATGTAAATACGTGGTTTCGACTTTCCATAATCAAGACCTATCGTTCCCATGGTCTCTCTATCACGCTGATAAATAACGTAAATTTCCTTATCTCGTATATCAAATTTTTTCACTGTCCAATCTTCATAAACAGACTCTGGTATTCCCATATGTTCACCATAATCTCCAGACACTACACGAATACAGGGTTTAGTCTCTACCTTTATCTCATAGGCTTCTTCTAATTTATTCAAAAATTCCATATCTTGTTCATTCGCATACCACACCAGATCATAAGGAAAAATCTCCGGCTGCACAACCGGAACATTATCCATAATCGGCAATCCAAATCCGAACAACATAACAAACACGAAGACTGCCACAATACAAGTCACATTCATATGATAGAAAAATTGATCGTACCAGCTATCCAACCATAGAATTTTTTTTAAATATTTTTGTTCTCGTTTTCTCAACATATGAAGATAATTTGCACTTACAGAAATCATAAACAGAAATAATCCCCCAGCCGCCAGCGCAAAAGGAATGATACTCCCAATTTTCCCCCAGTAAGTCACAATAGAAACAAGTGCAAGCCCCATTATAACAACACCTGACACAATCAAACTCAACGATCGTTGAATTTTTTTCCCACTTTTCTTTCCCATAGATATAACATAATCTATTCCCAGACAGCTTATCATCTGGTCACAAATCATAAAACCAAGTCCAAATATAAGCAAACTGATTATCAATGTAAACAGGAATGGTGACCAACCATAAAATATATTCCCTGCATCATCAGTAAATTTGTGTTCGAGAATCCTTTTTATAATCTCCACTTCCAATACGCCTACCAATACTCCGCCTACAACGGAACCCAAGATAATCCCCAAGTACTCAAATCCGACAAACATATACTTGTGTTTTTTCTGAATTCCCAACACTTCCAACATTGAATAATCATATACTCTCTTTCGAATGTAAGACAAAAGAGTCAAAATCATCAAAGCCACCAGTAACACATAAGACAGAAGGAATGCTTTTTCCGACTCCATAATTAATGCGGTCATTCCTGCTGTCTCTCCTGTAGACACAAATATCATACAACTTTCAACACCAGCCGTGAAAAATACCAGAGATATGATAAAAATGCCACTCAAAATTACAAGCAGATAATCCTTACTCCTTGTTTTTAATAACTTAAAAAAAAGTGCTTTCAATTATTCTCCCCCCTTACTTTCAAATTCAGTATCCTCTTTTTTTTGATTTTTTTCCAGTTTTCGACCTTCAACGTAACCCTTTTAACCTCAAACGTAAAAATGCCGCAAGAAATAGAATTAATATTTCTTACGACATTTTTCATCCTTTTAATTTATTATTACCTCAAGTACTTGAACTACTTTTTCTTCCTCTACTGTCAATTCATGAAACATATCCGAATGCTTCTCTAAAAGCTGTTCTACCCAGTGTAAACCATTTCCTCTTCCTTCACCTTTTGTGGAATATCCTTTCTGTGTCAAAACAGAGATTTCTGGTAGACAATTACAATTATTCTCTATACGAAAAATAACCCCTTTGACAGTCTTTTTTATAACAATTTGTATTTTTCCATCTTCTATCGACTCTGTTTCTTCAATCGCATTATCAAGAAATATCCCCAATATTCGGACCAAATCCTCCATGTCCTTGTATTTTACATTCAGATTTTCAGCTATATTTACCTGCACTTCTATATTCTTCGCAAAAACCAACAACAATTTTTCATACAAAAATCCTTTTAATTCCATTGGTTTGATATTCTTCAAACTTTTCCATGCTATAGATTGACTCTCTTCCCTTCCTTCTTGCAAATATATCTTTTGATAAAAAAATTCACGCAAACCTTCCATCTCATTTTCTCTGATAAATCCTGACATAGTAGACAATATATTTTTATAGTCGTGACGAAATGCCCTTGTTTCTTCTAACATCTTTTCAAGGTTCTCTACATAGCTTTCTAATATTTTCTGTTGATGAATCATAGCTTTTTGCTTTTCTTCTTCCTCTATACTCTTCGCAACATTCAAAAGAACCCAAGATATTATTACCAAACTTATAAAAAACAAGAAGCTATTAAACATTAACATGTTTTTTGAATATCCAACCTTCTCTCCTAATGTTATATTCATCAGAAAGATAGAAAGAAATATTATTATATTTATAACAAGTGCCAACTGTACTTTCGAAGATATTTCGGTAAATATTCTCTGGACCATTTTGCGAGAATAGATAACCTTACGTAAAACACACAACCCAGTGTATGATAACAAAGCATATATCATCGAAAAAATAAATGTATATTTTTCGCTTATCACATCCCGCGGTATTCTCAAAAACACATCAATAAAAACTAGCATTACATTATTTCCTATAATCGCAATAACGTACCCCAAACAAGCCATAAATAAATTCAATAATTTTTTTTCTTTTTCCATGGCAACAATCATTCCTAGCAATCCTGCCAACATCAAAAGTCCTGTGTCTTGTTTTATAAAAAGATGTGCCAGTATTCCTACAACTGCCACATATCCAATAAGTATCAGATACTCTGTCCTTCGTAACGGTTTACTCAGTAAGCCAGTTGCCCCTATGACTACACAAAGTCCCGATAATACTCCATTTATTAAGATCATACAACTCACACCATTTCATTACTAATCTCTTAACAGGTTCCTCATTTCTCTATATGAGACCTCTACCTTTAATCCTCCTGGCATTAACGCGTAATGATTCTTCTTATCTATTTCTCGAATCTTTTTTTTCTGCACAATGCAAGATTTATTCACATAAATAAAATCTCCACCCAATATTTCAAACATTTTTTTCAATGTTTCTTTTATTTTTATTTTTTGACTCGTTGTATAGATATCAATCATATGAGTACTTTTAATTGCCTGTACCATTACAATATCTTCAATAGGAATCTCTATCATCCGGCTTCCCGATTCCAGCTTCACCGATGGGCGCACATCTACCTCTCTGGATTTCTCTATTTTCTGAAATATCCTATTCATCCTTCTCTCAATTCTTGCGCTCATTTTATCTGCAAGGAAATCCTGTGGCTGTTTCACAATATAATCTACAATTTCAAGTTCATACTCAAAAGCTTTGTATGCCAGTTCCTCACAAGATGTCAAAAATACAATGTAACTGTCTTTCATATTCTTTTTTATCTCTTTTGACAGCTGAAATCCATCCATAGCATATCCTTCCAACTGTATATCTAAAAAAAACAATGCCGGAGATTCCCCATATTTTTTTACATCAAATAAAGTGTATTGTGGATTTTTTCGAGCCGACACAACCTTGGCATCCTTATGTGTGTTTGTAATATATTTTTCTATAATTCGCTTGAAATATAAAAGCTGTTTTTCCTGATCTTCACATATATATATTTGAATCATAAATTCCTCTCACGTATTTTTATAAATAGACGATATACTAATACTACTATATATAATTCCAAAAACAAACGTATTATCTTATAACTTTTTCTTCCGCTTTCACATTTTTCCATAATTTTTACTTTGTCCAATCACAGCGGATACCCGTTCTCTTATGTCAGCTATGCTTTTTTGAATTACTGTTGTAAGACCATATCAAACCATTGTTTCCCTACAAATGTCCGCAAATAAAGAAATCTATGATTTATGAAAAGGAACATCGAGAGAATCCATTTGTAAAGAAAAGTGGTGCTGGAGTTCAACTCCAGCACCAACTTTATCTACATCCCTTTATTTCTTACCATGCAAACTTTTTCTCAAAGTAAGCATCCAAATCTTCTATTTTAACTCTTTCCTGTTCCATGGTGTCTCTGTCACGTACGGTTACTGCTCCGTCTTCTTCGGAATCGAAATCGTAAGTTACACAGAATGGTGTTCCGATCTCGTCCTGGCGGCGGTAGCGTTTACCAATGTTGCCACGTTCATCGTATTCGCAGTTATACTTCTTGCATAACTGTGCATATACTTTTTCAGCGCCTTCATTTAACTTTTTAGAAAGTGGAAGGACTCCAATCTTTACTGGTGCAAGTGCCGGGTGGAAGTGAAGGACTGTTCTGGTATCTCCGCCTTCTAATTCTTCTTCGTCATATGCGCTGCAAAGGAATGCCAGCACCATACGGTCAGCACCCAGTGATGGTTCGATAACGTATGGAATATATTTTTCTTTCTTCTCATCATCAAAGTAAGACATATCCTGCTTAGATACATTCTGATGCTGAGTCAGGTCGTAATCTGTTCTGTCTGCGATTCCCCATAACTCGCCCCATCCGAATGGGAAGAGGAATTCTACGTCTGTTGTTGCACGGCTGTAGAAGCAGAGTTCTTCTGGTGAATGATCACGTGGACGTAACTCTTCGTCTTTAATGCCAAGAGCCTTCAGCCAGTCAAGGCAATACTTCTTCCAGTATGCATGCCATTCAAGGTCTGTTCCCGGTTCGCAGAAGAATTCCAGTTCCATCTGCTCAAATTCTCTGGTACGGAATGTAAAGTTACCAGGTGTAATCTCATTACGGAAAGATTTACCAATCTGGCAGATACCAAATGGAATCTTCTTTCTTGAAGTACGCTGTACATTCTTGAAGTTTACGAATATTCCCTGTGCAGTCTCAGGTCTCAGATATACCGTATTCTTTGCATCTTCTGTAACTCCCTGGAATGTCTTGAACATCAGGTTAAACTCACGAATCTCCGTAAAGTTATGCTTTCCACATGTTGGACATGGAATCTCATGCTCCTTGACAAATGTCTCCATCTGTTCATGGCTCCATCCATCAATACTGTCTCCAATATCGATACCGTTCTCATGTGCATAATCTTCAATCATCTTATCTGCACGAAAACGCTCATGACATTCTTTACAGTCCATCAATGGATCACTGAATCCGCCAAGGTGTCCGCTTGCCACCCATGTCTGTGGATTCATAAGGATTGCACAGTCAACACCAACATTATATGGATTCTCCTGTACAAACTTCTGCCACCATGCTTTTTTGACATTGTTCTTTAACTCTACTCCGAGGTTTCCATAGTCCCATGTATTTGCAAGCCCTCCGTAAATCTCAGATCCTGGATATACAAACCCCCTGGATTTCGCCAATGCCACGATTTTGTCCATTGTTTTTTCTACCATATCCTCATCCTCACCTTCTGTTTTTTATACTTGCAGAATCTGCTTCCGATAACTTTCACCGGATGCACGACAACTGAAATGTATAATTGTAAACTATTATACATTTAACTGTATATCTTTTCAAGGTGTTATTTACTGAAATCTGGGAAAATCAGGCAATCGGAGAAAAGTCTCTCATATCCTTGTGTTGCTCCTAATTCCATATAATCCATATTGTGAGCTAATTCTTCCATTTCTCGCTTTACCTGAGCTGACATCAGTGCCATATATGCGCCTGTCTTCGAGGAGTTTCCGACATAGACAAGCCTGTCTTCAACTTCCTGTGGCAAGATTCCTGTTCCTGTCAGACTATCCGCCGGAAGATGTGCTCCAAACTGACCGGCAATCATCACTTTATCCAGATCTTCCATCTGGATTCCAGCTTTATTCAGAAGAGCTATAAATCCGGACAGAATTGCCCCTTTTGCAAGCTGTACCTGGCGTACATCTCCTTGCGTGATGAGAAGCTTTTCAGGACTCTCTGTCATGATAAATTCTCGTTTTCTTCCATCTAACTGGAGCATCGGATAACGGTAATCTGTTTCTTCTAATTTATCTTTCTTAATAAACGCACCATCCTTGCGTACCAGACCAGACTTTAACAATTCCTTTACCACTGCAAGAATACCGCTTCCACACACACCGATTGGCGGTTCATCGCCAATGACTTTTAGCTTCACACCTTCTTCGGTGATCTCTACATCCTCAATGGCACCCTCTGCCGCACGCATGCCGGAACTGATATTCATTCCTTCCAGAGCCGGACCAGCTGCACAAGAACAGCACAAGAGCTTTCCATGACTGGACAATACGATTTCTCCATTGGTTCCAATATCAATGAATAATACATTGCCTTTTTCTTTCTCCAACTCACACACATAAGCGCCAGCCACAATATCTGCCCCTATATACGCGGAAACGGATGGAAGACAATAAAGCCTTGCTCCCTTCGCCGCATGTATTCCAATCGAATCAGCTGGAATATCCTTTGATTTTACGAACATTGGAGCATACGGTGCCCTTCCGATCGGAGTTGCATCTATTCCCAGAAGCATATGCATCATCGTACAGTTGGCACCTACCGTAATTTCATAGATCTGTTCTTTTAAGACTCCTGCCTGTCCGCAAATATCCTGAATCATATCATTAATGGATTCCACAATAGCACCGCGAAGTTTTTCTACTCCATCCAGAGGATGCTCTAATTCATAGGTAATTCTCGTAAGAACATCCAGTCCAAAATGCTTCTGTGCATTAATCATAGATGCATTAGCCAGCTCTTTCCCTGTATGCATATCAATCAATGCACATACGACAGTTGTCGTTCCAATATCAATTGCTACACCATACAAGGAATCTGAAGTGTCACCTTCTTCAACCTGTATCACTTCACCATTATGCAGAACAACTGTAACCTGTCCCGGGGCGAATGTCGCAGACTGAAGAGCCGGAAAACTGATATTATCCATTCTAAGCTGCTCTTTTATCTGGTCTTCCCAAGGGGTCTGGTCGCTTAATGTGGGTTTATGAATCTCTATTACTCGTTTTTCAATATCACAGTCAAATGTAAAATCCGGGATATAGCCCGTAGTCAGAACCTCATGTTTCCGTTCTTTTCCAAGAAGTTCAATCTCCAGATCATCTTCCGGTCTGACCAGACAGGACAGACGGATTCCTGCTTCCAGTTCTTCAGATTTCAAAAGCTTTCTCTCCGTCTCACAGGCCTCTGGGATATTTCCGCCAAGAATCTTCACACGGCATTTCCCACATACTCCTTTCCCATTACAGGGATTGTCCACAAATATCTTCTCAGCAAGAAGAATCTCCAACAATGTTTTTCCTACTGTATACTCATAACTCTTTCCTGCCGGCTGTACTGTTATCTTAGGCATCAGCTAGTACCTCTTCTTTTAATGTTTTTAAAATTGTCTGTATATTCGCAAGCGGTGACTTTGTTCCCAGACCACACGCCGGTGAAATGATATCCGAGCCGCCGGCAACACAGCTGCGAGTCAGCTTCGCCACACGCTCCGGATCTCCAAACTCCAATGCATAGGTACTGACATTTCCCATCAGAACACGATCTTCCAGATGCTTTCTTGCCTCAGACATTGGCACGACAGAGTCGAAACTTAATGCATCACTGTGTACCATATCAATCTGTTTATATACACTTTTCATCTGTCCACAGATATGCACGATAGTTCCCATCTTCTCATCCTGAAGTCCATCCAGAACCATATTCAGATATTTTACTGCATATTCTTCAAAATATTTTGGCCCCAGAATCTCTCCTGTACCACTCGGATCTGAGATTGCAATAACATCTGCTCCAGCCTCGATCTGTGCTCTGGCAAAATCAATAATCTGCTCCGTCACAAACGTCATATATTCATGGGCCTCTTTCTTGTGTTTTCTGAGATCCTTATAAAAATTCACAGGTTCCATTACAGAACTTGCTGTACTGATTGGTCCGGTAATATTTCCAACGATTGGTACATCCAGATTCTTAGCTTTTAAAATACGGATAGCATCTAAAACTACCTTTGCACGGCCCTCTTCATGATTTACCGGCTTTAGTTGCTTCCAATCCAGTACAGAATCGATGGCATACCCCGTCACATGAGGCTCGAATATCTTCGTTCCCATGGTCACTTCTGCCCCCATGGCCTCTGCCTCTACAGTCATACAGAACGGTACTCCCACATTTTCAAAGCATCCATTCTCATAATTCGCCAACGCAAGCTTTGCCATCATCTCAGCATCCGTATGTGCCTCCGGCCATGTCACCCCACAAGTATCCATCAACTCTGACGTAATCATATTCATCATTCCACCCGGGCAAATGCACGGAGGGCGATCTACCTCTTCATGATGGAACACTTTTTCCAAACGTTCTTTCTCTGTCAACATGTATTGCCTCCTTATTACGCAATTCCCATCAAACGCTTAGCAAGCTTCACCGCTTCTACTGCATTTACAGAATATCCATCTGCTCCGATCTCATCTGCATATTTCTGAGAAATCGGACTTCCACCAACCATAATCTTGAACTGATCACGGATCCCACGCTCTTTTAACTTATCTATAACGGTCTTCATACCAATCATGGTAGTTGTCATCAGTGTTGACATACAGATAATAGAAGCACCTACTTCCACTGCCTTATCTACAAAATTATCTAACGGGACATCTCTTCCTAAATCATACATTTCAAACCCTGCTGTGTCCAGCATAATCTTTACAAGATTCTTACCGATATCATGGGTATCTCCTTCTACTACACCGATAACAACTTTTGGTTTTTCTACACCGGTATCATCCGCAGGAAGATGCGGACGAAGCACGTCTAATCCTGCATACATTGCATCAGAACAGAGCAATACATCCGTAACGAAATATTCTTCTGCATCGTACAAATCACTCGCCTTATTCATTCCATCTACAAGTCCATCCATAATACCATCAAACGCTGGGTATCCTGCTTCCAGATATTCATTCGCAACATCTACGACCTCTTCGTCCTCCATTTCAACTACACATTCAGATAACGCTTCCAGTAATTCCTCTTTTGATCTTGCCATGATCATTTCCTCCTAAAACTTATTAATCAAGATTAACATCTATTGATTCTATAAACTACCTCTTAATCTTCTTGCAATCCTTTCGGCAGACATCCTATTTTCGCACCACGCCCATATTTTCTTGCTGCATAGATAAGAGCTTCCATATTCTCTTTAGATGTACCAAACGGCGTCTGACATCCGACGTTAAGCTGGAATCCTTTTGGACTGTCTCCTGCCTTTTCAATACATTCTTTACAGGACGCAATCACCTCATCAATCGTACCATTTAACATAACATCTACTGGCGGTACATTTCCCATTAACATCACTTTATCTCCAATCGCTTCTTTTGCCTCAGCAAGATCTTCGCAATTATCTATACTAAATGCACATACTCCACTATTTGCAATGTCGTTCCAGATTGGTTTCGTTTTTCCACAAATATGGATCATAGGCGGCTGTCCTGTTATTTCATAAAGTCCATCAATCATCTCTTTCAAATATGGATAAGAAAACTCATCGAACTGCTTTTTACTCAAAATATCCGAGCAGGTTACCGGATCAGATATAAATACAGAACATGGCCCAAATTCTTTGCAAAATGCTTCTACCCATTTTAATGAACATTCATTGGAAAGTTTCAAAAGCTTTTTCAGCATTTCCGGATTTTTTCTGGTATCTCTTAACATTAAATCCACCGGCCTGATCGCAGCTGCACATGACACTGGCCCTGTCACACCTGTGCTGATTGGATATTCGGGTAATCGTTTTTTTAATTCTTTTGCCATATCAAGCATTGGGGTAAGAACGGGATTGTCATATGGGTCCACTACTTTTAATTTATCAAAATCTGCATAATCCATAAGGACATGTTCTTCGATTCGAGGCACTCCGTATTCTGGTGTGAAAAGTTTCGATCCAAGTGCTACTCCAATGGTTCTTAAATCCGGCCCAACTCCAAATCCAAAATTGTTATATGTCACATCCTTCTCCCTGATGACCTTTGTCATAACTTCCGGATCTTCGCTCATTTGTTTCGTTGAATATCCCATCAGATCGGCAATCGCCATCTCTGGGGCAAGAATTCCATATGGAATGCAGTCCACTTCCTCCCCTTTCATGTATGCTGCCATACGTTCAGAAGGTGTCATCTCTTCTTTCTGTTCATTCATCAACTTTTTCAGCTCTTGATAATCCATTTTTTACCTCCTAAAATAAAATACGGTACGAAAAAACAGCGTAAACACTGCCTTTCCCCACCGAAATCTCCTGAAAATATATAGCAGGTCTCCTGACTCGACTTCATCCTCTGGATTTCCTTCCCCAAAAGTAAAACATCTTGAGTGGTCAATAAAACCATCGTCCGTCACACAGTAGAGCGGGCTGCTCCGGACTCTCACCGAATTCCCTTTTCAACAATTCTCATTGTCACTATATACGTTTACATTTCAAGTTTATCATGTGAATTAACATTTTCCAAATCGGTTATTTCTATAATAAAAGTCTTATATAGATAGTTTCTATTCTACGGGTTTTTCATCTCTAAATGATTCATTCACTTTATGTATTCGTTCTGACAAACTATAATACAGATAAATATATTACAGGAAACGCTGCTTGAAAAAGAATAACATCAGAGAGGAGCTTCGCACACCAACAGATCTGGTCGGATGCGAGGCTCCCCTTTTATGTATATTTTTATCCTAATTTTGTCAATTGTTCTAATATCTCTAATGACTTAAATCTTTTTCCTACGTAAGTTTCCAGATATCTTCCGGTCACTTTTCCCAGTTCCCGAAGCACTTCATCAGATACGGTAAAGGTATATAGTTTTTCCACCGGCGTTCCCACAATATATTGAAGCGTATAGATTGTAGAGGGATTCAGCACCATTCCATCCGAAACATCTCTTCTGCATCTGTCACAGAGCAGACCTCCACGTCTAACACTGAACACCATTGGTCTTTCTCTGTCCCCGCATCCTACACACTGGAATACCTGTGGTCCTTCTCCATTGATACTGACCGTTTTCAGCTCATAGATATACCGAATCAGCCGGTTTGGTATATGGGGATTTACAAGCGCCCGAAGAGTCTGATACAAAAGCTTTAATAGCTGAGTCTCATCGTTAGCTTCTCTTGCATAATAATTGGCCAGCTCCATAAAATAGAATCCGTAATATGCCCCTTCAACATCCATACGCAGCTCCTGAAAGTAATTGGAAATAGAGGCCGACACCAATGTATATGATGTCCGCCCCTCATAAACTGTAAATTCTCCGAAGGAAAATGGACTCGTTACTCCCATCAGTGCACTGTTAGGCCTTCTTGCGCCGCGGGCAAATGCTGCAATCTTCCCTCGTTCTTTTGTCAGAATTACCACTCGTCTGTCATATTCGCCGACAGGAGCTGCCTGCAGGACCAGGCCTGTCACTGTAATCTGATTCACCGTTTATTCCACCTTCATGGTCTTTTATTATCTGTTTACAAATCTGCATTCCCTTATAGCAAAGATAATCTGTCACTTTTCCCGTCTCCAGAAAACGCTCCCAGTACTCTTCTTCCATGAAATCACCTCATCCTCTGTTGATAGGATTAGGTTCTCCCAGAAAAGGCTGATTTTATTCTTCATCCCGATATCCAAAATTTTTCATTAGATATTCGCTGTCTCGCCAGTCCTTCTTTACCTTAACCCAGAGTTTCAGATTCACTTGACAATCCAGCATTTTCTCAATCTCATAGCGGGCTGTGCTGCCAATCTTTTTCAACATATTTCCTTGTTTTCCAATAATTATCCCCTTGTGGGAGTCTCTCTCACAGATGATGGTCGCATTAATATGCATTACCTTCTTCTGCATCTTCATCTGGTCAATTGCCACCGCAATTCCATGTGGAATCTCATCCTGCAGACAATGAAGTGCTTTTTCGCGAATCAGCTCTGCTACGATCTGACGCTCCGGCTGATCAGTAATGGTATCCTCATCATAAAACTGTGGTCCATAAGGAAGATACTTCATGATCACTCGTATCAACTCATCCGTATTATCCCCGTTTCTTGCAGACACCGGAACAATTTCCGCAAAATCGCAGACATCCTTATACGCTGCAATTGCCGGCAATACCTCTTCCTTCTTCACACTGTCAATCTTATTAATAACCAGAATAATTGGGGTATGAACTCTCTGAAGCTGCTTGGCAATGTGCTGCTCACCTGCACCGATGAACGTCGTTGGCTCCACAAGCCACAACACCACATCCACCTCATTCAACGTCCGCTCTGCCACATTCACCATATATTCTCCAAGTTTATTCTTCGCCTTGTGGATACCCGGCGTATCCACAAACACGATCTGCCCCTCCTCCGTTGTCAGCACCGTCTGGATACGATTTCTCGTCGTCTGCGGCTTATTAGAAGTAATGGCAATTTTTTGTCCTATCAGACAATTCATCAACGTAGATTTCCCCACATTTGGGCGTCCGATCAAAGTAACAAATCCCGATTTATAATCTTTTCTCATAAAAACTCCTTAAATGGGGACGTAGTATTCTTTCAATTTACTACGTCCCCTGTTAAAAACTTGTCACAGTTTTAAACAGTTCTTTATTTTCTTCTATTTTGTCTTCGCTTCCAACTACGCACAGTTGATCTGCCTTCAATACGGCCTCTACAACTCGGTAAAGGGCGCGGATATCATCTTGTGTTGCATCTAGAATCTGACTGCGTTCTTCGCGGATCATGTCTGCGCTTACTTTATTCATGTAGAGGTTCATGGATCGTTCGCCTTTGGTTGCGGGTGTCATAGGCTGATCAATATTGCTGATGGTTCCGATGATGTATTTGGTCATGTCTCTGTCGCTTACGGTGAAGTTCTTCAGGTAATCTACAATTCCTTCGTATACTTCTATGGTGCGCTTCAGATTTGGATCACGGTAGGAAACGAAATAACCTTCTCCTATGCGGTTGAAATTGCTCATGCATCCATATGCTCCGCCTTTTACACGGATATTCTGCCAGAGATAATCGTAGCTTAGGATTACCTTCAGAATCTGAAGTGCTCCGGTATATGCAGCTCCATTATCGATGAAGTTACCGGTTCGTGCCACATACTGTACTTTTGATGCTGTTTTGAATCCTTCGTTCTTCTTTTCGCAATGGATGATGCATGGTGTCTCTTCTGGAACTTCTTTGTAAAGTCTTTCGGAAAGATTGGCAATCATCTTCTCTAATCCGTCCATTCCTTCTTTTGAAGCAGTATAACTGATCATCATGTTATCCGGACGGAATAGTTTCTTGGTAAGATTGATAAGTGTTGCTGTTATTGATTCTTTTTCTTCCTCGAAATGCTCTGACAGATCCACTATCTTCTGGTAAAAATCTATGCCATTTGTCATATCCTTGAATTTTGCGGACGGAGAAGCATAGGACAATGCCCGAAGCGCCGCTGTTGTATGCCCGGATGACTGGAATTTCATAGAGAGCCTTGACTTGGTCATTGCCAGGATTTCTTTGATTCGTTTCGTATCATTTAACTTGGAAGCAGTCAGAATCTCCCCCATCATCTCAAATGTTTTTTCAAGCTTTGGATAAAGTGCTTTTCCCTTGATTTCAAATGTTGCTTTAAATACCTTCTCCCTTATATTGGTAACATCGTTATAAAGCTCCAGTGATGTTCCAATTCCTCCGGTATGCATATTAATCTCATTAAAAAGTTCCCCGTATCCGTAATTCTCTGTATCAATGATTCCTAACACAGACTGCAAGATTCCAACATAAGGAAGTTCTTCTGCACTGACTCCTGACAGGTCGAACATCACATCTACATAGCCAATTCCATTTGTCTCAATTTCATGAAATACGACCGGAACTCCTGCCAAATTCATCTCTTCATTAAAAATCGGATCAATTTCTCTGGAAATATCTTCTCGATTTAAAACCGGGATCCGTTCCAGCGCTTCTTCACTCTCTGGTTCTGACTGGTATTCTTCCAGCTTCTTTGTCCGAGAAACCATTTCTCTGATTTCCTCATCGCCAAGGCTGGCTTTATATTCTTGTAATTTTGCATCCAGCTCAGCATCCATGCGGGCAGTACGCCCCTTCTCAGGTTTCACAATAACAATCGCACCATGAGTATTATCCAGCAGATATTTCTGGATCAAGTCCTCATAATAGCGAGTTCCCACCTGTTTTTTCAGGAACGCAAATGTATCCAATGCCTCGATATGAATGAATGGTTTGTCATCATCATATAGCCAGCTATCCATTATCTGAAGTCCATACATCAATCCCTTCGGATAATTTCCAAAATCAGCTTCTCTGTAACGGAACTCATGATAATTAATTCCCGCCTCAAGTGCTTTCTGATCCATCCCATTTTTCACAATGTCCGTCAGCACATTCTCGATAACTTCAATAAACTTATCCTTCTGATCTGCATCTGCATTCTTAGCTATTACAGAGAAAATCGGCTGATAGATTCCATTATCATAAGATCCCATAATATCCTGTCCAATTCCAGCATCCGTAAGAGCTGTCTTCAATGGCGCACCTGGCGCAGATAACAATGCGTAATCCAGAATTTCAAACGCCAGATACAATTCTCGATCTAGACTTGTACCAATTACCTTATTATAAGAAAGGTACGTATTTTCGTCTTCTGATTCATCGCTTGCTATGGAATATGGCATCTCCAATTCCTTCATTTCTGAAAAAGCTTCTTGCAAATGAATCTCTGAATCTACTACTTTTTTCTCATAATGACAAAGATATTCCCGATCCAGCCAGCATAGCTTTTCTTCCATATCCATATCTCCATAAAGATATATATAGCTGTTGGACGGATGATAATAAGTCCTGTGAAAATCCAGGAACTGTTCATAGGTCAGCTCCGGGATGACCTCCGGATCTCCACCGGATTCATTTGCATAGGATGTATCTGGAAATAATGTGTTCAGAACCACTCGGTCAAGCACACCTTCCGGTGAAGAGAATGCCCCCTTCATCTCATTATAGACCACTCCATTATAACTTAATTTGTCATCTGCAGAATCCAGTTTGTAGCTCCAGCCTTCCTGACGGAATGTCTCTTCATGCTCATAGATATTCGGATACAGTACCGCATCCATATATACATGCATGAGATTCTGGAAATCCTTATCGTTACAGCTTGCCACTGGGTACACTGTTTTATCCGGATAAGTCATTGCATTTAAAAATGTATTGAGCGACCCTTTCACTAATTCTACAAATGGATCCTTGGCCGGGAAGTTCTTTGATCCGCACAGCACAGAATGTTCCATGATATGTGGCACTCCGGTACTGTCACTGGGCGGAGTACGAAAACCGATACTAAACACCTTGTTCTCATCGTCATTTTCTATCAGAAGAACTCTTGCGCCACTCTTCTTGTGCCTCATCAAATAACCTTTAGACTGAATTCCCTTCAATTCTTCTTCCTTGATCAAGTCATATGTCTTCAAATCTCTGATGCTCATAAGATTTTGTTATCTCCTTTCTTCCGGTGTCATCACGACTACACCTATAGCATTATAACATCTTTTTTTCAATGGTTGAACCCTGTTTTATACTTTTGCCTATACAGAGTATTTTATCCAATTTAATCCCAGGTTACAAGCAGATTAGGAAAGGATTTTCATTAACAAAAAAACAGAAGTCTCTTTCGAAACTTCTGTTTTTTATCGACATTTTTATTTATCTGCGGTAACTTTACGAATCACCATCAATGTTCCAACCATTAAAACAATTCCAATTGGCAGACAGATAAATGCATTCTGTACAAATCCGGCAATTACATAAGTAACAAATGATACTGCTGCTGCCGTAATCGCATATGGAAGCTGTGTAGATACATGGTTAACATGATTACACTGCGCTCCGGCCGAAGCCATGATCGTCGTATCAGAAATCGGCGAACAATGGTCACCACATACAGCACCTGCCATACATGCAGAGATAGAGATAATCATCATCGTCTCATTTGTTCCAGAAAATACTGCAACTACGATCGGAATCAGGATACCGAAGGTCCCCCATGAAGTACCAGTTGCAAATGCCAGGAAACATGCTACAAGGAAGATGATTGCAGGAAGGAGATTCATGAATCCTCCAGCTGCATTCTGAACTACATTAGCCACATATTCTTTCGCACCCAGACTGTCTGTCATTGCTTTCAAGGTCCATGCAAATGTAAGGATCAAGATTGCAGGTACCATAGCTTTAAATCCATCTGGAATACATGCCATAGAATCAGAGAACTTCAACACTTTGCGTACTGCATAGAACACAATCGTAATTACAAATGCAAAGAAGCTTCCAAGCATAAGGCCTACAGATGCATCACTTGCAGAAAACGCCTCAATAAATCCTACTCCACTAAAGAAGCCACCGGTATATATCATACCAATTACACAACACACAATCAGAACAGCCACTGGGAAGATCAGGTCTATGACGCCGCCCTTGCTGTCCACAACATCTTCTTCTGCATTAGCATACGGACGATCCGCTGTAGTATATAGATCCCCCTGAAGTGCATTCGTTTCGTGAAGCTTCATCGGGCCATAATCCATCTTTAATATTACAATTGTAACCATCATAACAATCGTAAGTAATGCATAATAGTTATATGGAATCGCACGAATAAAGATAGAAAATCCATCCTCACCCTCAACAAATCCGGTAACTGCAGCCGCCCAAGATGAAATTGGGGCAATAATACAAACTGGTGCAGCTGTCGCATCAATCAGATATGCCAGCTTTGCTCTCGATACATTATGCTTATCTGTCACCGGACGCATAACGCTTCCTACGGTCAAGCAATTAAAATAATCATCAATAAAGATCAATACACCAAGGAGAATGGTTGCAAGCTGTGCACCTGCGCGGCTTTTGATATGTACACTTGCCCAGCGACCAAATGCAGCTGAACCACCAGCCTTATTCATCATGCACACCATAATTCCCAGAATTACGAGGAACACAAGGATTCCCATATTGTAACTATCTGTCAGAACTCCGACAATACCATCCTGAAATACATGAAGAACAGTCTCCTCAAACGTAAAACCAGAATAAAATACGCCTCCAATTAAAATACCAATAAATAATGAACTGTATACTTCCTTTGTAATCAATGCAAGTACAATTGCGACGATTGGCGGAACCAGTGACCAGAAAGACGCATACATCTTTGGCACATACTCAGCCGCTTCATCTGCAGCAAATACGGTCATTGAACTACAAAGAAGAATACACAGAAGGGTCATCACACCCCACATTGCTTTTTTCTTTCCTCTCATTGCTAAAATTCCTCTCTTTTGCTTATATATTGAAAATAAAAATACCATGAACAACGCTTACCGGGCGCGCTCATGGCATAACAGATCAATACTGTGTCATACATCCATGATAGCGCTCCACTGTTGTGACAGTCTGCAGCATGTTCTGACTGCAGCCCAGAAATCCTATTGGGAGAATAGAATTTCTTCGGCAGATCCCCCTTTTCTAATCGGCAGTCCTCCCAGACTATTGCCACAAAGTACTTATGAAATCTGCGCCTCTATCAAGTCTCATTATTCATATAACAAAGTTGTATCATTTTTATAAGGAAAAGTCAACCAATGATATATAATTTAGCAATGATTTGCATAGATCTGTGATCATAAATAAGGCGGCCGCTTTCGCGACCGCCCGTATTACCTTACAACTGAATCTTATTCTTCTGTTCCGTACAGAGTAACCAGTTTCTTCAGATATGCATATCTTTCCATAGCCTCAGCTTCGTTTCTAGCGAATAACTTCTCAGCTTTTGCTGGATTTGCTCTCTTCAGTGCATTGTAACGAACTTCTCCGTCAAGGAATGCCTGGTAATCTTCCTGCTTAGGCTCTTTGCTGTCAAGTGTGAACTTGCCGCCTTCTGCTGCAGGATTGAATCTGAAGTTGTTCCAGTATCCACATTCTACTGCTAATGCTTCCTCAGTCTGAGCTTTGCTCATACCTTTCTTGATACCATGGTTGATACATGGAGCGTAAGCGATGATCAGTGATGGTCCTGGATAAGCCTCTGCCTCTGCAATTGCTTTTACAGTCTGGTTGAAGTCTGCGCCCATAGCGATCTGTGCTACGTATACATAACCATAACTCATAGCGATACCAGCGAGGTCTTTCTTCTTAGTCTCTTTTCCGCCTGCTGCGAACTGTGCTGTTGCACCTGTCTTAGTAGCCTTAGAAGACTGTCCACCTGTGTTAGAGTAAACCTCTGTATCAAATACCATGATGTTGATGTCTTCACCACTTGCTAATACGTGGTCAACACCACCGAATCCGATATCGTAAGCCCATCCGTCACCACCGAAGATCCACTGGGATTTCTTAGCAAGGAAGTCTTTATTCTTAACGATGTCTTTGCATGTCTCGCAATCACATCCGTCTAATGCTGCAACTAATTTATCTGTAGCATCTCCGTTAGATACACCACAGTTAAATGTATCCAGATATTCCTGGCAAGCTGCTTTTACTTCTGCAGAAGCTGCATCAGATGCTGCAACAGTCTCAACTTCTTCTTTCAGTCTCTTTCTGATTGCTTTCTGAGCAAGTAACATACCATAACCAAACTCAGCATTGTCTTCGAATAAGGAGTTAGCCCATGCAGGTCCCTGTCCTTTTCCGTTTACTGTATATGGTGTAGATGGTGAAGAGTTACCCCAGATAGAAGAACATCCTGTTGCATTAGCAATGTACATTCTGTCACCGAATAACTGTGTGATCAACTTAGCGTAAGGTGTCTCACCACAACCTGCACAAGCGCCTGAGAACTCTAAGAGTGGCTGTTTGAACTGGCTTCCCTTAACAGTCTCTGGTTTAAACTTAGCAACAACTTCTGGTTTAACTGGAATCTCTCTACCGAAATCAAATACATCCTGAGATGCTGCATTTGCTTCCAGATTCTCCATAACAAGAGCTTTCTCACCCTTCTTACCTGGACATACGTTAGCACATGAACCACATCCTGTACAGTCAAGAGCTGATACAGTCATAGTGAACTTCATACCTGGCATACCAATCATATCGATTGCCTGTGTTCCTTCTGGAGCTTTTGCAAGTTCATCCTCTGTAAGAGCAACCGGACGGATAACTGCGTGAGGACAAACATATGCACAACGGTTACACTGGATACAATTTTCAGATTTCCATACCGGAATATCTACTGCAATACCACGTTTCTCGTATGCTGCAGTACCAGATGGTGTAGAACCGTCTACATAATCATTGAATGCAGATACTGGAAGTGTGTTACCTTCCTGTGCGTTAACTTTTGCCTGAATATTCTTAACGAATGCAACAACATCATCTTTTCCGCCTTTAACTTCTGGTGCAAATAATCCTTCATCTGCACAAGACTTCCAAGACTCTGGAACTTCTACTTCAACTACCTGCTTAGCACCAGCATCAATAGCATCGTAGTTCATCTGTACGATCTTATCACCTTTTCTTCCGTAAGTAGCCTTAGCTGCTTTCTTCATCAGATCGATAGCTTCTTCTTCTGGAATGATAGCTGCCAGTTTGAAGAATGCAGACTGAAGAACGGTATTGATACGTCCGCCAAGTCCGATCTCTTTACCAATCTTAATACCATCGATGGTGTAGAACTTGATGTTGTGGTCAGCGATAAATGCTTTCACCTGTCCTGGCAGATGTTTCTCCAGACCTTCTATATCCCATGGGCAGTTCAGAAGGAATGTTCCACCGTCAACTAATTCCTGAACCATGTTGTATTTATTTACATAAGATGGATTGTGACATGCTACAAAGTTTGCTTTGTGAATCAGGTAAGTAGATTTGATTGGCTTCTTACCGAAACGCAGATGAGACATTGTAACACCGCCAGACTTCTTAGAGTCATAATCAAAATAAGCCTGTGCATACATATCTGTATTGTCACCGATAATCTTGATAGAGTTCTTGTTAGCACCAACAGTACCGTCTGCTCCAAGACCCCAGAACTTACAGTTGATTGTTCCTTCTGGTGTTGTAACAAGTGGTGCACCAACTTCCAATGAAAGATTCGTCACATCATCTTCGATACCAATTGTAAATCTAGCCTTGTCTGTATTATTAAATACTGCAACGATCTGTGCAGGTGTTGTATCTTTAGAACCTAATCCGTAACGTCCGCAGTTAATCGGAACAGCGTCGAACTTAGATCCCTTCAGTGCAGAAACAACATCCAGGTATAATGGCTCGCCCTGAGCTCCTGGCTCTTTTGTTCTGTCAAGTACATTAATATACTTCACTGTATCCGGAATCACATCGATCAATGCCTGTGCGCAGAATGGTCTGTAAAGACGAACCTTAACAACACCAACTTTTTCTCCTGCTGCTGTCAGGTAATCGATCGTCTCTTCGATTGTGTCACAAACAGAACCCATAGCAACGATAACTTTCTCAGCATCTGCTGCTCCATAGTAGTTGAACAGTTTGTAATCTGTACCAATCTTAGCATTAACTTTGTCCATATACTCCTGAACGATAGCTGGCATAGCATCGTAATATGGATTACATGCTTCTCTTGCCTGGAAGAAAATATCCGGGTTCTGAGCAGAACCTCTCTGGCATGGGTGATTTGGATTCAGGGCGTGATTTCTGAATTCATCAATAGCATCCATATCTACCAGATCTTTCAGATCTTCATAATCCCATGTCTCAATCTTCTGAATCTCGTGAGATGTACGGAATCCATCAAAGAAGTTGATAAATGGAAGTTTTCCCTTTAATGCTGCACAGTGTGCAACAGGTGTCAAATCCATAACTTCCTGTACACTTGACTCACAGAGCATTGCTGCACCAGTCTGACGACATGCATATACATCAGAGTGATCTCCGAAGATTGACAATGCGTGACTTGCAAGGGCACGAGCGGATACGTTAAATACTCCTGGAAGCTGTTCACCTGCTACTTTATATAAGTTAGGAATCATTAACAATAATCCCTGGGATGCTGTAAATGTTGTTGTTAAAGCTCCAGCTGCTAATGAACCGTGTACTGCTCCGGCTGCACCTGCTTCTGACTGCATCTCTGTTACCTGGACAGTCTGTCCAAATATGTTCTTTCTACCTTCGGTAGCCCACTCATCTACGTGTTCAGGCATAACAGATGATGGGGTAATTGGGTAAATAGCTGCAACCTCAGTATAAGCATATGACGCATGAGCTGCTGCCTGGTTACCATCCATGGTCTTCATTTTTCTTGCCATTTTTGCTGTTCCTCCTTAAAAAAGTGATACAAATTTTACAATTTGACGTGTATTATAATTATAGTCCCTAAGTATTTAAAAGTCTAGTGATTCTTATGGTTATTTTTGTTCCTTTTTTGATACAAACCGAGTATAATCTGTTTTTATATCAGCTTTATTATAGACAATTCGAATATGTTTTATAAGGCTTTCTTATAGATTGTCTGACAATTTCTTGACAAGACAGGAAGTTTCGAGTATACTAAAGAAGAGGATTGAATTAGGCGAGGATGCTCTCATAAACTTTGTGAGAGCATCCTTTTTTATTTCATATCTCAAATAATGAAGAGAATGGAGTGTTATTATGAGTAGCAACGAGAAAAAACCTTCAGCCAATTTTGGTTCCCGATTTGGCTACATCATGGTGGCGGCAGGTGCTGCTATCGGACTTGGAAACATTTGGAAATTCCCTTATCTTGCCTACGGCGGTGGCGGTGGCGCATTTATTGTTGTGTACATCATCCTTTGTATCGTACTCGGTCATCCTGTTGTTGAGATGGAGACGGCAATCGGACGTTACGCAAAGACAAACGCAATTGACGCTTACGGAGTTGTAAATCCAAAGTATAAATTTGTCGGATTTGTCAATGTACTTTGTACCTTTTTGATTGATATGTACTATATCATCGTCAGCGGTTATGTATTAAAATATGCTGTTACTTACCTTACAGGTGGACATTTTGGTACTGATAAGACTGCATATTACATGAACTTTATCTCTGACCCGATTGAGCCATTGATTTATGCAGGAATATTAATGATCATTATCGTACTTTTATTATCCAAAGGTATTACAGAACTGGTTGAAAAAGTTACAAAAGTAATCATGCCTTTGCTGTTTGTATTACTTCTTATCTGTGGATTCTGGGCTTTATTTGCATTTGACGGTGCAATTGATGGTCTGAAGTTTTACTTAATTCCTGATTTTTCCAAATTTACCTGGAAGACCTTTGCTGATGCCTGTATGCAGGTAATGTTCTCCGTTGGTATCGGATGGGCGATCTTCGTAACACTTGGTGCCAGTGTAAAAGACAGTGCTAATATCCGGAAAGACTCTATGATGGTAACCATCTGTGATACAGCAGTTGCATTGACTGCAGGTTTTGTAATCATTCCTTCCGTTGTAGGTGCAGGTTCTGAGATGGCTGCAGGTCCATCTCTTGTATTCCTTGCTATGACAGAGATCTTCTCCACTTTACCTGGCGGTAATATCCTTGGATTCTTCTTCTTTACCGCATTGATATTCGCCGTTCTTTCCACATACTTTACAATCCTGGAAATTCCGGTAAAATGTATCGAAGAGAAGTTCCATATCAATCACAGAAAAGCAACCTGGATTACTGCAATTTTAATTTTCATCGGTGGTATCTTCTGTTCTCTGAGTCAGGGTGCTGGTCTGCTCAGCGGTGTGAAGCTCCCATGGTGGGCATATGGTTCAGGTGTTGTATATTATAATATCTATGACTGGATTGATTGTTTCTCCGGTTATGTACTTCTTCCATTAGGATGTCTCCTGACCGCATTCTACTGTTGTAAAGTATGGGGATATAAGGAATACGAGAAAGAATTGACCAAAGATGGACGTGACGGAAAGTTAAGTATGTACGATAAAGTAGTTATGACAGTTGCGGTTCCGATTCTTACATTGATCGTTATTCTGAACTGTTTCGGATTCATCAAATAATGTTCGTTTGATGCTAAAATAGTGTTAAGCATCTTTCCAATTCTTTGACCAGCTAAAAGGCAGAGAATATAATAATATAGAAGAGTAATTTTATTATCTTTTAAGGCTGCTCTCCCCCAAACGCGGGAGCAGCCTTTTTATTTAGGAGGGATGTTCATGAGTAATCACCAAGCAAACAAAACTACTTCAAATTTTGGTTCCCGATTCGGCTATATTATGGTAGCTGCCGGTGCTGCCATTGGTCTGGGGAACATTTGGAAATTTCCTTATCTTGCTTACGGTGGCGGCGGAGGCGCATTCGTATTTGTATACATCATCCTCTGCATTGTTCTTGGGCACCCTGTTGTTGAGATGGAGACAGCAATTGGGCGATATGCAAGGACAAACGGTATTGATGCCTACGGCGTCATTAATAGGAAATGGAAATTCGCAGGGGTCATCAATATTGTCTGTACTGTTATGATTGATATGTACTATATCATCGTCAGCGGTTATGTATTAAAATATGCAGTAACCTACTTATTGGGCGGCAATTTCGGCGCAGACAAAGAGGCCTATTATATGAACTTTATTTCCAAACCAATTGAACCTTTGATCTACGCAGGGATTCTAATGGCAATTACTGTACTTCTTCTGGCTGGCGGCATTACAGAACTTGTGGAGAAAGTCACCAAAGTCATCATGCCTTTACTGTTCGTACTTCTAATCGTATGTGGTATTTGGGCACTCTTTTCTTTCGAGGGAGCAATTGATGGTCTGAAATTCTATCTGGTTCCTGATTTTTCTAAATTTACCTGGAAGACATTTTCAGATGCCTGCATGCAGGTTATGTTCTCTGTCGGTATCGGATGGTCTATTTTTGTAACTTTAGGCGCCAATGTCAATGACACTGCCAATATCCGTAAAGACTCTATGATGGTAACCATCTGCGATACTACCGTAGCTTTGACTGCCGGATTTGTAATTATTCCAACGGTTGTAGGTGCCGGTTCAGAGATGGCTGCAGGTCCTTCTCTAATATTCCTTGCCATGACAGAGATATTCAGTCAGTTTCCAGGCGGTAATATCATTGGATTCTTTTTCTTTACCGCAATTATATTTGCCGTTTTATCTACTTATTTCACGATCCTGGAGATTCCGGTAAAATGTATCGAAGAGAAATGTCATATCAATCACAGAAGATCTACCGTAATCTGTGCCGTAATCATTTTCATCGGTGGAATCTTATGTTCCCTGAGTCAAGGATACGGATTGCTAAGCAACATTCGACTTCCCTGGTGGGCATTCAATACCGGCGTGGTATACTACAACGTCTACGACTGGATTGACTGCTTCTCAGGCTACGTCCTTCTGCCTCTCGGCTGCCTGTTGACCGCTTTCTATTGTTGCAAAGTATGGGGATATAAGGAATACGAAAAAGAGCTGACCAAGAATGGACGAGACGGGAAATTATCTACTTATGACAAAGTAATTATGACCGTAGTAGTTCCGGTACTTACTCTAATCGTTATCCTGAACTGCTTCGGTTTCATTTCATAAATAAGTTTTGAGACAAGAAAGGGGATAGGGGCGAACTCCCCTATCCCATAGTTACGACTTCTTCCTTCGGTTTTTCTGCCGGTTTCATCTCAATCAAATGCAGTACAGGCTGCTTATTTCCAAAAGAAGTCACAGATTCATATTCAAATCTTGCTCTGACGCGAATCCATTCTCCTTTATGAATCTCAATCTTTTTGTCTGATCTGCAAGGATATCCGTAAAGTCTGGTGTCTGCCGCACAACAAGTCATTATCTTACGAACGGGAACAAACATATTGTCTTTCATACCTCTTGGTCGAAATGACTGCGCAACAAACTCTACTTCTTTGTGAAGATACAATTCCGGGTGGTCGTAAGCATCCACATACCATACTCCAAAATCTATATCATCTATCACAATCTTATCTTGTTTTACATCGTAAGGCAGATCTTCCTCCGTAGGTTCAATGATCTTCCCATCCATTCCTTCAAAAATGAGTTGGGCCATAGGATTCTGTATCTTCAGCGCTCTTCGAAATCCACCTCGATTCACTCCCTCTGCACAACGATTCACTACAATCAATTCTGATTCCATTAACTGTTCCATCAACATATTTCTCATGTTTTTCAGATACATATCCAACGTTGTACCATCTACCGTCGAATATACTCCCTGAAGTTCCCAGTTTCTTGGATATTTGATAGCTAACAGATCTTCTAGCTTCCACATTCCATTGTATTCAATGACTACCTGCGTCGGATGGTAATTCTTTTCACAATTTTTGAAAAATGTGGCATTCAGCTGCTCAAATTCTTCAATCTTAAGCAACACCATATTTTTCTGATCCAGATATTCCTGCGAATACTCTTCTTCCCCTTCTTCGCAGAGAAGAAGAAGTGTTAATCCCGGTTCAATCCACTCCTGCTCCATCAATGTCTCTTTTACAAGAGTCGTCTTTCCGCTGTCCAAAAAACCAGTACATACAAATACAGGGATTGTTACCATACTATCACCTTCATTTCTTTCATTAAATGTGGAACAGCTTCAAAAGTTCATCTTCTTTCAGATCTGTTCCGATGACACATACTCGTCCTGTGTAATCTGCCTGTCCATCTCGCACTTCATATTCCTCCGGCACAAGATCAAATTGTTTCCATGTTCCATCTGTCATCGGAACAATTCCTTTAGAACGGAGAATTGTTCCGTAGCTGTCCGTCTCGGACAATGCTTTTACTAAGAAATCCAATTCCTCTTCTGTATATTTATGTGCTGTTTCTTTTCCCCAGCTGGTGAACACCTCATCTGCATGATGGTGATGGTGGTGATGGTCATGCTCACAGCATTCTTCATGGTCATGATGGTGATGATCATGCTCACAGCATTCTTCGTGGTCATGATGATGGTCATGTTCTTCCTCCAGAAGTCCTTCTATCTCAGCGCCATGCTCCAATGCATGCCATATAGCATCTTTACTTAATTGTTCCCAAGGAGTTGATATAATCGCTGCATCTGCGTTCTCATCCCGCAGCATATGAATGCACTCTTCCACTTTCTCATCGGTCATCATCTGCGTACGGCTAACAACAATTGTAGATGCATGTTTCACCTGATCTTCAAAAAATTCACCAAAATTCTTCAAATAAAGTTTTGCTTTTTTGCCATCTACAACCGTAATTCTTCCGTCGATCTCTATCTCTGCATCTTTCTTCACATCTTCAATGGCTCTCACGATGTCAGATAATTTTCCCACACCAGAAGGCTCAATAATAACACGATCCGGCTGATACTCTGCCAATACTTTTTGAAGAGCTTTACTAAAATCTCCTACCAACGTACAACAAATACATCCCGAATTCATCTCCGTAATCTCAATTCCTGCGTCTTTCAAAAAGCCGCCATCAATGCCGATTTCACCAAATTCATTTTCAATCAATACTAGCTTCTCGCCTGTGAATACCTGATCAATTAATTTTTTAATAAATGTCGTTTTCCCAGCTCCCAAAAAGCCAGAAATAATGTCAACTTTTGTCATGTAAATGCCTCTTTTCTATCTGAATCTTCTTAATTGTAAAATACGTTACGACACATATATTACCACAATCTTTTCATAGTTGCCAGTTTTATCCTCAACTTCGACTTTAAATCTAAGCGTTCAGCCTGACAATATATAATGGCAGTATTTCCATTTTTCTGAAAATACTGCCATACATAACACAATAAATCTATATTTTTTAATTACAATAATCCACCTACTGCTAAGAACAGTGGCGCAAATACTAATGATACAATAGTCATCAATTTAATCAGAATATTGATAGACGGACCAGATGTATCTTTGAACGGATCTCCTACAGTATCTCCTACAACGGCTGCTTTGTGAGCTTCGCTGCCTTTTCCGCCATGGTTACCATCTTCAATATACTTCTTAGCATTATCCCATGCACCACCGGCATTGGACATAAAGATTGCCATCATAACACCCGTTACTAATGCACCGGCGAGAAGGCCGCCTAATGCTGCAGGTCCTAACAGGAGACCAACTGCCAACGGAGAAATAACTGCCATGATACCAGGTACCAGCATCTCTTTTAATGCTGCTGTTGTAGAGATTGCAACGCAAGACTTATAATCTGGTTTCGTCTTACCTTCCATAATTCCAGGCATCTCTCTAAATTGACGTCTTACCTCTTCGATCATCTTATATGCCGCCTTAGATACAGACTGCATTGTCATAGAAGAGAATAAGAATGGAAGCATACCACCGATCAGTAATCCGATAATAACACGGCTGTCAAGAATATCAATGCTTTCCAGTTTTACAGCTTCTGCATAAGATACAAACAATGCCAACGCTGTCAATGCAGCGGAACCGATTGCAAAACCTTTTCCCATTGCTGCAGTTGTGTTACCAACAGCATCCAGTTTATCTGTAATCTTACGTACTTCCGGATCAAGACCGGACATCTCAGCGATACCACCGGCATTATCAGCAATCGGTCCATACGCATCAACCGCTACAGTAATTGCAGTCGTAGACAACATACCTACAGCTGCCAGTGCGATTCCATAAAGTCCACAGAACTGATATGCAATAAAGATACCAATACAGATTAAAAGAATCGGGATTGCGGTAGATTTCATACCTACGGCAAGACCACTGATAATTGTAGTTGCGGAACCAGTCTCTGACTGTTCTGCAATCTCTTTTACAGATTTATAATCACCAGAAGTATAAACTTCTGTAATAATACCAATCAATAATCCTACTGCTAATCCGGCTACGATCGCAATCGCCGCTTTAAAATCACCAAAGAAATATTTGCTGAATACAAATGCTACAATCAACACAAGAAGACTGGATACATAAGATCCCATCTTTAACGCTTTATGCGGATTGGAATTCTCGTCTCCTCTTACGAAGAATGTTCCAAGAATAGAAGCAATCAATCCTAATCCTGCAATTACCAGCGGAAATACTGCACCAGCCACTTTATAATATACGATTCCAAGTGTGAGAGCAGAAATCAATGCTCCTACATATGACTCAAACAAGTCTGCTCCCATTCCGGCAACGTCACCTACGTTATCACCTACATTGTCAGCGATAACTGCCGGATTACGCGGATCATCCTCCGGAATTCCTGCTTCTACTTTACCTACAAGGTCTGCACCTACGTCAGCGGCCTTTGTATAGATACCACCACCAACACGGGCGAACAATGCGATAGAAGAAGCTCCAAGGCTGAATCCTGAAAGCACATCTACATTTCCTGTAATAAGGTAGATTGCACTTACTCCCAGGACACCAAGACCTGCTACACACATTCCCATAACTGCTCCACCGGAAAATGCAATAGAAAGCGCTTTGTTCATGCCACTTTCTTTCGCTGCATTAGCAGTTCTTACATTTGCCTTTGTAGCTACACTCATTCCAAAATATCCTGCCAGTGTAGAGAACACAGCTCCAACCACGAAGCAGACTGCAGTTACCCAGTTACCAATTCCAAAGCCAATCAAGAAAAACAGTACAGCAACAAAGATAATCAAAATCTTGTATTCAGCTGTCAGAAAGGCTTGAGCACCCTCACTGATGGAAGATGCAATTTCCTTCATTCGGTCTGTTCCTGCGTCCTGCTTGCTGACTCTTGCTGCTAAAACACCTGCAAACGCAAGAGCAATAACGCCCAACACGGGAACAATTTTCAAAAACATTTCCATAATAAAAATCCTCCCACAGATTTATTGTATTTTTATATTATCACAAAATCTGAACTTGTATATAGTTTTTTCTGATTTTTACTCATTCTTTTCTAATGTAAATGAAGAATTTTCTTCTTTTTCTATTTTAAAAAAGAAGTCAAAATTATTTTGACTTCTCCTTCGCAAGCAGCGCTGCACCCAGCGCTCCCGCATATCTTCCATGTTCTGTCGGTTCTACTTTCTGTCCAATCTTGGCAGACAGTATACTTGTAAAATATTGGCTGTGACTTAATCCACCTGTCAATATCACTTTTTCGGGCAGACTCTTTCTCTGACTGAGCTGCGACACTTTTGCTGCCACAGAATCTACCACTCCAGCCGCAATGTCTTCTCGTTTTCTTCCTTCTCCGATATAATTAATTACTTCTGATTCTGCAAATACTGTACACAGCGAACTAATCGGAAGGACCGTACCTGATTCCGCCATATCAAACAGCTCCTGCAAGGCAATTCCAAGGCGATTTGCCATAATTTCCAAAAATTTTCCAGTTCCTGCTGAACACTTATCATTCATGAGAAAATCTTGTACCATTCCATGTTCGACCAGAATCACTTTGGTATCCTGCCCCCCTACATCAATGATTGCACAGTCATTGCCCGCCATCTCTCTGCCACCCCGGGCATGACAGGTAATCTCTGTAATTACATAATCTGCGAAATCTACAGCTACACGTCCGTATCCTGTTGCTACCACTTTAGTGTCATTTGACAAAACATCGATGCCATTTTCTTTCAACTTTTCTTTAATTGTCAGAGTTGTTTCTTTGCTGCTCCATCCAGTCGGCAACACAAACTGCATCTCATGATCTCCTATTGCCACTACCTTTGATGCTGTCGACCCAATATCAATTCCTACATAATTCACTTTTTTTACCTCTTTTAGCAATATTTATCCCTTCTGGGATTGATGTCCCTCTCAACAGCTGCGATTTTCAGAATCTCTATCTCATGCTCTTTAATGCAAGTTCTGATTATATCCAGATCTTCTTCCCTTACCATCAGAGAGATTCCACAGCATTTGCTCGCAGTTCTGGGGGTAGGAGCAATGGTTGCCCGAACCCCCAGATTTTTTAATTCTTTATATAACCGCATGCCGTTATCATGATTGGGAAAAAGCACATAATGCTGTATGTTCTGCATATGTACACTTCCTTTTTGTATTTTAATTATTTAACATCTCAACAAAAGCGCTGATTCTTGTGCGAAGCTGCTGTGCATCACTGTCTGTATAATCTGTCTCAATTCCAAGAACCGGAATTCCGGCTTCTTTCATCGCACGTTCCACGAAATATCCTTCCGTATCATACAGATTACAGAACTTCAAGTTGACATCAATAATACCATCGACCTTATATTCTTTTGCAAAGCGTAAAATATCATCGATTCTTGCCTGGTTTGGAGTGAAGCATGCACAGTTAATTCCCATATATCTTTCAGCCAGCGCATCAATCTGTCCATCGATAGTTGTCTGAGTCTCGTCCACCAATCGCTCAAAATAACGTGTACCTGTACACATCTCTTCACAGACAACGACTGCGCCACTTGTCTCTACTATATTATGCAGCTTCCAGTTCGGAATTGCAAGAGGTGTACCTGTCAACATAATACGTTTTGTTCCGGCTGGAACTACACTTACTCCGTCCTGAATGCGCTGTTCCAACTCATCACACAGCTTGTTCGTCATCTGTGTAAATCTTGCCGGATCATCGTAGAATGCAATCTGTGATATCACAAGTGCATCAGTACCGCTGATTGGAAGATTCTCACTCTTACGCGTCTCATATAATCTTGCCAAAGCTTTTCTCTTCGCATTAATAAGCTTGATACTTTCTGCAAGTGATTCCTCTGTCACTTTATTGCCGGTAAATTCTTCTACTACATTTTTCAGCTCTTTAATCTCTTCGGCCCACGCTTTCACATCTTTCGCGCGTTTCATCTGCGGAAGATCCATTACATGAACCGGAACATCTTCTGACAGGATCTCCCATGCCTTCTTCTTACCATCGCAGGTTGTCTCCCCAATATACATATCTGCAATGCGGAAAAATGGGCAGGTACGGTCTAATCTTGCTCCGACAGATGCCTTGATCAACGGACAAGTATTCGTCGGAAGCACTTTCTCACCGCCTGGAACCCAGAACTGTGATCCGCCGCAAAGTCCCGTTGCAATTGCATCAGCTGCAAAAATGATCTCATCTGGTACATACACACAGAATGTACCGAATACTTTTCCACCTTTCTTCTGATGCTCGATTAATTCTGCCGGGCGAATGCCGTGAATGTCTGCTACAACCATATTGTAGTAATCCATGCACTCCGGGCGATTTTCCTGAGACAAGAAAACATCTCCAAACGCCTGCGGAAGCACCGCGCACAATTGATCATGCAGCTCAATATCCATTCCCAGATCTTCCCACATTTTACGATAATCAGCCATATTATTTTCCTCCTTGTGACTCTTTGTCGTACTTATAATTACTAGCTTAACCGTAACATGTTTGTTTTAATGGGGCAATAAATTCAGGTCAGAATATATATTGATTTTTCTTATATTATTACTAGGTTTATTTATATATTCTATACTGATAATATTTCTCGAAATCCCTCTATGCATTGATCAATCTCGCCTCTCGTATTGGAAGCACTAAAAGCAAAACGAACCGTTCCCTGTGGATAAGTATGCAATGTGCGATGTGCTATTGGTGCACAATGAAGGCCGACTCTTGTCATAATTCCATAATATTGTTCTAACTCAAAAGCAACAACCGCGTTATCCTCCTGCACGAAATCCAACGAAACAACCGCAACACGATCCTTCATTCCTTTTTTTCCCACAATACGGATGTTGGAGAATTCCTTTACATTTTCCAGAAAATACTGTGTCAACTCCATTTTCTTACGATGAATCGTCTCTATTCCAGTTTCTTCTATATACGACAGAGCCGCATGAAGGCCGATGATTCCCGGAAGATTCATAGTTCCGCTTTCATACTTGTCCGGAAGGCTTTCCGGCATCAGAAGTACATCTGACTGACTCCCTGTTCCGCCTGCGATATATGGCTTCATCTGATCATTCAGCTCTTCAGATATAAGAAAACCACCGATGCCCTGCGGCCCCAAAAATCCTTTATGCCCGGTAAATGCAAGGAAATCAACATTACATTCCTGCATATCTACTGGAATTGTACCCGCACTCTGAGCCGTATCAACAACAAAAAACAGATGATGCCTGCGGCAGATCTCTCCAATTGCCTTAATCGGGACAATGGTACCACACACATTTGAAGCGTGAAGCATAATCATTGCTTTTGTATTATTCTTAATGGCAAGCTCCACATCTTCGGGTTGAATCGTCCCATCCACTTCTGTTCTTACCACATCATAGGTAACGCCGATTGCCTCCATCTGTTTTAACGGACGCATAACTGCATTATGCTCCATCCCTGACACCAGGACATGATCTCCTGATTGCAGAAAACCTTTGATGAAGTAATTCAGAGAGTACGTAATTCCAGGTGTAAATATAACACTTCGAGAATCTTTTGCATGAAACAGACGTGCCAGCTGTTCCCGCGTATCCAGAACCGTTGCTTCCACCTCATAAGCACCTTCATAATTACCTCTGTTAATATTGAATGCCCCGTGAGTCAACAGATCAGCCATAGCTTCTGCCACTTTTGGCGCTTTTGGCCATGACGTACTGCCATTGTCAAAATAAATCTTCTCCATATTCAATCCCCACCAATACCAAACCATTCGGCGGCGCTGTCACGCCCGCTTCTGTCCGTTCTTTTGCATCTAATATTTCTTTCACCCGTTCAGGTGTATAGAAACCTCTTCCGACTCGAATTAACGTCCCCGCAATAATGCGCACCATATTATACAAAAAACCATTTCCGGTAATTCGTATGGTAATCTCAGGACCTTGCTGTTCAATCTGTATCTCCTTCACTGTACGAACAGTATCTTCCACATTCGTTCGTACATTACAGAAACTAACAAAATCATGTTCTCCGATTAGATACGATGCTCCTTGCCGCATCTTTTCTACGTCCATCGGGAAAGACACAAAGGTACTATATCTTCGTTTTAAAGGATTCGGCACAGGCGCATTATAAATGTGATATTCATACATCTTCGTCACCTCATCCTGATAACGGGGATGCCAATCCAACGGAACCTCCTCTGATCTTACAATCACAATATCCTCCGGAAGGCGTTGGTTCAATGCATACGCCATCCGTTCTGGCGGAATCGACGATTCCGTATCGAATACCGCCACATTTCCCAATGCATGCACTCCTGAATCCGTACGGCTGGCTCCTATAATACGAATCTTTTCACCTGTCAATTTTTGAAGCTTCGCATTCAACACCTCTTCAACCGTAATTCCATTCGGCTGAACCTGCCATCCACAATAATTTGTACCATCATAAGCAACAACAATTCTGACTCTTCTCATCTCATACCTCAAAAGGGACAGGGTAAATTGCAATTTGGGACGGAGTAAATTGAAAAAACCCCCGTCCCAAATTAATATCACCCTATCAAAACTACAGCAATTACATATACAATTACAACAATATAAGCCACATAATCTCTCTTTTGATAGTGGAGTGGTTTCATTTTTGTCCTTCCTTCTCCGCCGCGGTAACACCTTGCCTCCATGGCCATGGCAAGATCGTTGGCACGGCGAAAGGCGGATACGAACAGTGGAACCAGGATTGGAATCATGCTTTTTGCTTTTTGTATCATATTACCACTTTCCAGATCTGCCCCACGAGCTATCTGTGCTTTCATTATCTTGTCGGTCTCTTCCAGAAGGATCGGTATAAAACGCAATGCGATGGACATCATCATTGCCACTTCATGTACGGGAACATGGATTCTGTTCAATGGGTGCAGCAAGGCTTCAATTCCATCTGTCAATTCGTTTGGTGTCGTCGTAAATGTCATGAGCGAAGAACCGATAATTAAGTATATCAGGCGGATTGCCATATATACCGCCGTAATAAGCCCACCTTCTGTAATGGTAAAAATCCAGGCATGAAACAACACCTCACCGTCTCTTGTAAGGAACAGGTTAAAAAGAACGGTTATCATCAAGAGCATAACGATGGGTTTAAGGCCTCTTACAATATAGGAAAATGGAACCGTCGATATCTTGATTATAATTGCCAGGAAAATTGTTGCCACAATATACCCTGGAACGCTTCTGAATAAAAATAATGATACCAGATACAATAATGTGCATACTAGTTTTACTCTTGGATCCAATCTGTGTAATATACTTTTTGCCGGATAATATTGTCCTATTGTTATATCTCGAATCATCTTTTCTTCTCCAGTACCTTCATAATCTCATCTGCCGCTTCTTCCACCGTTGTAACATTCACCTTTACCGGCAGCCCTTTTTCTGCCAGATCATGCATGATATAAGTAACCTGCGGTGCTGCAAGCCCTATCTTCTCCAATTCCTGATAATGCTCGAACACTTTTTCCGGCTTATCATTATACATCACAGAGCCGTGATTCATTACAATAATGCGATCCGCATATCTCGCAATATCTTCCATGCTATGCGATACAAGAATGACTGTCATATCACTTTGCCGATGCAGATAGGCAATCTGATCCAAGATGTCATCTCGTCCTTTTGGGTCAAGGCCAGCCGTCGGTTCATCTAACACCAACACCTTCGGGCGCATTGCCAAAACACCGGCAATGGCTGCTCTTCTCTTCTGCCCACCAGATAATTCAAACGGAGAAGAGCGGTAGTATTTCTCCTTAAGACCTACAAGCTTCAATGCCTCCAACGCACGCTTCTCGCATTCCTCTGGTGTCAGTCCCTGATTCTTAGGACCAAAACATACATCTGTCATCACATCCACTTCAAACAGCTGATGCTCAGGATACTGAAATACAAGCCCTACCTGATTTCGCAATTCGTGCATGTTGTATCCTTCTGAATAAATATTTTCTCCATTAAAATACAATTCTCCACTGGTAGCTTTAAGCAATCCGTTCAGGTGCTGTATCAGTGTAGACTTTCCCGAGCCAGTGTGACCAATAATTCCTATGAACTCTCCATCTGGGATCTCCAGACAAATATCATTCAAGGCTTTTTTCTCATATGCCGTTCCTGGACTGTATACATAATTCAGATGTTCTAACTTCATTGACATAATGCTTCCACCAACTCTTCTTTTTTTAAAATACCGGCCGGTATATCCAGACCTCGTTTTTTCAACTCATCTGCCAATATAGTAACCTGTGGCACATCCAGACGATATTTTTTTAATACATCTACTTGTGAAAATATTTCCCGCGGTGTTCCTTCCATCACAACATGTCCATGGTCCATAACATAAATCTTATCTGCATCAACCACTTCTTCCATATAATGTGTTATTAGGATTACCGTAACTTTCTTCTGTTCCTGAAGCTTCTGTACTGTCTTCAAAACTTCTTTTCTTCCCACCGGATCCAACATTGCCGTCGGTTCATCCAGGACAATGCATTTTGGTTCCATAGCCACCACTCCGGCGATCGCCACACGCTGCTTTTGTCCACCGGAAAGTTTATTCGGAGAATGATGTCTATATTCTATCATTCCTACTGCTTTTAAGCTTTCTTCTACACGCTGCCAGATCTCGTCCGTCGGTACACCAAGATTCTCCGGTCCAAACCCGACATCTTCTTCCACAACCGTTCCTATAATCTGATTATCCGGATTCTGAAACACCATGCCAGCCGACTGCCGCACATTCCAAAGTTCATTTGGATCACTGGTATCTTTCCCATTGACCCACATCGTTCCTTCTGTAGGGACAAGGATCGCATTGATATGCTTAGCCAATGTAGATTTACCAGAGCCATTGTGGCCTAAGATAGCAATGAATTGACCTTCCTTCACATCTATATCCACTTCATCAATCGCACGAGACATTCCTATGACATTTCCTTCTTCATCGCGCTTTTCATATTCAAATATCAGTTTTTCTGTCTGTACCATATCCATGGATTCTGCCTCCAGCTTTTCTTATGCTTTCTCTGGTTCTGGATAAGTTTCACCCTGTGTATCAACCGTCACTTTCTTCATCTTTTGTTCCTCTAACGGTCTGTCACTATAATCTGTATCCGTCTCTGCAATCTTATTTACCACATCCATACCTTCCACAATCTTTCCGAAAGCTGCATATGCACCATCCAGATGCGGAGAATTTTTATGCATGATGAAGAACTGTGAACCTGCTGAATCTGGATGCATTGCTCTGGCCATTGAAAGGACGCCTTCTGTATGTGCCAGATCATTTTTGAAACCATTCTGTGAAAATTCTCCCTTAATGTTATACCCCGGGCCACCCATTCCAGTTCCATTCGGGCATCCGCCCTGAATCATAAACCCACGGATTACACGATGAAAAATCAATCCATCATAGAATCCTTTCTGTACCAGTGATATAAAATTATTCACGGTATTCGGAGCAATCTCCGGATACAATTCTGCTTTCATAATATCTCCATTTTCCATCTCAAATGTTACAATTGGATTTGCCATAACACTTTCCCCTTTTCTACTATATTTTTCTTTTTTTGACTATGTTTTCTATTGTAACGGATATTGAACCATTCGTAAAGTATACGACTTATTCTTTCTGGCTTCCTGCAAAATAAAACCCTTCAAAATCATATTTATATACACGATATACGAATGTCTCTACATCCATCTGAAAACTTGCAATCAGTTCATGGTTCTTATTATATTCACCAAACACACCTTGCCTGCCAGAATCGACCACTGTATTCTCATCCAGATTCTGAACACTGCTTCCACAATCAGAATAAGGAACTTCAAATGAATCTGTCAACTCGAATGATCCAGTATTTTCATCAATCAGATATTTATAATAATATGAAATTTCATTGATTTCTATATTATTATGAAACAGATCCACATAATACTGTCCTTCCGAAAGGCTTTCATCCTTAACATAGGTAATGCTGTTCTGTCCCCCCTGAATGGTAAAGTCTCCATTTTTCTGGAATACCAGGCTTTCATATTCCGTATCAGCCCAGACTGACTTTTCCCCTATAATATAAGAAACCGTCGGTGAATCATAGACATTATCGATCTTAATAATAGAAGATGTTTCTCTGGAACTTAATAAGATGGATCCATTTCCAATCCACTGAATGGTATTGATATGCATCCAGTCCAACTTCTCGTCAGAATTCTTCTGACATTCTGCCTTGTAACTTCCAAATAAATCTCCAAGATCCAGAATCTCTGTCACTGTTCCTGAATTCACATCCAGTTTTATCACGATATCCTCAACACTATCCTGTGTCTTATCCGTTGCCAGAATCAGCATATTACCGTTGTCATCAAATACATAATCATGATGCAATTCATAGTTTCCAAGTTCATACACTTGTGTGACCTGTCCTAAACGGTTCACTTGCACCATCTTTGTCTCAGAAATACTGTAATACATATAATCCTGCTCAAAAATCAACCTACAGCTTCGATAACCCAGCAATGGGACTTCTCCGCGAAGTACTCCATTGTTATCATAATAGTACATGAAATTCAACTTCTCGCTGTCATTTCCCAGAACAACGTACAATCCTTCTTCCAGATCTTCCACATTTCCTTTTACTTCTTGTTCCAGCTTCACTTCTTCTGTTCCCAGAGCATCTCCCATCTCAAATACAATTTCTTTTGTGTCAGTGGATCCATCTTCCCTTGTCAAGAAAAAAGTAATCTGATTCTCCATATTTGGCACGAGACCGATAACTTGAAATTCATGCTCTGTCTGATATCTTTCTGTTTGATATACATTCTGGGCGAAATCGCTGACAGAAGAGTCTTTCACATGAATAGTATAGCTGACATTCATTGGTTCATCCGTATTAAAATAAACATACAATGACTGATTGTTAGTGCCAAAAGGGTTCTGCTCGATCAGCATATTATTGATCGTATAATCCTGAGACTTTTTCTTCTCTTCCAGACGGCTGGCAATCTCTTTTTGCTCTTCTACATCATAAGTCTTACTTATCTTTTCCAGCATCTCCTGCTGTTCCCGGGATAGTCCATCCTCTTCTTTTTCTGTCGACTCCGTCTGTTCCTCGACAGCTTCCGGTTCTTCCTTCATATCACTATTCGCACCAGACCTTCCCAGTACCACTGCAATGCAAAGAGCTGCTGCCACAATGCCTCCTTGTATAATCCGTCTTTTTTTCATCCTGTAAACCTGCCTTTTCTCTATGATGTCATAATCAAAAGCCCCACCTATGAGTAAGCTCATGTGAGTTTAGGCCTTTGGACCCTGGTATCATATAATACAATTCCACCTTTTTCATCCATTCCGGTATCCCATAATTCCTTCATTGATAATCTGGTCTCTTCTCCATAAGTCGCCACATAGATATCCATACCTTCTTTTGTCTCTTCATACCCAACGACCAGGAACCAGTGCCATATAAAGTCTTTATACTTTTCCGGCTTCTTGTGCTTCAGCATTAAATATGGCACGGGAATTCCAGCATCAATCTGGTATTTGACTGCACGGGAAGCTTCCTCATAAGAACATTCCCCGCTAAGTCCGCGCATTCCGATCTTAATCTGTGTATTTTCCCGGTGATTCACATCTTGAATATATTTGTTCAATCCTTCCATATACCATTCCAGCTTTTTTACACCACCAACTCTGGGACGGATATAGGGCTTCATTATCTGGCTGAACCTGCGGTACTCTTCCTTCGTAAGATGATTGATATCATAAGGATATAAGGCTGTCATTCCCATCTGTTTTGCAAAATAAATACAGCTGTCGCATGCAGTCGCCGCGCCACAACCTCCGATATTCATTACAACATTGGTGAACCATTCCTGATTGCCGCCATATGCATCTTCTATCGTAAAATAAGCTAAACTTTTCTTCAAATGCCCACCTTCTTTTTATATCTTTTCTCAAATCTTTATTATCTTACCACATTTTATTTTTTATGAACAGCAAAAAGTATCCTGACCAAACGGCCGGATACTTTTCGCTACTTGAGGGATTCTTATGTCAATTATTATTGGATTATAAGCTCTTGGAAATCTCTTCGCATACTTTCATTGCTTCGATGATCGCACTTCTAAATCCACGTTCTTCCAACGTACGAACAGCTTCAATTGTGGTTCCTGCAGGAGAACATACCATGTCTTTTAACTCACCCGGATGCTTTCCTGTGTCTAATACCATCTTCGCACTTCCCAAAACTGCCTGAGCAGCAAACTGATATGCCTGTGCTCTTGGCATTCCACCAGATACTGCTGCATCTGCCATTGCTTCAATCATAACAAATACATAAGCCGGAGAACTTCCGCTGACAGATACTACTACGTCCATCAAACGCTCTGGAACGATCTCTACACGACTAAAGCTTTCCAGAAGTGTACGCACATATGCGATCTCTTCCTCTGTCATATGCTCATTCGGGCAGGCAGCTGTCATACCTTCACCTACCATTGCCGGAGTATTTGGCATAGTGCGGACAAGTTTTACATCTTTACCAAACTTTTCAGAGAGCCAAGCCAGGGTCTTACCTGGAGCAATTGTTATAACAATCTGATCTTTCTTAATATCATCTTTAATCTCATTGATTACACTTTCATAAAACTGTGGCTTAACAGACAGGATGATGACTTCTGCTTTTTCAACGACCTCTTTGTTGCTGTCAGTCACATGAATGCCAAATTGCTTTTGTACACGTTCTCTTCCTGGCGCGAACAGATCGGCACCGATAATCTCCTCTGCCGGAATGATCGCTTTCTTAATAATACCACCCATAATTGCTGATGCCATGTTACCCGTACCGATAAATCCTAATTTCATCTTTCCTACCTTCCTTATCTCAAAAATCAGCTTTATTTTGTATACGTTTTTTAAATTTGTATACAATTTGTTTTCTGTATCGACTATACCATGTATAGAATCAAAAGTCAACATTTTTCTTGAGTTTTTCTTGAAAATACGTTATAATTTGTATACATTTTCAAAAAACGTATACGCTCATGATGTATATTTCCCCAAAAGCAAAGAATAATTTGAACGGAAGGTGTCCTATGGCTGAAAAAAACACATCCCTGGCAGATCAGGCTTATGAAACAATCAAAAACAACATTCTAAATCTGACATATCCACCTGGAATGCCACTTACAGAAGCTTTTCTTACGAAAGAACTGGGAATGAGCAGAAGCCCGGTACGAACCGCCATCCAGATGTTGCAGGCAGAAGGATTGATCGTATCTGACTATTACAAATCAATGACCGTCAAAGAGATTACCGACCAAGATATTAACGAGATCTATCAATTACGTGAATTATTAGAGGGGGCTGCATTCCGGTTAATCTTCACTTCCGGACGCAACGAAGAATATTCTTATCGAATTGAAGAGAAGATCGTCCGCATGTGTGCCGTCGCATCTGACGTGTATGAATGGGAGATTGCAGATACTGCTATGCATATGGAGATCATCAGTATTTTTGAAAATGAACGGATTAACAGAATCTATGAAAACAACTTATCAGAGCTGATCCGTATCGGACAATACTCTATCAAAAACGGTATGCGTATACCAAAGACAAACGAAAATTTAAAGGAAATGATAAAATACATGCGCAGCGGGAATTATGAAAAAGCATATGAAATTCTGAAAGCTGATCATTTTGGCATTGGGAAAAACAGCGCTTTAAAAGGGAGGTAGAACGCCTCCCTTTATCTATACTTTAAAATGTTCCATCATGTATGGCATGCACTCTTTACTGTACTCTCCCAAAGAGTATTTTCCTTTATTCAGACACCAGTCTGATACCAGTGCACGTTCACACAATGCATAATATCTTGTCACCTCACTGACAGAAATATCGGCACGGATCTGCCCACGCTTCTGTCCTTCATCCACAATCTTTGTAATCAATTTATAATAATTACGATTCTGATCCAGAAGATGACTTTGTCTCTCTGACACGAGCTGTGTAGAATAAAGAGATGCCAGCAATTCCCTGCTGATCTTCTCTTCCATCATTGTATGCACCTTATAATTCAGATATAATAATTTGTGAAAACTATTCATCTTCGGATCCATCTCAGTCTCCAACTCTTCATAGTAATCATCCAAAATTAATGACAATGTATCCAAAAGTTCATCCTTAGTACTAAAATAATAGTAAAAAGAGCCTTTTGAAGTGTCCGACAACGCAATAATGTCATCTACGGTTGTTCCATTATACCCCTTCTCATAAAATAACTGCCACGCCGCCGCAACAATTCTGCTCTTAACATCTTTCTTTTTCACACTTTTTTCCATAATCCTCACCTTTTTGTAAATCGGGGACGGGGGTTTTCTCATTTTCCTCCGTCCCTAATTCAATTTGCCGTGTCCCTTTTTATCCTTTTATATATCTTATCATACTAACGTACATAAAAACAACTTTCTGGTTCTACAGGAATTTCTTCCGTATCAATCCACTCAATGGTTATAAACATATTATGATTCAATCCTTCCATCAGCTTATATATCATCGGCTCACGACCTTGAATTTCCATTACTACAGTGCCATCATACTCATTTTTTACCCACCCTGTCAATCCCAATGACTGTGCCAGGCGCTTTGCTGTATAACGAAATCCTACACCTTGTACTCTTCCATAAAATACGATACGTTTTCTTACTTCTGCCATCTACTTAACCATCCCCTCAAAAACTGGAATACATTTCTGGCAAATCGAACAAAGAGATCTGGTTATCTCTACTCGACTTTACTTCCCGATCCGTAATAACTTCATCACCCTTCAGATGTCCTATCAACAATGGTGATTTTGCATCATGCTGCTGATTTTTTTTCTTTGCACTCTCCAATCCACTATTCGCATAACAATATTTACATCCATGAATGCAAGTATCATACATACCGATATCAATACTTTCTACGCATCTGCATTCTCTGCGCTGTCCGGTATCTTTCTTAAGATCCAGCTTATACCCAATGAGCTGGTGTATCTTCTCCTTATCAATACAAGATCCATGCATAATACCATATTTACTTAAATCAATCTTTTCTGCACATGTATACAACGGAAGCTGATACCTTCGGGCTATGTCCGAAAGGCCTTTCGCAAGTTCTTCCATCTCTTCTCTTTCCAATTCCAGATAAGGGCTTTCTCTTCCAGAATCGACAAAACTGATGATACATCTTGTCGTTGCATGATGCAGCCATTCACACATAAGTTCAAACTTTTCCAAATGATATGCAATGGTATATTTCTTTGTCAAGAGAATCGGATCAAACCGCCAGTCAATTCTTTCTTTTCCCAACCGTTCGCTCATTAAGAGAAATGTTGCCATGGACGCTGCCATATCCGGAAGATTTTCTTCAATATCGTCTTCATAATCTGTAATCGTCATCTGAAAATAATAATCATAATCCATGTCATCTATCTCTTTCAAGAACGGAAGCATCGGTTCTGGATTCTTTGTCCAGAACACAATGCAGTCTACCGTATCCGGTGACAGGAGGATACGGCTGACTTTTTTTCGATTGTATGGATTAGGAACCAATACTTCTCCCGCTTTGAGGCGATTCACAAACCACTCTGGATACAAAGCCGGAATATCCGTTCTTCTGCTTGCACTGATAATCATCTTTACACTCCTGACTACCTTTTATTTTTATCCAAAATTCTTCTCGATCAGCCGACAATATTCCTCATAAAATTCTACGCCGCTGAACGCTTCTTTCAATGCATCCCTGATTCCTTTATAATACCAGCCTATAATCTCTTTATCCTTCATCCGGAATCGATTCCACAATTCTTCCCCGTACACTGGATAATCCCGATCTATATCCCTCATATTCGACAGCTTATCCGCAAGACCGACCATCTGCACTTCTCTCGGTGCATTACGAATATGTTCAATGGTACTCCGTTTTCTCTCCATCCAGGTCTTTGATTTATCTTCACTTTCCTGAGCCACAATATAGGCAACTCTTTCCGAAAATTCCTGCGCAAGGATCCTCTGCGTTATCCCTTCGCAATCTTCAATTGTATCATGCAATACTGCCGCACTGATTACTTCCTCATCTTTTGTCATAGAAGATACAATATCACTTACTTCAATTGGATGGACAATGTAGGGACGTTTTGTTCCTTTTCTGAATTGTCCTTCATGTGCTTTGGTTGCGAATTCGATTGCCTTGTTAATCATAACTGTACCTCTCCTATCATTTCTGATCTATCAGGGGTTCATTCTCTTCAATCTCCTCACGAAGCCTTGCTTTCTCTCTTCTGTGAAACAAATCGAAAATACAGGGAACTACCACCAGGGTTAGTATTGTACCATATATTAAGCCTCCGATAGTCACGACTGCCATCGGCTGCACCATATCGGCTCCCATTCCGAATCCAAGTGCCATAGTGGACAAGCCCAGAATGGTTGTTAAAGCGGTCATGATAATCGGTCGCAGTCTGGTCTTTCCAGCTTCTACCAATGCATCCTTTTGAGTCATTCCGCCTTCCATCAGTTGATTTGTATAGTCAATGAACACAATTCCATTATTGACAATAATACCAGATAACATTACAAATCCAATCATTGCAATGACACTGACCGGCATTCCTGCCAGCCAAAGTGCCAGCAGACCTCCGGTAAATGCAAGGGGCACTGTAAACATAACAATAAATGGAGACCTGAGAGACTGGAACTGTGCCACCATGATCAGGTACATGAATACAAGTGCCAGCCCCATCATTTTAAACAACTCTATCATTGCTTCATTAATCGTCTCATCTTCCCCTGTCATTTCAATCTCATATCCCTCTGGCGCATCATAAGCAGCAAGTGCTTTTTTCACTCGATTGCTGACCAGCCCAATATTATCGTCATCTTTGATCTCTGCCGTTACATTCATATATCTGCTCTGGTCAATTCGACTGATTGCCTGAAGTCCAGATGCGTCCTCAAAAGTCGCGATATCTGCCAATTTCAGCTCTTCCGTTGTACCATCCTGCTTCTCAATCTGTAGTGTCATATTTCGAATATCATCACGACTCATGCTTTCATTAGCATCATCCAGAACATAGACATCATAATCATTCGTATCGGTCGTCAAAGTTGTTGCTTTCTGTGCCTCCGCAAGCTTTCCATACAATTCCTGATATACCTGTGCTACAGTAAGCCCGTGCTGTGTTGCTTTTGCCTTATCCACTACAACCCGAAGTTCTTCTTTGTTGTCCTCTGTTCCATCCGATACATTCTGTGTTCCTTTGACATCTTCCACAATCTTTTTCACATCTTTTGCAACGCTCTGTAGCTTATCCAGATCTTTTCCTTTAATCTGAATATTGATTCCAGAAGCGCCAAGGGAACTCATATCCATATTGGACATATTGACCGTCAGTTCACCATCTATTCCTTTGGTAACCTTCTCAATCTCTTTTTTAAGTTCCGCATTTGACATGGACGGATTTTCCTTTGTTATTGCATAGAAGGAAACGAGATTCGTATCCTGACTACCTCCCATCATGGATGAAGATGACACAAGACCACCAATATCTTCAATATCATCGATGGCACCTACTTTGTCCATGACTTCATCAGCAACCTTTGACGTATCTTCCAGACTGGTTCCCTTTTCTGTCTCTAAAGTCATACTGACCTGTGTGCTTTCCATGCTAGGCATAAATTCTGTTCCTTTTGACAATTCCAATGCAATGCTTATTATAAATAATGCCAGTGCACCGATCAATACGAAGACTTTTTTATTCAATGCTTTCCGAAGAATGATTCCATACTTCTCCCGAACCACAGCAAATAAGCGAGATTCTTTTTCCTCCGTCTTTCTCAACAGACCAGCAGACATCATTGGAACCAGCGTCAATGCCACGAGCAGACTGGCAAGCAAAGAATAAGCAATGGTAAGCCCCATATCTACGAATAACTGTCTGGTAATTCCCGAAGTAAACACAATTGGCAAGAATACACACACCGTCGTCAGCGTAGATGCCGTAATCGCACCAGCCACCTGTCTTGCTCCCTGAATAGCCGCATCTTTCGCAGACGCCCTTTCTTCATTTCGCATACGATAAATATTCTCAATTACAACAATCGAATTATCTACCAGCATACCTACACCCAGAGCTAATCCTGACAGTGATATGATATTCAATGTAACTCCGGAGAAATACATAGTAACCAATGCCGTCACAATACTGATTGGAATAGAGCATGCAATGACAAACGTAGGTCTGACACTCTTTAGGAATACCAGTAGAATAATAATTGCCAGTACTGCACCATATACAAGATTCTTCAGCACAGAATTCACGATCAGATCAATATAGACTCCCTGATCCATGAGTGTAATCGTCTGGATTTCCTTATGTTCTTTTTCTACCTGCTCTAACCTTTCCAGAACTCTGTCACTCACATCTCCAGTAGAATAGCCTGTCTGTTTCTGAATCGTCAACATCACACCCGGATTGCCATTGATCTTCGCATAAGTCTCATCCGAATTATCTACAAGTTCTACACTGGCCACATCAGACAGTTTTACCGGATCAATTCCTTCCATATCGACTAGAACCAGATCTTTCAACTCATCAAGACTCTGGAATTTTTCTCCGATTCGCACCAGATAATCCAGTCCATCTTCTTCCGTCACGTATCCTGCCGGCATACTGAAATTCTGTGCCGTCAATATAGTTTTAATCGTATCAATCGATAAGATACTTTCTGCATTCATTGACGCTGCAGATTCAGTCAATGCGGAATTCATCTGAGATTCTTGCATCTGGATCGCTACCTGTCCTGCCGCCAGCTGGGCAGCACCTTCTCCAAGACCTGCTGCCGCCTCCAGCTGACCGGATGCCAGTTGTCCTCTGGCCTGGGCCAGAGTCATAGCTCCATCATTGACCTGTTGCTGAATCGTATTCAACTGCTGCCTTCCTGCATCAATCTGCTGTTGCGCCGACTGTAGCTGCTGAACCTGTCCCTGAACTTCCTGAATTTTATCATTCAAAGACACAAAAGTAATTCCCTGCTGTTCCAGCTGAGCACGGAGCTGCTCTAATTGTTCCTGTGCCTGAGCTTTCTGCTCTTCATCGAGACTTCCATTGATGATATCTGATAATTTCTGATACTGTTCTTGCACTGCCTGCAATGTCTGGAGTTCTATCTGCACGATTGCAAGCTGCTGTTGTATCTGTGTCTCTGCAAGATCTAGCTCAGACTTTTTTTCATTGATCTCAAGCTGAGCCTGATTAATCTCTTCACCCTTCATCGACAATTGTGCTTCTGCCTGTGAAAGTCCGGCTGCCGCCTGTGCTTTTCCAGCTGCAAGTGCGTTCTGTCCACTTTCCACCTGAGCTTTCGCTTCGTCCAATGCACTTTTCGCCTCATTAACTTTTGCTTCCATCTCTGCTTTAATATCGCCACTAAGCTCATTAATCTTCTGTTCATTCAGGACAATTTCAACCGTCTCTTCAATACTTCCGGTCGTTATTACAGAAGCAACACCTTCGACACTTTCCACCTCAGGAATAACCTGCTCTTCTATCAACTTGCTGGCTTTTACCGCATCTGCATCTTTGACACTGACAGCAGTGACCAGCACCGGCATCATATCAGGATTTAATTTCATAATAATGGGATTAGATACAGCATCCGGCCAAAAACCCTGAATCTGGTCAAGATTCTCTCTCATCTCAATCGTGACCGAATCCATATTGGCAGTCTGATCGAACTCTAGAATAACTGTGGATGCATTTTCATTAGATATAGACTGAACCGTCTTGATATTACTGACAGTAGCCATTGCCTGCTCAACCGGCTTTGTCACTACCTCTTCTACTTCTTCCGGGCTTGCGCCTACATAGGTTGTCATGACCATCGCATACGGAAGATTCATATTGGGCAGTAAGTCTACCGTCATTTTCGTAAACGATACCACTCCCAGTATAATAATTAAAACCACTCCTACCACAACGGTATATGGTTTCTTTACACTGAATTTTGATAACATATAGTGTCCTCTTCTTTCTTATCCGTCTCCGTTACTTCCTGCATGTAAAAATGAAATTAACTATGTAAATCATAACACTTGACACTTTAATTCGCAACAATTCCGAGATATAATAACGGTGTATAAAACCTAGATTTAATAAATATTTAATAAATAAAAGACAGGAGTTCTATATGAATAAGAAAAACATCTTGATTACCGGTGCCTCCCGGGGAATCGGAAAGGCCACTGCATTATTATTTGCCAAGAAAGGATATCATGTATTTTTGAACTGCCGTACATCAGTTGCTGAATTAGAAGACGTCAAAAAAATCATTGAGAATAAATATCAGAGTACTTGTACGATTGTTACCGGGGATGTTGGAAACCCCGACGATGTTACTCAGATATTCCAAACCATCTATCAATCCTGTGATTATCTGGATATTTTAGTCAATAATGCGGGCATCTCACACATTGGATTAATGATGGATATGAGCAATGATGAATGGGAGCGAATCATACAGACCAACCTCTCTTCCGTATTCTATTGCAGTCGTGCCGCCGTACCTGCAATGATCTCTCGAAAATCTGGAAAGATTATTAATATTTCCTCTATGTGGGGCACTTCTGGAGCCTCTTGCGAAGTAGCTTATTCTGCCTCCAAATCCGGCATGAATGGATTCACCAGAGCTCTTGCCAAAGAACTGGCGCCAAGCAATATTCAGGTAAATGCTATTGCCTGCGGCGTCATTGATACAATTATGAATCAACAGCTATCGGCTGAAGAGAGAAAAGCATTAGAAGAAGAGATTCCTGCCGGAAGATATGGTACGGTAGAAGAAATCGCTGATATGATCTGGAACGTAGCCAATGCTCCGGCCTACATGACCGGACAAGTCATCGGAATAGATGGGGGAATCTTGTAGTTTAACACCACAAGATTCCCCCTTGAAACTTATTATTTTATTGAAAATCCAGCTCTACCGGGCAATGATCAGATCCCATCACATCCGTCAGGATCTTAGCATCTACAAGACGTTCTTTTAAAGCTTCAGATACACAGAAGTAGTCAATACGCCACCCTGCATTCTTTGCTCTTGCACTGAATCGATAAGACCACCAGGAATAGATCCCTTCAGCATCCGGATAAAAATATCGGAAAGTATCAATAAACCCAGCATCCAAAAGCGAAGAGAATTTTTCTCTCTCTTCATCCGTAAAACCGGCATTCTTCCGGTTCGTCTTAGGATTCTTAAGGTCAATCTCCTTGTGTGCAACATTCAGATCCCCGCAGAAGACTACTGGTTTCTTCTCTTCCAGCTTCTTGAGATATGCCAGAAAATCATCTTCCCACTGCATTCTGTATGGAAGTCTTGCCAATTCATTTTGAGAATTCGGTGTATATACCGTAATAAAATAATAGTCTTCAAATTCCAGTGTAATCACGCGGCCTTCCTGGTCATGCTCTTCAATCCCAATACCATAGGACACAGAAATCGGCTCTTTTTTTGTAAATATTGCTGTCCCTGAATATCCTTTTCTTTTCGCATAGTTCCAATACTGGTAATATCCAGGAGTATTCAACTCCAGCTGACCTTCCTGCATCTTAGATTCCTGGATACAGAATATATCCGCATCCGCCTGCTGAAAGAATTCCTCAAATCCCTTCTGCACACAGGCACGGATTCCATTAACATTCCATGAAATAAACTTCATTGATTATCCTCCCACTCTTTCGAGAATCTTTATTTTTAATAATATACTTTCCGCAGGAACAATCCTCTTGCCGGTGCCAGAAAACCAGCCAGACTTCTGTCCTCCGCAGCAATAACGACCGGAAGCTTAGACGCATCCCTCTTGCCAGTACCAATCTCTAATAATGTTCCAGTCAATATTCTTACCATATGATATAAAAATCCGGTACCATAGTAGGTGATCCTGACTTTCTCACCATTACTTACGATCTTAATATTGGTAATCCGGCGGATAGGATCTTTGCATTCCTTATCGTCGGTAAAACTGGTAAAATTCTTCGGCCCGATCAAATACTTGGTCGCATCACGCATCGCTTCAATATCCAGTTTCTCAGGATAATGATAGCAGTATCTGCGTGAAAATACATCCGGCTTCTCTCTACAGTCAATATAATATTCATATTTTTTCCCTTTTGCACTCTTGCGGGCATGGAAACCATTCTTTACAAGTTCCACCTTCACAATACGAATATCTTCAGGAAGATACCGGTTCAATGAATCTTTTAACTCTTTGGTATCATATAACTTTGTTAATTTTACGCTCGCCACCTGGCCTCGGGCATGCACTCCGGCATCCGTTCTGCCAGACCCATCAACATGTACCCGATATCCGACCAGCTTCCCAATGCTCCATTCCAGAATAAACTGAATGGTGTTGTCAGTGGTAGCCTGACGCTGCCATCCCTGGTATCTGCTGCCATCATAAGAAATGGTTAACTTGTATGTTCTCATATATCTCACCCAATCTATAATCGTATCTCTATAGCACCATCTGTTTCTGTTAAAAATATATAATATAAAAAAGGAAGAAGCAATCCCTTTTTCTTGCTTCTTCCCTTATTCTATCACTTTATTACTATCTAAGCAAATATCTTCTTATTTTAATATTTTTTTCAGTTCATCCATAAAGGTGTTCACATCTTTGAATTCTCTGTATACAGACGCAAAACGCACATATGCAACTTCATCGAGTTCTTTTAATTCTTCCATTACAAGTTCTCCAATCATACTGCTTGGAATCTCCTTCGCCTCCTGGTTAAATATCTTCGTCTCGATCCTGTCGATTGCATGCTGTATAGCTTCAGCAGATACCGGTCTTTTGTAACAGGCCCTTAAAATTCCATTCTCAATCTTACCGCGGTTATACTGCTCACGGTTATTATCCTTCTTGATAATGATCAATGGAATCGTCTCTACCTTTTCATATGTCGTAAACCGCTTTCCACACACATCACAGGAACGGCGCCGGCGAATTGAATTGCCATCCTCGGCAGGTCTGGAATCAATAACTCTGGTATCTGGATGATTACAATATGGACACTTCATCTTGCGTTATTCCTTTCTCATCGTACTTGTATACAGTATATCGGTTAAATGAACAGAAGTCAAATTACTTTTGGCTGATATCTAATTTTAAATTCACAATCCGCCTTACAGATTCATTGATTCGTTCTTCTGTCAGCCTGCCATCTCCTACCGCAGATAACACACCCTGATACGCTTCCTGAAAATTCTCTGGCATTAACAGGATATCTACGCCAGCCTGCAATGCCTGTACAGCTGCCTGTCCTGATGAATATTCTTCAGCAATTGCACCCATATTCAATGCATCTGTCGTTACAACTCCCTGATAGCCTAACTGACCACGCAAGATATCGTTGATCATAACTCCAGACAGAGAAGACGGCGTATTATCTCCGACAATATTCGGGCAGGAAATATGCGCAGCCATTATAACTTTCACTCCGGCATTGATACCATTGATAAACGGAACCAGCTCATTTGCCATCATCTCATTCAAGGTTTTATTCGTATACGCATATCCGGCATGCGTATCAGCCTCTGTCGCTCCATGCCCGGGATAGTGCTTTATGACTGGGATAATATTCTGATCCTGTAGTCCCTTCATCTCTGCCAGCATCATCTCAGAAACCAGATTACAGTCTGTTCCAAATGATCTGGAACCAATCACAGTATTCGACGGATTCGTCAGCACATCTGCATCCGGTGCATTATCCATATTAAATCCCAGATCATACAGGAAGCTTCCAATCTTTGCTCCTACATTATAGGCATTCTGAGGGTCTCCAGTTGCACCGATCACACTCATACTGTCAATCTTCTCCAGATTAAAATTCGGATTATTGCTAAACCGGCTGACTGTACCGCCTTCTTCATCCACACTGATAAATAATGGCAGTCCTATTCTCTGATAAGAATACTCCTGGACATTCTTCACCATTTCCCGTACTTGTTCCGGATTCTCAAGATTCTGTGACATGTAGATAAAGCCGCCGACCGGATACTGGCTGATTGCATTCTGAGTCGTCTCGCCTGCGGCAATGACAACTCCTACTCCTGTCAATTCTTCTGGGGTTACAATGAATAACTGTGCTACTTTCTCATCTAAAGTCAGAGAATTTACGATTTCCTCTACTTCTTCCTTGCGCTGTTCCTCTTCGGATAACTCAGGTTCCACAGTCTGAACAGATTCCTGCTTTTTATCAGATTCTGATTTTACTTCTGACTGTGTCTCTTCAAACTTATCATTCTGTTTTACGATCTGATGATACCAAAGACCGGCCGCGACTGCCAGTAGAGCCGCAGCAGTAATTGCTATGATTCCAATATATTTCTTCATATTATTCAAACTCTATGATATATCCAACTTTTCCACTCAGAAGGCTCGGATAATTAGCCGCCAGATTATCTGAGGAGTCATTGAGATACCATGTTCCATTTACATAGAACAGATTCATTACATTTTCCTGAATATTTCCGTTCGCATCAGATCCCGTATCGACAAAGCTCGGTTCATTGATATACCAATATCCATTGCTCCAGGATTCAGAACGGTTTAGAGCATCTCCTATAAATTCGTTATTCTGGTTCACCCAGTAATAATCGCTTCCGCTTGCATCTCTGCGTCCACCAAGATAAAAATGCTGTTTTGTATACCCTCTTGATGTCAGCATATTCGTAATATAATTGTATTCTTCTACAGAGTTGATTCTGGCAAGATATCCTCCGGCACTTTCACATGCTTCTTTTGCCTGACTCCAGGAGACATCAGAAATCACTACATTATATTCATGGATTGCAGTATCATCCTCATCTACTTCATCCGTCCAGGCATCTGTTACACTCATCAGTATCCGATCATTGTCAATCGTAAGCGAACCTGTCACCGTCGTCATCTTTCCATCAAAATCTCTCATATCAATGCTGCTGGAAGAATCAATACACACCTCGCTTACATCTTCTAATAAGGCCTTCTTATTGTCCGTTGTGTAAGCATAGAAATTAAGTGGTGGATCTAATCTGACCACTGCCGGTGAAACCATATAATCGATTTTCCCCGTATACTCCCAATGGTTCACATTCACTGCATTGACATCTACCAGCGAAAGATCAATCTCTTCTTCTGTAGTTTCGGGTTCTTCCGCAGGCACATCCTGCTCATACTGATACATCTGCTCTGCTTCTTTCTTTGCTTTCATGCCGCGCACGATGAAGACTGCTGCAACAATCAATAACAATATAACTACCACTGCCACGACATAAGCCGGCTTGAAACTAATGGTTACCTTCCCATCATGGCTTACATTGTCCCCAGATGATCTTCCTCCAGATGAACTGCTCCCGGACGAAGAACCGCCAGTTGATGCAGGTTTAACTCCCAGACCATAGATATCTTCTTCCTGTGCTTCTCGGACAGAATCTTTTTTTACTGAAGATTTTTCTTCTGGTTCTTTCACAGCAGGTTCTTCCTCTATTGCAGGTTCTTCTACTATTGCATATTCTTCTGCCGGATTCGGGATTATCGGTTCCTCTATAACTGGCTCTTCCACTGCTGGTTCTTCTTTTTTCTTTTTGGTACTGAACCGCTTTTTCTTTTCCGGTTCACTTGCCACTGCGCTGTTCGTCTCTGTATCAATCAGCGGTATCCCACATATCGGGCACACATTTTCATGTTCATACTCGTTCCCACATATTGGACATTTTTTCATCCTATGTTCCTCCCTCTTTTCCTAACTCTCTGGAATATAATCCATTTCTACCGGATATGCATCTGTATCTTCAAAATGCCACCACTCGCCATAATATGGTTCAAAACCATACTTCACCATGATTTCTTCGAGAAATCTGGCATTCTGGGCCTCTTCTTTCAGACAGTCGCTGTAATCTCGGTCTGCTTTTGCTGAAAAATCATCAAATCCTGTCGGCATCGGGATCTCTGTCCCATCTTTATTTACGATCGTCAAATCTACGGTATTTCCTTTACTATGTGAAGAATATCCCTTATTAGGATTGGCAACGTAGATGCTGTTTGGGCATATTTCCCACAGATCGAACTGAGCGTATACCGGCCGATAGGCATCCCATATTTTCAGCACATACCCTTTTCCCTGAATCTCTTGCTGCACTTGCAGCAGTTTTTCTATCGTTCCATAGCGCAGATATGCATCATGAAAATCGTAGATAATCTCTCCGGTAAAGTTGTTCTGTGTTGCATATCTTAGCTCAACTATAATATCCGGTATATAATCCTTAACGCAGACCAATTCCTCCTTCTCCGGAATTTTTTTTATTTTAATTTGACCTTTGATCTCTGTCACACTTGTCCTGACTGCTTCTGTCATCCACGTGACATCATGACATGAAAGTGCCGGAACACTCTCTGCACCTGAACATCCGGTGCTGCTCAAGACAAATGCGAGCAGGCTATACAAAGCTATTCTTTTTATCCTCATACTCAAAACAGTTTGATTTCTGATATACAGGTATCTTCGTACTTTGTTCCCGGATATACAGAGTTAATGATAATCCGGATATAACTCGTTTCTTTCGGTGTCGAAAATGTTACGACCTGTTCCTGATCATACACATCTGCTAATGAATAATTTTCAACACTGCCATCTGAGAATTCCACACTGATAGTCTCAGGCCTTGAATTATTGTAATATACATAATCATTTTTCTGATAACCTGCGCATATTCTCAGACCGCTGACCTGATAGGTTCCGTCAAATGTCAATACAAGCTTCTCACCGATACCTTGCCCTGCTGCACCTTCTACCCAGGCCGTATCAGGATCTCCATCCAGAACACGCCCTGCAAAATGTGTCATGTTAGATTCTGACAGTTCAGAAGAAGCCATCACATCTTCCACATGATCCATAGAAATCACCGGGATATTGGTATTTTCCCCTTCCTCCAGATCATTTTCAGCCTCTGAGATATCGGTATCCTCCACAATATCCTTATCATCTTGATTATCTTGTTGTTCCACTTCTGCAGCCGCCTGAGCCTGCATTCTCTGCTCCGCCTCTTTTTTTGCTCTAGTATTCGATACCATAAATACTGCCGCTGCGATAACAAGCACTATAACAACGACAAGCACAGCCGCCATAATATAACCTTTTGGTATTGGTTTCTTCTCTCTGTTCATACGGCTTTTTTTCTCAGGCTCTTTTGCCACAGCGGTGTTTGTCGCTGTATCGATTAACATAACCCTGCATTCAGGGCACATATCTTCCTGTTCATATTCCTTTCCACAAAGCGGACATCTCTTCATTCCTGTATCCTCCTAGCGATAACCCTTACTCTCTTCGTATTTTACAATGGTCTGCACATTCGCATATTCCACACTATTTAACATACTTTCCTGGAAAGCTTCTGGTTCAATCGTTCCGTTATACCAGCTCTTTGAGTTAAAATATGCCTGGATTCCTGAATCCTGGAATTTACGTCCGTGACGTGCATAGATTTCATTTCTTGCATACATCAGTTCTTCTTTCGTCAAAGACTCTAATTCTGAAGAAGAGATAACTCTTGTACTGCTGTCAGGGATAATATAGTCGCCAGTAAGCGCAGACTCTTCTTCTTTGAATCCTTCAAATGTGTCAAATACATAATGTACATCCTCTTCCAGGCGCTGATATTCCTTGCTTACATACTCATCTTCAACATCATAACTTACATCCGATGGATACTCTACCACATAGATCACGTTACCGTCTTCTTTTATTGTCGTATAATTATTCAGAGAATCCCTATCCTCACTTGACACTGCTGCCACACTGAACAGATACCCTCCATATTCACTGGACTTCTTCTGATAGAATGAAATATAGTCATCATAGACATCTACTCCGCACAAGTCTTTCCAGTACGCCGGAAGCTGGAAGGAAAAACTGTCAGTCTCAAAATCAACCAATTCATTTCTCGCAAAATCTTCTTCATTTAATTCGACATCCTCTGCCATATCTTCTGTGACAGTTCCTGTACCGGATGGCTGTACATATTGTGGCTCTTCCTTGCCTCCTAAGACAAATTTCAAAATTACAATAATTAGTATAAGGATAACAACCCCTGCTCCAATGAGCATTAAAAGCTTTGAATCCATGCTTTTTGCCTGGGAAACTACCTGAGACGCCGTTTCTTTTGCCTGTGTTGCTACCTGAGCCGCCGTCTCCTTTGCCTGTTCTTTCGCCTGTTCCTTAGCTTGATCACGCTGTTCTCTTTGCTCACGCCTTTTTCTCTCTTTTGCACTTTCATTGCTGACAGCACAATTGGAATCTGTATCAATCAATAAGATATTACAAATGGGACATACATTTTCTGTCTCGTATTCTTTTCCACACAAAGGGCACTTTTTCATATTGGTATTCCTCCTGATCTATCTTCCAATTATCCGTTAATTGCCAAGTTTTAGCTGACGGTTACGTTCTCCAGCCAGACGGTAGATCTTATCTGCACACATGCCGACAGCTTCTGCATCTCCACCGGATGCAATCATACGCAGCTGTTCTATCTCACTGATAATCTGGAACTCCAGATCTGCAACATTCCGATTGGATTTTGCAGGGCTAGACTGAATCAGGTCATATACTTTCTCAACCTTTTTATTCGCTGTTTTATCATCTACCATGCCCATAACTTCTTTTAAGATCATAGCCGCTTCTTTCAGATATTTCACTTCCAACTCATGACGCTCTACACTGTCTGCCGTGGAATCATTTGCCTGTATATTGGCAATCAGAAGAACTACATAAACTGATGCAATGACAGCCTGTACGATCAGCGGCGCTTTATAACTCTCAGATGCTACCTTGATAAAGATAATACCGACGATCAATTCAACCACAAAATATACCCCTGAGATAGAATTCAGCGTCATTCCAAATAATGCAGCATTACTTCCTTTCCGCACAAACAATGTCGTACACACCAGTAAAAGATATGCAATATGGATAAACACATATGATATCCATACGGAAGCCGGATGCTCTGTTCCACCCAGCATATAAAATATCAGATTAAATATAATCAGAAATACCAAATATACTATTGTTGATAATACGTTCTTTTTCATCTCTCACTCTCATCCTTTTCTATATCTATGCCCGCGGTGTTCCACACTGGCTGCAGAACTTTGCCCCCGGTGCTAGTTCTGCTCCACACGTTGTACAAAATGCCTTCTGACTGACAGGAGTTCCACAAGCAGCGCAGAATTTTGCTCCTGGTGCAAGACTGGCCCCACATGCCGTACAAGTCATGCCTGCTGCTTGTCCCATATTCTGTTGTCCCATCTGTCCCATATTCTGCTGGCCGGCATCTGCCTGTCCCGGCGCCATCCCTCGTCTCTGTGAGAATCTTCCGCTCGGTCCCGGATTCGCATTCTGCTGGCCGCTATTCTGATTATTATTCATCGGTGCAAACATCTGCTGTGCCATACCTCCGAACACACCACCGGCAGCCATTCCCATTCCCATTCCTGCTCCAGCAGCGGCCATTCCTCCTGCTCCAGGGTTATTCGCAAGATCTCTTAAAATCTCGCTTGCCTGTACTCTGCCCCAGTCATCGCCAAGAATATTGACAACACCTTTTTTCGCAAATGCTTCTTCCAACGCTGCACGGTTCGGATCATTTTGCGGAATATCTAATCCCATAATAGAAAAACTGATCAGTTTCAATCCATAGTCATCTAAGATTTCCTGCAATTGCGGCTTAATATTTTCTGCCAGTACATCCTGCTCTGCACAGATTCCAAGAATCTCTTCCTGAGAGTTTTTCACATATTTTGCGATCGTCGTTTTAATATGCTGCTGGAATTCACTGATAAAGAAGTTATCAAGTTCATCCTGCATCAGGAACTGAATGTTATTTCCCAATAATTTGGTCAGGAATTTTGCTCCATCTTCTACCTGTACTTTGTATGCTCCACGAGCCTGCAGACTGGTCATAATCTGCATAACCGGGTCGCGGACCTGAATCGGAGATTCTGTCCCCCACTTGATCTCCAGTCCAGAAGCCTTACGCACAAAATACACAACGCAATTAAAGGTACTGATTCCCCCTGAAAATGCATTTCGTAATCTGCTGATGAATGGATAGTTTTCTGTAGAAAGCTTATATGTACCATTATCAAATACCTGCTCAATCACGCCGCCTTTAATAAAAACAGCTTCCTCTCCCGGCATTACGACCAATGTCGAATTCGTATTAAAATCCTCCTCCGGCTGCCTCCAGATCAGAAGATCGCCGGGTCCGGAATTCTTGATTACGTCAGTCCAGTGTTTTTTTCCTCCTGTATAATTTACTTCGTTTGGATTTTTACTAAAAAGTCCCATCTACGTTTCCTCCTTTTTAATTCTTGGAATCCATAATGTCTCTTCTTTTTCCGTCATCGTACCATCTTCCTGAATTACCGTTCTTCGAAGACTTGCCTTTCCCAGTTCGATCTCTGGCAATTCACAGCCTTCCGGTAATTCTATCCCCTCTGGCAGTTCCAATTTATATTTTATTTTTTCTTCCAAAAGAATCTCCCCTTTCTTCTCTGATTTAATTGCATCAGTCTCTCATAGATCTTCGTTGCATATTCCCTAGGCTGTGGATTATTCCGATATTCTGAATATCCTTCTGCAATAAATTCTTTTATATTGGTCTGTGAATATCCTGACAACACATCCTGTGCATTGCCATTACTCATCATCTCTTCATATAGCCCAATCATTTTCTCATCATGACATGCATCCAACATATTATCTATCTCGTGTCCCAACTCATGATCAATCGTTGCACGCGGTGTATCACAGCCAATTGGTTTATGCTTAATGCGTACTTCCTCCTGCTTTGCATCCGTAAAAGCCTCATAATCCGAAGCATAAGTATTGTTAATAGCAACTCCTGTATATTGATCCAGCTTTCCTCCTGTCGGATCAACATTCTCAGGAATATGCAGTGACCACGCAAATGTTCCATCTGTGTCATCCAGTCCCCAATTCGAGATAAGTTTATCCGCATTATGTTCTGCAATCGACCTTATCTCATCCTCATTCCATCCAGAATTCGGTATCTTCTTCAATTCCTTTGTATAATAATCAATATATTCATCCCGAATACCTGCCACCTGGGTATCGATACTTCCAAGAAACTTCACTTCCAGATCCGGGAAATCTTTCTTGGCGTCGTGTACAGCATCTGATACGGAACTTGCAACGTCTGGATTAAAATCATGAAAATCTGCCTTACCAACATCATAATTGTCCATCAAATCTTTTGCAATCTCTTCTTTGATATCTTTCATATCCTGATTGCCCACAGAATTCTCAATCGGCCCCTGTACAGATGGCTCCTGTTGATTGGCAGATGGAATTACTGGTTCTGTCGGAATCGTTCCGGTTGGATCTGCATTCATCGGCTCTGTATATCCATATGGGATATTATCATTATCATATGCCGGAACATCTGCCGGAATTCCCAGTTCATTCTTCAATGCAGCATTCAATCTCTGCCATTCTGGATCCTGAGAATATTCTGGATAATCTCCCTTTCCATAATTGTGTTCACACATGTAATCATACATCTGGGCCTGCGCCGGTCCCATGCCAAAATGACTGTTCTCAGACATTGTCTGGTCTGCGGTTTCTCCATGAACACCTGCGGATTCTTCCAAGTCAAGTTCCGGGGCTTCTTTGATGAATGGCTTTGGAGGTATCTCTGTGCCATCTGGCGTATCGCGATTTGAATCCCAGCGGTTATCATCGGTAAGGCTGTCCGGATTCTCTACAAAATGTCCACTTGCATCATAGTTCTTCGGATCTAACCATGCCTCCATCGCACTCTGCTTTGGCTTCTCCTCATTGACAGTATCTGCATTCATATCTTCTGTTGTAACTTCATCTGTATTCATATCTTCTGTTGTAACCGCATCTATGTTGATGTCTTCAACTGTCAAATCATCTGAAATTACATCGTCCTCAATATCCTGAATCACCTCATTACTGTCAACAGACAGATCATCTGCATCATCTGAAATATCCTCCAAAATATCTTCCGGAATCATATCATCTGATACATCTGTCACTTCTTCCAGTTCTTCTGGGGTTTTTCCGTAATTATCCAAAGCTTCTGCATATTCCGCATAAGCCTGTGCCTGATCTTCCATCGGCATATGCTGCTGCTTAATATGCTCTGCATAGGCATCTTTCGCATCCTGAGTTATCTGCTCACCGTATTCTGATGCTTCCATTCCTCCCGGTTTATATCCGAAGTCCTGTCCATCTCCTATGTAATGACCATTCTCATCATAATTATCCGGATTGATCCAATCTTCAAACGTATGCTTTCCTGATCCTGTTGTATCATCCGGAACAATCTCTGAAACTCCTGAGCCTCCGCCTGAATCGCCTCCGGCACCTGCCGTATCTGTATCTGCCGTATCTGTATCTGCCGTATCAGTATCTGCCACATCCGAGTCCGCCATTGCATCTTCCTGCGCAAGATGTTCTGCATAAGAATCCTGCGCCTGCTGATCAATCTGTTCTCCGTATTCTGATGCTTCCATTCCTTCCGGTTTATATCCGAAGTCTTGTCCATCTCCTATGTAATGTCCGTCTTCATCATAGTTATCCGGATTGATCCAATCTTCAAACGTATGCTGTTCCTGCTGAGGTTTGTCAGCCATCTCTTCCGTGAGAACTTCAACGGAACCTATATCCTCCTGATCAATTAGATTCTCAGCTTGTTCTGGAACAGCTTCTTCGAGATCATCTGTATCCTCTATCGGCTCTTCAGTCTCTGTTCCTTCCAGATCCGTTGGATTTTCCTCTTCTTCTATGGATTCATCGGTCGTGATATCTTCATCCCCCTCGACCACTTCATCTTCTGCAGTTACTTCCCCAATCGTTTCGTCTTCTACAGCAGTATCATCTTCTGCTTCGATTACTTCATCGCTCTCGACATCTCCTTCCAGATCATCTGCATCTTCGACTACTTCTTCATCTTCTTCAGTTGCATCCTCACTGACTTCGTCTTCCGCAATGGTGTCCTCTTCTTCAACTGTATCCTCTGCTTCGATTACTTCATCACTCTCGACATCTCCTTCCAGATCATCTGTATCCTCTATCGGCTCTTCAGTCTCTGTTCCTTCCAGATCCGTTGGATTTTCCTCTTCTTCTACAGATTCATCGGCTGTGATATCTGCTTCTTCCTCGACCATTTCATCGGCTTCAGTTGCTTCCTCACTGACTTCGTCTTCCGCAATGGTATCCTCTTCTTCAACTGTATCCTCTGCTTCGATTACTTCATCACTCTCGACATCTCCTTCCAGATTATCTGTTTCCTCTATCGGCTCTTCAGTCTCCGTTCCTTCCAGATCCGTTGGATTTTCCTCTTCTTCTATGGATTCATCGGCTGTGATATCTGTATCTTCCTCGACCATTTCATCGGCTTCAGTTGCTTCCTCACTGACTTCGTCTTCTACAGCAGTATCATCTTCCGCTTCGATTACTTCATCACTCTCAACATCTCCATCTTCTTCCAAATCATCTGTATCTTCGACTACTTCTTCATCTTCAACTACTTCTTCATCTTCAACTACTTCTTCATCTTCAACTACTTCTTCATCTTCGACTACTTCTTCATCTTCGACTACTTCTTCATCTTCGACGATATCATCTTCTATTACCTCGTCATCCATCTCTATATCATCATCAATGATTTCATCGTCATAATCTATATCATCGTCGATAATTTCATCATCCATCTCTATATCTTCATCAATATCCATGTCTACATCTGTATCCACATCGATATCATCATCGATATCCATGTCTACATCTGTATCCATATCGACATCCATGTCCATATCGGCATCCATGTCCACATCGACATCCATATCTACATCGACATCCGTGTCCACATCAAAATCCATATCTTCTGAAAATTCATCCATGGTACATCCTCCTTATCGTAATGGCAGTCCCTGCTTCAACTTTGCCAATGCAGTTTCGGGTTTATTGCGAAGATAAATCAGATAATTATATGCTCCAACAGGCTTTAAATAGGTCGTCGATTCCAGCATCTTTGCTGTATAACCCTCTACTGTTACCGGATGCTCCTCCTCAAACTTGCCCGTCTGAATATATTGGTATAGTTCACCCATAATATCTGGATGTTTCTCCAATTTATCGCACATCTGAGAAGCCAGTTTTGGCGTCTGATTTTCCTTTTCAACAAGATATTCAAATATCTGTTCTCTCATAAACTTTCCTTTCCGGCACATTACGAAATCATATCTCTGTATGCCTGTGCATAATCACGTGCGTCTGCCTCTACGATCTGATCTTCATACCCTTCAAAATCCATATCTGGTGTGACATAATTATCGAAATTATCTCTGAATGCATAATCCTGTTCTGTCTTCGGATGATCGGCACACTCATGCTGGTAACAGTGCCTTGTTTCATGGGTAATCGTATCTGCTGTCTCCACCGCATTATCCATATTGAACTCATTAATATAAATGGTATTTTCGTCAGGAGAGTAACTTCCAAAATCTCCGCTGTCTTCATTATTATAAAATTCTATCTTCGGTTTATCCTTTATATTCAGATCCTGCGCCACATATTCGCTCAACTCATCAATCGCTTCCTTGCGGGCATCATCGGAGAGTCCTTCCCAATTTTCAGACTGGAATGCCTCCATAATCTCACTGATATCGCGACAATCATTCCCTTCCTGCTGCTCTTTCGTCTCATAGTGAGCACCAGGTGCATCCATATCTTCATCCGTATCCACCTGGCTTCCCGGCACATCCATGTCTTCCTCTTCCTGAAAATCTTCCCCCGGAACACCCATATCCTGTTCTTCATTGAACGTCTCTCCCGGTGCCCCGACTTCTACATCTTTCGCCACTTGCGAGCCAGGAATATTAACATCCGGTTCTGGTTCATGCATTTCACTGACTGGTGTAGGTGCTGCCATCTCCCAGTAATCCGGTTCATCACCGATGATATCTTCCGGAATATCCTGAATCTCATTTTCAGGCATCAGATATTCCTCTGCATAATATCCTTCCATATCATCAGGTATATCCTGCACTTCCTGCTGCACATCCTGATATTCTTCCGCATAATATCCTTCTATATCATCAGGTATATCCTGCACTTCCTGCTGTACATCAGAAAAAATATCACGGGATGATGGACGATAGCCGAACTCCTGCAGGTCGTTCATTTCTCTATAATCTAACATCTTCCCACCTATGCTTTCGAAAGATTCGCCTGAATGGTTGCATCATGAATTTCGATTCTGGTATTATATTTTATCTTTCTAAAAAGATGAACCTTTACACAAGCAACTAATTCATTATCCATTACCTCGTTATTGATTTCTGCCTGAATCAAAGGACGTAGTCTCGGAATGATCTGCCTTACTAGTTCAAAATCTTTTGATTCCGGCGTGAAATTACGGTTAAAGATACGCCGTGCCACTTCTCTTGCTAATACCCTGCGGTTATAATCACAAGTCTTATTACAATATTTGACATATGGACATTCTGGATAAGGGCGCAATTTCTCCTGCTTATCATTCCAATAAGTCGACAGCTCTTTAATGCCGTCGTCAGATAATGAGATGCTGATCTTATTCTGCAGACGATAATCCGGTGTCTTGATCTCCTCCGGTTCTTCCAACTTGTTAAAGAAGAAGAACGCTTCACCTGGTTTTAGTTTTGCAAGACGCTTTGTCTGCACTTCATCCATATTTGCAGAATCTGCCAGAATCTGCTTATCTGTTGCCTCCACCAGACGAAATGCCACTTTTATATCCGTCAGGGCTACCACATCTGTGGATACTTTTCTTGGAGACTGATCTGCGATCACCAGACCAACTCCATACGAACGGATCTCAGCTAACATGCGTTTTACCAGTCCCTGCGCAATTGCGCTTGGATTGGCATCCCCTTGTCCTGCATTCGTATCTGCATCCAGAAGCACATGGGCCTCCTCCAATAAGATGACGTTCTTCAGGCCTCCTTCGCCTACATAATTGCTGTTTACATAGGCCAGAATAGAAAGTAACAGCAACGAGATAATCAGTGCCTTCTGATCGCTGTTTTCAATCGCTGCCAACTCAATAATCGTCGGTTTTTTCAACATATCTTCAATCGGGATTGAATAATAATTATCGAACAAGTTGACCAGTGAATTCAGACGGACCACTCCGGCACGCCCGATATTCTTCGCATCCCCGGTGTATCCGATCGCATCAAACGTTTCCTGAAAACATTTAACAAAGTCTGTGATATTGAATACTTTTCCCATATCATCACTGGTATAGGTATCCAGCCATCGAAAATCCGAATAGCAATTATTAATAGATTCCTCAAATATCTTATCCAGCGGTGTAGACATGGAAACCGCTGCTGCAAATGCTGTCTTAAGTGTAGATTTGTACGTCTCCAACTTCACATTTTTCGGTGGAATAAATGGATTATATACAAACGGTGATATAAAATTCTTTCCAGGGGTGAATACCTGCAGTTCCGGAATACTCTGCACCAGTGCGCGATATTCATTCTTTGCAGGTTCAATTACAAGGAATGGAATTCCATGGTCTTTCCAGAGACGATCTAACAATCCTACAGAAAAGGTTGTTTTACCAGAGCCAGGAGTTCCTACCACCAACATATGTTTTGCCAGATCTTTTAGGGAGATTCCAATCTTATCTCCCCTCGAAGATGACTTCAGCACACCAATCTCAATATCCCCGGCATTGATAATATTATCGGCATACGTTTTACTTGATTTCCCTGCCTCATTTACCGGAAGTCCGGCAGACACGCGGTCGCTTCCCACCGGAAGGCGGAACAATTCGCAGGCTTCTTCTGCAGTAATAATATATGGCAGTCGGTAATAGTTTTGACTGAAGTTTCCACTATTCCATATATTCATATCGCGGTCTGCACCTGTCAGAATCTCGTTTACTGCCCATGGTAGTGGATACAGATTACTGTCCTTTTGCACTTCATCTGCATAGAGATCCAGAAGCTTCATATTGACCGGCGCTTCCGGATTCGTAATCTGACCATATACACGTGTTGCGATATTCGGCACTGCCTGAGCATCCCCATAGACGAGAATATTATACAAGAACAGAGGGCTGTTGTTCTGTTGTACATAGTAACGGTAATTATCTGCCTGCTTTTGCGCCATAGCAAATGTAACATTAGCCATTCCCATATCCATAACTCCATGTCCCAGAGAATCAACTATCTGAAGCACGTTATTCAACTCCGCCATCTCACCTGCATCAAATACCGTCGGGATCAATTGAACAGATAATGCACAATCCGGATAATGTATCAACGTATTAAGAATATAACTCAGATCTTTTCCGGTATCTGTAATACGATCATACGCATAGCAATAAGGAAGAATCTGGTTCTGAAGATTCTCTATCCGCTCTTCCTTTACCAATGCTTTAACTGCAGTATCTTTTATACGATACATCTCTTTCTGCAACTCTACAGCCGTAACATCCTGATATTCATATTTTTGCAGCTCAACCGTTGATTTAATAATAGAGAGCAGCCCATTTACAAGACGAATCGCGTTCGGTTCTGCCACATCAATCGCACGCACAACGAAATACATCTTCACCCGCGCTTTATACGGCTGATTCTTGACCTCTTCCGTTGTCCAGATCATTTCCAGCGCAATATCCTTATATTGACCCGCAACTGTACTCTCTTCTTTATAATGCTGGTAAATCTCACTTAAAAGCTGTCCCATATCTCGCTTATATTCTGCGACTACAGCATCAACATCCATTCTCTTTCCATCAATAACTGAAATATCCGGGATTGCCGTGATCTCCACTGCTCCCATCGCAACCGCTTCATTGCTCTGTAAATATTCCACTGAAATCTGATTCTCTGTCATACCGTCTTACGCCCTCTCTTCTTATCATTCTACGGATAGTCCACTCCGCAGTTTGGTCCATGGCATCTTCGAAGCCGATTAATACCTTTATGAACACCACGTATCACACCATATTTTTCAACTGCAAGAATCATATATTCCGAACAGCTGGGTTCAAATACACACTGCAGGCGCATCTCATCAGAAGCCTTATTCTGATAGAGATGTACCAGCCAGATAATCGCCCGCTTTGCGATTAACATCATATATATCACACCCATGCCAAAACACAGGCAGACTGTAAATATCACCGGTCTCTGGCTGTCACTGAACAGATACCTTCCTGCGAATCCCCCTGCAATCATTAATATTATGAAACCAATCAATGCAATCCAGAATCTGGTATAATGTATCTCTGGCCGCTTCAAAGGGTTATACGGTGCTTTTGGAATATTTGAATATGCAACTTTTACACCTTCAACATAATATTTTTCTTCCATATTTATATAAAACGGGAGAATTGTGCCAAAGGCACAGTTCTCCCCCTTCTCCCTATGTAATTAATATTTTGCAAATTTACGTTCACGAAGCATTGCTTTCGCAGCCTGAATACTCTGCTCCAATGATTCGTTGTTACGCATAGAAAAACTGAATGAATTACCAGGAACAATAATTTTAAGGCTGTCTACGATATAATTATTCTTCATGATATTTTCACCCTTCTTGATACATCCTGTGCTGGTGATATCGATTTTCTCAACAACCTTCTGCAATGTTGTAAATGAGGTAATATCCTGATAGAAGAAATCCTGCGTCTGCTCCCAGGTATTATCACTGATCGTCTCAAATGTATATGTATAAGCATATAGCTGTGTTGCACTAAAGAAGATCCATGAAACACTGAATCTTGATGATACCGCCACATCATCAATAACTCGCACAAGCACATCGTTAGAATCAAAATCATAGCCGCTCAGAACAATTGGCGGAATCTCATTGATCTCGCTTTCATCCAGACCGATCTTGTCCATCGCTCTTTGCTTCAGATTCAATGAATATAACTTATTCGATACAATCTGCTGATACTGATTCATGGTCATCTTTGCTCCTCTGGAGCCGACACCGCAGCCACATCCGGCATACAGATTCATAAAGAAGTCAATTACATTCTTCTGCTCTTCCGTCTTTCCTTTCTTCATATTCTCCAATCTTGCCTTCTGCTCTGCAACTGCTGCTGTTCCTCCTAACGCATAGCCAATCATTTCTGCACATCCCATAATTGTGCCCTCCTCTTTTTTTCTTTTAGTTTTTTATTCTCATTCGTAAATAACTATAAATCTGCCGGACGATCCACGCCTAATACACCATATAACTGATCTACATCATATGGTGATAATCCGTACGCCTCTGCCTGTGCCAGCATATCCTGCCAGTTTGGTGTTGTATTCAAATATTTTCTCTTATAGTAATCATATTTGATATACGCCCAAAAATAATAATAGATTCCCAACGGTTCAATCATCGTTGCTGCCTGAATATACTCCTCAATCTTATTGATTGTAGGACGCTGCTGTACAAATGCTTTCTTTCCTTTTAATAAACACACGGCAGCATAAAAAAATGTCTCTGAATTATCAAAATTATCCTCCATTGCTTTTTCAAATGCTTCCAGTGCCTTATCGTACAGCTTAAGCTTCAGATAACACATCGCAATTGATGTATTCAATTGCTGATCATCCGGATAATCGGCCAATGCTTTTCGGTATGCTCCTGCATATTTATTCACCTCCGGCATCGGCATAGAATATACACTGTTGAATGTTGAGATTGTAATCGGTTTGTGACAAAAATCACAGACCGTCTGACTTGTTGTGACGCGTGCCCCACATCCTGGGCAGGCCATTTCTATTACCTGACTCGCCATATCTTTTCCTTTCTTTTTCACGTTAATACACTAATGTAATTATTATAGCATATAATTGTCATATTTTGATATAAAACTATGAAATATGTCAAAAAAAGTTCTATAAATGTTATTTTTTTCTTTCTTCATGTATCTCAACCAGAATAATATCTGGCCCAATCTTTTTGATACATTTAAAAGGAATAATATATTCTGACCCATCACATAAAAAGCCACAGATCTTTCCTGCCTTTGGAATCACCAGTGCTTCGATACATCCATTACACTCATCTATAATCAGATCTACCACGTACCCTAGTTTTTTGCAATCACATGCATTAATCACTTCTTTATTCTCCAATTCACACAGACGCATATCCACACCACCCATATTCAAACCGCAGATTCTGCCATCGTCACCTTCTTTGTCACCATAACAAAACCCGCATCCACTACTTACTTGTAGTATATGCGGGTTTTCATATTCTGGACTATCCGAATCCAGCTATTCATCAATATCTATGACATTTACTGGACATCCATCTCTTGCTTCAATTGCTGTACTTTCGTATTCTGGTGCTACATCTGTGTATGCCTCTGCAACTCCGTCATCATTAAACCGGAATACTTCCGGGCAGGCAGCAACACAGGCACCACATGAGATACATCCATCATTTACTCTGGCTTTCATGGGTCATTCCTCCTTATATTTTTCAAGTAGTATGTCCCATTTTTATCCAAATATTCGCCTGTTATCTGATCAATGTTCCGGTCTTTCCTTTTAATGCATCTTTTAATTTATCAAAAGATGTGATCAACGCACTTCTTCCTTCTCTCTTTTCAATAAATTCTACGGATGCACTGAGTTTTGGAAGCATATTGTATTCTCCGAAATGGCCTTCTTCCATGTACTGCTTTGCCTGTTCCAGATTGATCTCTCCCAGCTCCTCTTCGTTTTCTCTGCCCATATTGATCTTAACCTTCTCGACACTGGTCAAAATAATCAATTCATCTGCATCAACTTCTTCTGCCATCTTACCTGCAGTTAAGTCTTTCTCAATGACAGCACTTGCACCTTTCAGATGATGATCCTGTTCCAGGACAGGAATTCCACCTCCGCCACAGGCAATTACAATCTGATCCGCATCTAAAAGAGCTTTAATCGCATCAATCTCTACTATGCTTACTGGATTCGGGGCAGATACGATACGACGATAACCTTTTCCCGGCTCTTCCACAACATAATTTCCTTTTTTGCGCTCTTCATTCGCTTCTTCCACGTTCATATAACGGCCTAATATCTTGGTTGGTGTATAGAAAGCCTCATCGTATGGATCTACGATTACCTGTGTAAGTATTGTACTGACAGTTCTGTAAATTCCTCGGTTCAACAATTCTTCACGAATTCCATTCTGAAGGTCATACCCGACATATCCTTGACTCATTGCAGAACATACAGACATTGGTGCTGCTGTATAATCTTGATGTACTTTTCCAAATTCATTCATCGCTGTATGGATCATTCCAACCTGTGGTGCATTACTGTGAGTAATAGCTACCTGATAACCAGCTTCGATCAGATCTGCGATTACTTTTGCTGTCTTCTTCACTGCTTCTTTCTGCTCTGGCAGCGTTGTACCAAGGGCACGGTGTCCTAATGCAACTACAACTCTTTTTTTCATAATCTATACCTCTGCTTTTCTTTATTTTTCTGATAAAAGATGAGATAAAAAAATTATAGTATTTTTCTATGTAAATTGCAACGTCTGAATTCTGTGAAAAACTGATTTTCTGTCTGTTTTACAGATTCTTATTCATAAATGCTACAATTCCGTCTTCTACTTCATCCTTTATATCTGAATAATTATGGATTTCGTGCCGATAGCCAGAGTATAACTTTGTCTCAACCTTATGACCTGTCTCATACAGCCAGTTGCTGACTTCACATACCCCTTTTCCATACATTCCAACCGGGTCTTCATTTCCGGCAATATTGTATATCGGAAGTTTCGCCGGAACTTTTTCTGCCCACTCTTTTCCAGTGATTACCAACATCATCTGGACAAAATATAACAAAGACTGGTTTGTTGTTGGTTTTGTAAATGCATCGAACGGATCCATTGCATGATCTTCTTGCACATATGGATCTGAGCAGATCCATTCATTCCCGAGCTTAATTTCGCCACATCTCTCACACATCCATCCCATTAATGCTCCTGCATAAGATGGGTCAGATTCTTTTCCTTTTCCCTCAGCTACGACCTGCTTCAACACTTTTTCTGACTCTTCTGCTCCCGGAAATACTCCTGCAGTTCCGCACAACGTTACGCCTGCCAACTCATCACCATACTTTGCAATAAAATCTCTTGCTATGAATGACCCCATACTATGACCGTATATAAAATATGGCAGTTCTGGATACATCTTACATACCATTTCCTTCAACGTATGCTCATCTTCCATCATGGTATGACATCCCTTGTCGCCCCAGTCGCCCCAGGTATCATTCTCCAATGCCGTCTTTCCATGTCCAACATGATCATCTGCAGCTACAATATATCCGGCATCCAGAAACTTCACAATCATGTGCAGGTATCTTCTTGAGTGCTCACCAAATCCATGGATGATCTGTACAATCCCTTTTGGCCTGGCAGCAGGAACATATACCCAGCCATAGACCTCATCCCGCTCATTAAAAGACTGAAATTTTACTTCATGTAACATATAACATACCTCCTTTAATATTGTTTTTTAATTTATCATTGACATCCCGTGGCATAAAAAAATAAAATCGGGGTAACAGGATTCGAACCTGCGACCTCACGGCCCCCAGCCGTGCGCTCTAACCAAACTGAGCCATACCCCGATATAATCATTCTACCCAATTAAAATCTATAATGCAAGCACTAATTTCCCATTTATCTGCCATCGGATTTTAAATCTCTGAAAATGAAAAATAATAAAAAAATATGTATATAAATTCTATTTATTCCCACTTTTTTATGCTATTATATAAATATGAATTTATATACTTTTTCAAGTATACATTTTTACAAAAGGATTATTGTCACTATGAAAAACATTATTCATCATAAGACGCTGCGGGAACAGGTCGCAGACGCCGTACGAAAAAAAATATTACATCATGAACTTGAACCTGGTATGCGGATTACTGAATCTGAACTTGCTACTCAATTTGGAGTCAGTCATGGCCCTGTTCGCGAAGCACTTCGCCAATTGGAACAGGAAGGATTGATTGAATATACGCGAAATGTTGGCTGTTCTGTACGCAACGTTTCTCTTTCAGATGTCATCGAAGCTCTTCTGATTCGCGGAACCTATGAACTTTCTGCTGCTCGTGCATGTGCCGGCACCATCTCCGATGCAGCCTTCAAAGAGATGGAGGATGTATTAGAATCCATGAAGAATATGGATGATTCCGACTATACAGAATCAATTATTTACGATAATGAGTTTCACAAAATCTTGATTAACGAAGCGCATATGCCATATCTCGTCAGCGCTTGGAACGCATTAGATTTTGTATCATTCTTTTCTTTCTATTGTCAAGTAGATGATTGTTCAAAAGTAACCGGAAAGCAATACAAAGTACACAAAGAACTTTTTGACATCTATGCTACAAAAGATTGCCATGCAATCTGTGATATTATATATTCACATTATAAGCTTTCGATTGATAAGATGTTGCGGGATAATCACATGTGTGAAAAAGATTTCCCATTTTCTTTCGATATTATTAACCCGCATATATAATCATGTATCATTTTGCAGTCTTTATCATATGTATAAAAAGTACTGGAGTGCATTGTTCAACACAACGCACTCCAGTACTTTTTATATATAAGGCCATTTGGATTAGATTGCTCTGGTATACTTCGCAAGCCATTCCTTTTCTTCATCATTCAGATATGGAGAAATGGTATCATATACTTTCTTATGGTAATCATTTAAGAGCTTCTTATCTTCTGCTGTCATGATATCAGGATTGATTGCATCCAGATCCATTGGAATCAGTGTAATCGCATCAAAATACATAAACTGTCCATATTCGTTCTTCTCACCCTTACAGCAGAGAAGTTCGTTCTCCAGACGAATACCATGAGAGCCCTCGATATAGATTCCCGGCTCATCTGTAATAACCATACCTTCACGCAACACCTCTGTCTCGCCCTTACGATATCTCCAACGGAAACCAGCAGGTCCTTCATGGATGTTCAGAAGGTATCCTACACCATGTCCGGTTCCATGATTGAAGTTCATATTACGATCCCAGAATGGTTTTCTTGACAGGATATCAAGTACCATACCTGTACATCCTTCCAGGAACTTCGCACTGCCAAGCTGAAGGTTACTGATTGCAACTAAAGTAAAGTCGTCTTTCATCTGCTGTGTTACTTCACCAAGCGCATAAGTTCTTGTAACATCTGTAGAACCTTCCCAGAATCCTGCACCCGTATCAGTCAGGAAGAAGCTTCCTTCTTTCAGCTCAACATCAGTCTCTGGTGATGATGTGTAGTGAACGATTGCACCATGTTCACCATAAGAAGCAATCGGCTCAAAGCTTGGGCGGATAAAGTTGCCCATCTCAGCACGGAGTTCATCCAGTTTTTCTGTAGCACTCATCTCTGTGATCTTCATCTTGCCCACATTTTCTTTCAACCATTTCATGAATCTTACATGCGCAACACTGTCTTTGATCTGTGCTTTACGGATATTTTCAATCTCTACCGGATTCTTCATTGCTTTCATAAGAATCGCCGGATTTCTCTCTTCTACTCTCTTAACATTTTCCGGAATATTATTATACAGAGCATAATTTAACTTACTTGGGTCAACCATAACTACCGTATTCTCATCCAACGTACGGATATCTTCATAGATATCATTATATGGATGGAGGTTGACATTCAGTTCTGCCAGCGAAGCTTTGATATCATCATCCAGCTTACTCTCATCAACATAGAGTTCCATGCAGTCCATCTTAATAATGGCATAAGATAAAAGTAACGGGAAGAATTCAATATCATCACCACGGATATTCAGTGTCCAGCAGATGTCATCCAATGTCGTGAGCACATGTGCATTTGCTCCGGCTTTCTCCATCTCCTCGCGAGTCCTCTTAAGCTTATCTGCTGCGGATTCGCCTGCATACTCAATTCCAAGAGAAAATGCAGGTGCTTTGGAAAGTTCCGGACGATCTTCCCAGATCAGATCGATCAGATCCTCATGATACTCGACCTTTGCTCCTTTTTTAGCTGCAATGTCTGCATATTCCTGTCCTTCTCCGACAGAAACCACACGTCCATCAAACCCAAGAGTATCTCCTTCTTTCAGGATATCTTCCAGATATGCTGTGAGTTCCGGTACTCCTGGTTCTCCCATCTTCATTAATTCTACAGTTGTACCTTCCAACTGCTTTGCTGCCTGAATGAAGTAACGTCCATCCGTCCAAAGACGGGCTTCATCTTTTGTGATAACTGCTGTACCTGCAGAGCCAGAAAATCCAGTAATATACTTTCTTGCCTTAAAATATTCCCCAACATATTCGCTCTGGTGAAAGTCTGCAGTTGGAACGATATAAGCATCGATTCCTTTCTCTGCCATTTTTGCACGTAAATTTGTTAATCTCTCAGGAATACTCATTGTATTACGCCTCCTAAAATAATTGTTATTATGGGTTTTTTCTCCCCAATAATATTAGGATTGACAGGCATTCCATATGTAATCCCGCAATCCTAATATCATTGTACATAATTATATTCTAATAATCCACTCTATTTTTCGTCATCTTTCTTCTCAACCAGTGCTGTTAATGGTTTATCCAGGATAACCAAAAGTGCGACAGCAACAAATGCGATTACTGCAATGATAATACATGCGGTCGTGAACTTAATAGCTCCTCCGAATAATGCATTATAAACATATCCATAACTGATTGCTGCGAAGAATATTGCAAGTCCCCATACAGACTGCATTGTAGAGTAAATACGGCTTGGTGCATACTTAGCGATAAATGCATTTCCCAGTGGAGAGAAGAACATCTCACCCAATGTAATCAGAACTGCAAAAGCTAAAAGCCACAGACAGCTGATCTGTCCATCACCACGGATAATATCCATCAATGCAAAGAACAGATATCCAACACCAAGAGTACCAATACCTAATGCACATTTCTTGTAAATACTCATATCACCCTTCGGTCTGTTTGCCAGGTAACTCCAAAGCTTTGGTGTTACAAACATACCAACTAATACACAGAATAAAGCATTTGCAGCATCAAACCATGTAAGAGGTACATTGTAGCCTCCAACTACCCAGTTTGCATTTTCACCCCAGAAGTAATATACCGGCAGATAAGCCAGATACCAGAAGATCCAGAAGATAATAGCAAATACACAGATCAGAATGATTGCTGCAATTCTCTTCTTTTCAATTGTTGTATAAGGCATCTTCTTTTCTTCTTTATTCTTTGCCTTCAACTCTGCTTCACGGGCAATCTCTTCTTCTGTCAATTCTTTCTTGAAAGGTGTCTTTCCTGCTTCACCCATAAAACGTGTTCCAATGGTGAACCAGATTGCTCCTAAGAACATCAGGATAGCTGCAATCTTGAAGCATGGTCTGTATCCCATCATATCTCCACTTGCGAATACATCCTGATACAGAATACCTGCAAGGAATGGGCCTGCAAATGCACCGATGTTAACAAGTCCATAACGAACAGAATATGCATTGTTAAGCTGATCACTGGATACGATACGACCAATCAACGGACCAGTTTTATAGAATGCAAGACCGATACTGATACACCAGATCATCGCATATACCATTCCACTGCTTGTTGCCATAGATCCAATCCAGTAACCAACGCCACAGAGAACCATACCAATTGGGGTGGTATACCTTGCGCCAATCAGACGGTCACAGATAATGGAACACAGAATCGGAAGTCCATAAGAAAATGCTGTCAACTGTGACTGCATGGTCGCAGCGGTTCCTTCTGACAGACCAAGACCACCTGATGCTACACTTGCTGCTACGAAAACTAACAGGATAGAACGTCCGGTATAATAAGCAAAACGTTCAAAAATCTCCGTCGTAGAGCATGCCCAAAAACCCATAGGGAGCTTCTTTTTTGTTTGAGTACTCATTATTACTCATCCTCCTTTTTCCCCGCACCTTTTCTCAATAACCTCTTCGTTAGCATTTGATACAAGGCACTTCTCTAGAAATTTGTTTATTATAGATTATTAATTATTGATAATCTATAATTTATTATACATTATGCACATTTTCATGTCAAGAAAACTCCTTTGTGATTCTTATATTTTGTGATAAAATAGACATAATTAGTCATATCATGTATGCGAAAGGAGTTTACATTTATGAAAGTTATTGTAGTAGGTCCACGGGGAAAAATGGGAAAATTAATCACGCAGGTTGCAGCAGAAAGAGAGGATATGGAACTGGTTGCCGGCGTTGCTCCAAAGGGGCGTGATTACATAGGAAGTGATCTGGGAATGGTTGCTATGATCGGAAAAGAAATAGGTGTCCCGGTTGTGGATGATCTGGAAAGCGTCATCGATTCCTGTGATGTCATCATTGACTTTTCTACCAAAGAGAACGCTATGGAAGTCCTTGATCTGGCAATCGCACATAAAAAGGCATTGGTATGCGGCACTACAGGATTTAGCGAAGAAGAGATGCAGCGGTTTCAGGATGCTGCTTCCCAGATCCCGATGTTGTATGCAGCAAACACTTCAAAACTGGTCAATATCATGAATAAATTACTGGAAATGGTAACAACGATCGCCGGAAATGATCTGGATATTGAGATTTTAGAAATGCACGACCAGTGGAAGAAAGATGCTCCAAGTGGAACTTCGAAGGAAATGGGCGAGATTATGGCCCATGCCCTTGGCAAAGAACTGAATGACATCGCCGTATACGGTCGAGAAGGTGCCTCTCCGAGAGTTCCCGGAACTATCGGCTACCACTCTCTTCGCGCCGGCAATATTCCTAGCAGCCACACCGTATTCTTCGGCGGAATGGGAGAGCGTCTGGAAATCACTCATCACTCCTACAACTGGGAATGCTTTGCACGCGGTGCCTGTGACTGCGCTGCTTATCTTGCTGATAAAGAACCTGGCTTTTATACCATTAAGGATGTATTAAATTTATAAATCAGCTATATTGCATATTGTCTTTGCTTCATTTTTATAGTATAATTGTATTAATAAAATAATACAATTATATCTTGAGAGGAGAACAGGTATGATATTAGTAAATACGGATTATATTCCAGGAAAAAAATTTGAGATGATCGGACTAGTAAGAGGTACTATGATTCAATCCGTACATCTTGGTAAGGACATCATGAACAGCTTCAAGACACTGGTCGGTGGAGAACTTACCTCCTACACAGAGATGATGAACGAAGCCAGAGCTGTTGCTACCAAACGTATGGCAGATGATGCTGCTGCAATGGGCGCAGATGCTGTGGTAAATATCCACTACGCTTCCAGCTCCATCGTACAGGGCGCAGCAGAAGTTCTGGCATACGGAACCGCAGTAAAATTCGTAGATTAAAATTTATTATACCACAAAAGAAACGGTGCACATGAAACACCGTTTCTTTTTTATATCATGATCTCACATCAGTCTCTGCCATTATACTACAAAAGAAGCAAGCAGACATACTAAAAACACGCATTCATCTTCTCCTCTATCCGCATCAATTCCAGTCTTTTTATCTTTTTATCCATCTCATTTTCTGTCAGATATCGATATACACTTTTCGGCACGAACTTCGCCCACTCTTGTTCCATTGCAATACAATTTCGTACCATGGCACCAGTGATTCCTTTTTCCTCTAATGGTCTGTGCCACAGCACTTCTATATTAAGCCCGAGACTTCGCAGTATCTTATATTTTTCTTCATCCCACTCATCGTACATTCCCAGGTAATATACTGCATCTTTCGGAGTATACTGTAACAGATATTCCGGACAGTTAATCGGAAACGGAATAATATCGTATTCACTTTCCGGAACCTTAAATTCCTGCATCGCACCTCTGATCATCTGATACCGTTCAAAATAAGACAACGGATTAGCAGAAGGTTCGCTTCGATTGACATCATTGACCGAATCTCTGGTGTGCATGTTGTCAGGATTGGAAATCCCGATGTATAATTTGTTGCAGCGCATTTTTGCTGCCAGTATATATTCCATATGTTTTAAATGTAACACTTGAAATCTTCCGTTAATTACTCCAGTCTCTATCATATGTTTCTCTCCCTCATTGATTATACTCTTTCGAACGTATATTTAGTATACTCTGAAGTACGGTAAGAATGCAAGGACTTCCCCATTTTCAGATTCAGCCAAGACAAGATAAAACCTCAAGATATCGTTACAACAGTAAGTCTATCTTGAGGTTTTTGTGATCTTCATTTTCTTTCTCTTACTTCAGCAATGCCAGAAGTTCTTCCTTTGGCTTTGCTCCCATATCTCTTTTTACCATCTGTCCGTCCTTGAACACCAAAAATGTCGGAATTGACATTACCCGATACTCTCTTGCCAGATCTGGATTCGCATCGACATCCACTTTACAGATCTTCGCATCTGTAACTTCTTCTCCCAATTCCTCTACGATTGGTCCTACCATCTGGCACGGTCCGCACCATGTTGCCCAGAAATCCACCAACACTGGCACCTTAGATTCTAATACTTCTTCTTTGAAATTATCACTGGTTAAATGAATCACTGACATAATGATTACCTCTCTTTTTATGATTTGTATTTTTCTGCCATCCAATATCTGACAGTTTGTTTTCTACACAAAATAGTATAACCCATTTTCGGCAATAATACCATCTATATTCATCATTTGCTCTCATCTGACAGCTTCTTTTTTAAAAAGCGGCGACGATATTTCAAATCCGCATAATCTGTTATTTTCTTCAGATATACACTGTCTGCCAGGCCACCTGCGACTCCGACAATCGGAATTCCCTGAAGAAACTTCATATAAAGAAGTCTCAATGATACCTGTCCCATATTCAAAGACCATTTCAAAAGCCTTCACGAAAGCAGCGTGCAGTGTATCTTCCAATTTGTCCGGGATCTTATCCGAAAGCTTTTGCTTAAGGACAGATTCCTTCTCCTGGATATTCTTCTTAAGGAAACTTTGTTCCTTTTTCTCCAGAGCTTCCCATTCCTTTTTCCATTTATCCTTTGTAAAAAACATGCCGGAATCCTCCTGATTATGCTTTAATCAGAAAAAACGAGAGGCATCCAGCCTCTCACTTAACAACTTCATCATTCGGTCAATTTTTATTTTACTGTCCTGTCAGAACCGTCACAGGACTCATCAAGATGAAGGAGAACTTCTCTGTTCTCACATATATTATATGTAATTTATCACTAAAAAACAATATCCTCATTAAAATGTTATGATTTTTTGCAAATAATTTCAAGGAATTGTACTGGCATTACGCCAGTACAACTACTCGATACTCTGCTTCAAAGGTTTCTCCTGCTTCCAGGGTATTTCCCCATTCCCGGTCTTTTAATTCGCCATCGAACACCTCGCTGTCACATCTTCCATACCATGGTTCAATGCAGACGAATGGTGCATGTTTTTTCGGCGGTGACCAGATTCCGACTAACGGCGCATTGAATTCCACTGCCAGATATTCTTTTTTATCACTGTCCATTAAGGCAACTCGCTGTACCTGATGATTCTCGATGACAAGTGCATCTCCATCAAAGAGATTCTCCGCGATCGGAAGAGTTCCTTCCTGAAGGGTATACTCCTTTTTCTCTGTGGTCACCATACCACCCTGGCCGAAGATGGTATTGGTGAAACTCTCTGGCACGGTTCCATCTTCTTTACGGAAAGCTATGTAATCATCAGACTGCTTCTCTCCTTCTCTGACCGGACAGAAGAATGCCGGATGTGCCCCAATGGAAAAGTACATGGTCTTATCATTGGTATTCTTCACCTTCCACATGACCTTAACAGCATTTTCTTCCAGATGATAGCCAATCTCCAAATGAAAATCAAATGGATATACTTTTTTCGTCTCTTCTGTTGCATCCAATGCAAACCATACCTCATTCTCTGTCTGGCTAAGAAGGTCAAAATCCATATCCCTTGCAAATCCATGCTGATTCATCGGATATTCCACACCTTCGTGACGATATACCTTATCCTTGACCCCACCGACAAATGGGAAAAGAACCGGTGATGACCGATTCCAATACTTTGGATCTGCATTCCAGAGGTACTGCGTATCATTTTTCTTTTCTCGGATAGAACTTAATTCTGCACCGTGAATATTTACGGTAATCTCAAGTTTCTCATTTTCCAACTTTACTTTCTTCATATGATTATTTCCTTTCTGTTTTTTTCTCGATTAAAATTTTTGCTTTTTCAGATATTCTCCAACCATACGGAATTCATCTTCATAGATACAATTGGGCAAGGTTCCATCTGCTACTTTCTGCCTGCATTCTTCATAATCCATCCAGATTACTTCTTCTACTTCTGATTCCTGAAGTTTCAGATTTTCAATTTCTACCGGTTCTGTATACACGTACACCGAACTTAATTCGTTATCTTTAAACAATCGACCATAAAATACCGCTTCAAAGGATCCCCGATGCTCTCCTACATAATGTAATTGCTCTTTCGCCGCATGGATGCCCAGTTCTTCCTGCATCTCACGGACTGCTGACTCCAGGATCTCATCTCCTGCTGCTACATGACCTGCCGAAGAGATGTCGTAGCATCCGGGATTCGAATCCTTGTACGCACTCCGCTTCTGTAACAGTACATCATAACCACTCTTCTGATTCTTTCTTACAACCCACATGTGTACCGTTGCATGAAGACTTCCTTCCCTGTGTGCAACTCCACGTTCTCGTATCACTCCCGACTTCGTACCGTCTTCATTTAATACATCGAATAATTCCATCGGTTTCCCATCCAGCGATGCATCCACCAGTTTATCCTGCCCGTCATAGACTAATTTCAAGGAGAAGAAGTCCTTCCTTTCATCCATCAGACGAAAGAAGATCTTATCACCTTCCCAGATATTCAACTTCCAGACATCGTCGATATCCACCCATTCCAGTTCTCCTTCATCACAAAGTATAGGCTCCCCTTCAAAACCATCTGCCGTAAAAAGAGACATATATTCTGTCACTCCATTGCCGGATACAAAGGTAACAATTCCACGATACTGGTAAGAAGTCAGCGTATATCCGGTCTCTTCTCGTACTTCCCTAAGCAGACACTCCTCAGGACTTTCATCTGCCTCAAAATGTCCTCCGACCCCAATCCATTTATCCTTATTTACATCATGTTTCTTAACGGTTCTATGGAGCATCAGATATTGGCCATCCCGTTCCATATAACACAAAGTACTTAAACCTGTCATCTTATTTCTGCCTCTTAATTCCCTGATATTTTCTTTCAAATTATGTTATACTGTCTACTATGAATATCATACCGAAAATACAGGAGAATTGCAATGAATCGTGTCATTGATTATATCATAGATGAGGCCGGCGATGGCCTTCGAATCGAACAATACCTACGCCGCAAGGGCTATTCCGGGCAGAATCTGGCAGAGATTAAGCGGATGCCCAAAAGCGTTCTGGTCAATGGAGAACATTATTATATGAAGCAGAAGCTTAATACCGGAGACCATCTGTCTATCCATATCTGCGAGACCAAATGTTCCGAGAAGATTCCGCCGGTACAGATACCGTTGGATATTGTGTATGAAGATGAGGATATTATCGTTATTAACAAACAAGCCGGCATGCCCATCCACCCTTCTTTGAATAACTATATGAATTCCATGGCAAATGCACTGGCATGGTACTATCAGGAACAGGGAAAACCGTTCATCTTCCGCTGCTGTAACCGTCTGGACCGGGATACCTCCGGCCTTACCGTTGTCGCCAAGCATCTGGTCAGTGGTAATATCTTATCCGATATGGTGCGCCGCCGAGATATCCATCGAGAATACCTTGCCATTGTCCGGGGACATGTCTCCCCAGAAGCCGGGACGATTAATGCTCCCCTTGCCAGAAAGCCCGGAACCATCATTGAGAGGACGGTTGACTGGGAACAGGGCGAAACTGCCATTACTCATTATCGTCTTGTGGAAGAAAGAAATGGGCACAGCCTTATCTCCCTTCGTCTGGAAACAGGCCGCACCCATCAGATACGGATCCATATGAAATATCTCGGTTATCCCCTCATCGGAGACTACCTCTATAACCCGGACATGGAATATATCGGACGACAGGCACTACACTCCCATCGTCTTTCCTTTACACATCCGATTACCGGCAAGCCAATGGAATTTACTGCACCGCTGCCGAAAGATATGGAAAAAGTACTTATTTAATCTCTGCAATATGATACTCATACCCGCTTTCATCCATCAGGTTCAGATATGGAAGCGGGTCAAAATATTCTGGGGAAAAGACTCCTCTGTCTTTCCAGATACCTCTTGCAATCAATTCGATGGCAAGTGCCGCACCGAATCCCGTCTGTGCCACAACCGCCTGAGAGCCCCATTTCTTCATAGATTCCTGATTGTCAAATGCCTGATATATGAAATATGCCTTTTCTTCCCCATCTTTCTTTCCAATACATTCCACGCCAACCAGCATCTCGCCGATCATCTCATCCCCGATATCCCTCGGCTGGGGAGCACATGCAGCCACCACGTCTCTTGGGATGACTTCTGTCTCTCCAATCTGTATCGGATGAATACTGCGAAGCCCCAGCTTATCAACAACTTTCAGTGCCGTGATCAGATTCTCATCCAGACTAATCTTAAATGTGGCCCGCTGCAATCCATATTGCTTCAGATATCGGGGCATGGTAACCACTTCTTCGTGCTCTACTTTTACCAAGGTATTCTGCCCAACACCATCCGGCATCTCCCAGACTTCTTTCCCGGCAAAAGGCTTTTCCACCAGCAAGCCTCCTCTGGATGCATCGTATTCCACATTCGGATTCATCACTTCATCTAATACCGTCCACACATTAAATCCGAACATAATATCATCCGGATCTGCTCCCGGTACTGAGAGATTACCGCCGTCCTTTACATGGACTTCCGTAATCTCGTCCAATAATTCCGTGGCAGCATATTTCGCAAAGACATTGACGACTCCGGGGTCAATTCCCATACAAATAACCGCCATGCTGCCTTTCTCTTTCCATGCCTCATGACGGTCAAAATTATATTTGGTCATGGGTTCCGTATAGCTGTTCTCGATTCCCAATCCATAAGCTGGATGATCCATCGGTACCGACCAGGTCCCCATATTACCATAATTAATTCCGGTCTCATAAGCTGCATCAAAGATATAGTTGCTGGCAAAGGGTGGTGCCGCATCCATCAGGAAATCAATCTGGTGCATCAAGGCAAGCCGCATCATCGATTCCTTATCGGTTGCATTCACCTCAGCAACTTCAAATCGACAGTCTTTTTCTAACTTTTCAACCACTTCCTGCGCCCTGTTCTGGTCAAAATCACATACCAGCACATACTCCAGCCATTCACCCTTCGGATCCCGCCACTTCATGACCTTTAAGATACTTTCACCTACTGCTCCCGCTCCAACTAACATCATTCTCATAGTTCCAGCCTCCATTGTTCATTCATGTCATCTGTCACACTCTGTCCTTTTGCCAGTTGGTTCTAGCCTCGTAGGCGATGCTGTTCGCATTCTCTCCAAAGTTCCGTGGGACTACCTTCCTTTTGCCTGTCAGTTTCCGCCAGAGTAAGATGCATAACCCTGGGTTTGCTTCTTCGGCCCCTTATATGGTGTCTAGGGCAGCCGTTAACCGGATCTATTCAATTGTCTGTTTCTAATAATTCATTTTATCGAATCCGGGCATCCCCAGTCAAGTATGAATCTTCTATAATATCCATAATATACAGCTCATGGAGTGCCCGTGTCGCGCAGATATACCGGAATTGTCGGAAGAACGGATGCTCCTGTGTCCCTCCTGCGACAAAGACCTGATCAAACTCCAGACCCTTGGCCATATAGAATGTCGTAACCGTAATTCCTTTCCGGAAGTTTGAACTGTCCCTGTCAATATAGAAGACATCTTCTCGCTTCTTTTTCAGATATTCATAAACCTTTCGGGCTTCCTCTTCTGTCATTGTAAGTACCGCTGCCGTTTCATATGGTTCCACTTCTGGGCAGCCGGTTACCCCAGTACTTACATTGACTCGCTTCAGAACGGCTTCAACAGCATCCTCCCAGATTGACAGCTGCATCTCTTCTACTTCTTTTCCATGGCGCTTAATATACTCAATTCCTGATACGCCATTCATCGATTCCGCATATCTCGCAATCTCTATGGTGTTACGGTAACTCTTGTTCATCTCAATCTTACATATATTCTTTCCGAATATTTGGGGAAGAAATCTTAATACATCCTGCATCTTCTCCCCGATTGTCTGCGCCCGGTCACCCAGGATCGTCATCTTGCAGGAGAACATTCGCTCCAGAATCACATACTGCAGATAAGAATAATCTTGCATCTCATCGATGACCAGATGGCGGATATTCTTATGGGCTGTCACCGCACAGAGACGATATCGAAGATAGAGAATCGGATAAACATCCTCATAATCCAGAATTCTCCGCTCTCTAGGAAGTTCCGGGAGAAGCGTCCATCCATTCTCTTCCAGCAGCCAATTGTATATCTCATACAAGTCTGTCGTTACGTACATTTTCTGGAACTGTTCTCGAACCACTTCCAGTTCTTCTTCCGACAGATCTCTTTTATTCAGTGTCTCGTATTCGTCGATAAAATAATCCATCAATGCTTCTACTCTGGACAGAAGCGGCACATTCTGGAATTTAAAATAGAACATCTCCAGCAATTCTTCTGCCGTCTTCTCATAACCTTTATACTTCACACCATGGAAATCAATCAGCCGGTCTTCCAATTCTACCAGGAATCCCTCTACTGCACGCACATATTCCTTCGACTGCTTCCATTGATATCTCTCCTGATCCTGTATACTCTGCCCGTGTAACATCTTTTCAATCTGATGCCACCTGTCTTCACAGTCGGCCACAGTTCCCTGGAGTTCCCGGTAGGCAAACAGATCAAAACTCATCTCCTGGATATTCTCTTCCCCCAATTCCGGCAGAATATGGGAAATATAATCGGAGAACACACCATTTGGTGACAGAATCAATATATTCGATGAATTCAGGTTCTTCCTGTCATGGTACAACAGATAAGCGATCCGATGCAGCGCTACCGAAGTCTTTCCACTTCCTGCCGCTCCCTGGATCACCAGAATCTTATCCTTCGTATTGCGGATGATCGCATTCTGCTCCTTCTGAATGGTGCGTACAATATTCTTAAGCTGCACATCACTGTTCGCACCCAACTCCTGCTTCAGGATATCATCATCAATCTTCAGGTCACTTTCAAATTCATAGATCATCCTGCCACTGCGGATCTTATACTGCCATTTTGAAAGAATCTCTCCTTCCATGGTACCGGCAGGCGCTTCATAAGACGCAGATCCCTTATCGTAATCATAGAACAAACCACTGACTGGTGCACGCCAGTCATAGATCAACGGCACACTGCCTCTTTCTTCTGCAAAATTCTCGATTCCGATATAGAAAGTCTCTGCTTCCTCTTCCCCTTCATACTGAAAATCTACACTTCCAAAGAACGGCGAATCCAACATCTTCTTCATTCTATGACGCTTCTTTTGATTTTCCTGATTAGCATTCACCTGTGCCAGAAGAGCCTGCTGATTATCAAAATTCTCATAGCCATACTGGTCCATCTCCGTATAGTTCTCCCAGTAATACTCATTCATTCCTGCAATATCCTTCTGTACTTCCTGAATGGTATCTCCAAGTTCCAGGATTCGCTGCCTTAATTTTTCCGTTACCATATTCAGGAAATCTGTTCCTCTGCTCATACCATGTCTGCCTTTCTGCCATCTTATCTAATATCGTGTCGTGCAAAATCCCACAGGCATAAATATCAATGTGCCCTTGGTTTTTGCTGTTTACAATAATGTAGTATGTCTCAGTATACACTGTGAAAAGTCAGAAGTCAAAAAAAGTGACAGGTAAATTATTCCCTGCCACTTCACGCTATCCTATATTCTATTCAAATACTGTCTGTTCTTCTACCGGAGTCTGAAGTGCTTTTAATGCACGTCTTACCATACTCTTACGAATCTTCTTTGAATCCACTTCGCCCTGTGTTGGATCACCTAATGGGTAAGGAATACCAACACCCGGAATGATTCTATTTGCGCCAATTGTCAATGAAATTGGAACTACTGTTGCCATATGAACAACCGGGAGACCATATCTTTCAATGCCTTTTACCATCGTTGCACCGCAACGTGTACAGGTACCTCATGTGCTGACGAGGATGACGCCATCTACATGATCCTCTACCAGTTTTTTACCGATTGCATCTCCGAACTTGGCCGCAGAACCTGTTGCCGTACCAGTTCCTGTCGTTGAACAGAAGTAATTTGCCAGTTCCCCAAATTCTCCGTCCTTCTCCATCTCACGCATAACATCCAGAGGGATGACCAAGTTCGGATTCTTCATAACGAACTGACGGTCATATCCACCATGAATCGTAGTAAAATCATCTGGTGACATCTCATCCATACCTTCAATGGAATATATGCCGAACTTCGTTGCATTGGAGGATTCAATATGATCCGGATTACCCTGTGGTACGATACCACCAGAAGTAACCAGTGCAATCTTTGCCTTAGTAATATCAGCAATTGGAGCTGCCGGATCGACACGGTCGAACTTCGGCATAGGAAGGTCTGTGTCATATTTCTCGCCTTTCATCTTCTTGACCAACATCTGAATGGCTCTCTCAGATCCCCTCTCCTCTGCGAAGTAATTCACACGGATTCCTCTTTCATGATAGCCTTCTTCTTCCGGTCCAAGAACCTCTACTCCTGCCGCCAGCTTTTTCACCAATGCTGCCAGGTTCGGCATAGATTTTCTCAATGTGGCTGCCGAATCTCCTGTCTTGACAATGATCAGATCCTTACGGAACATATCAACACCTGGATTCTCTTCATATTCTGCTGTGATAACCGGAATGCCCAGTCTCTCTTCCACTGCTTTACAGATTGTGCCGCAGGCAACACCATAACGTCCTGCATTAAAAGCCGGTCCTGCCACGAACACATCCGGGGCATATCCTTTTATCATCTCTATAATCGCATCTGTCGCTTCATCCAGATTCTCACCGAAATAATTATCACCACAGATGACGGTTGCAACAATCTCATAGTCCTCACCAAGAGCTGCTGAAAGCGCAAGTCCTGGTCCTACTTTTCCTTCCTGGATCGCTGGCTTATAATCTGCCTTGTCTTCCCCACCGATTCCTCCGAAGAACTGATTAAGATAATGCACAATCTTATATTTTGCCATAACCATTGTTCTCCTTTCTTAATATCCTTTTGCAGCCAGTTTGTTAAATCCATTTGCGATAGTAGACGCAATGATAATCTGAAGCTCTGCCTCAAAAGAACCATCTGGATTCACACATCCTGCCCATCCGCCGATCTGACTCTCGATATATTCCATTGTACCAATGACTTTGTCCATTGCCGGAAACTGAAGTGTCGCATTTCCCTGACCACAAGATGCCAATGCAGTTGCTTCTTCACAGGTATCTGCAAGAGACTGTGACTTTCCATCTTTCCCCGGGAACTCATCGGTGATCAATACCACTTTAACACCTTTGCGCTCTACTTTCCGGCAGTTCATCATCAAGTCTGTATCCGGATTACCGTATCCTTCTTCTGTAATCAACACGCCATCAAGGCCCATCCACTCTGCAAGCTTTGCAACCATATCGGAATGTCTCTCTTTATCTGCAAGGAATACATTCTCATTTGTAAGGATAACACCCATAAAATTAATATCTTTTCCATGATGCTTGAAGCAGTCTTCAATAACCGGATTGTGCAGATGATGATATGTCGTAACCTTGTCACATGGAGCCACACAGTTACCGGAAACAATCGCACCGTCCATGATCTCTGTCGGATACATAAATGTCGGTACCATCTGCTTTGCATCTACTCCGTAATAATAGGTATCATGCAGAAGCCCCTGTGACTGCAGCATATGTACATATCCTACCTTCGGAAGATCTGGGTACATCGCAGCCTGTTCAAAGATTGGCTTGGTCTCAAATACTTCCAGTGTATCAGGCTCTACGTCTCTTCCTGCCTCACCAAGATAAGCTGCAACTTTCAATCCGGCCATTCTCCCTGCCTTCTCATATACATGAGTCTCCAGTCCTTCTTTCGGCTCAATTACCACGCACAGATTCACTGTCTTTGAAAATGGGCAATAATCTGCTGCCGGTCCGCTCATGTCAATGACACCTTCCTGGAAGCCAACGATTCTTCCGACCGTTACCACACAGCAACCATCCAATGCATGAGTACGTCCGCCGCCTACCTGCGGGGTTACCTTTCCGATCACTCCCGGAAACATCTCGCCTCCACTTACCTTTACACGCGGTTCAATAACATCCTTAACCGGTGTAATTCTTGTGGAATCTCCAGGCCTTGCAATCTCCAAATGACATTCCAGTAATTTGTCATCTTCCAGCACCATGGCTTCCACTTCACCTTTGTTCACATAGAGCACATGATTCTCGACATAAGTCCGGTCCGCAAACTGAATGTCATTGATAGCAATTTTTCCAAGTTCCAGTTTCATGCTTAATCCCTCCTTCTAGTT
>NZ_JAFBIX010000093.1 GCF_021531895.1 Faecalicatena contorta | reverse complement strand
ATCAATCGGCTTCGCCGCAAATTTTGAGCGATTTGTCAAGCGTTTTTTGCAAAAAAGTGGGTGATTTTTTGAGATAAGGGTCGGAAAGCCTTATAAAATCAGGGCTGAAGATTCCGAGAAGTTATTATACATAACTTCTCGGAATCTCAATGAATGAGATTCCAAGCGAAAATTGACAACTGAATATCGTGCAGGAAAAGAAATTTGCGAGAAATGGACATAAACATTGGACATAGAGGATACTATGCCTTGA
>NZ_JAFBIX010000092.1 GCF_021531895.1 Faecalicatena contorta | reverse complement strand
TGGGTGCTCTTGACATGTTCGTTCATTTTTGCTATTAAATAGACAACGGCTTAACCGCAGAAAACTGCCATTAAGCCGCTTAATTATCATAGAAGATCTCAATTTACAGAAAAAATTTCACACCGTCTATGGACGAAAGAACATATCGAAGCCCACTTCTTAACCTGCTTTGTTGCACTTACGCTCATGAGAATCCTGGAAATGAAACTCGAAAACAAGTACAGTTCAGGACGAATCATCGAATCACTTTCAAA
>NZ_JAFBIX010000091.1 GCF_021531895.1 Faecalicatena contorta | reverse complement strand
TGGAGAGACAGCATCGTCAGGATGAAGCACGGTTTTATAAGCAAATGCGGATGTATAATCTGGAAGATGGACGAAAACAGCTTGCAGTATATCAGAAGAAATCAAACAACTATATAAAAACGTGTTTGGTGCTATGTCAAGAGAGCCTGTGAAAAAAACTCTGTAAATTAAACACTATAAAGGTCTTCTATGATAAAATATATTAAATCATAGGAGGCCTTTTATTATGGCAAACAGAAAAAAAGAAGTTTACAAACCAAAACCGATGA
>NZ_JAFBIX010000090.1 GCF_021531895.1 Faecalicatena contorta | reverse complement strand
GCCAAATTCTCACACGGAATTGCAACTCTTTTTTCTGTAACGGATTCTAACGCTTGACTAGACGGATACAGACCAGCCTATCCAACTCCCTTGCGCCTGACATTCCCAATTACTGAACGAACTCATCTGGGGTAATTCCTGGCGCAAAGCGCAATGGGGAACGATGTTTTTATACTATTCATCATTATTTCAATGGAAGAATCAGTTAGTTATTCTGCCAGTTTTTTGACAATATCTTTACTATGATCTTTCCCTCTGCATGACGCGCAGGAATTCTCCCAGATGAGGAAGTTGCGGACTTGGGGGATGTCAGGCGAGAAGACG
>NZ_JAFBIX010000089.1 GCF_021531895.1 Faecalicatena contorta | reverse complement strand
AAAGAATCAGGGATCTTTCTGGTGGCGATGCGCTTAGGGGACACACCCGTACCCATCCCGAACACGATGGTTAAGCCTTAAGCGGCCGATGGTACTTCACTGGAGACGGTGCGGGAGAGTAGGTGGCCGCCAGATTTAAAAAAGAAAATAACTGGTTTTACCAGTGATTAGAGAGTTGAACAGAAGATTCAGGTTTCTAATGACTGATAAAAATTCAGTCAATATGTACCTTGAAAATTGCATATAAGAAATAGAAATGATAAGATAAATATCTTAATCAAGACATCCGAGGTAATTGTTATAAACAGAGTAATGAGATAATGATTACAACACAATTCGAAGAAA
>NZ_JAFBIX010000010.1 GCF_021531895.1 Faecalicatena contorta | reverse complement strand
GCTAAAATGTAGAGGGAATAAAAAAGAACTGCTAGACTATATGAATAAAAGAGAATCATACTTTCGGAATGTAGACGAAGAAACCTACCAGGTGATGCGAGAATTCCTGCATTCCGAAAAGATGTTAAAAGAAAACGTAGAAAGGATAGAGGGAAAGGAAACGGTGGATATGTGTAAGGCATTGGATGAATTGTATAATGATGGAATAGAGCAGGGAATAGAGCGTGGAATGATTCGAGGAACAATAGAGACAATGAAGGAATTCAATATTTCTATGGAAGAGGCTATAGAAAGAATCTCGAAGAAATTCGAGATTACAAAGGAACAGGCAAAAGAAGAGGTGGAGAAGTACTGGAGCTGATATGAAAGTGGAACGTAAATCGGTGAAAAGATATAGGCAAATCTCTATCAGTATCGTTCTTCTTCTTGTTATCCTCATTCTGGGAGAGGTCTGGTGCTCTACTCATTGGCTGATTGTGCGGAACTATGAATATCAAAGCGAGAAACTGGAGCCAGGACAAGAGATTAATGTAGCAGTATTATCAGATCTTCATGATCATGAGTTCGGAGAAGAGAATGCGAGGCTGGTAAAAAAGGTAAAAGAACAAGAGCCGGATCTTATTCTTCTGGGTGGAGATTTTCTGAATGAAGACTCTGAAGATGCAGATGTGCCGTGTGCTCTTATCCGGCAGTTAAAAGACGTTGCGCCAGTCTATTTTTCTCTTGGAAATCATGAAGTTTCTTATATGGAGAACGGGCATACGGACCTGGTTGGGCAGCTGGAGGCGGCAGGCGCAGTTGTGTTGGACAAATCATATGAAGATATTGAGGTAAATGGAGTGCAGTTCCGGCTGGGCGGGCTGTATGATTATGCATTTGCTCTGGATGGAAATGACGATGCAAAGAACACACCGGAGCCAGTCAAAAGCTTCCTGGAAGATTATCAAAATACCGACCATCTAAAACTCATGATGGCGCATCGCCCGGAGAGCTTCTGCTTCGGAAATGCATCTTCGGTCTGGGATGTGGATCTGGTCATCAGCGGACATATCCATGGAGGGCAGGTGGTACTTCCGATTCTGGGTGGTCTGTACGGAGGAGATCAGGGATGGTTCCCGGAATATGTTCACGGGATGTACCGGAAAGACGATATGAATATATTCGTAACCAGCGGACTTGGAAGCCACCATCAGCTGCTTCCAAGATTCTGGAACCGGCCAGAGATAGCAACGATAAAGATTCATGGATAACGATAAAGGGCATCTGAAAATATGTGTTTTCAGATGCCTTTTCCATATGAGGCGGCAAAAAAGAATTCTGTTGCAAAAGAAATGTAAGCCATGCTATACTTGCATCACATCAAAATCACAGACGAGCCCGCTCGGGCAATTCTTGCGTCTGAATCACCGTTTCAAAGACGGTCTCGAAGGTCAAAGGCAATTCGCCGAAGCATTCAATTTTGATGAGAAAATGAATATCAGGAGGTACATGCATGGGAAAAGGAAATGCAGCAGTCAGAGAATGGATGAGCAACCCGGTAAGATTTTCAGATCTGTACAATGGGATCGTATTCCGGGGAAAGCAGGTGGTATTGCCGGAGGAATTGGAGTCGGCAGAAGGAGAAACGGATATCCTGCTGGAAGACAAAGAACAAAAAGTTCAGGAGATCCACAGATACCGTGACATTGTAATGCGTTGGAAAAAGGGAGCATTACTGGTGCTATTGGCATGTGAGAATCAGGAAAAAGTACATTACGCCATGACCGTGCGCAACATGCTTTATGACAGCCTGTCTTACGTGGGGCAGATCCAGCAATTGTGGAAAGAACGGGAAAAGGAAGAAAAACAGAAGATGACAGCCCCGGAATGCTCCGATGGGGAGACGGAGAAGAAAATCAAGAACTGCTGAGAGAATACGTGTCCAATTATCGCATTAACCTTGTAGACGCGGGAAATCTAGAACATCTGGAACGCTTCCAGAGTGATTTACAAGAAATATTGGGTACGCTAAAATGTAGAGGGAATAAAAAAGAACTGCTAGACTATATGAATAAAAGAGAATCATACTTTCGGAATGTAGACGAAGAAACCTACCAGGTGATGCGAGAATTCCTGCATTCCGAAAAGATGTTAAAAGAAAACGTGGAAAGGATAGAGGGAAAGGAGACGGTGGATATGTGTAAGGCATTGGATGAATTGTATAATGATGGAATAGAGCTGGGAAGAGAACAAGGAATAAAACAGGGAAGAGAACAGGGGATAGAGCTGGGAGTAGAAACATTGAAGGAATTCGGTGTATCCATGGAAGAGGCCATAGAAAGAATCTCGAAGAAGTTCGAGATTACAAAGGAACAGGCAAAAGAAGAGGTGGAGAAGTACTGGAACTGATATGAAAAGGCAGAAATCTGACAGCGTTCTCCTCCGAAAAACAAATATGATTGTATTTTTTTAGTACAATTCGCACTGGCTTTTATTAAGCTTGACAAGCATGGCTGTTTTTGCTAGGATGTAAGAAGGAGTATTGGAAAGAATGCCAAAGAATAATGAGGGCGAGAGAAACAAAAGAGGGAGTGGAGTGCTATATGAAGAAAGAATATGTTAAACCAGTGATAGAGAGCGAAGAATTTGTAGCAAATGAATATGTGGCAGCGTGTTATAAGATTGTCTGCAATGGAGGAGAGGAAGATTATATAAAAATGGAAAAGGCTCCAACATGGGATATGTACGACAATGACAACGATGGATTCGGTAAATCATTAAGCGGTCATTATTATAAAGGATTAATTGATGGAAAAGAAGGACATGATTTGACTCTTGATGGTTGGGTACACCTCGTTTCTTATGTTACAAATGTGGAGGGTACAAATGATCCGCATCCTAATGCTTCGGTTTAAAATTGAAATGAATTAGGAAAAAAGAAGTTGTCTTGACTTTGGAGTTTGGACGACTTTTTTCTTCGTATATTAAGGAGTTATGAGTTTTATATGAGTGTTTTATCTGAAAAGACAAAAATAGAAGAGCGTCTTGTTATCTCAGCCACCCGGAAGCGTATTCCTCTGGGTGGTTCTTTTGAATTATTGCCTCTGTGCAACATGGACTGCCGGATGTGTTTCTTACGGTTATCTCCAGAGGAGATGCGGGCTCAGGGGCGGCTTCGCACGGCGGATGAGTGGCTGGCTCTGGCGCAGGAAGCCAAGGAAGCAGGAGTGTTGTTCCTGCTTCTGACCGGAGGGGAGCCATTCCTATACCCGGAATTTGCCCGGCTGTATCGTGGCTTGGCGGAGATGGGACTATATCTGACGCTGAATACGAATGGAACCTTGATTACGGAGGAATATGCAGATCTTTTGGCAGAGCATCTGCCAAGGAGGGTGAATATTACGCTCTATGGTTCTTCTGATGTGATCTATGGGCGGCTTTGCAGGAATCCCCATGGATTTACGCAAGTGATGCGTGCGATTCATCTCTTGCAGGAGAGGCACGTGCCGGTGAAGTTGAATGGAAGCTTGACGCCGGACAACTGGGAGGATCTGGAGAGGATCCAGCAGATTGCTCATGAGCTGGATATCCCGTTGGAGGTGGATTCTTATATGTTCCCTTCTTCCCGAAAAGGGGTGTGTAAGTTCAATGAGAAGGCCAGACTTATACCGGAGAAGGCGGCGGAAGGATATGTGAAGATCCGTCGGGATGAATTGTCTGCGGAAGAGTTCCGTAAGCTTGCGAAAGCCATGGCCAAGTGTTATCATAAGGGGGAAGATTTTCCGGGAGAATGTGCCCCGGAACCATTGCCATGCAGAGCGGGGTTAAGTTCTTTCTGGATCAACTGGAAGGGCATGATGACACCTTGTGTTTTTATGGATAAGCAGGAGATTCCGGTATTCGAATGTGGATTTGCGAAGGCATGGGAATCTGTGAAGCAGGAGAGGGCTAAGCTGTTCCTGCCGCCGGAGTGTTCCCGGTGTGGGAAGCGTGCATTTTGTACGGTGTGCGGAGCATGTGCATATACGGAGACCGGCGATGTTCAGAAGCGGCCGGATTATATGTGTGCAATGACGACGGAGAAGCTTCGTCTGATGGCAGAATACGCAGATGAAGGGTCAGGCAATGAGAAAAGGAGATCTAAGAAATGAGAATTGCGAAGGAATTTATATTAAGAGAGATTGCGGGGGAATGTGTACTGGTGCCGACAGGGGCTACGACACAGGAATTCAATGGCCTGATCACGATGAGTGACACGGCCAGATTCATCTGGGAAAATATGGAGAAGGCAGAGAGTCTGGAGGAGATGATCCAGATGATTCTTGACGAATATGAGATTGATGAGGAGACGGCGAAGAAGGACGCTATCGGATTCATCTCTCAGCTTCTTCAGGCTGGTTTTGTAGAGTGTACGAAGGAGGATAAGACCTGGTAATGGGAAAGAAGAGTACACAGTATCGTCTTCGGATTCTGTTATTGGCAGTGGCTGTCGGGATGGGAATCTTATATATTGCCAATGAGTGGGTGCTTTATAGTCGATTTGACCGTTCTACACCAGAGATTACCTTTGACACAGATGTGCTGGAAGTATCCGTAGGCGTGACGGAAGAAGAACTGCTTGCCGGAGTGAAAGCTACCGATAAGAAAGATGGAGATGTAACGGATACAGCTATTATAGAGAGCATTTCCAAGATGCTGGGAGATCATCAGCGGGTGATTACCTATGCCGCTTTTGATCAGGATAACCATGTAGGAAAAGCGCAGCGAAAGATGAAGTATGTAGATTATACACCGCCACGTTTTTCTCTGGATGGACCGCTGAGGGCATATTCGGTCAATGCAGAGATGTCTGAGATCCTGGAACCGCTTCATGCATCGGATTGTATTGATGGAGATCTGACCAGTCAGATTGTCGTGACGGATACAGAGATGGTGTCTATGACGTCAGATGCTATGACAGCGCAGTATGAAGTACAAGTAACGAACAGCTGCGGTGACGTGGCAACGCTAAGGCTTCCGGTGAAGATTGTGATGAATAGTACTGGTGCATATGCAAGTGTGGAGTTGTCTCAGTATCTCATCTACTCTAAGGTGGGAGAAGGTGTGGACTTAGGTGCTTATATTGTGCGCGCATCTGCGGGAGGCCGGGAATATGGAGTGGGAGATGTGCAGATCAGTTCGGATCTGGATACTTCTATGCCGGGAATCTATACGGCGACATATACATTAAATACAGAACAGGCCAGTGCGTCTACGGATCTGATAATAGTAGTGGAAGAGTAGGATTATAAGAAGATGACAGAACGGATAGATATTGTAAATATATTAAGACGCGTGCTCAGGCAGTGGCTGGTGATTCTTCTGGTTGGAGTGATCGCGGCTCTTGGCTGTGGTATTGTGGCAAGCAGGATGTATCGGCCTCAGTATGAGACAAAGGCCATTATAGTTGTATATGAGCGAGATGGTGCCGGAGCTACCAGCGGTACCAGCGGAGCACAGGAGACGGCGGAGATCTTTCAGGAAGTGATTACCAGTAGTCTTCTGCAGAAGAAGGTTGCAGAGGCACTGGAGATATCCTCGCTTCCAGGCAGCATTTCTTGTGAGAGTATTCCGAACACGAATATGATCACTATGAAAGTACAGGCAGCAACTCCGCGGGATGCCATGATTGTTATGAATGGGATTCTGGATCATTATGGGGAAGTAACAGAGAAGCTTCTGAGCAATATGGTGCTTCAGGTACTGGAGGAGCCGAAAGTACCTATGGAGGCTATGGAAGCGTATGATGCAAAGCATTTGCTGGCCAAAGTGTTTCTTGTAACGGCAGCAGGAATCGTTTTTTTACTTGCATTGTTCTATTATTTCCGTGATGATATTAAGAATGAAGAAGAAGTAGAGAAGAAACTGGATACACGGTTATTTGCGACGATTTATCATGAAGATCTGAATAAAGGCCTGCATCTCGGGCTGCGAAAAGAGAAGACAGGACTTCTCGTGAGTAATCCGGTTACCAGCTTCGGCTATATTGAGACTTTCCAGAAGCTCTGTATGAAGCTGGATTATAAGGTCGGACGTAAGGGTAAGAAGGTAGTCCTTGTTACCAGTGTTCAGGAAAATGAAGGAAAATCCACAGTGTCAGCCAATCTGGCGCTGTCTCTTGCCAAACAGGGGAAGAAAGTACTTCTGGTGGATGCAGATCTTCGTAAACCGGCGCAGTTTAAATTGTTTGGGCAGAGATATACTAAAGGTGAGGCTCAGGTGGGAAGTGTTCTGGCAGGGAAAGCGGAGCTCTCTGAGGCAGTGAGGGAGATAGAACACACCGGTGTGCGACTTCTGGCAGGAAGCCGCAGTTACAAAAATGCAATGAAGCTCCTTGTAAGCCAGAGCGCAGCAAAAGCATTTGACCGGTTTGCAGAAGAAGTGGATTACGTTATTATTGATACACCGCCGCTTTATCTGGCGGCAGATGCAGAAGAGATCATGCAGCATGCGGCGGCAGGGCTTCTGGTAGTGCGGCAGAATACTTCAAAAGTAAAAGATATTAATGATGCAATTGATATTTTCAAGAAAAACGGATGCCAGCTTCTGGGGTGTATACTGAATGATGTGGAGACAGGGCTTCTTGGCAATGTGTTTCCGAGATCAGACAGTTATCAGCAGAAATATGGCTATGGGTATGAATATTATAATAAGAAGAAAGAACCAAAGGAGAATGCATAAATAAGCTATGGATAAGAAGGAAGAACTGAATTTAATAGATATTACTTCTTTTCTGGAAGATTTCCTGAAGACGGTAAAGAAGTTCTGGATCTCTTTGCTGATATGCATTCTGGCAGTGTCAGCAGGGTTCTATCTCTATGTCAGACTTCATTATCAGCCGGAATATCAGAGCCAGGCAACATTTTCGGTAAATACAGAAGGAAGCTCTGTTGTCGGCAGCGGTGCCAGCGGAAGTGAGCAGGTAAAAGAAAGCCTTCCATATATTCTGCAGTCCGATGTAATGAAAAATATGGTCATGGAAGACATGGAGTTAAGCACATTTCCTGCAACAATCGAGCTGGAGAGTAAGGAGTCTGCGAATTTCTTCGTACTCAAGGTAACTTCCGATGATGCGGGTATGGCATATGGGATTCTGCAGTCGATTCTGAAGAAATGTCCGCAGGCCAGTGTATATGTGCTGGGAAAGATTCAGATAGAGGTGCTGGATGATTCCGGAATCGCTGCGAGACCATGGAACTATCTGGACAAGCGCATGAGTCTTCTGGAGGGTGCTGCAGTCGGGGCGTTTCTCTGGCTGGTATTTGCCTTTTTCTATACGATGACCAATCATACGATCCAGAGAGAAGAAGATTTTAAAAAATATCTAAGTGTAACATGTATTGCGATCATACCGCAGATTATTTTTAAAAAAAGGAGAAAAGAATTCGACAGACATATTCATATCTACAATGATAAAGTAGGTTATGCTTTTCTGGAAGCGATGCGTACCATCCGTACAAGAGTGATGCGGGAAATGAATCGCGTTGGCGGACAGGTAATTATGGTAACCAGTTCTGTTCCGGGAGAAGGGAAATCAACGATTGCGGCAAACCTTGCTCTGTCTCTGGCAGAAAGGGGAAAGCAGGTGGCACTTGTAGACATGGATCTTCGCAATCCTTCCATTGGAAAAGTACTGGGAATGGAGGAGCGGACCAAGATTGGGATGTCGGATATTCTAAAGGGCAGATGTGCGGCAGAAGAAGCCATGCAGTCGCTGGAAGAATGGGGACTTGATGTGATCTTCGCAGGGGAGCCGCAATCGGATCCCGTGAAGCTTCTAAGTACAAAAGTATTGGGAGAAGTGGTTGATGGGCTGGAGGAGCGTTATGACTATGTAGTGCTTGATACGCCTCCGGCTGCCATGTTATCTGATGCTTCTGCAGTTGCAAGATGTGCAGACTGTGCGCTCTATGTGGTAAAACAGGACTATGCGCGAATCGAAAGAATCGCAGAAGGAATGGATATGTTGACGTTCTCGAAATTGCCGATTATCGGAGCAGTATTAAACGGTGCAGAGCGGACACTAAGTAGCTATGGCGGCTATCGTTATGGTCGTTATAGTCATTATGGGGTCTATGGAGAACGTGTAAAAGAAGGCGAAGAAAATGCGGAATATGTAGAAGTGGGCGAACAACAGGAGAAATAATCGTGAAGAAGAAGTATCAGTTTGGTCATGTAAATATAGAGGTGCATATGCCGGAAGGAATGCCAATTCCTGAAAATATGCAAAAATTCCTATGTGAAAGTGATGAAGTAGATCGTATTTATGAGATTGTATATACCAGAGCATTGAATGAAATCGAGCAGGCATTCAGAAAAGCCTGCCCGCAGGCAAGGGAGATTCGAAGAGAGAATCTGCGGGTGCTGACCGTGCCAGAGATAGAATGCCGGATCTTGAATTTTCATGGGGCTGACCGTCCCTATGGGATTGTCCTTGAAGAAGCGGGGAAGCCAATCCGGGTGTGGGTAGATGAAGAGATCCGGCCAATGCTTATCTATGATACGATATTTGTGTCACTGCTCGCACTGGAGAAACTGATGATTCAGCAGGATTCCCTGATCTTACATTCTGCGTATATGCTCAGAGACGGGAAAGCGATTTTGTTCTCGGCCCCTTCCGAGACAGGAAAATCAACGCAGGCAGATTTGTGGGAGAGATATCGCGGTACCAGAACGGTCAATGGTGACCGGTCTCTCCTTATCTGTGAGAAAGACGGCTGGTATGCCTATGGATGGCCGGTCTGCGGAAGCTCTGAGATCTGCTATAACGAATCCTGTCCGATTGAGGCAATCGTGATGCTCCATCAGTCGAAGACAAATGAGATCGTAAGGATAAAAGGATTTGAAGCGGTACAGAAGCTCATGGCTCAGATAACCATTAATATGTGGAACGCAGAATTTCAGATGAAAGCGATGGACCTGATCGAAGAAATGATTGGAGAAGTCCCGGTATTTGAACTGGGCTGTGACATCTCGGAGGAGGCAGTCAGATGTCTGGAGAAAGAATTGGAAAAATTGAATTAACATCATTGCAGGAAGAATTCTTAAAGATTCTGGAGAGCTTCATGCACGGAAAGACTTATCATTTTCCGGAAGCATTTGTACAGATAGAGGAATTATATCAGATGGCAGGGATCCATAAGATGACTGCTGCCGTCTATGAGCAGATCCGGGAGGAAGAACTGCTTCGAAAGCCAGAATATATGGGTCTGGCAGGAGTATTCAAGAATTACACTATGCGGGAAGTCATGATGCAGATGCAGCGGGCCGATGGTTTCTTGCGTATATATGAAAAAATGTGTGCCCAGGGAGTACGGCCTCTGGTAGTGAAGGGGATCATCTGCCGCAATCTCTATGAGAAGTCTGATTACCGCGTGTCCGGCGATGAAGACATTCTCGTGCGGAAAGAAGATTTCCCTGTCTGTGATGCAATCCTGGCAGCCGGAGGATTTCAGAGAGAAGAGCTTGACACAGCGCATCTGCCTCAGGAAATTCCTTATATCAATCCGCAAAATGGCGTGTATATCGAGATGCATTTTGACCTGTTTGCAGAAGAGTCGGGCGCTTATGGACACCTTAACAGGGAATTTGCAGATGCATATGCCACATGTATAGCAGAAGAAATCCAGGGCAAAACGATCTGGACCTTGCATCCGACCCTGCATCTGTTCTATTTGATCTGCCATAGCCTGAAGCACTTCCTGCACGGAGGATTTGGCATCCGCCAGGTCTGCGATATGGTCATGATGGCAGAACATTACGGAGAGCAGATCGACTGGGATTATATATATACGAGACTGCAGGCACTTCGCATGGAAGTATTCTGGAATGGTCTGGCGGAAATAGGACGAGAGTATCTCGGATTCTCCTGTGAGAAAGCACACTATCCGGCGTTCCTGCAGGAAGAACACGTCAACTGCGATCATTTACTTCTTGATCTCCTTGACAGTGGCATCTTCGGAGACAGCACTATGGAGCGCAAACACAGTTCCAACATCACACTGGCAGCGGCAGAAAGTGGGAAGAAAGATACGATGGCTTCTGTGAAAGCGTCCCTTTTCCCTGGAAAAGATTATATGAAGAGAGGATACCCGTGGCTGGACAAATATCCGTGGCTTCTGCCGGTGGCATGGGGCATGAGGATCGCGGGATATCTGGGCAATAAGAGGAAGGATGACAAAGAAGAACCAAGTGGAATGGAAATCGGAATGAGCCGGGTGGAACTGCTGCGGGAGTATGATATTATAGATTAAACGGAAACCAGTTAACACTCCATCAAATGATATTTTTACAGAATATTTGGGTAAAAATGGAATATATCTGTATGAATACGAATATTATTTATTTGTAAGTAATAATGAGGGAGTGGGTAAAAATATGAAGAAAAGATATGGGAAGCCATTAATGCATTGTGAGGAGTTTGTCCCAAATCAGTTTATTGCGGGATGTGATTTAAACATTGTAAGTGGCACAGATACAGTAAAGATCTATTGTGCAAAAACCAGTTATGTTACTGTATTTACCTCTGCTATAGGTTGTGCATATCAGCGAGCAGCATTTACATCTACATCTGAAGCCGAAAAGTTCTTTAGCCAATTGTTCCAATGGGGAGACGGTGTGGCAGAAGGTGGGAATGTTACAAACAACACTACTTCTTTGGGGTGGACTAGTACACAAAAAAATGCAGCAAATGCAGAAATAGATAATGGTCGACCGCTATATAGTGGTACTGTTGATTTAGGTGGATATAGCAGCAGTGGACATGGTTCAAGAGTTCACGCCGGTTACGCTCTTGATTATTTGAATGGTTTTGAAGAGGGAAAGGCGTTATCATAAAAAGATGTATTACAAAAGAGTGGATTTTTCATTCACTCTTTTTTTTATTAACAGGAGTGGCAATGGTTTATTATTTTGAATTTGCAAATCATATTTTTGCTATTCAGGCAGATTTTGAAATCCCATGGTGTGAATGGCATATGCATTTTTTGCAAACATCGTATGAGAAAAATTCATTTCCCGTTACGCATTATTATATCCAATGTTACGATTCAGAGCCGGATGTATCACGGCTGGTCTGTTTATACCATGGCAAAAATCAACATATATACCAGGGAAGTGAAGGGGAGATTCGTGTTCATTATCTTCTGGGTGAAGAAGTGAGTATCTACTGTGAAGAGAAGAAAGATGGATATTATATATTTATCAATCCTGTTTTGAAACAAGAAGCATATATGTATTTTGTAGCCATGATGTTAGAAAAGGTACTATTGGAAAGTAGTGCGCTAATCATACATTCTGCATATATAGAATATGAGGAGAAGGCAATTTTATTTACAGGGCCATCCGGTATTGGGAAATCAACACAGGCCGATTTATGGGTTAAATATAAAAATGCACATGTTGTGAATGGGGATCGTTCTGTTTTACAGAAACGCGACGGACGATGGACTGCATGTGGATTCCCCATATGTGGTAGTTCAAAGATTTCCGAAAATAAGAATTATCCAATCCGTGCAATTATATATCTGAGTCAGGATCCAACGGATACTGTACAGCGTTTGTATGGCTTTCAGGCATTTCGAAAAATATTAAGTGAGATTAGCGTGAATTACTGGAATGAAAAAGCAACGGAAAAAGCCTTGAGTTTAGTTGAAAATTTATGCAAAGAAATACCCATATATTTTTTGAAGTGTACACCAACTCTGGATGCTGTTGATTGTCTGTTTAAGGAGATTACGTAAATATGGATGTATTAGAGATGACAATGCCTTTTGAAAAACATATTTGTGCAAAAGCGGATGGGCTTCGCATTCCTATTGGGGCTACTGTAGAATTAATTCCTACTTGTAATATGGATTGCCGCATGTGTTATGTCCGCATGTCACCGGAGCAAATGAGAAGAGAAGGCCGCTTATTATCCGTGGAAGAATGGCTGCGCATCATTCGGGAAGCACAAGAGCAGGGCCTTTTATTTCTGCTTTTAACTGGTGGCGAACCTTTATTGTATCCAGGATTTAAAACTCTTTATCGTGAACTGAAAAAACTCGGGCTTATTATCTGTATTAACACAAATGGAACACTCATAGACGAAGAAATGGCAGATTTTTTGGCTGAAGATCCTCCGCGACGTGTGAATATCTCTATTTATGGCGCGTCAGATGAACGATATGGTGCATTATGCAACAATCCACAAGGTTTTAGTCAAATGATGCAAGGCGTACATCTGTTAAAGGAACGAGGAATTGCTGTAAAGTGGAATTACAGTGTAACTAGATTAAATGTAAATGATATGGAACAGATCTACCATCTGGCAGAAGAAAATGATATATACGTCGAGACTGCTTATTATATGTTCCCTCCGGCAAGAAAAATGAACGCATGCAAAAAAACGCCAGAATTCTGGCTGACAGCCAAAGAGACGGCAAAAGTACGGATTCTTGCAGAAATTCACGATTTGGGAGAAAAAGAGTTTTTAGAAAAATGTAAAGTTGTCAAAGCGCTAAGCGAGGGGAAAATCAAAATTGAAAAACCCATACAGAACTCTTCTTTTACATGTCGTGCCGGGACAAGTACCTTCTGGTTTAACTGGAAAGGAGAGATGTTATCATGCGGAATGATAGGCATAGGCGGAAATAATGTACTGGAACAAGGTTTTCCTGCATGTTGGGAAAACCTGAAAAAATGGACAAAATCCTACAAGCATCCCGCAAAATGTACAGAATGTCAGTACGAAACAATCTGCGTTCGTTGCGCTGCAGCAAGTTATGCAGAAGAACTGGACTTTGAAAAATCTCCCCAATACGTGTGCGAAGTGATGGAATGGTATGTTAAATATGTAAAAGAGATCTTGGAGAAGAAAGAATCTCAAATCCTGTCCCGTTCTTTCAAAAGGAGTCGATAGCTTTCCTTTGCATAACGGCACAAATAATCCGGCACACCGTTATAAGTTCCGGTTTCCAAGAGCGAAGCAGCGGCACAAATTTTACATAAAGGCTGGAATCGGCATCTGGTGCATTTTTCGTTAATACAGATATTCTGTATTTGGGTGGAAAGTGTGGCCCATGCAGATGCAAACCCCGTATCAAACACAGGAATGGACGGTTCTGGCATCATAACACAAGGTCGCATTTCTCCCTGCCAGTTGATCAGAAAAGAACAATTTCCTGCAAGGCAGGAGAGGTGTCTGTCCCCTCTGGGGAAATCCGGGTCGTCAACCCTTTCGATGCTTTGAAAAATATATTGTCGAAAGATATCTTCGGGAAATTGCAGCTTTAAGGTTTGCAGGGATGCCTGTGCTGCTTCTTCTGGAAGTATCCTCGACTGCTGCGAGAAAGGACGATTCCGCTCTCGAGTGCCAGGCATCATATAAGGGTCTATATGGACGGGCACACCTAATTCTGTGCCGATGTCAAACATTTTCTCCAGATGGTTAAGATTTTCTTTCGTGACACTGATGCTAACCTTTACATCTACCTGACGCTCCTGCAATAACCGGATGGCCCGAACGGTTTTGGAGAAGCCATCGGAATAATGGCACAGTCGCCTATAGTCTTCCTCATCCGCTCCATAAAGTGTAATGTTGATGCGCCTTGGTTTGTATTTTCCGAAAAAACTTGCCCATTCTTCGTCGATTAAGGTTCCATTGGTATTCAGGGTGAGTATCATGCCCATCTGCTTCAGCCCAAGGTATAGTTCCTGAAATCCAGGGAAAAGCAGAGGCTCCCCACCGGTGAGCAGCAAGAATAACGTTCCGGATTTAACCATTTGCTGACCAAGACTCAGCCATTCCTCGACTGTTCGCAGACGACCCTGACTTTCCATCTCACTTTTAGTCAGATGAATATAGCACATTTCACAGTCCATATTGCAGAGGGGAAGAAGTTCCATTACTCCGGTAATAGGGATTTTCAATTGCCTGGCCTGTTCCACCATAGCCTTCTCCGGCGTGGAAGTATCTTCTGTAAAGTCCATTGTTATTTCCTTTCTGATAGAATGAGAGCCGAAGCATGGCTTCGGCTCTGCGCTTATATGTTATTTATTATTGGTTATACCGATTCAGATACGATAATAAAAAATTAGGATTTGGTGGTTTCCCATGTACTCATATCCAGCTCACCAGTACAGTGAATATTATGCCCATCATCCCCTTGCCATACAATTACGTCCTCATTATAGCTTGTAGCTGCCAAAAGGGTGGGGATAAAGTAACCTTCCTTAAAAGTATCCTTAACCGGAGCCTCGTGTGTCTTACCACATGGGTAGTAATTACCCAACCTATGGTCTGGATTAGCCCCAATTCTTTGCAGTCCAGGTTCTCCATTCGTCTCGAGATAGACGATACCTCCAGTATTTAAATACTTTGAAGACTTGTCGCATTCAAACTTATAAACCTTATTCTCATCACCGCACGCCGCCACATACTCATTAGGTGTAAACTGCTGAACTATAACATTTGGTTTTTCCCATTTCTTCTTTATCATTATCACATACCCCCCTCTAAATTCTAATACCTCAAGGTATTTATTAGGAACAATGTATTGGCTATACTACGAAGCACCTTTTAACACTCATTTCTCGATTATAATTATATGCATTCAAGCTTGATAAGTCAAGAATATTTTGATGGCTGCGACGAGAAAAATAGAATGAATCTGTGCATTTTCTGTGTATTTGCAAGAAATCTGTGCCAAGAAGTATCGATTTATGCTACAATGCTTCTGTATAAGCATATGGCAGAGTGGAGGTTATCCATGAGAAGAGTTGATACGCAGGAGTATTTATCTGTATTGAAGGAACTGGTGCAGGAGGGGAAGGAAGTAAGCCTTCTGTTGGCTGGCAGCAGTATGTCTCCGTTCTTGATCCATGAACGGGATTATGTATATTTCCGGCAGCCGGACCGGGAACTTCGTAAGGGGGATATTGTATTTTTTCAGAGGAAGAGCGGGCAGTATGTGATGCACCGGATCTGGAAGGTGCGTCCGGAAGGATATTATATCGTTGGAGATGCGCAGATTGACATAGAAGGGCCGGTCCCTGGGGAACAGATATTTGCAATTGTGACAAAGGTGCAGAGAAAGGGCAGATGGATAGAGCCCGGAGACTTCTGGTGGGAGTTTTTTGAGCATGTGTGGCTTCATATGATACCGTTACGACGTATGATCATGAGCGTGTACGCGAAGATAAGAAGATAGAAGTTCTGATACGTGGAGGAATTAGATGGAAGAAAATCAAAGTGGAAAAGGAATATCCTTTGAATCGTTGGATATATTGATAAAGAGATGGAAGGATGGGACATTTTCGGAGATCATTGATGATTGGAAATGGATATTTTCCTATAGTAAGAGATACAAGGGTGCGATCATATTCTATACGCTGCTTGGTATATTCAGTACATCCATGGGGCTTGTGAGCAGTGTGGCGAGTAAGTATATGATTGATATTATTACCGGATATCAGACGAGCAAGCTGTGGATCATGATTGCGATCACACTGGGAAGTGCGGTGTTCAGTCTGGTGTTTTCCAATGTGATCAATCGTGTGTCAGCAAAGCTGAGTATCTATATTAATAATGATATTCAGGCGGATATATTTGATAAGATTATAGATGCAGACTGGCTGGAGATTAATAAGTACAGCAATGGAGATGTGCTGAACCGTTTTAACAGTGATGTGAGTACGATCAGTAGTAATGCCATTAGCTGGCTTCCGACGATTGTGATCGCAGTCTATAATTTTATCGCTACGTTTGTTGTCATCTGGCATTATGATAAGATTATGTCTCTGCTTGCATTTGCCAGTGCGCCGATTATGCTTCTGATGTCGAAGTTTTTGATCTCGAAGCAGCGGGAGTATGCAAGAAAAGTCAAAGAGATGAACAGTGATATGATGACGTTCGAAGTGGAGACTTTTTATAATTTTGATACGATCAAGTCTTTTGGCATCTCTTCTTTATATGGGAAGAAGATGAGGGAATGGCAGCGCAAATATAAGGATGTAAGTCTGGAGTACAATATGTTCTCTATTAAGACAGGGGTATTCATGTCAATCATGGGAATGATCGTGCAGTATGCGGCATTTGGCTACTGTCTGTTCCGTCTGTGGACGCATGATATTACGTATGGAACGATGACATTGTTCTTGCAGCAGAGAGGCAACCTGAATTCTGCGTTTAATAATGTGATTTCGATTATTCCGAACTTTTTAAACAGTTCTATATCTGCGCACCGTATCCGGGAGCTGGCACAGCTTCCGAAGGAAGTGCATATTGCGGAGAGCAGTAAGCTGGATGCGCTTGCAGAGCATGGATTCGAAGTGCGGATGCGGGATGTGGATTTTTCCTATGTGGAAGGAACACGGGTAATTACAAAGTCTTCGTTCCGGGCATGCCCGGGAGAGATCGTGGCTTTGGTAGGACCGTCTGGAGAAGGTAAGACAACCATGATTCGTCTGATCCTTGGATTGATTCGTCCGGAAGCGGGACAGGCGGTCATCAGGGGCTTGGATGGAAGTGAAGTGGAGATGAATGTGGAGACGAGACATCTCTTTGCCTATGTTCCCCAGGGAAATACAATTCTGTCGGGGACGATTGCGGAAAATATGCGGATGGTGAAGGAAGATGCCACGGATGAGGAGATTATTGAGGCGTTGAAGGTATCCTGTGCATGGGATTTTGTCGGAAAGATGCCGGAGACGATCAATAGTAATATCGGTGAGAGAGGCCGTGGCTTTTCGGAAGGACAGGCTCAGAGGATTGCAATCGCACGGGCAGTGCTTCGGGATGCTCCGATCCTGCTGCTGGATGAAGCAACGTCTGCATTAGATGTAACGACGGAACGGCAGGTGCTGAGAAATATTATCAGTCAGCGGCCGAACAAGACTTGTATTGTGACGACGCACCGGCCGAGTGTGTTGAATATGTGTCAGCGGGTATACCGGGTGATGGAAACGACGGTCACTGAACTGTCAGAGGAAGAAGCTGGAAAGATGGCGATGGATTTTTAGTAGTTTTTTACACAGAGAATGCATTTTGTGATATAATTACACATTATTGCATGAATAAAGGATGATAAAATGATAGATATACATGCGCATATTTTACCAGGTATAGATGACGGGGCGGAGGATATATACGATACTCTTGAGATGGCGAGAATGGCGGTAGACAGTGGCGTGAAAGCTATGGTGGCGACGCCGCACTGTAATCTGCCGGGGCTTTTTGATAATTATTTTAGCGATGCTTATGTCAAGGTGTTCCAGGATAGTGTACAGGCGTTGGCAAGGGAGAAGATTCCGCTTAGGCTGTATCCGGGAATGGAGGCTTTTGCGACGGATAATCTGCCGGATCTGCTTGTGGATGGGAAGATTATGCCGCTCAATCAGAGTCGCTATGTGTTGGTGGAATTTTCTTTTGATGAAGATCCTGATTTTGCAACGGATCTGCTGCGCAGGATGTGTGCGGTAGGTGCCAAGCCAGTAGTTGCACATGCGGAGCGATATGAATTTATTCAGGATCGGCCGCAGATTGCGTATCAGTGGAGACTGAGCGGATGTGTGATACAAGTGAATAAGGGGAGTTTTCAGGGGAGATTCGGAAGAAAGGCACAAAGGATAGCTTATCGTATGCTTAAGCATAATCTGGTCTCTGTTGTGGCAAGTGATGCACACAGTCCGTTTCAGAGGACACCGTATATGTTGGATGCATATGAGGAAGTGTGTGAGGAGTATTCTAAGAGATGTACAGATCTTGTGTTCAAACACAATCCTGAGAGAATCTGCAGTAATAGTCCCATATTGAAACGGAAACCAATCGAGTTTTCTGAGTATGATATATAGATAAGGAAGTAGAGTATGAAAAGATTAAGAATAGTCATATGTATAATATTTGCCGTGTCGTGTATTCTGTTTGCAGGATATCAGGTGAAGTTAAGAGTGTTGGAAGATCATACGGCACCAGAGATTCAGTGTAAGGAAGATACGGTGTCCGTCAGTGTGGCAGATCAGGAGGAGGCTCTCTTAAAGGGGGTTACGGCGAAGGATAATAAAGATGGGGATATTACAGATTCTATTCGCATCTCTGCAATGTCACATTTTATTAATAATAAGCGTACCGTGACGTATGTGGTCTTTGACAAGGCCAATAATATGGCAACTATGGAACGGACGGTGGAATATACAGATTATACGTCTCCGAAGATCCACATGCTGAAGCCTCTGCGTTTTTCCAGTACAGATCAGGCGGATACAACGATGTCAGAGTATCTGTCCGCGGAGGATTGTCTGGATGGGGATCTGACCAATCAGATTCGTACGATTGTGGATAACAGTTATTATAGTGGACAGGCAGGAACATTTCCAGTGACTCTGCAGGTCAGCAACAGTGCGGGAGATGTGTGCTCGGTAGCGGCAGAGATGACGATTACGGATTCAGATGACCGTCAGGAGCGTTATAAGGAGTATCCGCTTTTGTCAGAGTATATCGCATATACAACGGTGAATCAACCCATTGATCCGGCAACTTACCTGATTGGAATTGAGAAAAATGGGACGGAATATACTTATGAAGCGGATGGTGCTATGATTGCCGGAACCAGGGAGGCAATCGGAATTGCATCTTATGTAGATTATGAGAATCCAGGTGTCTATACGGTGGAATTTACTTATACAGGTGACAGTGGTGTGACTGCAGTTACCAAGTTGTATGTGGTTGTGGAAGGAGAATAGAATGAGCAGAGATGAGAAAAATAGAGACGAGATATCGGCAGCAGTTGATTCGGGAGTCGATCTTTTTACTCTGGTGCAGGATATTCTCAGGAATTGGTGGGTGATTCTTCTGGGAGCACTTGCAGGAGCGATGTTAACCTATGTAGTAACGAGTGTACAGTATGTCCCGGAATATACGACGACGGCTACATTTGTAGTCGGTTCCAAAGGAAGTAATAATACCTACAGTAATCTTTCAGCAGCATACAGTATGGCACAGACCTTTGAAAAGGTATTAAAAAGTAATGTCATGGAGAAGATTATCTGTGAGAATCTTGGAATGGAAGAAGTAGATGCGAAGATTACTACGGAGGTAAAGGAAGGGACCAATCTGCTCACGCTAAATGTGACAGCAGACACGGCGAAGGATTCCATAGATATTATCCGGACGATCATGGAGCACTACTCAGAAGTGTCTATTTATACAGTGGGAAATGCAGTCCTTAGTGTACTGGAAGAACCGAAGATGCCTTATGCATCGACCAATCCATTGAACACGAGAAGAGAGATGAAGAAGGGATTCTTAGGTGGAGCCGGAATGTGTATCCTCTTATTTGGACTCTTATCCTTTATGCAGAATTCGGTCAAGCAGGAGAAAGAGATCGAGAAAAAACTGGATGCGAGAAGTCTTGGAGCGATCAGCTATGAATTCAAATACAAGACGCTACGGGAGTTCGTACATCATAAGAAATCTGCTGCGCTGATTGATAATCCAATCGCAAGTTTTCCGTTTGTAGAGAGTTACAAGAAGCTGGCGGCGAAAGTGGAATATCAGATGGCGAAGGATGATCGCAAAGTTCTGGTGGTTACAAGTGCCGCGGAGAATGAAGGAAAGTCTACGGTGGCAGCGAACCTTGCAATCAGTCTTGCGGAGCAAGGGAAGAAGGTAATCCTTGTTGATGGTGATATCCGCAGGCCTTCTCAGTTCCTGATTTTTGATCTGAAGGTTGAGGAGAAGAATGAGCTGGGTGAATTCCTGAAAGGTTCAGGTGTGCTGACAGATATATTGATGAAAGGGGAACGACCGCATCTGTTCTTCCTTGGCGGAAGAAACTGTTATTCTTCTTCCACTGAGATTCTTCATACAGATAAGCTTCCGAAGCTGATAAATGCATGTAGAAAATATGCGGATTATGTAATCATTGATACTCCACCAGCAGGTCTCCTTGGAGATGCGCAGGTATTTGCACAGTGTGCAGATGCGGTATTGATGGTGGTAAGACAGAATTATATGCTGGCTGAAGATATCAATGATATTATGGATGATTTTCGTGATAATCATACGAAGATCCTGGGTGTTGTGCTCAATGGAGTCCAGACATTTTCCAGTGTGGCAGACAGCTCGGTCGGACGCTATTATGGCAAGTATGGATATGGACAATATGGTCATTATGGGAATTATAATAAGAATAGAGGGAATTGAGGCATATGGAAGATTATAGAGCAATGTCCGGAAAGGAATCTCGGGAAGCGCCTGAGAAGATGGATCTTACGTCACTTCTGGTTGACTTTTGTCAAGGAGTGCGTAAGTTATGGTGGCTGATCGTAGTTTTGACTGTGTTTTTTGCAGTGAAGAATTATTTTACTGCTACAACTACTTATGTGTCTCAATATGTTGCGTCGGCGACGGTATCGGTGAATTCTACCACTGGAAGTTCTGCGCAGGATATGGCACAGATATTTCCGTACATTCTTACCAGCGGTGTTCTGGAAGATGTAGTGGCGGAAGATCTGGGAGTGAATGCCCTTCCAGGTACGATTAGCGCAGAGGCGGATGAGGGAACCAACCTGCTCACAATCTCTGTGACGGCAGATGACCCGCAGGTGGCGTATAATACACTGGTCTCTGTGTTAGACAATTATCCGCAGGTAGCAGAGTTTGTTGTGGGAAAGACGCAACTCACCGTGTTGGATGAGACGGGAATTCCGTCAGATACAAAGCGTTCAGAGGTAATTCGAGGTTCCTATAAGAGAGGCGCTTTAAAAGGAGCTTTGATTGGATGTGTCATACTGGTTCTCTATGTGTTGCAGAGAAGAACGGTGAAGTCCAAGAAAGAATTAAAAAAGCAATTGAATCTGATGGATTGTGGAAGTGTTCCGTATATTCGGGTGAAGAAGCGTAAGAAAGAGACATTTCACAATACGTTAAGTCTGTTGAATGAAAGAATCTCACAAGGATATGTGGAAGCAATCCGAAAAATAAGAATTAAGGTAATGCGGGATATGGAGGAGAATGGTTTCCAGTCTCTTCTGATTACCAGTTCCATTCCAGGAGAAGGTAAGACGACCCTTGCGGCGAATCTGGCTATCTCAATCGCGAAGCAGGGGAAGAAGGTAATCCTTGTGGATTGTGATATGAGAAATCCATCTGTTGCGGGTGTGATGAATGAACAGGAGAAGCACCCTGGGCTTGGAGCGGTTCTGAAAAAGGAAGTTGCCATTAAGGATGCTATGGTAAATGTAGAAGTGCAAAATGGAAGTCTGAAGGTGCTCTACGGTGGTGAGAATGACGAAGGAAATACGAAGCTTCTGAGTTCAAAGAGCATGCGGGCGTTGGTTCAGGCATTGATTAAGCAGGCGGATGTTGTCATATTTGATACGGCCCCGTCGGGATTGCTGGCAGATGCCCCGGTACTTGCACGATATGTGGATGCAGCACTCTATGTGGTACGTTATGACCATACGAAGATGAGGCAGATTCGAGAAGGTGTGCAGGCTCTTGCGATGAGTGGCATCCACATCATCGGTTATGTATTTAACGGTGACAGTTCAAGCAGAAGCCGTGGATATGGGTATGGTTACAGCTATGGATATAAGCGTTATGGCGGCTATGGGCGTTATGGAAGCCGGAGTCATTATGGAAATTATACGGACGCAGAAAAAGGAACACAGGATCAAGACGGACGAGTCATTAAGGATTAAGGAGGCACTGTAGATGAAGTTTTTCAGAAAGCATAAAAAGCGGAAAATTATAGGAATTGTCATACTGGCAGTGATACTGTTGATTGTAGGTGTCTATGGTTCTATTATCTGGAAATTCTACAAAGATACGGTTGATATTGTCCCTGCAGATGAGGTGGATCCAAAGGCGAAGTCTGTAAAAATTGCAGAGGCAGATCAAAAGGATGACCAGGTGTATAATGTACTGCTGGTCGGTACCGATTCCAGAGATCCGAATTCAGACATGGGACGTTCTGACAGTATGATGCTGGTTTCATTTAACAAAAAGGAAAATAAATCTACGGTGGTTTCCTTCTTGCGAGATTCGCTGGTAGATATTGATGGCTATGGTAAGAGCAGACTTGGTCATACCTACGCATATGGAGGGGTCGGTCTTACAATCAATACCATTAATAAGACCTATGATCTGGATATTCAGAATTATATTACCATTAATTTTGAAAATCTGGTTGGCATTATCGACGAGATCGGCGGCGTGAAGGTATATATTTCTGAAGAAGAGGCAGAATATTATCGTCAGAACGGTATGCCGAATATCCAGTCCGGCGATGTGATCCTGACAGGTTCTCAGGCACTGGCACATGCCAGAAACCGTACACTGGGAAGTGATTTTGAGAGAACGAGAAGGCAGCGCAGCGTCATGTACGGAATATACCGCAAAGTAATGGAAGATAAAGATCCTTCCTCCATTCTCTCGCTGATCAATTACTGCATGAATCAAGTTGAGACGAATATGAGCGTGACAGAGATCTACGATATGGCCAAAGATGTCCTGGCGGTAGATAATCTGAAGATGCAGCAGGCAAGTCTTCCGCAGGATGGAACTTATACGGATATCACCTATGAGGGGATGGCAGTATTGGAGATAGATTTTGATGCGAATAAGAAGTTCCTGGAGGAATTGCTGTATTAATCGCTGGATGGTTGCGTGAATGGTAAGATTTGAATATGTTTTGTGATAAAAGGAGAGGCGTGTACTCTCCTTTTTGTGTATGGTGCGTGGGTGTTGAGTTATCTTGTGTATTCATATTGCGCATTTGTATTGTGTTGCGCATTTGTATTGTGTTGCGCATTTGTATTGTGTTGCGCGTTTGTATTGTGTTGCGCATCAACATTGGTTCATAGTGTGCATAACATTGTACATGGAAATAAAGAGGGAGATATGATAAAATGAGTAAGAGATATAGAGCATGCTCTGTAAAGGGTGCTCGGAATGTACGGAGGAAATATCTATGAAAAGAGGCAGGCGGATCCTGGCAGTCTTTTTGATGATGGTCGTCTTGTCGGTCATCTTATGTGGTGGAATCTGTCCGGGAATGATCCTGACGGTATCGGCCACAGAGATGGCAGAAGAAGGGGACGAAGGGCTGACGGAGCAGGAGAAAGCCGAAAAAGCGGAGCAGGAGTTGCAGCAGCAAGTCTATGCGATGCCGGTTGAGAGTAATGGGTGGGAGAACTGGCCTCAGGGACCCGGAACCTACGGCGAGGCGGCGATTGTGATGGAGGTAGGGACGGGAGCGATCTTGTATGCGAAGAATATTGACGATCACCACTATCCGGCAAGTATCACCAAAGTGCTGACTGCGTTAGTGGCGTTGGAGAATGGGCAACTGACGGATACGGTAACATTTTCCCATGACAGCGTAGCATTTCTGCAGCCGGGAGATTCTTCGGTGGGCTTGAAAGAAGGCAACATTATCTCGCTGGATCAGGCATTGCACGCTACTTTGCTTGCATCAGCCAATGAGGCGGCTTATGCGGTGGGAGAAAGTGTGGGAATCAATGCCGGATATGATTATAACTGGTTCCTGGAACAGATGAATACCCGGTGTAAGGAACTGGGCGGAGAGAATTCGAATTTTGTGAACACTAATGGGCTGCACGACCCGAATCATTATACCTGTGCGAGGGACATGGCACTGATTGGAAGAGAGTTGTTCAAGTATCCAGAATTCTTCAGTATTGTACAGACTTTGAATTACGAGATTTCTGAATCAGAGACCACGGAGCAGCACGTCTTCCAGCAGAAGCATAAGATGTTGATTCCAGGGAACTCGAATTATTATGAATATGCGATTGGTGGAAAGACCGGATACACATCCGATGCGCTGTCTACGCTGATTACCATGGCGGATAACGGCAACTTACAGTTGGTGTGCGTCGTGCTGCGCACCCATGGGGCAAATATATACCCCGATACAAGAAATCTCTTCGATTATGCATTTGCCAACTTCCAGAAGATCTCCGTGGAAGAGAATGAAACATCAGAAGATGTGGATGAATGCAGTGGATATGTCGTGGTGCCGAACGGTGTGGAATTCACAGACTTGGATATGGAGATTATTCCAGATGGCGGGACAAGTACAGAAGCAACATTAGAATATCGCTATGATGATCAGGTAGTTGGCTCTGCCCGGGCTGTGCTAAGCCAATCTTATCTGGCAGAACACGCCCAAAAAGTGCAGGATGTCAAAGAGCTGCGGGCGCAGACAAAAGAAAAATCGGAGGATAATGAGAAAAACCTGTGGGAAAAGCTCGTCGAGAAATTCGGCAAAAAGTCCCTGACCGAAAAAATCATCATCCTCGTAGCCAGCATCTTATTACTGGTGCTGATTGCAGTATTTTTACGCACCATGATCGTCAGAAAACGAAAGTAATTTGGGACGGGGGTTTTTTCATTTTCCTCCGTCCCAAATTAAAATATCCCTGTCCCTTTTTCGATTTACCCTGTCCCCTTTATACAATATGACGAAAAATATGCAGAATCATTGTGAAAAAATCCCTTGACGAATCAAGGGGGTTTTCAGTATAATAAAACCGCATATTGAGAAAAATGTTGACGAAGACAGTAGGTTATATTTGAACGATGCAGAGAATCGGGGATGGTGGGAGCCTGATACAAGTAGAATATATCTGAATATCACTTCCGAGTTGCAGTTCCTGAAAGGCGGTAAGTTGAACCGAGTAAAGGCTGCCGGGATTCGCCCGTTACAGAGAAGACATATGATAGTATGTTTAGGTGGTTTATAAACGTAAGTACAGCTTTCGTCCTATTCAGGACGGAAGCTTTTTTGTTCTATATCCACGAAAAAATTCATTTTGGGTACAGGGCATATTTCAATTAGGTACACCACATTTTTTATTTTGGGACGTAGTACTTTGCAAAAGTACTACGTCCCCAAGGAGGTTATTATGTATAAGAAGGTTTCTACAGATTTGAATTTTGTGGACAGGGAGAAGGCTACTGAGAAGTTCTGGGAGGAGAATCACATCTTTGAGAAGAGTATGAAGGAGCGTGAGGGGAACGAGATCTACATGTTCTATGATGGTCCTCCGACTGCGAATGGTAAGCCGCACATCGGGCATGTGCTGACGCGTGTTATCAAGGATATGATCCCGAGATATCGTACGATGAAGGGTTATGAGGTTCCGCGTAAGGCTGGATGGGATACCCACGGTCTGCCGGTTGAGCTGGAGGTTGAGAAGGCTCTTGGCCTGGATGGCAAGGACCAGATCGAGGAGTATGGTCTGGAGCCATTTATTAAGAGATGTAAAGAGAGTGTATGGAAATACAAGGGTATGTGGGAGGATTTCTCAGGTACTGTTGGTTTCTGGGCGGATATGGAGAATCCGTATGTTACGTATGATAATAACTTTATTGAGTCTGAATGGTGGGCATTAAAGAAGATCTGGGACAAGGGGCTTCTGTATAAGGGATTCAAGATCGTGCCTTACTGCCCGCGTTGTGGAACTCCGCTGTCTGCGCAGGAAGTTGCGCAGGGATATAAGGATGTTAAGGAGCGTTCTGCGATCGTTCGTTTCAAGGTCATTGGCGAGGATGCTTATTTTCTGGCATGGACGACGACGCCTTGGACATTGCCGTCTAATATCGGTCTCTGTGTGAACCCGGATGAGGAGTATGTGAAGGTAAAGGCTGCGGATGGTTATGTATATTACATGGCCGGAGCACTGCTTGATACGGTTCTTGGCGGTCTGGCGGAGAAGTCTGGCGCTGCTGAGGGAACCGCTGATTATGAAGTCCTTGAGACTTATAAAGGAAAGAACCTGGAGTACAAGGAGTATGAGCCGTTGTATCAGTGTGCTTATGACTGTGCAGCGAAGCAGAATAAGAAAGCGTTCTTTATTACCTGTGATTCTTATGTAACATTGACAGATGGTACTGGTGTGGTTCATATCGCACCTGCATTTGGTGAAGACGATGCCAAGGTCGGACGCAAGTATGACATGCCGTTTGTTCAGCTGGTTGATGAGAAGGGTAATATGGGAGAGACGACTCCATTTGCCGGATTATTTGTGAAGAAGGCTGATCCGGAAGTGTTGAAGGATCTGGAAGCAAGAGGACTGTTGTTCGATGCTCCGAAGTTCGAGCATAGTTATCCACACTGCTGGAGATGTGATACTCCGCTGATCTATTACGCTCGCGAATCCTGGTTCATCAAGATGACGGATGTTAAGGACGATCTGATCGCGAATAATAATACCATCAACTGGATCCCGGAAAGTATCGGTAAGGGCCGTTTTGGCGACTGGCTGGAAAATGTTCAGGACTGGGGTATCAGCCGTAACCGTTACTGGGGAACTCCGCTGAATATCTGGGAGTGTGAGTGTGGACATCAGCATTCCATCGGCAGCATTGCGGAATTGAAGGAAATGTCTGACAACTGCCCGGATGATATCGAGCTGCACCGCCCATATATTGATGAAGTGACGATCAAGTGTCCGATCTGCGGTAAGGAAATGCATCGTGTTCCAGAGGTTATCGACTGCTGGTTCGACTCTGGTTCTATGCCATTTGCCCAGCACCACTATCCATTTGAGAATCAGGAATTGTTCGAGAAGCAGTTCCCGGCAGATTTTATTTCTGAAGCGGTAGACCAGACCCGTGGATGGTTCTATTCTCTGCTGGCAATCTCTACTCTGATCTTCAACAAGGCGCCATATAAGAACGTTATCGTTCTGGGCCATGTGCAGGATGAGAATGGACAGAAGATGAGTAAGTCCAAGGGAAATGCGGTGGATCCATTTGACGCACTGGAGAAATACGGTGCAGATGCGATTCGTTGGTATTTCTATGTAAATAGTGCTCCGTGGCTGCCAAATCGTTTCCACGGAAAAGCAGTAACCGAAGGACAGCGCAAATTCATGGGAACTCTGTGGAATACTTATGCTTTCTTCGTACTGTATGCGAATATTGATGAGTTTGATGCAACCAAGTATGCATTGGAATATGATAAATTATCCGTTATGGATAAATGGTTACTGTCCAAGCTGAATACTTTGATCAAAGAAGTAGACGATGATCTTGGCAATTACAGGATCCCGGAAGCAGCAAGAGCATTGCAGGATTTTGTGGATGATATGAGTAACTGGTATGTAAGAAGAAGCCGTGAGCGTTTCTGGGCAAAGGGAATGGAGCAGGATAAGATCAATGCCTACATGACTCTGTACACAGCACTTGTAGAAGTCTGCAAGGCTGCAGCTCCGATGATTCCGTTCATGACGGAAGATATCTACCAGAATCTGGTAAGAAGCATTGATCAGGATGCGCCAGAAAGTATTCACCTGTGTGACTTCCCGGTTGCAAATGATGCTTATATCGATGAGGAACTGGAGTCTAACATGGATAAAGTCCTGAAGCTGGTAGTGATGGGACGTGCCTGCAGAAATACTGCAAACATCAAGAACCGTCAGCCAATCGGACAGATGTATGTGAAGGCATCTTTTGAGCTTCCAGAATTCTATCAGGAGATCGTAGAAGACGAATTGAACGTAAAAACTATGACATTTACACAAGAAGTCCGTGATTTTACGTCATATTCTTTCAAACCTCAACTAAAGACAGTGGGACCAAAATATGGTAAAATGTTAGGAGGCATTAAGGCAGCGCTCGGTACGATCGACGGAAATGCAGCAATGGATGAGTTGAATGCTACAGATGCCCTGAAGTTAGATATTAACGGACAGGAGATTACACTGTTCCGTGAAGATCTGTTGATTGAAAGCGCTCAGATGGAAGGCTATGTATCTGAAAATGATAATGGTATCACAGTGGTTCTGGATACGAATCTGTCAGAAGAGCTTCTGGAAGAAGGATTTGTACGTGAGATCATCAGTAAAGTACAGACCATGCGTAAGGAAGCTGGCTTTGAAGTGATGGATAAGATTGAGATCACTTATGAAGGAACAGAGAAGGCTGAGGCAGTATTTGCAGCAAATGCAGAGACCATCGGAGACGAGACTCTTGCACTGAAGGTGGAGAAAGCGGCACCTGCAGGTTATGTAAAAGAGTGGAAGATCAACGGTGAAAAGGTAACACTCGGTGTAGAGAGAAAATAATTGCTCTCTGTGTCTGAGAATAGGAAGGGAAGTTAAATATGTATAATCCAAGATTTGAGAAAGAAGCATTTAAGAAAGAAGTGGAAAGCAACGTAAAGCATCTGTTTCGTAAAACCGTGAAAGAAGCGACGCCTCAACAGTTATTCCAGGCAGTATCTTATGCAGTAAAAGAAGCAATTATTGATGACTGGATCGCAACGCAGAGACAGTATGACAAAGATGATCCGAAGATCGTATATTACATGTCTATGGAGTTCTTGTTAGGAAGGGCACTTGGCAATAACCTGATTAATATGACAGCGTATACAGAAGTAAAAGAAGCATTGGACGAGATGGGAATTGACCTCAATGCCATCGAAGATCAGGAGCCGGATCCGGCACTTGGTAATGGCGGTCTGGGACGTCTGGCAGCCTGCTTCTTGGATTCACTTGCATCTTTGGGATATGCAGCATATGGCTGTGGTATCCGTTATCGTTATGGAATGTTCAAACAGAAGATTGAAAATGGTTATCAGGTAGAGACACCGGATAACTGGCTGAAAGACGGCAATCCGTTTGAATTAAGAAGACCAGAATATGCCAAGGAAGTTCGCTTTGGCGGAAATATCCGTGTTGAGTACGACAATCAGACTGGGGATATTCGCTTTAAACAGGAAAACTACGAATCTGTTATGGCGGTTCCATATGATTATCCAATCGTAGGATACAATAATCATGTGGTTAACACCTTACGTATCTGGGATGCAGAGCCGATCGTAGACTTCCAGCTGGAGTCATTTGACCGTGGAGATTATCACAAGGCAGTAGAGCAGCAGAACCTGGCAAAGAATATTGTAGAGGTCCTGTATCCAAATGATAATCATTATGCAGGAAAAGAGCTGAGACTGAAACAGCAGTATTTCTTCGTATCTGCAAGTCTTCAGGCAGCAGTTGCAAAATATAAGAGAAAACATGACGACATTCACAAGTTATATGAGAAGATGACCGTGCAGATGAACGATACACATCCAACCGTTGCAGTTGCAGAGTTAATGCGTATCCTGCTGGATGAAGAGAATCTGGGATGGGATGAAGCATGGGAGATCACCACAAAAGTCTGTGCATACACCAACCATACCATTATGGCAGAGGCTCTGGAGAAATGGCCGATCGACTTGTTCTCAAGACTGCTTCCTCGTGTATACCAGATCATTCAGGAGATCGACCGCCGCTTTATTGAGCAGATCCGTGCAATGTATCCGGGTGATGAGAATAAGGTTAAGAGTATGGCAATCTTAAGAGACGGTCAGGTGAAAATGGCTCATCTTGCAATCGTTGCCGGTTACTCTGTCAACGGTGTGGCAAGACTTCACACAGAGATTCTGAAGAAACAGGAATTAAAAGATTTCTACCAGATGATGCCACAGAAGTTCAACAACAAGACAAATGGTATCACGCAGAGACGTTTCCTGATGCATGGTAACCCGCTTCTTGCTGACTGGGTAACCGAGAAGCTTGGAACCAAGGACTGGATTACAGACCTGTCTCTGATGAGTGGACTGAAGCCGTTGGCCGACGATCCGAAGGCTTGTCAGGAATTCATGGATATTAAGTATAAGAACAAAGAGCGTCTGGCAAAATATATTCTGGAGCACAACGGAATCGAAGTGGATCCAAGATCTATCTTTGACGTACAGGTAAAACGTCTCCACGAATACAAACGTCAGCTGTTGAATATTATGCATGTTATGTATCTGTATAATCAGATCAAAGAGCATCCAGAGAAACATTTCTTCCCAAGAACATTTATCTTTGGTGCCAAAGCATCTGCAGGATACATCCGTGCAAAACAGATTATTAAGCTGATCAATTCCGTTGCAGATGTCATCAATAATGACCGCAGCATCAACGGTAAGATTAAAGTTGTATTTATCGAGGATTACCGTGTATCCAATGCAGAGATGATCTTCGCGGCAGCAGATGTCAGCGAGCAGATCTCAACGGCTTCCAAAGAAGCATCTGGTACTGGTAATATGAAGTTCATGTTAAATGGTGCTCCGACTCTTGGAACTATGGACGGTGCAAACGTAGAGATCGTGGAAGAAGTCGGAATTGAAAATGCATTTATCTTCGGTCTGAGTTCAGACGAAGTCATTAACTATGAGCAGAATGGCGGCTATAATCCATGGGATATCTATAACAACGATCCAGATGTGCGCAAAGTCGTTGACCAGCTGGTAAATGGAACCTACTCAAATGGCGACACAGAGATGTACCGTGATCTGTACAATTCTCTTCTGAACACTAGGGGCGGCAACCGTGCAGATATGTACTTCATCCTGAAAGATTTCCGCGCTTATGCAGAGGCACAGGAGAAGGTAGGAGCAGCTTACGAAGACAAGGAAAGATGGGCGAAGATGGCTCTTCTGAATACTGCTTGCTGTGGTAAATTCTCTTCTGACAGAACCATTCAGGAATATGTGGATGATATCTGGAAACTGGATAAGGTGACTGTTGAAGTGAATAATGAGGTTCCTGAGTATTAATAAGATGTTCAAATCGTGAAAAAATAGAATAAAATATACGGCCCTTCCATACAGTGTATGGGAGGGTATTTTTATGCGAGCAAAGTTCAAAAAATTCGGATGTTATGTCATCATTATTATATTACTGCCATACGTGGTCACGGTGTTCCTGAATGGGCCAAGCATTACTTCTTACTCGCATGTGGATGAGACGTATGTGAAAGTAAGGGTGGCGGATGCTTCAGGGGATGAAGCTGCCGGTGGGGATGCTGCAGCAGGAACCGTAGTGGAGATGCCGATTGAGGAATATTGTGTGGGAATGTTAGCAAAAGAGATCCCGGCATCTTATGAAGAAGAGGCATTAAAGGCACAGGCGATTCTGGTACGGACGGATGTCTATAAGAAGATTAATGAGTCGGGAAGCGATACGGTATTGGAAGGTGACTTCTGGACACAAAAGCAGATGGAAAAGGCATGGGGTGGTAAATATTCGAAATATTATCATAAGCTTGAGAAAGTCTGGAGTGAGACCGAAGGGCAGGTGCTCAATTACGGAGATACACTGGCACTGACACCATTTTTCCGGCTGAGTAATGGCTGGACTCGTGATGCCAAAGAGGTATTGGAAAGTGAAGATTATCCTTACCTTAAGATCGTAGAATGCCCGGACGATATCGAAGCCGAGAAGCAGCTGCAGACGGTGACAGTAGATGATATGGACGCAGAAATCACGGCAACTGATACCGCAGGATATGTGTTGAATGTCCGTGTCGGACAGGAGAATGTCAGCGGAGAAGAATTTCGCAATACATACAAGTTGGCTTCGGGATGCTTTACCTTACAGCGCTGCAACGGACAGATTCGGATCACGACTAGAGGGATCGGTCATGGGCTGGGGTTAAGCCAGTATGAAGCTAATCAAATGGCAAAAAACGGCAAAGCATATGAAGAGATTCTGCAATATTTTTTTGAAGGAACCGAAATCAAAGAAGTCGCAGAAATATTACTGGATACAGAATAAGACCATCGCGATCTGGCAAAAATATAGTCAGAGGTGGTGATAAGATGAATAAAAAGCAAAAGCCTTCGCAGAAAAAGAAGGCTGCTACCGTTGCGGCAGTATTATGCTTTGTGGCAGCAATTGCAATAGTTGGAACATATACATTCAATGACTATAAAATGACACAGCAAAAAGAACAGCTTGCGCGGGCGGAGGAAACCAATGATACAGAAGATGAAAAAGATACAGAACCGGCAGAAGAGGCTAACAATCTAGTTGTCAGCAATCAAGATGAGACAGAGGAGCAGGAAGATCAGAATCAGGAAGACACTGCTGACACGGGCGGGATCAGTGGAAACGGAAGTGCAGTACAAAGTACATCCGGTAGCGGAACGAACTTAAGCTTCAATGAAGACAGTATACTCCTGTGGCCGGTAGACGGTACGATCCTGATGAGCTACAGTATGGACAAGACCGTATATTTCTCGACCCTGGATCAGTATAAGTACAATCCTGCAGTCATTATCTCCGGTGCCGAAGGTGACCAAGTCATCTCCGCGACAGCCGGAATCGTCAAATCCATTGATGTCACGGCAGAGACCGGAACGACCGTCAATGTAGATATCGGCAATGGATACGAACTATTCTATGGTCAGCTCAAAGAAGTCCCGGTTAAAGTCGGCGATTATGTGGAGGCAAAGACCGTGTTAGGTTATGTCAGCCAGCCGACCAAATACTACAGCGTAGAAGGATGCAACGTCTACTTCGAGATGCGAAAAGACGGACAGCCAGTAAATCCAGTCGAATACCTGGCAGAAGAATAAGTCTTGTTTGGGGACGGGGGTTTTTTCATTTTCCTCCGTCCCAAATTCAGATATCCCTGTCCCTTTTTCAAGTATCCCTGTCCCCATTTGACAATTGTTGAAATTTTTCTATAATAATAAACAATATGAAAAAATAAGTCGGAGCAGGAATATGAACTATACATATATTGTGAGATGTAAAGACGGAAGCCTCTACACTGGCTGGACAAATGATATAGAAAAGCGTATAAAAGCCCACAATGAGGGAAAAGGAGCGAAATATACCAAGTCAAGACGACCGGTAAAGTTGGTGTATTATGAGGAGTTTCAAACAAAAGAAGAGGCTATGAAAAGAGAGTATGCGATCAAGCATATGCGACGAAAAGAGAAAGAAAAGATCATTGGGGACAGGGTAAATTGAAAAAGGGACAGGGATATTTGAATCTGGGACGGAGGAAAATGAAAAAACCCCCGTCCCCAATTTTAAAGTACGAATGCGTACATGACGATGAAGTGGCAGGCGCTGCCACCCATGACAAAAAGGTGGAAGATCTCATGGCTGCCGAAGTATTTGTGGCGGCTATTGAAGAGTGGCAGCTTTAATGCGTAGATGACTCCGCCTACGGTGTAGATGATTCCGCCGGCGAGGAGCCAGCCGAAAGCAGCCGGTGACATGGAGTTGAGCAGTTGGGTAAATGCCAGCACGCAGGTCCATCCCATGCCGATATAAAGCACGGAGGATACCCATTTTGGACAGTATACCCAGAATGCTTTGATCAGAATCCCGACAATGGCGATTCCCCATACAATAGAGAGGAGAATGATTCCGGTCTTCCCTTTGAGGACCAGCAGGCAGATTGGTGTATAGCTTCCGGCAATGAGTACGCTGATCATCATATGATCGATTTTCTTTAAGATTGTATTGATTTTCTCGGATTTATTAAAAGTGTGATATGTGGTGCTTGCCGCATATAATAGGATTAAGCTTATCGCATAGATTGCGATTGAGATTACGTATATCCTGCTTGGTTCGTGTGCGGCCTTTATCAACAAAGGTACTGCTGCAAATATAGCCATGAGCATTCCGATGAAATGTGTGATGGCGCTTCCTGGGTCTTTGATGTGTTCTTCGATTGACTGTGCCATAGTAACACCTCCTGAAATATTGAAATCACAACAAGTAGTTTTTAATACTACATAATCTATATGTGTATATTATACCCGATATTCCTAAAATGCAAGCAGAATTTGAAAATTTAAGATTTTTCTTAGAAAATGAGTAAGTGTGTTCATAAATAATCAAGTGGCATGGTTAAATATAAAATAACTGGCTGTTTCTGTAAATCCACATTGATGATAACATAATTTGGAAAATCAAAGGAGTGTAGAGAAAGGTAGGAAGAGTGATGGAGGCAGAAACAGTGAAAACGAATTCGAGAGATAATGTAAAAGCGATGGTGATTACCGCTTTTTTTGCAGCAATTACATTTTTAGGAATACAGGCATTTCGCATCCCGCTCCCGGCAGCGATAGGAACACCATTTGTGCATTTTGGACATATTTTTGTTGTAATGGGGTTATTACTTCAGGGCGGAAAAAGAGGTGCGATATCTGGAACGATCGGTCTGGTCGTATTTGATATATTGAATGGATATATTCAGGATATTCCACAGGTCTTTATCGAGACAATGGTAAAATGTCTGATTGTGGGAGCGATCTTTTATTTGCTTCAGAATAGAGCAGTGCAGGATAAGAAGAGGGAGTATAGAAATGCGATTATTTGTGCGATTATCTATGGCTGTTTGAATATTGTGATCGAGCTTGTGATGGGAACGATTAAGATGATGTTGCTGGGAAGTGGATTTGCGGCGGCATTTGTCGGATCAGTCGTGTCAATTCCGGCAACAGCGATCAATGCTATATTTATGGTTGTTGCGATTGCGGTGCTGTATAAGCCCGTCAGCAATATTTACCGGCGAATCGCATGCTAGAATCGCAGGATAGATCCGCTGGCAAATAGATTACTCAGAATCAGGAATATGTTTTTTTATATAATGAATGAATTCCGTGGCGACGTGGGATAGTTGATGATCCTTGTTCCAGATTAAGACATAGGAAGCCGTCACGGAAGGGTTGACCAGTTCTTTTATGCAAATGTCAGAGCTTATGCCCACTTCTGCTGCAGAAGCGGGATATATGGCAATTCCGACGCCCTGGCGTGTTAATTCAAAGGCATTGAGCATATGGGCAATCCGACAGCAGATCTTAGGTTTCTGACCGGTCATCTGGAACCATCCGCTGATTTCCTGGAGACGGGATGCACGCGAAGGGATTATAAGGTCATAAGGTGCCAATTCCGCTAATTCAATGGTGCTTCCTTCATGACGTGCAAGTGGATGCGAGGACGGAATCATGGCAATCCAGGGCTCTTTATAGACGGAAAGTGCTTCTACACCTTCTGCATTATGAGGTTTCATGATGATTGCCAGATCGCATAATCCCTTCATGACGCGGTTTACGACGTCGTCCGAGTTCCCGTTCCAGAGATTGTACTGTACATGAGGATGAAGCTGATGAAAGCCCGCAATCCACTCGGAAAACAGACGGGGAGCATGGCCCTCTACGGACGCAAGAAAAAGAGTTCCCTGAAGTCCCTGCTTCATTTCGCGGATTTCTTCCGTAGATTTATTTACCAGATCGATCACCTGGATGGCATATTGGCGAAATAACTGACCTTCTTCCGTAAGCTGGAGCGCATGCGGATTACGGATAAATAATTTCACGCCCAATTCATTTTCCAGATCTTGAATCTGACGGCTTAGCGGAGGCTGTGCAATACAAAGCTTGTCTGCAGCCCTTGTAAAATTCATTTCCTCGGCAACCGCCAGAAAATAGCGAATATGTCTTAATTCCATCGTAAAATATCTCCATTCTATCATACTTAAAAGGTATCAATATAAGTTTATTATATGTATTTCCATATAAGGAGTCAATGTGTTATATTAAAATCAACAAAAGGAAGTATACTATGAAAGCTTTGCAGTTTGCACCAGATAACCCATGATGTTACGCAATGCTGAAAAAATGAATAAAGACTGTAATGGAAGAAATAGATAAGGGATACCGACAAATGTGCGTCAGGTATCCCTATTTCGTTGCCGTACTTCTGGGAAAAGCCGTCGGGCAGCAAGTTTTCACAGCTTATGAGTGGTCCATAATCTTACAATAGAGTAATGCAGCCAATGTACTTATGGATGTTGCGATAATCCCGGCGCCCACGATGGCTGCTGGATTCACACTCCCATACTGACTGCGGTAAGCAATAACATTTACAGGAATCAATTGCAAAGAAGAAATGTTAATGATCAAAAACGTGCACATCTCATTGCTTGCTACACCCCTTTTTTGAATCGGTCCCGGCTGACGCCCGCTCCTTCGATCCTCCTCCAATCGGCCAAGCTCCTCCATTGCCCGCAGGCCCGCCGGAGTCGCTGCCCATCCAAGCCCTAATACATTAGCGATCAGGTTCGTTGTGATATGCTCCTCAGCAGGATGCCCTACCGGAAGATTGGGAAATAAAAAGCGAATCAACGGTCGGATTCTGCGGGATGCACTTTGAATCAGCCCCGCTTTCTCGGCAATTTCCATTAGTCCCACCCAGAGAGACATGACCCCCATCATAGTAATACACAGAGAGATAGCCTCCTTGGAGGAATCAATAGCAGCATTGGTAATATCCGGCATACGGCCTGTAAAAGCTGCAAAAATAATTCCAAGAAGAATCATAGCTGCCCAAAGATAATTCAACATAATAAACACCTTGCAAAGCTTTTAGTATAGGATATGTTGTAAATTGGGGACGTAGTACTTTGCAAAAGTACTACGTCCCCAATTTACAAATGTGGTGTACCCAAATGAAAAATGCCCTGTACCTATTTGTCACTTTTCTCTAATTTTCTCCATACTGTGAATATCATTGTAACGAAGCAGACTGTTCCGCCTACAAAATTGGATATGGGTTCTGCAAGAAATACGCCATTTGTTCCAAGGGTAGCAATTGTTGGAAGCCATAAAGTGAGTGGAATTACGATAATTGCTTTTCGGAATAAGGAGAAAAAGACTGCGTGGCGATATTTACCCAATGCGGTGAAGGTGGATTGACCGGCAAATTGTAAAGCCATCATAAAGATTCCGAAAAAGTATAAATGCATGGCGGGTACGCCTTTTTCCAAAAGTTCAGGATCGCTGTTGAACAGGTGGATAAAAAAGCGCGGGAAGAAGAATAGTAGTGCCCATGCTGCGAGGGAAAAAAGGATACAGAATAGGGTGGTAAATTTTATGGAAGATTTTACTCGGTCGTATTTTTGGGCGCCATAATTAAAGCTCATTACGGGTTGAGCACCGCTTGTCATTCCATTAACTGGCATGGTAATAATTTCGCGGACAGAGTTGATAACGGTCATGATTCCAACGTATAAGTCGCCGCCATATTTCTGCAAAGTTGCGTTACAGATAATCTGGACAGAACCGTTAGTAATCGCCATAATAAATCCAGCCATGCCAAGAGCGGTAATCTCTTTGATCAGCGATGGCTGCAGTGTCATAGATTCTCTGGTCAACTTGATAATTGCTTTTTGGCCGATCAGGAAATGAAAAACCCAGATGGAAGAAACGCATTGGGAAATAATGGTAGCCAGCGCGGCGCCTTGAACATCCATGTGGAGACCAAAGATAAATATTGGGTCTAATATCAGATTGAGGACAGCGCCGATTGAAACAGTCAACATTCCGGTAATCCCGAATCCCTGAGCGTTGATAAAATTGTTCATACCAAGGCTGGTCATGACAAATAATGTTCCCAGCAGGTAAATGCGAAGATAAGCATCAGCGTAAGGATAGGTAACATCACTGGCACCGAAAAGATATAATAACGGATGCTTAAATACAAAACACAAAATGGCCAGGACCGTTCCAGATAATAAAAGCATAGTAAAAGAATTTCCCATGATCTTCTGCGCACGTTCCGTTTCCCTGGCGCCGCGGGACATGGAAAATAAAGGAGCTCCGCCCATGCCAAATAGATTGGCAAAAGCAGTGATGATCGTAATAATAGGCAGAGTAAGTCCAATTCCAGTCAAAGCTTCTGTGGAAGTATGCGGGATATGACCGATGTAAATCCGGTCAATGACATTATATAAGACATTAATTAGTTGCGCCAAAGTCATAGGAACCGCAAGACGCAAAATATTTGCAGCAATACTTCCCTGACCAAAATCCTTCTTTTGTTGCGTTTTCATGTTATGTGTTTTCATGTTACATGTTCTCATATCTATCACCATTACAATTTATAGTATTTTATATCATAAAAACCCTAATAAGTAGTATATGCGTAGTAAGAAAGATTTTCAATAATTGGGGACAGGGTAAAATCAAAAAGGGACACGGTAAATTTAATTTGGGACGGAGGAAAATGAAAAAAACCCCCGTCCCCAATTATAAAAAACCCTGTCCCTACATATAATGTAAGCAACTGTATGGGAAGTATGAAATGGGGAACTTATGTGAAAATCTTGATGTATATGACGGATTTTATTGTCCCGCTTGTTATCTTTGGAATTGTAAGTTATGGTGTTTTGATGAAGGTGGATGTCTATGATACTTTTATTAAGGGGGCGAAAAGTGGATTTTATACGGTGATTAAGATTCTTCCGACATTGGTAGGGTTAATGGTTGCAGTGGGGGTATTGAGGGCTTCAGGGTTCCTTGATTTTTTGTCAGATATTATTGGGAGATTTTCTGAGTACATAGGCTTTCCCGGTGAATTGGTGCCGCTTACAGTCGTGAAGATGTTTTCTTCATCGGCCGCAACGGGACTTTTGTTGGATGTATATAAGGAGTATGGCACAGATTCTTATATTGGACTGATTGCATCTATCAGTATGTCGTGCACAGAAACTATTTTTTATACAATGAGTGTGTATTTTATGACGGCGAAAGTAACGAAAACAAGATATACACTGGGAGGTGCCATGTTTGCTACATTTGCCGGACTGATTGCAAGTGTGATCCTAGCCGGGCTGATGGTCTGAGGAAAATATGAATATAGAATGAAAAAGGACTGTCTATGACAGCCCTTAGAATATGTATCTAATCACTATTAATTTTACTATTTATCTTTATCCTTGTTCTTGCTGCGTGGATTTTTCCAAATATTCAAGGCGGCGATGATACCGACAATATATAAAATGCTTATCAAAATCGTCGGATTGTCTTTGAGCAGGTATACGATAGCAACGATGGCCGCCAGAGAGATCGTTAGCTGGAAAGCGATCAGCAGTCGCTTCTCTTTCACTTCTTTTGCCTGTTGCAGAAATTCTAATCGTTGTTGCTCTAACTTGAGATAATCCATCAGATCCTCATCTTTAATACGCGAAAGAATCAATTTGTCCCTTGTGTTCTCAACATCACGGGCGCGGGAACGGAAGAAATGCCTGCGGGGTTTTTCTTCTTCATCGCAATCTATATCTTCGAAATCGTCGTATTCATATGAAGCCTTTTGCTCTGTAGTGTGAGACGTTGTAGATTCATTTGATGTTGCAGATTCTGTAGAAGATTCTGCACGTTCAGCCGCAATAGATTCTTTTGCTGCGGCAGAATCTACATCTCCACCAGGTACTGGATTAACGGAATTATCTGCTGTTATCTGTGATTCTGCTTCTATTGAATTTGATTTATTTCCAATCGGTACAATTTTATTTGCATCAGACTTGCTTTCGATATTCTCTTCTTTAACCATATTTACTTCTTCAGACACAAGCTATACCTCCCTGTTAAATTTCTTTTATCATAACAATTTCCGACATAAAATTCAACAAATCTGATGAATGCAATTCTTAAATTTTATGGTAGTCCGAGGAAAATGAAACACTTTAAAGTGTGAAAGTCTCTAAATCATCCGGTACAAACAAATTTCCATGATAATATTGCCGGCCTTCTTTGGTATATAGTTTTTTCCGTTCTGCCAGATGTGATTCTTCGGTATGATAGAGCAGAAGGTTAGGAATCCCGAGCTTTTCTGCAAGCTGGCAGGCTTCTTTTACTGTACTGTGGTGTTTTTCGTAAGGTTTGAACTTGTCTGCTTCGCGGAACAGACAGAAGGCTTCATGTAAGAGCCAATCACTGTCTTTTACATATTCAAAATTGACTTCGTTGTATGGTTCGTCTCCAACGCAAGTGAATTTTTTGCCATTATTCAGCCGCATGGTAAATCCAAATTGTTTCGCCTTTGTAGAAGCAATGTCAAAAAAGGTTATCGGACAGTCAAGGATTTCGCGCTGGTCACCATTTTCGACAATATCAAACCGAATTCTTTCGCCCATATGTCTGCAGACCTTTTGTTGAATGGTCATGTTGGCGATTGACTGAATTTTTTCAGACAATTCTCTGTGGCAGTAGATATGTAAGTCACCGTCATATTTTCCCTGATTCATTTTCTGACCGATAATGCGAATCAGCCAGATGATCCCAAGAACATGATCCACATGCTCGTGAGTAACAAAGATATCATGAATATCAGCAATCTCGATTCCGGTATCTTTTAAGACTTTTAATATCCGATTTCCGCCGCCGGCATCCACCAGAAAATGTCTGTCGCCATCCGAAATGGCAAAACAAGTATTGTAGCATTCTGATACGGCAGCATTTCCGGTCCCTAATATTGTTAGCTTCATATAAAAATCTCCATTCTTTTTCATAGTTAAGTAATTTTTAGTATAACACAGTAAATAAAGTAATGCACAGTTGCTTTCAGCGAGATTCACAATAATGGTAGTATTGGGGTAAAAATTACAAAAAGGGACAGGGTAAAGTCAAAAAGGGACACGGTAAATTTAATCTGGGACGGAGGAAAATGAAAAAACCCCCGTCCCCAATTCTTCAAATGACGCTGGCCCGATGTCGAGCACGGCTTTGTGGAATCTTTCTTGTGTGAATTCGCTTCCCCATTTTTCGATTGCTTCTTTTTTTAACTCCAGAAATTCGATATATCCAATATAATATTTCAGATAGTTTCCGGGATCGGCTATGATTAGGTGGAAGATATCTTCGATGGTATTGGTATCGGTGATTCCGTAGCTTCGGAAGAAGGATACGGTGTCGACCAGGGTCCAGCCGTCGTAGTGTATGCCCATGTCGGCGAGGGCGTAGAGCCCGAGGATGACGGAGCTATTCTTCTGCAGAAGTGTGGCCTGCGCTTTGGAGATGGGAGCGTAGTAGTAGCTCAGCATCTCACTATAGGTGGCCCAGCCTTCGGTGTATCCGCCGTAATTCAGAAGCGTGCGGATGGGATCTGGATTCTGGCTGGCGAAGTAGGTGGTCTGGTACAGATGACCGGGATATCCTTCATGGGCAAGGGTCGTGAACAGGGACAGATCGTCGGGCAGATGTCCCTGATTAATGTAGATGACGTTGTTTTCGGTGTTGTCGATGGCTGGAATCATATAGAAAGCCGGACTAAGATACTCTTCCATGGATTTTTGGACGTATTTGATCTGCGTATTCACCTGTGGCGGCTCAGGAAAGTCTTTCCCCAATTTGGATTCTAACGTTGTCAGGATGGCAGCGGGATTGGAGTCTTCCAGGATCGCCCCTTGTGTTTTAAATATGTCGGAAGAGACGGAAGCTTCTTCGGTGGCGGTGGATTGTTCCTGGGTCAACACTTTTTGCATAGCCGTGAGATCATCGATCATCTGATTTTGTGTCAATTGCTGAAGCTCTGGAATGCTGCGGGAGGAGCCGGTCTCACTGGCGACCAGAACCTCGTAATATTTCTTCCCTTCTGGCAGATAGCAGAGTCCATTATGGTTCTTTCCGCTGCCGCGCAGTGCGGTCAGGCCCTCTATTAACTCTTTATATGCCGGGAAAATGTATTCCTCGATACATCGGGAATTTTCTTCTATATATGTATTGCGCTGTGCATCCGTAAGATCCAGAGAATCCAGTCGTTCTTCGAAAGAAGAATAGAGATAATTGGAATTCCCCATATTGATAAATGCCTGGCATTCTTTGATAATGTCATCGGCGGAGTAAGAAGCCATAAATAGCCCCATCTCGGATTTTTCATTTTCAAATTCGATAATAGAACGGAAATATTCTGGTGTTTTGGTCAGAAGTTCCAGGTAGGTATCGATGTCAGAAGAGTCATAGAACTGATATTCCGACAGAAGTACCGGAAGCTGAGACTGGGTGCCGGTCAGAGGCGCCAGAGGTTCTTCGTACAGTGCATATTTAGATTCTGCCAGAGTATCCGCCAGACTGTCCTCCAGTATATCATAGGTGCGTTGGTTTTCATCACAAAGGCGGCTGCGGTCGTAAGATTGAAGAAGCGCAAGTGCATTTTCCGCAGAAGCGCAGATGGCTCCGGTGTCAGTAGTACAAGTACCGTAGGTTACCGGGGCATCCGTGATTCCAAAGGCTTCGGGATCTTTTAATGTATAGTGAAGTGTGATGGTACTGCCGGAGACTTCCGTGCAGAAAAGTTGATGTGTATATTCAAGAAAACGCTGATCTTCGCTTTTGTCGAGATGTAGGAACAGCTCTGTGGCTAAGAAGAAAAGAATGGCAATAGAGAAAACAATTGCCACAGAGCGTTTCTTAGAGATTTTTGTCATGATGGTCCCTGAAAAAATGATTTGTATCACTATATGCGGAAAATTATTTTACAATGCAGATAATTCTGAATGTAGCTCGTGCAAAATGTATCGGAAGAAGGATAAGAGAAAGACATCGAAATGATTCTTTTTCAGTAATTAAGAAACATATCGATGTCTTTTTTCATTAAGATGTTTGATATCCGTTTAAACAGTTCTTCTTTTTCTCAAGACGATTACAATTGCAGATGCTGCTATGAGCAGAGCTGCCAGAGGTGCTGTTGCCTCAGCAGGGTCTCCGGTTTTGACTACGGAAGAAGCATTTGCAGTGTTAGCTACATTTTCCACAACAGCAGTTGAAGTACTGGTATTCTGTCCATTTGTATTCTGCCCGGCGAAGCCCTGAGAACCATTGCCTTGTCCACCCTGATTGCCAGAGGATGGTGAAGCGACTATCGGGAAATGATAACTATCTGTGAGATTGCCGTAACCGTTTAAATTATCTTCGAAACCGTTGCAGCTCACATCGATGCATAGGTGTGTATTATCACCGATTGATTCGGCAGGGAAAGTTATCGTACCTTTGATTGTGACGGATGCCTTTGGGGCAAGACTTTGAATCACTGCATCAGGACTGGCTATCGTTACTCCATCCATTGCTTCGTAATCGATGATTGCATTCCAATGATAGAGTTCTGTGAAGAAATTCAGCCCTCCGGCTGTAACCGTGATATCTTTCAACGAAGAATCCGTATTATTTGTAATCGTTACAGCAAATGGGTAAGGGGTTCCGGCAACTGCTTCGTTGATTGGATTCCACTGAGTCAGTTCGATAGAAAAGATCTGCTGGATTGTAAGGTCAAAGAAATTCCATCCAATGATATCAGACTCTCCAGAGGCATCTGTCTCAGGATCTACATAAGTACCATATAAGTCAACTTCACCGAGGGATTCTCCTGGGTAGGCATCTGAATTGATTGTTACGGGTACTGTTACTGGCTCCGTGTTCTCAAGATTAATCGTAATATACCCATCTTCGTCTGTAGTTCCCATGGTGGAGGTAAATGGTCCGCTGATAGCAAGATAGAGATCTGTGTAACATTCTACTGCTTCGGAATCGATCGTAAAGGTAAGATTCAATTCGCTTCCAGCCATGATTGCATCTTCAGGTACACCAGTAACAGAGATGATGGATTCTTCTTCCTCCTCTTCCCCTTCAGCAAAAACAGGTAAGGTGATCATCATACTGCAGGCCACTGCCAATGCCAGTGACACCCCACATAATTTTCTCATCCATTTTTTCATATATGTGTTTCTTCCTTTCTTAGAATGATAGAGATATTCATACATGATAGAAGTCTAGCATTTCTAGGTTTTCCCATCAATAAGGTGAAATTTAACATTTTTATTATCAATTGATTTCTGGCGTTGGTGTCCCTGTAGGTCTTCCGGATACGAATAAAGTTATAGTAGCAGGAATGTGTGTTGGAGGGATGTGAATTTACACACGTCAATGTGCGAATGTTATCTGGAGGATGAAGAATGAATCATTTATATACTACAGAGGGGGTTCTTGAGCTTGCGAGGGAGTGCCTTCATATGGGGATGCAGGAGCGCCCGGAACTTGAGTGGCTTAAGGAGAGGCATGTGCGGGTTCGCTGCAAATATCAGCTTAAAAGCAAGCAGGAAACGGATGCTTTTCTCTATGAGCGTATGTATGGACGTGCACCGGCAAAAGATTCAGAAGCTTTGAAGATACGATATTGGCGGACCGGCAGATATATGCCGGCGAACCGGGAGCAGTGTCTGCGATTGGGGAAGGCTTTGGAGCTGTTGCCGGAAGAAATGGCTTACTTACTGCAGAATTACTATGACCGGTGTCTGGATGTCTATGATGCGTCAATGGATTTGTCGGATGTCCGTTACCAGGAAAAGAAGGATTGTATGAAGAAATTGGCAGGGACATATATCCAAAATGCATCACCGAAGAGGATGATTTGTCTGAACATTTCACTGGAAAATCCACAGGCCTGTCTGAGGCATCTGTACTTTACGGATGCATTTCATTATATAGATACGGTTGTTCCGGCGGATTCTGATATTCTGCTACGGCATATTACCAGTACAAGTTATGAATCGGAATTTGCAAGACAGATGAAATTATTAGGTGAGATTCCAAGAAAGACCATGCTGCGGCATCTGATTATCTTTAATCTGCCACAGCTTACATTGGACATAATAAATCAACAACTTGCATTTCTGGGGTATCTTCCGCTTTGTGAAGAACATACCATGGCCGGCGCAGAGCGGCTGGACTGGCTGCTGATTCGTATCATTCAATTGTATGAAGCGTTATGTGATAAAACAGACGAAGAAAAGAGTCTTGCATGGTTTCAAAAGACCTGTCGCGTGCTGGATCGGTTTTTTGTCGAGGAAAAGGAGCCAAAGATGCGCTTTATGCATTTTAAGGCATTGGATCTGCAGTTGTGAGATGGCTGGTCTGTTATTCGGTTTATGAAAATGTGGAAAAATGGGCTTTTATTCTCTGGCATATCTTGACATCAAAGCCTTCGTTATGCTACGATTTTTATTACGGATAAATATGTAAACGCAGTGATGAAGAGAGTATGCAATAGGAAGTTCTACAGAGAATTCCCGGGGATAGAGATCCGAAGGCTGAGAGGGATGGATGGAATATGGCAGAAGATGGCTTTGGAGCGGCGTGGATGAGCGAAGTAAGAAGTGCGAGGCGCACAACATCGTAAGTTCATGAAGGGAACCGCCCTTTACAGCGGCAGGATGTTTTCGACACCCAATAAGGCTTTCTGTCGTGAGGCAGGAGGTAAACAGAAGTGGTAACACGGGATTTCTCGTCTTCTCTGAATCTTCCGGATATAAGATCTGGAGGAGTCAGAGAAGGCGTTTTTTATTCTATATGATTCATAAAATAATCTGTAGGATGATCTGATGGGGTATTTTGTGGGGCATTTTGTGGTGGCCATAAAGTAGAAGAGAGAACATCTGCGAAAAAAACCGTCTTGTGCGTCAGACATATTTATGAACAATGAAAAAGGAGAGGGAATTATGAGCGATAAACCAAAATATTATATCACAACGGCGATTGCCTATACGTCCGGCAAACCGCATATTGGAAATACCTATGAGATCGTGCTGGCAGATGCAATTGCACGTTACAAACGCAGCCAGGGATATGATGTGTTTTTCCAGACCGGTACCGATGAGCACGGCCAGAAGATTGAGCTGAAAGCGCAGGAGGCAGGCATCACACCGAAGGAATACGTTGATAATGTGGCAGGAGAGATTAAGAGAATCTGGGATCTGATGAATACTTCTTATGATAAATTTATCCGCACAACGGATGAAGACCATGAGAAACAGGTTCAAAAGATTTTCAAAAAATTATATGACCAGGGAGACATTTACAAAGGATCTTATGAAGGTCTGTACTGTACTCCTTGCGAGTCTTTCTGGACAGAGTCACAGTTAGTAGACGGCAAATGTCCGGACTGCGGACGAGAAGTAAAACCAGCCAAGGAGGAAGCATATTTCTTCAGAATGAGCAAATACGCAGACCGCCTGATTGAGCATATTAATACACATCCGGAATTCATTCAGCCGGTATCCCGTAAAAATGAGATGATGAACAATTTTCTGCTTCCGGGACTTCAGGATCTGTGTGTGTCCAGAACCTCCTTCAAGTGGGGAATTCCGGTAGATTTTGATCCAAAACATGTTGTCTATGTATGGCTGGATGCGCTGACCAACTACATCACCGGAATCGGATACGACTGCGACGGCGACAGCACAGAGCAGTTCAAGAAGAACTGGCCGGCAGACCTGCATCTGATCGGAAAAGACATTATCCGCTTCCATACCATTTACTGGCCAATCTTCCTGATGGCACTGGATCTGCCACTTCCGAAACAGGTATTTGGTCATCCATGGCTTCTGCAGGGAGACGGAAAGATGAGTAAATCCAAAGGAAATGTGCTTTACGCTGACGAACTGGTAGATTTCTTCGGAGTAGATGCTGTACGTTACTTCGTACTCCACGAGATGCCATTTGAAAATGACGGCGTTATCTCCTGGGAATTGATGGTAGAGCGTATGAACTCTGACCTTGCAAATACATTAGGAAACCTGGTTAACAGAACCATTTCCATGACCAATAAATACTTCGGCGGTGTAGTGACCGACAAAGGTGTTGCTGAGACAGAAGAAGAAAAGGCAGTAGATGCCGATCTGAAAGCAGTAAGAGACAATACACCAAAGGCAGTAGATGCCAAGATGGAGAATCTTCGTGTGGCAGATGCCATTACCGAGATCTTCACACTGTTCAAACGCTGCAACAAATACATCGACGAGACCATGCCATGGGCATTGGCAAAAGACGAAGCGAAAAAAGACCGTCTGGAGACCGTGCTTTACAACCTGATTGAAAGCATCAAAGCAGGCGCAAGACTTCTGGAATCCTTCATGCCAGAGACATCCGAAAAGATCCTGGCACAGCTTGGCGACGGCAAAGTAACCGAAAAACCGGAGATCCTCTTCGCAAGACTGGACATCAATGAAGTCATGAAAAAAGTAGAAGAACTTCACCCACCGGTAGAAGAAGAGCCAGAAGCTTCCGCAGAGGAAGAAGAAGTCATCGACATCGAAGCAAAACCAGAGATCACCTTCGACGACTTCGGGAAGATGCAGTTCCAGGTCGGAGAGATCATAGCCTGTGAAGAAGTTCCGAAGTCCAGAAAACTCCTGTGCTCACAGGTAAAAATCGGGAGCCAGGTAAAACAGATCGTATCCGGCATCAAGGCACATTACAAACCAGAAGAAATGGTCGGCAAAAAAGTCATGGTACTTGTAAACTTAAAACCAGCCAAATTAGCAGGCGTGCTGTCCGAAGGCATGCTCCTGTGCGCAGAAGACGCAGATGGCAATCTGGCATTGATGACACCAGAAAAAGACATGCCCGCCGGGGCGGAAATTTGTTAATTTGGGGACGTAGACCTTTTTAAAAGGTCTACGTCCCCAAATGAAAAATGTGGTGTACCTTTTTGTAAAACGGGGTGTACCTTTTTGAAAGAAAGAGAGAGGTTTGAAGGAATTATGGAGAAAATTAGAATTGGTATTGTAGGTTATGGTAACATCGGCAGAGGTGTGGAGCTTGCGATTGCGCGCAATGAGGATATGGAGCTGAAAGTGGTATTTACACGAAGAGATCCGGCGAGTGTGCAGATTCACACAGAAGGTGTGGCTGTAAAGCGTTTCGATGACATGCTGTCGATGAAGGATGAGATTGATGTGATGGTCCTTTGTGGAGGTTCTGCAACGGATCTTCCGGTTATGGGTCCTGAGATTGTGAAGAATTTTAACACCATTGATAGTTTTGACACGCACGCAAAGATTCCGGAATATTTTGCCAATATGGATCGCGAGGCAAAGGCTGGCGGCAAGATCGGAATCATTTCCGTGGGATGGGATCCGGGTATGTTCTCGCTGAATCGTCTGTATGCAGAGTCCATTCTGGTGCAGGGAAGTACGTATACATTCTGGGGCAAAGGTGTCAGCCAGGGACATTCTGATGCGATTCGCCGTGTGCCGGGAGTGAAAAATGGCATCCAGTACACAGTTCCGATTGAAGAGGCAGTTGACCGTGTCAGAAGCGGAAGTGAGCCGGAGCTTACTACAAGAGAAAAGCATCTCCGCGAATGCTATGTGGTACCGGAAGAAGGCGCTGATCTTCAGGCAATCGAAGAAGCTATCAAGACCATGCCAAATTATTTCGATGAATATGATACCACGGTAACATTTATCACTGAAGAAGAATTGAAGGAAAATCACAGCAAGATGCCGCACGGCGGATTCGTTATCCGAAGCGGTGAGACTGGCAATGCAGGCAATAAACACGTTATCGAGTATTCTCTGAAACTGGACTCCAATCCAGAATTTACCGCAAGCGTCTTAATTGCCTATGCAAGAGCAGCTTACAGACTGTCACAGAAAGGTGAAAGCGGTGCAAGAACCGTGTTCGATATTGCACCGGCAATGCTGTCGATGAAGACACCAGAAGAGTTACGTGCAAAATTGTTGTAATTTGAAAAGGGGACAGGGTAAATTGAAAAAGGGACAGGGAGATTTTAATCTGGGACGGAGGAAAACTCAAAAACCCCCGTCCCCAATGATCTTTGATTCGCATGCGCATTATGATGATGAGCAGTTTGATGACGACCGGGAGGAGCTTCTTGGTTCTATGGCGTCGCTTGGTGTTGGCACGATTGTGAATGTGGGAGCGTCTTTGCGAGGCTGCGAGAGGGCGATGGAGCTTGCGAAGCGGTATCCGTTTGTCTATGCGGCGGTCGGGGTGCACCCGGATCATGTGGGCGATCTAAATGAGGAGACATTTGCCGTGCTGAAAGGCTGGTGCCAAGATGAGAAGGTGGTCGCAGTTGGTGAGATTGGGCTGGATTATTACTGGGATGTAGAGCCGCGTGAAGTGCAGAAAGAGTGGTTTGTCCGGCAGCTGGAGCTTGCGAGAGAGCTGAATCTACCGGTGAATATTCACAGTCGGGATGCGGCTGAGGATACGTTCGTGATCATGAAGGAACATGCGAAGGGGCAGGAAGGAATCATTCATTGTTATTCTGGGTCAAAAGAGATGGCGTTGGAATATGTGAAGTTAGGATTTTATATAGGGGTCGGAGGAGTTGTCACTTTCAAAAATGGCAAGAAGTTAAAGCAAGTAGTAGAAGCGGTTCCTCTGGAATCTATCGTATTGGAGACCGATTGCCCGTATCTTGCACCGGAACCAAACCGTGGCAAGCGTAATAATTCTTCTTATATCAAATATGTTGCAGAAGAGATTGCAAGATTGAAGGGGATGACCGGTGAGGAGGTCATAAAACAGACTGAAATAAATGCAAAAAAAGTGTATGGACTGGATGACTAGTCCATACACTTTTTTACTCTTATAGAAATTGATATGCCAAAGGATGATTCATCGGTAAGACTGCGACCAGTTCATCTTCCGCCAGAAGATATGCTTTATATTTCTGTACCCACCAGAACCAGCAGGTCCACCAGAGTCGGCAAATATAAAGACCCGGGATGCCGCACTTTGCAATGATGAAGAATGTAATTTCTTCAGAGAATTTTGTTAATGAGAATAAAGAAGATGAGCACTAAAAATCAATCTCGGTAACGATCTGACCCGAACCATTGCAGAGAACGGTGTCGTAAGGAATCCCGAGATAATAGTGCAGACTGGTGCGGTACAGCTCCAGTTCATAATATGAATTCAGATATTTTCCATTTCGCATCTGGCAGTCATCCACAATTTCTCTGGCCAATACCTCCTCTTTGATTGGAAAAAGACGGTTGATGACAATTGTCAGATGCGTTTCCGTAAGATTGGAAGAAGTAAAAATGGTAGAATGCATGACTTTGTAAGGCTGGTTTTCAAACCAGACGAAAAACAGCAGAATAAGCATAAATACAATGGCCGTAAGCCGTATCTTTCGTTTCAATATCTTCACTCCCTTGTGGATAATAACAGGCACTGTATCTTATTACAGTGTAAATTAATATATCTATTTTTTCAATGGAAATATGGGTATACTTAACACAAAGAAATGGCATGGTGTTGAGTATGAGTAAGATAGTGATTGATTTGGAAAGAGTTCTGGCAGAAAAAGGTGTCAGCAAAACACAACTTTGTTATATCTGCAGGCTGCAGCGGACACAGTTGAACAACTACTGTAAGAACAAGGTTGTCCGTGTCGATTTGAACACAATTGCAAAAATCTGCGATTGCCTCGAATGCGATGTAAATGACATTTTAAAATTGGAAAAAGAAGAAGTATAGCGGCCGCTGCCTGTTACAGGCAGCGGTTGTTTTATACTGTCTTTCATAGAAAAATAAAATATTTTGTAATTTCTTCTTCCCTTTATAGTAATTTTAGTGTATGATAGTAAATGCACTAGATATAGTGCGCAGGTAAATAATTAAAACAATATTTAGTACAAAAGTGAGGACGAGTATGAGAATAGACGTAAAAACGAATGTAATTAAGCGAAATGGGGAAGAGGTATATTTTGACCTGACAAAGATTATCAATGCGATCAAAGCAGCGAACAATGAGGTGGACAGGATCCATCAGATGAATGAATATCAGATTATGGCCATTGCGGACAATGTTGCGGATCAGGTACAGGAGTCTACACATGCGGTTCATGTAGAAGATATTCAGGATATGGTAGAGCGCGGCATTATGGAGATGCGTGGCTACGAGGTGGCACAGAAGTATGTCCGCTATCGTTTTAAGCGAGAGTTGACTCGTAAGTCTAACACGACAGATAATGGAATTCTGTCTTTGATCGAGAATATTAATGAGGAAGTGAATCAGGAGAATTCCAATAAGAATCCGGTGATTAATTCTACACAGCGTGATTACATGGCCGGAGAAGTCAGCAAGGATTTGTCAAAGCGTATACTTTTGCCGGAAGAGATTGTAAATGCCCACGAAGCTGGAATCATTCATTTCCATGATTCTGATTATTTTGCGCAGAAGGAACACAACTGTGATCTGATCAATCTGGAGGATATGCTGCAGAATGGTACAGTCATCAGTGAGACGATGATCGAGAAGCCGCACAGCTTCTTTACGGCTTGTAATGTAACGACGCAGATCGTGGCACAGGTCGCAAGTAATCAGTACGGCGGACAGTCATTTTCACTGGCACATCTGGCACCGTTCGTAGATGTCAGCAGAAAGAAGATCCGTAAGAACGTCATTGCAGAGCGGGAAGAATGCGGCGAGAGTATGGATGAACAGATCATCGATAAAGTAACTGAGCGCAGATTAAGAGACGAGGTAAAGAGTGGAATCCAGACGATTCAGTATCAGTTGATCACGTTGATGACCTGTAATGGTCAGGCGCCATTTGTTACGATGTTCATGTATCTGGATGAGGTGGAAGAAGGACAGACCAGAGACGACCTGGCAATGATCATTGAAGAAGTGCTGAAGCAGAGAATGCAGGGCGTGAAGAATGAAAAAGGCGTATGGATCACACCGGCATTTCCAAAGCTGATCTACGTGCTGGATGAGGATAATATTACGGAAGATTCCAAATACTGGTATCTGACAGAGTTATCTGCACAGTGTACGGCAAAGCGTATGGTGCCGGATTATATTTCCGCTAAGATTATGAAGCAGTTGAAAAAGGGAAATGTATACACATGTATGGGCTGCCGTTCTTTCCTGACGGTCGAAGAGAGTCAGAAGAATCCGGACGGTTCTTATAAGTTCTACGGACGTTTCAATCAGGGTGTTGTTACGATTAACCTGGTGGATGTGGCATGTTCTTCTGAAGGAGATATGGATCGGTTCTGGAAGATTCTGGATGACCGTCTGGAATTATGTCATCGTGCACTTCGCTGCAGACATGAGAGACTTCTGGGAACCGTATCAGACGTTGCCCCGATTCTGTGGCAGCATGGTGCACTGGCACGTCTGAAGAAAGGTGAGACCATTGATAAATTATTATATAATGGATATTCTACGATTTCATTAGGCTACGCAGGCCTCTATGAGATGTGTATGCGTATGCTTGGCAAGTCACATACAGATCCGGAAGGAAGAGTATTTGCCCTGAAGGTTATGCAGAGACTGAATGATAAGTGTGCAGAGTGGAAAGCAGCAGAGAATATCAGCTATTCTGTATACGGAACGCCGATGGAATCCACCACTTATAAGTTTGCAAAATGTCTTCAGAAGAGATTTGGAATCATCAAAGGTGTTACAGATAAGAACTATATTACAAATAGCTATCATGTTCATGTATCCGAAGAGATTAACGCGTTTGACAAGCTGGAGTTTGAAGCTGATTTCCAGAAATTGTCTCCGGGCGGAGCAATCAGCTATATCGAAGTACCGGATATGCAGCAGAACATTCCGGCAGTGCTGTCCGTAATGCAGTTTATCTATGATCATATCATGTATGCAGAGCTGAATACCAAGAGTGATTACTGTGAAGTATGTGGTTATGACGGAGAGATTCTGATCAAAGAAGATGAATGTGGCAAGCTGATCTGGGAATGCCCGAACTGCGGTAATCAGGATCAGGATAAGATGTCCGTGGCAAGAAGAACCTGCGGTTATATCGGAACCCAGTTCTGGAATCAGGGAAGAACCCAGGAAATCCAAGACCGAGTACTTCACTTGTAAAAGGAATCTGATGTTATGAATTATGCAAATATTAAGAAATATGATATTGCAGACGGCCCAGGGGTGCGGGTGTCATTGTTTGTATCAGGATGCCGGCACCATTGTAAAGGATGCTTTAATTACGAAGCATGGGATTTCGAGTATGGAAGGTCATACACAGCCGAGACAGAGGCTGAGATCCTGGAAGCCTTAAAGCCAGGCTATATCGCCGGGCTTACCCTCTTGGGCGGAGAGCCCTTCGAGCCGGAGAATCAGGCAGAACTTGTAAAACTGCTCCGGAAAGTCCGGGAAACCTATCCAGAGAAAAGCATCTGGAGTTACACCGGATACGTCTACGATAAAGACCTGGTGCCCGGCGGGCGGGCATATACCGATGTGACAGACGAGATGCTGTCCTATCTGGACGTGCTGGTAGATGGGCCGTTCGTAGAAGAACTGAAAGATATTACACTACAGTTTAGAGGCAGCAGTAATCAGAGAATTATCAAAATGGATAAAAAAGGGACGTAGTATTTTGCAAAAATACTACGTCCCCTTTTGCATTTTGCCCTGTACCCAATTGAGCGATTATCTTTTTTTTCTATATTGTGATGGGGTCATCCCGTATCGTTTCTGAAAGATCTTATAGAAATATCCCTTATTATGATACCCGACAATATCGGCAATTTCTTCCACGCTTTTTGGGGAGGTGGTCAGTAGGTGTTCTGTCTTTTCCAGGCGGATTTTCTGCACGTAGGCGGAATAGGTCATGCCGGTCTTGGCTTTGATCAGGCGGTTGAAATAATCTTCCTGATAATGGAAGGTGTCGACTAACTGTTGAATTGTAATGTCGGCAGAATGCTGCTGGATGTATTCGGAGACTTCTTCGAAGATGATCCAGTTCATGGTCTTGCGCTGTTCTCTGGATAAGGAGAATTCGTATGTGGTGCTGAGCAGGCGGAAGATGCGAAGCAACAGGCCTTTGCAGATGTAGCGGGAGCCGATGGTGTTGCTGCATAGTTCTTTTAGCAGCAGGTACAGGCAGTCTTCTAATGCTTCGGTGGCATCAGCGCCCGGACGGAAATGTAGATATTGTTGTACATCTTTTTGCTTCAGCAGTGCAGATTGAAGAAAAGATATAATTTTCTGAGTAGTTACATTTTCATCCATGATCTCTGCAAACATATCGTTAGCAATCCCGAGAAACAGAATGATGGCGGGCTGATCCAGCAGATAATCCTGGTGCAGACAGTTCTTGTCGATCAGGCATAGATCGCCTTTTGCGAAAATGATATCTTTACCAAGAATTCGCTGGCGAAATTCTCCTTCTACTACGTAGGTCAATTCGATGTAATCGTGGGTGTGAAGTTGTGTCTTCTCGCCGGAAGAAAAAGGAAGCTGATAACAAAAGGGTGAAGGAGCAGGCTGCATTGTGGCGTAAAGATTCTGTGCAGAATCAATGTTCCAGCACAGGGCGAAGATTCGGTCCTGCTTTAGTAATGGGTAAGTCTTTACTTCCTGGACGGACTTGGAATATTCTGGACAGACGAGTCTGGGACCAAGTTTATGGTCTGCAGGAAGAAGACCCTGGTCGGAAGAAGTAACCTGCTGGCATAAATCGGAAAGCATCAAAGTGATATCCTCCTGTCTGTGATATAGAAAATGGCAGAGCTAAAAATCAGGGTGTGGCCTGATAGTATATGTCAATTATAGCACAGATAGGAGCGAAGGAAAATGAATTACAGGTCGGAATAGGTAACTTTGGGGAGAAATCGACAGAGTTATGAAATTGCGGAAAACTTCCGCATTTTCTTATAATAAAACCAGAAAATGACATAGCACGTATCGATTACATCAATCAGAAAACGAAGAAAAGGAGAGGAGACATATCCGTGTCATGCGTATCGCAGACAATATGAGAAATGTTGCAGTAACAGAAGGCGACAAAGTAGAAGCGCAGATCAGATTTGGCTGGGAAGTGGATGCTTATCCGGTCAATGAGATTGTGGAAGCTGTCAATGCAGTATCTCAGGCAGACATTGACACACTTGTGGAAGAATATTATGATAAATATGAGATTCTTCTGGAAGGCAGAGATGCGAAAGAATTCCGTGACCATGTAGCTGTTCAGGCCGGAATCGAGATTGGATTTGAGAGATTCCTGGAGGAAAAGAACTATCAGGCAATCGTAACTCATTTCGGAGATCTTGGTGGATTGAAACAGCTTCCGGGACTTGCCATCCAGAGACTGATGGAAAAAGGATACGGCTTTGGAGCAGAAGGTGACTGGAAGACCGCTGCCATGGTGCGTGTCATGAAGATTATGACAGAAGGAATGAAGGATGCGAAGGGAACTTCATTTATGGAAGATTACACCTATAATCTGGTAGCTGGAAAAGAAGGGCCGGCAGTTGCAACATCCTTGATTGACCTTGGCGACAGATTCCGCCTGATCATCAATAATGTCAATTGCAAGAAGACTGAGAAACCAATGCCAAAGCTTCCGGTGTCAACGGCATTCTGGACACCGGAACCGAACCTTCAGACGGGTGCCGAAGCGTGGATTCTGGCAGGTGGTGCACACCATACAGCGTTTTCTTATGATCTGACTGCAGAGCAGATGGGCGACTGGGCTGCATATATGGGAATTGAAGCAGTCTACATTGACAAAGATACGACCATCCGTCAGTTTAAGAATGAACTTTTGTGGAACAGTGTAGTATTTCGTAAATAATAAGAAGAGGTAGGAAAAGATGCTTGAAAAATTAAAACAAGAAGTATATGAAGCGAATATGCTTCTCCCCAAATACGATCTGGTAACATTTACCTGGGGAAATGTAAGTGGTATTGACCGAGAGAGTGGCTTGTTCGTCATTAAGCCGAGTGGAGTAGAATATGAGAAGCTGACACCGGAAGATATGGTGGTTGTGGATCTGGACGGTAATAAAGTAGAAGGAAGATATAATCCGTCTTCCGATACTGATACCCATGTTGTTCTTTACAATCGCTTCCCGAACGTAGGAGGAATCGTACATACGCATTCTTCATGGGCAACGAGCTGGGCGCAGGCCGGAAGAGGAATTCCATGTTATGGGACGACCCATGCGGATTATCTCTATGGGGAGATTCCTTGTGTGAGAAATCTGACAAAAGAGGAGATTGAAGAAGCATACGAGAAGAATACGGGAATCCTGATTGCAGATGAATTTGAGAAAAATGGACTGGATTACGCTGCGACACCGGCGGTATTGTGTAAGAATCATGGACCATTTACCTGGGGAAAGGATGCCCATGAGGCAGTACATAATGCAGTGGTTCTGGAAGAAGTGGCGAAGATGGCAGCACGCTGTGAGATGATCAATCCACAGAATCAGCCTGCGCCGCAGGAACTGCAGGATAAGCACTATTATAGAAAACACGGCGCGAATGCTTATTACGGGCAGCCGGGGAAATAAAAAATAAGAGGAGGCTAATGAACATGAGTGATGTAAAGCAATTGATCGAGAGCGGAAGAGCATTTCTTGGAATTGAATTTGGCTCTACGAGGATTAAGTCCGTATTGATCGATGAGAATCACAATCCAATCGCATCTGGAAGTCACAGTTGGGAAAATCGTTTCGAAAATGGTATCTGGACGTATACGCTCGATGATATCTGGACAGGTTTGAGAGATAGCTACAGAGATCTGGCAGAGAATGTGCAGAAAGAATATGGAGTTGTGATTAAAAAGCTTGGAGCAATCGGCTTCAGCGCGATGATGCACGGATATATGGCATTTGATAAGGAAGGAAATCTTCTGGCGCCATTTGCAACCTGGAGAAATAGTAATACAGGTGCAGCGGCTGAGGTTCTGATTGATCTGTTCCAGTATAATATTCCTCTGAGATGGAGTATCGCACATCTGTATCAGGCAATCCTGGATGATGCAGATCATGTAAAGGATATTACCTATATGACGACACTTGCAGGATACATTCACTGGAAGATGACGGGAGAGAAAGTGCTGGGAGTTGGCGATGCTTCCGGTATGTTCCCGATTGATATGGCAACCGGAGATTATGACGAAGAGATGATTCAGAAGTTCGATCATCTCGTGGCAGATAAGAATTATCCGTGGAAGATTCGAGAGATTCTGCCAAAAGTGCTGGTGGCAGGAGAGGCAGCCGGAGTCTTGACGGAAGAGGGAGCAAGACTTCTGGATGAATCTGGCAATCTGGAAGCTGGAATTCCGTTGTGTGCACCGGAAGGAGATGCAGGAACCGGAATGGTAGCGACCAACAGCGTTGCCAAGCGCACCAGCAACATTTCCGCAGGAACATCCTTCTTCTCTATGGTAGTACTGGAGAAGCCATTGAAAAACCTGCATACAGAGATTGACATGGTTACGACACCAGACGGAAGCCTTGTGGCAATGGTACACTCCAATAACGGAACCACTGACCTGAACGCCTGGGTAGGCCTTTTCAAAGAATTTGCAGACAGCATCGGTGCAGATGTAGGCATGGATAAGATGTATGGTACCCTTTATAACAAAGCGCTGGAAGGCGATGTTGACTGTGGAGGAATCCTCTCTTACGGAAATTATGCAGGAGAGCCAATTACAGCGGTTGAAAAAGGAAGACCGATGGTAGTAAGAACCCCAGAGAGCAAGTTCACCCTGGCAAACTTTATGCGCTCCCATCTATATACAGCGTTAGGCGTCATCAAAGTCGGAATGGATATCCTCACCAAAGAAGAAGGCGTAGAGATTGATACCGTCCTGGGACACGGCGGATTGTTCAAGACCAAAGGCGTAGGACAGAAAGTCCTGGCAGATGCCATCAATACACCGGTTGTAGTCATGGAGACCGCAGGAGAAGGCGGCCCCTGGGGAATGGCAATCCTTGCGGCATACATGGTACAAAAAGAAGAAGGCGAAGCATTGGGCGATTATCTGAATCATAAAGTATTCGGCGAAGATGCAGGCTCAAGAATCGATCCAGACCCAGAAGGAGTGGCAGGATACGAAGTATTCATGGAAAGATACAAAAAAGGTCTGGATATAGAGCGGAAAGCATGTGAAGAACTATAAAAAGGTAAAAAGGGGACGTAGTATTTTTGCAAAATACTACGTCCCCTTTTGTAAAATGCCCTGTACCTTTTTGCACATATTTAGCGGTTGTTTCATATTTGTGTTTCAAAATGTTAACAATTAGTTTGCATTTTCATCACATTTTCATCACAGATTCTGGGTATACTATAATTGTTCTAAGGAACAACACTTAAATTCTTTTTCATAACTTTTTCCTCAGGGCTGCACTCCTCCCAAACATGCAGTCCTATTTTATTGCTTATATGTAACTATGTATATCTGACATAAAAAATCGTCGCTTCGAAGGCAACGATTTTTGCATTTTATACTGTTCTTATACTGTTGTATATAGATCGATACATTGTCCGGTCATGACCAGAGGTGCATCGGTCAGTAAGTAGACGATGGCGTTGGCTACATCTGTGGCGCTTCCCATAACCGCATCATCCTGTCCGACGGAGTGATTATATACGCGCTGTCCCGGAGTGTCGACGATTGCCGGTGCTACTGCATTGACTTGGATGCCGTATTCTTTGGTCTGGATAGCGGCTGTCTTGGTCATGGTGACGATGGCGCCTTTGGCGACAGAATAAGCACCCATCTGAGATGCAATTCTTCCCATTCTGGAAGAAACGCTGACAACTCGTCCGCTGCCCTGCTTTATCATTACTGGCAGAACATGCTTGAAGCAGAAGAATGGAATCTTGATGTTGGTCTTGATGATCTGATCCCATTGTTCTTCGGACCACTCCCAGAGTTTGATTGCCTGATGCTCAATGTTCTTATAGATTTCCTTTGGATATCCGCCGGCATTATTGACCAGAATGTCGATCCTTCCGTATTTTTCTACTACAGTATCTACCATAGCCTGGACTTCAGCCTCTATGGTAAGGTCGTGGGACAAAGAGATTGCCTTTCCACCGTTATCTTCGATCATTCTTACTGTTTCATCCAGGTCTGCCTGTGTTCTTGCGACAGCAACGACGGTGGCACCTTCAGCGGCGACAGCCAGTGCGGCTTCACGTCCGATTCCCTTTCCGGCGCCGGTTATGATGGCGATTTTTCCTTCTAATTTCATGATGATTCCTCCATATTATATGTTTTGATCATATTGGTTAAAAAATTCAATGGTTGCAGGGTATATATAACTGGAGCCGATATCATGCAACAGGATAATATTTAACTTGTTGTTCAGATTTTTCTTGTCAAGAGCAATTGCTGCGGTCAGATCTCGAAGCGGCAGATTGCACGCATGAGGCAGACCATATATATCCAATACTTTTCGTATGCGGTCAGCGGTTCCGGAGGCGGTCAGACCCTGGGCTTCGGCCAGCAGCGTGAGCTGGTACATGCCGATGGACACGGCCTCTCCATGGCTTTCTCTTCCATAGTTAAAATGTTGTTCGATGGTATGTCCGAGCGTATGTCCGAAGTTCAGGAGCATACGTTCGCCAGTGTCGAATTGATCGTGTTCTACAACCACGCGTTTGATATCTACGCATCGTTGAATGATGGCAGGCAGTTCTTCTTTCAGATCATCAAAAGAACTGTGCGATTCCAAGGTGTGGAATAATTGTGCATCTTTGATACAGCCGTATTTGATAACCTCTCCCATACCATCGCTGATAAATCGTTCCTCCAATGTGTTCAGTACCAACGGATCAATGAGTACCAGTGCGGGCTGATAGAATGCGCCAACCAGATTCTTTCCTTGTGGCAAGTCTACAGCGACCTTGCCGCCGACGGAAGAATCTACCTGTGCGAGAAGTGATGTTGGAATCTGTACCAACTTGACACCGCGCAGGTAACTGGATGCGGCAAAACCAGCCAGATCACCAATGACGCCGCCGCCAAGTGCGATGACCAGATCACTCCGGGAGATCTTGGCGTTAAGCATAGCACTGTAGACGCCGGGGAGTGTCTGGAAATCTTTTGTGGCTTCTCCGTGAGGAAGTACAACATGGTGGCATTCGTAACTGTCTGATAGTCCGGCAATGAGTTTCTCTCCATAGAGAGGAAATACATGATCATCTGAGATGATCATGATTCGTTTGCCAGAGAACACGTCAGCGATATAAGAAGCGGCCTGGGACAGGATGTTATTTTCAATATAGATGGGATAGCTGTTTTTTCCCAGATTCACGGTTAACTTCATAGGTTACTCCTGATTATGACATCTGCTTCCCGATCACTTTGGCAATCTGGGAAACTTCTTTGATAAGGGTATCGTATTTGGCGGGTTTTAATGACTGCGCACCATCACACAGCGCACATTCCGGGTCATTGTGGACTTCTACCATGAGTCCGTCTGCGCCTGCAGCGATCGCAGCCTTTGCCATTGGTTCTACAAGCCACCATTTACCGCCGGCGTGGCTTGGGTCTACGACAACAGGGAGATGTGTCAGTCTGCGGAGCACCGGAATGCTCTGGAGATCCAGAGTATTTCTGGTGTAAGTTTCAAAAGTACGGATTCCGCGTTCGCAGAGGATGACATTTTCATTACCGGCAGCCATGATATATTCTGCGGACATGATCCATTCTTCATAGGTCGCGTTGAGACCTCTCTTTAAGAGAATCGGACGGTCAAGCTGTCCTAACTGCTTTAAGAGATCGAAGTTCTGCATGTTGCGGGCGCCAATCTGGATCAGATCGACTTTTTCGTTGAAAACATCCAGATATTGTGGGGACATCAGTTCTGTTACGATTGGAAGACCAGTTGCAGCTTTGGCTTCACATAAGATGTCCAGACCTTCCAGTCCAAGGCCCTGGAAAGAATAAGGGCTGGTTCTAGGTTTGAAAGCACCGCCTCTTAATAAATTAGCACCGGAAGCTTTGGCAGCCTTTGCAATCTCCAGAACCTGGTCAACAGATTCGACAGAGCAAGGACCGGCAATCAATGCCAGATGACCGCCGCCGACCTTAACACCAGATACATCTACGATGGAGTCTTCTGGATGGAATGCACGGTTCGCCAGTTTGTAAGGTTCTTGAACGTGCATAACCTTATCAACAGCCTTGTCTACTTCAAAGAGTTTCGGGTCAACCTGCGTTGTGTCCCCAATACATCCGATGATGGTCATCTCAGCACCTTCCACAACATGAGTGTCCAGACCCTTCCTCTTGATCAATTGCTCGACACGGGACAAGTCATCTTTCGTCGCGCGTGGTTTTAATACAATAATCATAGTACTCCTCCATATATTTCAATACTTGTCAGATTGTCTAAATATTCACACTGTAAAACTTTAACTGTTTAAAGTGCGAAAAACTAATGTTATACTAACGCATGAATATTTGAATGTCAACACTTTTTTGGAAAATATTTTATAATCTGTGGTACACTACATATATAATAGTAGAAATAGAATTCCTATAAGATCGTCAAAAGTGCAGGAGGCAATTATGGTAAGAGTCTGGATGGCAGATATCACCCCATTATTAATAGAAGAAACATATCGGACATATTATCGAGAACTTCCCGAATGGCGTAAGGAGAAGGCTGACAGGCATCATCATCTGATTGACCGGGCACAAAGTGTAGGAGCGTGGAGTCTGTGGATGCGGGTAAAAGAACGGTATGGTTTACTCGATGAGGTTGTCTATAATCTCTCTCATTCGGGAAATTATGTGCTGTGTGCGTTCAGTGATACGCAAGGAGCCAAAGTAGGGTGTGACCTGGAAGTGGTCAAGGACTTGCGGGAAGCGGTGGCAAGGAGGTTCTTCTGTCAGGCGGAATATGAGCACCTGATGCAGACTGAGGAGCAGGAGCGGACACGACGATTCTTCCGGTATTGGGTGTTGAAGGAGAGCTTTCTGAAGGCAACTCGGCGGGGCATGGCGCTGGATACACGTTCATTCGAGATTGGATGGGATGAGAATGACAGCCCTTATCTAAAAGATCAGCCGGAAGAATTCCCAGAGAGATATTATTATCAAGAGTATCATAGGGCCAATGTGGATGCAGGGATTGCAGTCTGTACCACGGATCCAGAGATTGATAAGCAGCTTTATCTATTAGAATTGTAAGGAGTGGATGTGATGAAAAGACTTCGGACAAGGTGGGCAGACCGAGTAGATGAGAATCATGTGTTAGAGGAATATCCAAGGCCACGGATGGAACGAGACAGTTATGTGAATCTGAACGGGCGTTGGGACTATGCTATTACCAGAGAAGGAACCAAACCAGAGGTATATGATGGCACAATTCTGGTGCCTTTTTCTCCAGAAGCAGATCTTTCGGGAGTGAACCGCCAGCTGCAGCCGACAGAATATCTCTGGTATCATCGGGCACTGCCCGGGCAAGTGCAGCCGACAGAAGGAAAACGGTGGCTGTTGCATTTTGGTGCGGTAGACCAGTATGCGGTCGTGTATGTGAATGGAAAGCTTCTGAAAAGACATCTGGGAGGATATCTGCCTTTTACTGTAGATGTGACGGAGGCTTTGTCGGATACAGCGAATGAGTTGCTGGTGATGGTGCAAGATTACAGTGATGCTTCTTATTATAGTAGGGGCAAACAAAAGCTGAAGCGCGGAGGTATGTTTTATACGGCGCAGAGTGGAATCTGGCAGACAGTATGGATGGAAGAAGTGCCGCAGCAATATATTACGGACATTATCGTCACACCTCTTTATGATCAGAATGCCTTGCAGGTCAAGGTGACGGCTTCTCAAAAGGAATTGGCAGAAGAGGTGACGATTACCGTATCGTCTGAGGAAATGCAGCCACTTCAGGTGACCAAAGGGGTGGGAGAAGAGATTCTGATTCCGCTGTCGCAGGCACATCCCTGGAGCCCGGAAGATCCATTTCTATATAATATAGAAGTGCAGATGGGAGCGGATCATGTGCGAAGCTACGCTGCCATGCGAAAGATTAGTGTGGCAAGAGATCCGAAAGGAATTCCAAGAATATTTTTGAATAACCAGCCGTATTTTCAAAAAGGGGTACTGGATCAGGGATATTGGCCGGAGGGGCTGTATACACCGCCTTGTGATGAGGCGATGATCTACGATATTCAGACAATGAAAGATCTGGGATTCAATATGCTCAGAAAGCATCTGAAGATTGAACCGCAGCGGTGGTACTATCACTGTGACCGCCTGGGAATGTTGGTGTGGCAGGATATGGTCAATGGAGGGAATCCATACAAGGCCTGGCATGTGACGTACCTGGCGACTGCAATGGAATTCTTACATATAAAAATGAAAGATTCCTATCTGTGGCTGCTGGGAAGGAGAAATGAACGCGGACGGCGTCAGTTTGTGGAAGAGATGCGAAGAACCATCGAGCATCTGTATAGCCATCCGTCCATTGTAACCTGGGTCATCTTCAACGAAGGATGGGGGCAGTTTCATGCCAATGCAGTGACGAATATTGCAAGAGAGATGGATCATACAAGGCTGATCGATCAGGCCAGCGGATGGTTCGATCAGGGAGGTGGTGATATTCACAGTATCCACGATTATTTCTTCCCATTGAAAGTACACTCGGAGACCAGAGCGACGGCATTGACGGAATTCGGAGGATTCTCCTGGCGGATCCCAGAACATAGTATGTACCAAAGTGTCTATGGATATCGTGTGTATACGTCAAAGAAAGAATTGAACAGAGGTTATCGAGAACTGATAAAGAAAGAAATACTTCCCAACATCCCACGAGGATTGTCGGCAACCATCTACACCCAGTTGTCTGATGTGGAAGAAGAAGTAAATGGAATCCTGACCTACGATCGAGAAATTGTGAAAATTGACGAGGGGGACGGGGGTTTTTGAAAAAAACCCCCGTCCCCGTTTCGTACTATATTCTAAAATTGAAGTCTGCGTAAGCAGAAGAGCCATGTTCGTGTACATCCAGACCATCGATCTCTTCCTCGCGGGAAACTCGAAGTCCGATTGTCTTGTCGATTAACTTGAATACAATGAATGCCATTACGAGTACATACAATGCTGTTGCGCCAACACCAATCAGCTGTGTTACAAAATCACATCCGTCTCCAAATACTCCGGTAAGGATCGTTCCAAGGGCACCGCAGACACCGTGAACGCTGATAGCACCAACTGGATCATCGACTTTTACTTTCTGGTCGATAATCTCTACGGAGAATACGACTACGATACCAGCGATGATACCGATGATGATTGCTTCCCATTCACTTACTACGTCACATCCTGCAGTGATTGCAACGAGACCGGCAAGAGAACCGTTGAATGTCATAGATACATCAGGCTTACCATAACGAATCCAGGTTACGATCATCGCGAGTAAGGTTGCTGCAGCGGCTGCAAGGTTGGTTGTCATAGCGATATGTCCAAGGCTTGTTGTTGCAGCGGTTGTAGAACCACAGTTGAATCCGAACCAGCAGAACCACAGGATGAATACACCAAGCGCTGCAATTGGAAGGTTGTGTCCCGGAATCGCTTTTGCTTTGCCATCTTTGCCGTATTTTCCAATACGAGGTCCAAGGATCATGGCACCAACAAAAGCACAGATACCGCCGACCATATGTACTGCAGTAGATCCGGCAAAATCATGAAAGCCTAACTCTGATAAGAAACCGCCGCCCCAGATCCAGTGACCAGATACTGGATAGATGAAGATACTGATGGCTGCACTGTATGCCAGGTAAGCTGCGAATTTTGTTCGCTCAGCCATGGAACCAGATACGATGGTTGCAGCTGTTGCGCAGAATACAGTGTGGAAGATGATGAATACTCCGATTGGAAGTCCGTTAAACATTCCATCTGCATCTGCCAATGTGGTAGGATTAAAGAATCCTTTGATTCCAACGATTCCGTTCCAGTCATTTCCGTGCATCAGAGCAAATCCGAAGACGAAGAAGAGTAAACTTCCAAGAACGAAGTCCATCATATTTTTCATTAAAATGTTACCTGTGTTTTTGGCCCTGGTAAAACCGGCCTCACACATTGCAAAACCAGCCTGCATAAAGTATACGAGAATTGCACCGATCATGGTCCACATAATGTTCATGAGCAGGCCAGATGCTTCCGCCACATCCATGCCATTTTCTATTAAAGTTGCTAAATCCATAAAATTACCTCCTAAGCTTCTGTGTGAATGAAAAAGGAGATAATAGCGTTTTCTTATATCGCGATTATCTCCTTTGATAGTAGTGTATGTTCATGTTGTATTGGGGTGTATGTAGTTTACAAAGCATCGGATCCACGCTCACCGGTACGGATACGAACTGCATCTTCCACTTCATATACAAATATCTTTCCATCACCATAAGTTCCGGTACGAATCTCAGATGTAATCTTTTCAATTAATGTCTCAGCAATATCTGGTTCGATGACGGTCTCTACTTTTACTTTTGGCAGAAGGTTCACATTATATTCTGCACCACGGTATACTTTTTTGTGTCCTTTTTGATTACCGTAACCCATTACGTTGCTGATCATCAGACCATTTACATTACTTTCATCAAGTATGGTCTTCAGGTCTTCCAGCTTTTCAGGCTGAATAATTATTTCCAATTTTTTCATAGAGCCTACCTCCTTAATCTCACTCCGTATTCCTTTTTGAATCTGTCACCTTACAATGAATGCCTGAAATTGAACGCCTGCGATGACAGATTCATTCGGATACATCATAACAAAAATGGCGCCTTCCCCGAAAGGAAAACGCCTTTGTTTTTGATGTGTCTTATTATACACAACCGGAAAATTTTGTAAATAGAAATTTTATGAAAAATTAAGATTTTATGACAAATGTACAGAAAAATCAAAAAACTAAAGAAAATTTTGTTGGAAAATATGTTAAGAATCCATCACAATTTGGGCGAAAAAGAGAATATAGTTATATGTTTATAAAATGAAAACTTGTATAAGTAATATCGATAAAGTAGAATTGTTGTATAGAAGTTTTAGGAAAATGATAAAATGAGAGGTCAGAGAAATGAGTAGTGTAGTATATAAAAAAAGGAAAAATACTGATGCCGTGAAGTGGGACGGACTAAAGAAGAAGTTTGGACAAGATGATCTGATTCCGCTCTGGGTGGCGGATATGGATTTTGAAGCACCAGATTGTGTAAAAGAAGCCTTAAAAGAATATGTAGACTACGGGATATATGGTTATTATCAACCACCAAAAGGATATAAAGAGGCTTTTATCAGATGGGAAGAGACTTATCATCATTATCAGGTGAAAAGAGAGTGGATTCGTTTTGCACCGGGGGTTGTTCCGGGAATTAACTGGCTGTTACATGTTTTGACTAAAGAAGAGGATGGGGTTATTATTATGCCGCCAGTATATTATCCATTCCGTGATGCGATAGTTAATAATAATAGAAAACTAGTGGAAAGTCCACTGGTTCGTAAGGAACACAGATATGTAATGGATTATGAAGACTTTGAACAGAAAATTGTGGATAATAATGTGAAGTTATTCGTTTTTTGTACACCGCATAATCCTGTGGGGAGAGTATGGGAAAAACAGGAGATACAGAAAGTATTGGATATCTGTAAGAAACATAAAGTCTATGTGTTGGCAGATGAGATTCACCAGGATATTGTAATGAAAGGACATCAGCAGATTCCGGCAGCATCTGTGGGAAATTATAATGAGATTCTTGTTACTCTGACAGCGGCAACAAAAACATTTAATCTTGCTGGATGTCAGAATTCGATTCTTGTGATCCCTGATGAGCGTCTTCGTAAATTATATGATCAATATATGACTGAGATTCGGATAACGGGTGGCAATGCATTTGGTTATATAGCAGTGAAAAGTGCTTATGAAAATGGACGAGAATGGTTGGAGGAAGTACTTGATATCATTGAAGAAAATTATCATCTGATGAAGGAAACTCTGGAACGGGAGCTGCCGAAGGTGTGGATTCCTGAGCTGGAAGGTACTTATCTGATGTGGATTGATCTGGGGGCATATATAGAGCCAGAAGAGATGGAAATGGTTATTCAGGAAGAATGTGGATTGGCAGTAGACTATGGTGCATGGTTTGGAAGCGAGGGATACGATGGATTCATCCGCGTAAATCTTGCAACCAGTCGGGAGAATATCCAGAAAGCAGCACAGAATCTGGTTCGTGTATTGAAAGAGAAAAAAGGCTTAAGAGATAGTTGTTTGGAAAAATGAGTATTGTGGATCTGAAGGTGATGTTTTATAATAAATATAAGTACAATTGTTTGGTTGTTATGGGGTGAAAGAGATGAAAAAGAATAGGAAAAAGTTGTTAATATTTATTTTAACCATTGCATTATTCTGGGGGCTATTTCCGATGAGCCCTCAGTCAGGAATTCATGCGGAAGAAAAATATACGTTTACGAATTTGCAAATGTTCCATAAAACTTATGATGAATCGGTAGGAGATCAAATTGAGATCGGTACAAATGTTTCTACATTGGTTCTGCTTCCAGGCATGAGATTTTGGATGGATTTGTCTGATGAAGAAGGTAATAATTATACGATTCATGAAGAAGGATTTGCAGATAAACAGATTTTTCATGTTAATGATGGGCTTTATTATGTAAACGATGATGCAACTCCGGGTACATATACTATCCCTTATAATTATACGGATGAATCGAATCATACAATTACCAGTACTTTGACCATTACTGTGTTTGATAAGAAAGACTTGAGTTACAAAATTGGTTATTACAACGATAGTCCATACTATTACCAATTACTTGAGGATACAGCTCAGCAGACGACAAATAATCTTTTTAAAGTGGGTAGTCAGAAAGACCTGAAGTTGGTTGCGTATTATAAGTATACAGATGTTGATCATGAGCAATGGGTAGAGATTGTAGATGATAAGATGTTTCCTGTTTACAGTTGGAGTAGTAGTGATGAAAGTGTGGCTTCTATTGATAAAAATGGCACTTTGACGTTTAAGGGGGATGGAAATAGTACAATTACTTGTCGTGCGAAAGGAACAAATGGAGAGATTACTGTCACTGGTAACGTGTTTGGAAAAGAAGAAGGTGTGTATGTCACTAAATATTCCGATGTGAGTCGGATAACTTTAGGAAAATCTTTGGAGACAGATTGGTCAATAAATATTATTGGAGAAGGGTTGGTACCTGACTGGGCATATGGTCTTAGCAAATTATTGATGATCTTAGATAACAATACGATAAATATGTTGAATGAAAAATCACTTCTGGGTTATGATGGTGTTTTAGATCCTGAGAATCCGGTTATAACATTTGTCCCGGATGCTTCGCTTCATACTATATGGGCGATTAAGGGAAGTGGTAATTGTGCTCCATTTCTTGTGAGATGTAAAGATTTAGCTGGAATGACAATTACGGGAACGGTAGTTGTGCCTAAAAAAGAAGCATGTGATTATGATTTAATGACTCCTGAGAAGGCTATGTATGAAGCGTGCGATTGTTATAAGAATGAGGATAATTTGAATGATCTTCATATCACGAATCCAGACGGAACAACATACATTGCAAAAGCAATGCCGTTTACCATTGAATTCTTAGATGATACAGAAGAAAATAACATGGAGTTGATAGATGAAATTGAAAAAAATATATCTTCTGGGAAATATATTTCGGAAAAACAAAAGTTATATCTTGGAGATCTGTTATATCAATTAAAGCATGGATATAGTGTGTTTGATGAATATAAAGAAGAAAAAGAATTTCCGCTTCCGGAGTATTCTGCAGATAATCTTGGGCGAATTGAGAGCGTGATAAAATATGTTTTTGGGGCGCATATTTCTTGTAATATCCCGGAAGATGTACAGGTGTCGAATCTGACTTTATGTGGAGAAAGTTCTAATGGAAATGTTCCGAATCAGACGCTGACTTTAACAAAAGAGGATACTGTGACAAGTGATATCACGCAGAAGATGATGACCGAAGATCAAGAAACAGTTGCTTCTTATGATATTAATCTGTATCATCAAGTTGATGGTGAGGAAGAGACGCAGATTACTGAGACTGTGGTTCCATTGGGAATTACGATTGACACCAAGACAGATCTCGAAGGAAAAAATGTTGAAGTTATTCGTGAACATACGAATGAGGATGGTGTGACCACAGCAGATATCCTGCCTTGTGAAGTGAATGGCTCTCAGGTAAGTTTTTCGACTAATCAATTCTCAGCATATACAATTGTAACGTCGGAGGATAAATCCAATGGTAATCAGGGAGGAATTGAGGAGAATAAAGGAAATGGTACAATAACCGATAACAGTCAGAATGCGAAGGAAGAGAAATCAACTAATCTTACTAAGACAAATAAAAGTATAAAGACTGGAGATACAACAAATGTTCTGTTGCCGATGTTTTGTCTGACTTTATCAGTTATAGTTATTTTGATTTGCAGAAAAAAATTTTATCATAGGTAATCGGAACTATTAGTGAATAGAGTTAGATTAATAAATTGGTGCTTAGTGTGAATCTCTGGGCGCCAATTTTTATGTTATCATATATTTAAACAATAAAAATATGTTCCAGAAAGCATCCCAGAGGATTGTAGATGCATTGAAATATTAAGTCATCGGTTGACTGGATTTTTTTGATTTGTTAGAATAAGAAGGGGGAAAAAGCTAGATTTATCAAGCAATAAAAAAGTTTACAGGAGTATAATTTTTAATATAATAAGGAGGAAATGCAATGCTGGATTTAACATTTGGGGAGCAAGTCAAAATTATCTTAAGCCGTAAGGGCATGACGATCAAGGAACTCGCTGAGACGATTGAAAAACGTACCGGGAAGAAGATGTCTCGTCAGAATCTGACGCAGAGACTGGGACGAGATAATTTTCAGGAACAGGATATGCGTATGATCGCAGAGATTCTTGGCTGCCCATTTCAATTAAGTATTCTGGGCGATAATATTTCATCAGAGAAATCGAATAATAATATAGAAGAAAATGTACAGACGGACAAGGCTGATAATGCTGGTTCGATAGAGGTACCTGTTCAACCGCAGGCAGAGACTCATGAGAGGGACATTACCATCGGCGAACTTGTGGATATTCATGAGGAGCTGGACGCTATGATTGCAGAAGAAGGTGTGGGAGAACCAGAAGAATATATCGGTGAAGTGGATGCATATGTGTATGATGAAGAACCACAAGAGGAACAGATGGCAGGAGAATCTGAAGAGATTGTGAAGTCATTTGCGGAAGAATATGTTGAGCCACAAAGCGAATCGGTGGAAGAACTGCTGCAGGAAATCGAAGATATTGAAAGTGAGCGTAAGCCTCAGGAAGAAGAGAAGAAATCAGAAGAAAAAGAAGAGGAAGAGCAACTGCATGGGTGGAAAGCATATCTGATGAGACGTAAGAAAAAGCGTACGAAAGAGCAGGAGGAGCCAGTTGAAGATATGGCAGAAAACTCTGAAGCAATCCCAGAAGAAATCGCAGAAGAAATCTCTGCAGAAGAGTCACATGAAGAGCCATATGACGAAGCGGAAGAAGAATTTGCAGAAGAATTTGCAGAAGAATCTGCAGAAGAACATGCAGAAGAGCAGCCTGTAGAAGAACAATATACGGAAGAGCAATATACAGAAGAATATATGGATGAGGAAGAGGATCTGGAGAAGGGAGAGATTAACCCATACACTGGCAGAGAGTACGAGTCTAACAGTGTCCGTATGCATCCATCACGTATCGGTTATGTACAGGTCTATGACCGGTCAACTCATCAATGGACAGATATGACAGAGTGGGCATTTCTTGGCTATCAGGAACGTAAGAAGGTGTTACTTGGCAAGGATTATGAGCCGCCGATCTATCTGGATTAATCAGTATTTATAGAAGGAAAGTGTGAGAACGGGTGAATTGGGAACAGTTATTGTCAACGAAGAGAAATAGAGGCGGTTCGGGAAAGAACCGATTTGTGAGGAATACGGATCTGCGAAGTGAGTTCGAGAAGGATTATCATCGTATCATCGGAAGTGCATCTTTTCGCAGACTGCAGGATAAGACACAGGTGTTCCCTCTGGATAAGAGCGATTTTATCCGGACAAGGCTGACCCATTCATTGGAAGTATCGTCTTTTGCCAAGTCTCTGGGACAGAATATTGGAGAAAATATATTGGTATATAAGAAAGATTCCAGTTTTACACCGAGAATGAAGGAGGATATCTGCAGTATCCTACAGTGTGCAGGGTTGATTCATGATATTGGGAATCCGCCGTTCGGTCATTTTGGGGAGGACACTATCCGGGAATGGTTTCAGAAAAACCTGCCGGTGATGGAGTATCATGGAACTCCGATCGACACCATCCTTACGCCGCAGATGAGAGAAGATTTTTATCATTTTGAAGGAAATGCTCAGGCGTTGCGTCTGGTAAGCAAGCTGCATTTCCTGGTGGATGAGAATGGAATGAATCTGACGTATGCCTTGTTGAGTACGATTATAAAATATCCGGTATCTTCACTGGAGATGAATCCGAAGTCGGGAGATATCAAGGATCGGAAGATGGGATATTATTTTGCAGATCAGGAGATCTTTGAAGACATTTCCAAAGAGACGGGAACGAATGGAAAGCGGCATCCGCTGACGTTTATTCTGGAAGCGGCAGATGATATTGCTTATAAGACAGCCGATATAGAGGACGCATTTGTCAAAGGATTTTTAAGTTATCACAAATTATTAGAAGAACTTACAGAGCTTCAGGAATTGTATTTTCGAGGAGGAGGCGGCGGCTTCCAGCCGGCGGATAAATTAACGGAGCTATATCTTCGGGCGAAGGAAATGCATGTGGAGAATCCAGAAGAATATGCGATCAAGAATTGGATTGTCCGGGTGCAGGGATTTGTGATCAACTGCGCTACTTATGGATTTACATCGAATTATCAGGCAATCATGCAAGGGACTTACGGGCATGATCTGTTCTATCAGACATTTGCAGAGAAACTGATGGATCTGTTGGGAGATCTGGCTTTCCGGGAAGTATTTACTTCGGAGCCTATCTACCGCATGGAAGTCACCGAAGCGACCATGCTGGATTTCTTATTGGACAAGTTCATGACAGCAATTATAAAATATGATGATAAGACACAGAAGCTGGATTCCATTGATGAGCGTATGGTCTCATTTATCTCCAGTAATTATAAAAAGGCATATCATTACCATGCACGAGGGAAGTCGGAGATTGAGAGATTATATCTGCGAATCCTCCTGGTGACAGACTATGTCTGTGGAATGACGGACAGTTATGCCAAGAGATTATATCAGGAATTGAAGGCAATCGTATAAGAAAGGAATTTTTTTCGATTCTGGGGAATAGATTGTGATAAATAAACCAGAATGGGAAGTGGAAAATTGAAGCGTTTTATTCGTTATCTGTACGAATATGAACAAGGAAGAAGACTGCGAAATGTAGGATTTATTAAGGTAGAGCAGGGTGAAGATGATTGTGCGGTACATATTCATGGAAAGGGACTGCACATGAAGGGTGAGAAAAAGCTTCAGCTGTATCTGTTCTATGAGGAAAATGACGAATGTATAGGTGTATGGCAGGGAACAGTAGATAATGTAAACCCTGCCATTAATTACAGGCTGTATTACACGAAGGAGGATGTGGGCATACCGGAGAATTTTATGAAGATCAACGGTATGATCCTGGAAAGTGAAAATGGGCATAAGTACGCCGCAGTCTGGGATGATATGCCGGTAGATGTCGACCGCATGCGCGTATGGCAGCAGAAACCGGAGCGAGTTACGATTGTGGAAAAGCTGGAGCGTATGGCAAGAGAGAAGGATGCCGAGGAGGAAGAGCGTGCGCCAGAAGAAGCAGTCGTTCAAAAAGAGCGTAATCAGCCAGAGATGCATCGGCCTGTGGAGGAGCAAAATGAACAGCAGGAGCAGATGATTATGGCAGAACAGATTCCGATGGAAGAAGAACAGGCTGTAGAAGAGCAGGATGTAAAAGGACAGTGTCCCTCGTGCAGATTCCAATGCTCCAAGATTCAACGCAATGAGCTGGCAAGGCTCCCGCGGTGTGAGTGGAAACTGGCCAACAACAACTTCTTGTTGCATGGATATTATAATTACCATCATCTTGCTCTCATTGATGATGGAAAGGGATTAAGACTTGGCGTGCCGGGAATCTACCATCCGCAGGAAGCAAAAGCGGCAAGTGCATTTGGGTTCGCTGAATTTATCCCGATCCAGGAGATTGATCTGGAGCTTACGGAGGATGAGGGTGATGAATCGGAACAATTTGGCTATTGGTGTCGTTATGTAAAGGGGCCAAGAGCATTTTAGCTATAAAAGTTTATTGTATAAGATATGTATGGGGAGAAGATCATGCCGAGTGTAGATGAAAAGTACATGAAAGAGGCCATCAAGCAGGCCAGAAAAGCATATGCCATAGGAGAAGTGCCCATTGGATGTGTTATTGTATACCAGGATAAGATTATCGGGAGAGGATATAATCGACGCACGATCGATAAGAATACGCTTGCTCATGCGGAATTGATTGCTATTAAGAAGGCGAGTAAGAAGATGAATGACTGGCGGCTGGAAGAGTGTACAATGTATGTGACTCTGGAACCGTGCCAGATGTGTTCGGGGGCGATCGTGCAGTCAAGAATGACTCGTGTTGTGGTAGGATGCATGAATCCAAAGGCGGGCTGTGCCGGATCCATATTGAATCTTCTGCAGATGGAAGAGTTCAACCATCAAGTGGAGCTTACCACAGGAGTGCTGGGAGAAGAATGCAGCCAGATGATGAAATCATTTTTCAAAGAATTGCGGGAATCAAAGAAGAAAAAAGTTTAAAAAAAGCACTTTGTAAGCAGTGATGACTTGCAAAGTGCTTTGTTGTTCTCTTTTTCGTGCGATGCGCTTCGAACGCATTTTCACAGACGTTACCTTGACAGTTAACTCAGCTCAGGCACCCTCACGGCACCCGGAAGATTCTGCTTAGTGCTGCTTCGTTCCCGACCTGACACAGTTCACAGATTTCCGTCGCGTAAGACCCAGGCATCTACGCCACTTATCAAGGGCAGCTCTGCAAAAATGTGCCCTCTGCGCACCATACCCCTGCTATAGCGGATTGCAGGTACAAGGTACCGCTAACACCCCGGCTGCACGAGTCTTTATTTTACATTATTTTTGCAGAAATGTCAACCGGACTGAGCGGATTTGTCTCTGTCTTGGGTTTATAAGAGTTCTTCTACTATTGACCAGGGATGATGTGCAAGTATATAATCAGTTAAGGTGATGAGTATGAAGATATTATTAACAGCAATTAATGCCAAATATATTCACTCCAATCTGGCTGTATACAGCCTGAAGGCATACTCTCAGGATGAAGGGGTGGAGCTGGCGGAATATACGATTAATCAGCGAAGTGAAGATATTCTGATGGACATCTATAAACGCAGGCCGGATGTGCTGTGCTTTTCCTGCTATATCTGGAATCTGGATGTGGTTGAAGAATTAGTAAGAGAACTTGGGAAACTGATGCCGGATCTTGTTATATGGCTTGGAGGTCCTGAAGTATCTTATGATGCGAGGGATGTGTTATGCCGTCTGCCGATGGTCCGTGGAGTCATGAAAGGAGAAGGCGAGGAGACATTTGCCGAACTGTGTAAGATATATCGATGCAGCAAGCATACGGATGAAGAGCTGGAGAATCTTGCCGGAATCACATTTCGCAGAGCGGATGGGACAATCATTGAGAATCCATGGAGAGAAGTGATGGATCTGAGCAAGGTGCCGTTTGTTTATCAGCGCATAGAAGATTTTGAGCATAAGATTGTCTATTATGAATCCAGCCGCGGTTGTCCGTTTTCCTGCAGCTACTGCCTCTCTTCTGTGGACAAGCGTCTACGCTTCCGTAATCTGGAACTGGTGAAGCAGGAATTGCAGTTCTTTCTTGATCATGAGGTGCCGCAGGTCAAGTTTGTGGACAGAACATTTAACTGTAAGCATGATCACGCGATCGCAATCTGGAAGTATATTGCAGAGCATGATAATGGAATTACGAACTTTCACTTTGAAGTGGCGGCAGACTTGTTGAATGAAGAGGAGCTGAAGATTCTTGAAGGTATGCGTCCGGGACTGGTGCAGCTTGAGATTGGGGTGCAGTCAACCAATCCGGATACTATCCGGGCAATCCGCAGAACGATGGATTTTGACAAAGTAAGCGAAGTGGTCGCAAGAATCCAGAAGAAGGGGAATATTCACCAGCACCTGGATCTGATCGCGGGACTTCCGTATGAAGATATCCAGCGCTTTGCACGTTCCTTTGATGATGTCTATGCATTAAAACCAGAACAGCTTCAGCTGGGATTTTTGAAGGTGCTGAAGGGCTCTTATATGGAAGAACAACAGAAGACTTATGGGCTGGAGCATAAGAGCAGGCCGCCCTATGAGGTACTCTATACAAAGTGGTTGTCTTACGAGGATGTGATCCGGCTGAAAGGAATCGAAGAGATGGTGGAGGTCTACTATAACAGCAGACAGTTTACACATACGATAGAAGCATTAGAACAAGAATATACTTCCTCTTTTGAAATGTATGATCGATTGCGGGAATACTATGAAGAGAAAGGATATGGAAGTGTTCAGCATAAGAGAAGTGCGAGGTATGATATTCTGTTGAGTTATATTCTGTATCATCATCCCAAGAAAGTCCAATATTACCGGGAACTTTTGATTTATGATTATTATTTGCGGGAAAATGCGAAGACGAGACCGGAATTTGCAGGTGAATATAAAGTAAGCAAGGAAGAATTGCGGACGTTTTACGAAAATGAAGAGGAAAAACGAAAATACCTGGTGAATTATCAGGCATATGACAGAAACCAGATGCGAAAGATGACACACCTGGAATATTTTTCGTATTTTGGAAAATATATTCTGTTTGATTATATGGAAAAAAATCCGTTGAATCAAGAAGCCCGAACTTGCGTGGCAGATTTCCAAGATCTTCACAGGAAATAAGATAGAAATGTGTCTTGAAAAATACTTATAAAAAGTTTAAAATGTATAAAATATAGCGTTAGGAAAAAGAAGGAAAAATTATGAATTTTAATAACAAAAAAACCAGAAGAATTATTGCAATTATTATTATGGTTATTATATTGGCGATGATCGCGACCATGATCATACCATATCTTATGGTATAATGTATCTGGCAAGGGGGATTACGAGAGTAGTATGGCAGGAGAGCATCATAGGAAGAGAAGACGCAAGAAAAAGAGAATGTCAAAATTGAGATGGCAGAGAAGAAGAATTCTTCTGTGTCTTGGTTTTTTGTGTCTTGCTATTGTTTTTGGGGTGAGTTATGGAGTTTTGTATCACTATGTCAATGGTTTCCCGAAAGAAAAGATATGTGACAATATATATATCGGCGCAGTGAATGTCTCTGGCATGTCTGAAACAGAAGCGAAAAACGAATTGATGGAGCATCTGAAAGCGGATCAGGCATTAACGCTTACGATGCAGGTTGATAAGAAGTCACAAGAAGCATCTCTGGAGGAGATGGGACTGGGCTATCAGAACCTGGATAAGACGGTGCAAAAAGCGGTCAATTATGGCAAAAAGGGAAGCTTGTGGAAGCGGTATCGTCAGTTGAAAAAGCTGAAGAAGGAAAAAGTTGTATTTGATGAGTCTTTTGTATTGGAAGAAGAGAAGGCCGGTACAGTCATCAATGAAAGAATCGTTCCATTGGCGAATCATGCGGTAGACGCATCCATTGAAAAGAACAGTACGGGATTCAAGATCAAGGAAGAAAAAGAAGGCAAGACAGTAAATATAGAGGCTTCTGTTCAGGCGATCGAAAAGGCTCTGAATACCTCGTGGAAGCATGAAGCGTTGACGGTCGAGATGGTTCAGAAGAAGGAAAAACCGAAAGTGGTGTCGGCAGATCTGGAGACGATCCAGGATGAGCTGGGAGCATTTTCCACAGATGCCGGCGGCGGCGAGAGATGGCAGAACCTTAAGACGGGAGTGGAGCATTTGAACGGGACGGTATTGATGCCGGGAGAAGAACTGTCGGTTCATGATAAGACAGCTCCATATGACGCGGAACATGGATACGTGGAGGCGGGCTCCTATGAGAATGGCCAGGTGGTAGATTCATTTGGAGGAGGAATCTGTCAGGTGTCCACAACATTGTATAATGCTGTCTTGTTTGCAGAACTGGAAGTCGTAGAGCGATATCCACATTCCATGCTCGTCAATTATGTGGAGCCTTCCAGAGATGCGGCCATAGCTGGGGATTATCTGGACTTTGTATTTCGCAATAATTATGATACGCCGATCTATATTGAAGGTGAGATCGACAGTGCCAATCAGCTTCGATTCTGTATCTATGGTAAGGATACGAGAGATGCCGGAAGAAGTGTTGAGTTTGAAAGTGAGACTTTGGAGACAGAGGATTATGGCATCACTTATGAGGAAGATCCGGAAGCATCTCTTGGCAGCATGCAATACGCGGGAAGTCCACATACTGGTAAGACTGCCCAGTTGTGGAAGATTGTGTATCAGGATGGTGAGGAAGTCAGCCGCGATGTGATCAACAGCAGTAAGTATGAGAAATCCGATCAGATCATTAAGATAGGAACGGTTTCAGATAATTCACAGGCTTCAGCACTGGTAAGGTCGGCAATAGCGACGCAAGATCAGGCGAAGATCAATGAGGCAATCAGTCAGGCTTCGCAATATTAAGAAAATATATTTGTATTAGAAGGAACAGTTGGAAATCAACATGAAGATAATGACACAAGATGAGTACGTGTTAAGTGAAACTGCAATTGTGTATGGTCAGTCGAAATATATCGTAATCCATGCTCTTGCCTCTGTCGTCAACTCGTTGGCAGCAGCGGGAGGAAAGTGTCTGGGGATGGAAGTGCAGATAACGATTCCAGAATATGCGTATTCATCAAAAATTCACGCAATAGAAAAGATCATCAAGGAAAGTTGTACACAACAGAAGATAGAGGAACTTAATGTTACCGGGAGAAAGAGCGGTGCGGCTGCTTATCCTATGGTCGTGGTAAATGGAGTTGCCCGTGCGCCTAAGGAAGAACCGTGGTGCCTGGAGACTGGACGAGCGGGACAGGAGATTGTTCTGACGAAGTGGATAGGTATGGACGGAATGCTGCAGATTGCAGCAGAAAAGGAACAGGAATTAAGGGAGCGTTTTGCGCCGGCTTTTATGAAACAGATTCTTTCTTACAGAAAGCATCTGTTTGCACTTACAGAGATAGAAGTTGCAAAAGCCATGGGCGTGTCTGCCGTGCGTCAGATTACTGAAGGGGGAATCCTTGCGGCTTTATGGAATCTGGCGAAAGAAGCAGGGACAGGGCTGGAATTGGATATGAAGAGTTTGTCGGTGCTGCAGGAGACGATTGAGGTCTGCGAGCACTACAGGCTGAACCCATATCAGCTGACGTCCGTTGGAAGCCTTTTGATGGTAACAGACGATGGGGAAGCACTGACAGATGCGCTTCGTAGTCATCAGATCCAGGCAGTAGTGATTGGAAAGATGACGGATAATAATGATAAAATACTCCACAATGGAGATGAAATACGGTATTTAGACCGACCTGCGCCAGATGAGATTTTGAAAATATTTTGCGGAGGAATGCATGATGGAAGAGACAAGAAAGCAGATATTACTGTATCTGGAAAAAAATAGCAGAGTAAACCTGGAAGAATTGGCTATTCTTTTGGGAACGGATGAAGTAACAATTGCCAACGAGATCGCTCAGATGGAGAAAGAAAAGATCATCTGTGGATATCACACTTTGATTGATTGGGATAAGGCAGGTGCGGAGCTTGTCAATGCGTTGATTGAAGTCCGTGTTACGCCAATGAGAGAGAAAGGATTTGACAAGACAGCAGAACGAATCTGTAATTACCCAGAGGTGACAGCAGTCTACCTGATCTCTGGAGGATATGACCTTCTGGTCAGTATAGAGGGCAAGACGCTTCAGGAAGTATCCAGATTCGTATCCAGCAAGCTGGCTCCGATTGAAGAAGTAGTAAGCACTATGACGTATTTCATATTGAAGAAATACAAAGATCATGGGACGCTGATGTTCAAAAAGAATAAAGAAGAAAGGATGCTGGTGATGCCATAATGAGAGATCCATTATCAAAAAAAGTAGTTGGTATACAACCGTCCGGTATCCGAAAATTCTTCGATGTAGTTAATGAGATGCCGGATGCAATCTCTCTGGGTGTCGGCGAGCCGGATTTTGATACGCCATGGAGAATCCGAGAAGAGGGAATCTATTCACTGGAGCGAGGAAGAACGTTTTATACATCGAACTCCGGTTTGAAAGAATTAAAAGAGGAAATCAGTCGATATCTGCAGAGAAAAATCCATGTAACTTATGACCCGGAATGTGAGATTGCTGTAACGGTGGGCGGAAGTGAAGGTATTGACATCGCTTTTCGTGCGATGTTGAATCCGGGAGATGAAGTGCTGATACCACAGCCCAGTTATGTATCATATCTGCCTTGCACAATTCTTGCGGATGGTGTGCCGGTAGTCATCCCATTGCAGCAAAAGAATGAATTTAAACTGACAGCGGAAGAATTGGAAGCTGCGATCACACCGAAGACGAAGATTCTGGTTCTGCCGTACCCGAATAATCCGACAGGAGCAATCATGACAAAGGAAGATCTGGAGCCGATTGCAGAGATTGTGAAGAAATACGATCTGTATGTATTGTCAGATGAAATATACTCAGAGTTGACTTACAAATCTGAACACGTATCCATTGCGTCTCTGCCGGGAATGAAAGATCGCACTTTGGTGATCAATGGATTCTCCAAAGGCTTTGCCATGACCGGATGGAGATTAGGTTATATCTGTGGGCAGAAGAAAATCATGGAACAGATGATTAAGATTCATCAATATGCAATTATGTGTGCGCCGACGAACAGTCAGTATGCGGCAATCGAAGGCTTGAGAAATTGTGAGGGAGAAGTTCAGCAGATGCGAAATGCTTACAACCAGAGAAGACGGTATCTGGTTCATGAGTTTAAGCGGATGCAGCTGGATTGTTTTGAACCTTTTGGTGCATTTTACATATTCCCGAGTATTCAGGAATTTGGCATGACATCGGAAGAATTTGCCACTCGTTTTCTGGAAGAAGAAAAGGTGGCAGTCGTACCGGGAAGTGCATTTGGTGAATGTGGAGAAGGATACTTAAGAGTATCTTATGCGTATTCTCTGGAAGACTTGAAGGAGGCTATCGGAAGGCTGGGTGCCTTCGTGGGAAGATTAAGAAATGAAAGATAAAAAGCAGGAGGGATTGACATGTTGAATATTGTGTTGCATGAGCCAGAGATTCCGGCAAATACAGGAAATATCGGCCGTACTTGTGTGGCAACAAATACAAGACTGCATCTGATCGAACCGTTAGGTTTCCGCCTGAACGAGAAGAATCTGAAGCGTGCAGGAATGGACTATTGGGATCAGCTGGATGTAGTTACATACATCGATTATAATGATTTTCTTGAGAGGAATCCTGGCGCCAAGATCTATATGGCAACGACAAAGGCGCCAAAAGTCTACACAGAAGTTCAATATGAGCCGGACTGTTATATTATGTTTGGAAAAGAGAGTGCCGGAATACCAGAAGAGATCTTGGTGCAGCATAAGGATGACTGTATTCGTATTCCAATGGTCGGGGATATCCGTTCGCTGAATCTGGGCAATTCGGTAGCGATCGTTTTGTACGAGGCGCTGAGGCAGAATGGATTCGCGGGCATGAATCTGGAAGGCCATCTGCATCGGCTGGATTGGTGATGATTGTGTATTTAGCAGGCAATAGAGAAATTGGGACGCAGATTAAAATTGCGTCCCAATTTTTTGCCTTTATTTATCCGCGTTACTTGCGGCAATCTTTACTTTGCTCCACATATTACTAATGGTTTTTCTAGTCTCTTCGTTATATACGAAGACCTCATCGTTATCATTATCCGTTCTTGGCATATAGGCGCTGATTCCTTCGTAGTCACCGCCAGGACCGTACAGGTCATCCATGACTTCCTGATTCGGGGAAGTGTATCCTACATAACTGGAATTGTCGTAGGCACCATCGTAATCGCTGACGAAGTTGATAAATTCGTGAGCGAGTTCTGGATTCTTGGCATTCTTGGGAATGACCATAGCATCGGACCAGAGGTTGGTTCCGCTTTCTGGAAGATAGAATCCCATATCTTCATTTTCTGCCATGACGTAAGCTGCATCTCCTGAATAGATCAGTCCCAGAGCCTTTCTTCCCTGCGCCATATTATCAATGATCTCATCAGTAACAATCTCTGGTTTCATGGTCTGTACACACTGTACCAGCCAATTGTAAGCCTCTGTAAGTTCTTGCTCGTTGTCCGTGTTCATAGAATATCCAAGGGCTTTTAGCGCCATCATGAAGGAGTCTCGTTCAGAGTCATACAGATAGATGTCCCCACAATATTTTTCGTCCAGGAAGATGTTATAGCCTTCCTTTTCCAGATCTTCGATATCTACTTTGTTCTTATCATATACGATGCCGACAGTTCCCCAGAAATAAGGAACGGAATACTGGTTGCCCCGGTCGTAGGGCAGGTCTTTTACGGCATCTGCCAGTTTGTCCATGCAGTCCAGTTTGGAATGATCCAGTTTTTGAAGGTAATCTTCATCAATCAGACGCTGAATCATATAGTCACTTGGAACCAGGATATCGTACGCTTCCCCATTGGCCACCTTGATGTACATCTGTTCATTGGAGTCAAAGTTCTCCATGACTACAGTGGCACCGGTTGCAGCTTCAAAATCCTGAATGATATGTTCCCCGGTATATTCTCCCCAGTTATATACATAGAGAGTCTCTCCCTCGTAAGGGAGTGCATTGCTTGTTCCGTTAAGGTTTGCAAAGATGATGACTCCGACCATTGCGCAACAGGCAACAAGAACAGGGACAAGTGCTCGGCGTCGTTTGATATCGGTACGTTTTGCCTGTTTTGCCATGAACAGTGGTCCTACGTTGATGATAATCAGTGCAATCGTAATGATTACAACAACCAGAGTAGAGATCGCATTAATACTTGGATTTACACGTTTGCTCATGGTGTAGACCATGATACTTAAGTTCTTGACTCCGCTTCCTGTTACGAAGTAAGAGATGATAAAATCATCTACGGACATGGTAAATGCAATTAATGAGCCGGAGATAATACCCGGAGTAATCTCTGGGACGATGACTTTTATAAGTGCCTGCCAGGGAGTTGCGCCAAGGTCCATGGCCGCGTCAGCCAGATTGGGGTCCAGAGAGCGTATCTTCGGCATGACCGAAAGCATTACATAAGGTATACAGAAGGCAATATGAGCAAGGAGCATTGTAACATAGCCTTTTTCAATCTTAAATGTAATAAACAGAAGCATGAATCCGATGGCAGTTACAATCTCTGGGTTCATCAGGGGAAGATTATTCACCTGATCCATAATATCCCGGATAATTTTCTTGGATTTGCTAAGTCCAATGGCGGCAATCGTGCCGGCAATCGTTGAGATAAATGTTGCGATCAGCGCAATGCTGAAGGTTGTATACAAAGATTCCATCATATCGTGGGAATCCAGCATATGCTGATACCAGCGAAGAGAGAATCCGGTAAATACAGTCAGGGACTTTCCGTCATTAAATGAAAAGATCACCATATACAGGATCGGCAGATAGAAGAACACGATCATCAGAATCATTAATATTTTCCCAAAAGTGCGTTTGCTTTTTTTCATAATGATTATGCCTCCTTTCCGCCCTGGTTGTGAATCTCAATTTTGCGTACGGCCATCATAAGCAGCATCATAATGATTGCCATGATCATAGAGATGGCACTTCCGAAGTTCCACTCGCCAACCGTAATGAATTGATTTTCTATCATATTTCCGATTAAGAAATACTGTCCGCCGCCCAGGAGCTTCGGGATAAAGAAGGAGCTGACAGCAGGCAGGAATACCAGCGTAATTCCATTGATAACACCAGGCAGAGAAAGTGGCAAAGTTATGCGCAGAAACGTCTGCACAGGGCTTGCTCCCAGGTCTGCACCAGCCTCCAGTAAGGAATGATCCATCTTACAAAGAGAGGTATTGATCTGTAAGATCATAAATGGAAGAAAGTTGTAGACCATGCCGAGCAGTACAGCGGCCTCTGTATATAACAGCTCTGTATTGCCAAATCCGATCAGGCTGAAAATGCGTTGAATCAGTCCTCCTTCACTTAACAGACCAATCCATGCATAAGTCCTTACGAGCATGTTGATCCACATAGGGATGGTAATACAAAGGACAAGAATATTCTGCACATGTTCCTTACTGCGGGCAATAAAATATGCAACAGGATACCCTAGAAACAGGCATATTACCGTTGTCTTTACAGCAATCATGATGGAACGCCAGAGAATTAATAAAAAGTCAGGGTCGGTAAAAAACTTGATATAATGGTCCAGCGTAAAGGAGAACGATATGATGCTGTTCCCTGGTTCGGTAAAGGAATACATGGCAATGAGTGCCATTGGAAGCAGCAGCATGATCGCAGCCCATACAATATAAGGAATTGCTAATTGTGAAAAACGTTTCATTCTAATATACCATCCTTGACATCACGTGGATATCTTCCGGGAAGAATGTCAGGCCGACCTCCTGACCGACTTCGGAATAATCGGTTGTGTGAATCTTAAATTCACGTCCTGGTGTAGAGAAGGTAATCTGGTATACACCTTCGGTTATATTTTCAGGATCGAAATCATAATCAACACTGATATCTACGCTTTGGTCTTCATTGCTTAATTTCCAGCCCTGAGCGTTGGCCCATGTCTTGATATCTGTGTCTAGAGCCTGAGACTCGGTAATCTCGTCTACCGTCTTGAAGAAGTTAAATGCCATGATCGCTTCGTTGGCTTTCTCGTTCTTAACAAATGGCTGGTTTACGACGAAGATCGTACGCTCGATGCTGGTTCCGCTGGAAGTTGAGAAAGTAACTGGATATTGTCCTGGCTCTTCCTGAACGTTGTATTCGATCTTGGCGATTGAGATGTAATCATCACTGACCGGATCCCATGCCTGTGCATTGGAGAGGGCGATGATCTCTTTGTCATCCAGGTCTTTTACATCTTCCACATCTACATAGAAGTTGTTCGCGCTGATTTTTTCGCTTCCATCTTCACTGGTTACATCATGATTACGGATGACACGCATGTTGACGGTGACACTGGTACCAGGAACGGTCTCTACGATAATCTCGTAGTGAACTCCTTTAAATAAGACGCTTAGAACTTCACCTGTCATCTTACCGTCTTTGACATCTACGATATCTATATCTTCCGGTCGAATGATCACATCTACTTTTTCATTTTCACGGAACCCGAAGTCCACACAGTCAAAAGTGATATCGTCAAAACGTACTTTATAGTCTTCTAACATGGTTCCGGTCAGGATATTGCTTTCGCCGATAAAATTAGCAACATAGCGGTTGGCTGGCTCGTTGTAGATCTCCTGCGGTGTACCAACCTGTTGGATCTCACCATTTTTCATGACAACGATCTTATCTGACATGGTAAGCGCTTCCTCCTGATCGTGAGTAACGAAGATGAAGGTAATACCGACTTCCTGCTGAATTCGTTTTAATTCATACTGCATTTCTTTTCGAAGTTTCAGGTCGAGAGCCGCCAGAGGTTCGTCCAGAAGAAGGACCTTTGGTTCATTTACCAGGGCTCTTGCAATGGCAACACGCTGCTGCTGACCACCTGACAGTAAGGTTGTATTCTTGTTTTCATAACCTTCCAGACCAATCAGCTTTAGCATCTTCATGACCTTCTGTTCGATGACGTCCTTACTCATCTTCTTGATCTTAAGGCCAAATGCAATATTTTCGTAGACGCTTAAATGTGGGAACAGAGCATATTTCTGGAATACCGTATTTAATTCCCTTTCATAAGGTGGTTTCTGGCTGATCTCTTCGCCGTCAAAAATCACCTTTCCCTCATCTGCTTCCAGAAATCCGCCCAGAATCCGAAGCAAAGTAGTCTTTCCACAGCCACTTGGGCCTAACAGTGTTACGAATTCATTTTCGTAGATATCAAGATTAATTCCTTTTAAGACAATCTGTCCGTCGAAGTTCTTCACGATATTACGAAATTCAATCAGTTTCTTTTCCTCCATCTCACTTCTCCTTCCTTAGAACATCGGTGGTGTTGTGATCCATAGTATTTTTGCTTCGATGTTCGTGTGATTGTATAAATAATGGCTTTTTGAGCCGTCCAGGTAAAAGGTCTCTTTTGATTTCAGTCGATATCTTTTGTTCTCTTGAATCAAAGTGACACTTCCTTTTAATATGTAGCCGAATTCTTCTCCCTGGTGTGCAGACAGAATCTGGCTTTTTTTGTGTGGTTTCAGAGTCAAAAGGATTGGCTCCATTCTGTTTTTCTGTGCATTGGGGATTACCCATTCAATCTGGTAATCTTCCTGCTCATCTACAAAAAAATCTTGCGTGGAAAATACAATCTGCTGTTCTTCTTCCTCATGAAAGAATTCTGACAGATTGGTTCCGAGCGCTTCCAGAATATCTTCCAGTGTTGCGATGCTTGGAGTGGTCAGATTGCGCTCAACCTGAGACAAGAATCCCTTTGTAAGCTCACTGCGTGAAGCCAAGTCACCCAGAGTAAGATCATTTTGCAGACGCAATTCCTTGAGCTTCTTTCCTATATCCAAACTCTTCACCTCCTGTTAGCTAATACTATACTTTTTTTTAAAAAATATCAAACAATTACTATTATACATATCTGTGGCAACAATGCAACCATTTGCATAAAATAATGTAGATATTTATTCTATCGAGGTGTGTATATGGATCAGAGAATGCCTTTCTATATGGCGTATCAGACGCCGATACTTTTTGACGATGACAGAATGAACCGAAGGGATTACGACTATATGAAAAGCCTGTACCCAGATACTGCGAAGCGGTTGGTTCCGCTCATTGAAGAAGAGTGTGACCGTATGGAGTATGATGGAAGTATGATGTATGATGAATATCCTGATCGGCTTCAGTTAAGGATGATGTGCAGAAGGGTAGGAGACCGGGCGAGGGAAGGCGAAAAGGATCCCGGGAGATGGCTGGATGATCTGATTGAAGTGATGTTATATCAAGAATTATGCAGGAGACGGTGTGAGCACAGAAGCTATCGGAGGCGATTTTTTTAGAACTTTTGAAAAGTGGACGAAAGAAAAAACTTATGCTAAAATAGGTGAAAATACAGAAGAAGGAGCAATATGAATGAATAATGTTATTCTGATTGGAATGCCGGCGGTCGGAAAAAGTACGGTTGGTGTTGTTGTGGCAAAACGACTTGGATACAAATTCGTTGATACAGATATATTAATTCAGGAAGAAGAAGGAAGATTATTACGCGAAATCATTGAAGAAAAAGGAATTCATGGTTTTCTTGAAATAGAAGACCGGGTAAATGCAGGAGTTGATGTGAAGAATACCGTGATCTCACCGGGAGGAAGTGTGGTATATTGTGAAAATGCAATGGAACACTATAAAAAAATCGGAACGGTCGTATATTTACAAGTGTCCTTTGAGACAATAAATAAGAGACTGAAAAATGCAAAAGGCAGGGGTGTTGTATTAAAAGAAGGCCAGACATTGAAGGATCTCTACGATGAAAGAGTTCGCTTATTTGAGAAATATGCGGATGTCACAGTTGCAGAAGATGGATTAAATCTGGAAGAGACAATTGAAGAAGTGTTAAAAACGCTGAAAATCCTGTAAAATATTGGGAAATATTACGGATAAATTACATATTTGTAAAAATTATTTTACAAATCCCAATTCTATGGTATAATGTCCACGTGAGTATTGAGCAGTGCAAAAATAATCAATGACAATGATTCTGCTTGCAGAAGCGATTGTCAGGGATTATTTTTATAGGGCGAGAGCCCGTGATGAGGGAACCGAAGGTTACCGAATGGCACTGCGAAAAAGAGTGCAAAAATAATCAATGACAAAAATTGATAATGATTCAGATAGAGAAGCTTGAGAGTAAGTAATAGATAATAGTTTTGAGGTGTAATATGGAACAGTATATTATTAAGGGCGGGCATCCGCTTGTCGGAGAAGTTGAGATTGGCGGAGCAAAGAATGCTGCTCTGGCTATTCTTGCTGCAGCAATTATGACAGATGAGACGGTATATATTGATAATTTGCCAGATGTAAATGATATTAATGTACTGTTGGATGCGATCGCGGGTATTGGAGCGAACGTTCATAGAGTAGATCGTCATGCGGTCAAGATTAACGGAAAAAGCATCCAGAATGTTGACATAGAATATGATTATATTAAGAAGATTCGTGCATCCTACTACATGTTGGGGGCATTGCTTGGAAAGTATAAACGTGCCGAGGTTGCTCTTCCAGGAGGCTGTAATATCGGAAGCAGACCGATCGATCAGCATTTGAAAGGATTCCGTGCATTAGGCGCTGAGGTAGAGATTGAACATGGCAAGATTGTTGCTGAGGCAGAGCGTCTGGTAGGCAAGCATATATATTTTGACGTAGTAAGTGTTGGTGCCACCATTAATGTAATGATGGCGGCTACCATGGCAGAGGGAACCACTATTTTGGAAAATGTTGCGAAAGAGCCTCACGTTGTTGACGTTGCCAATTTCCTGAACAGTATGGGCGCCAACATCAGAGGTGCAGGAACGGATGTTATCAAGATCCGTGGAGTACAGCGCCTGCATAGTACAGAATATTCCGTAATTCCGGATCAGATTGAGGCAGGAACATTTATGTTCGCAGCAGCAGCAACCAGGGGAGATGTTACAGTATTGAATGTAATTCCAAAGCATCTGGAAGCTACCATTGCAAAGTTAATTGAGATCGGCTGCGAAGTAGAAGAATTTGACGATGCAGTCCGCGTGGTATCCAAAGGAGATCTGACCAGCACACATGTAAAGACGCTGCCATATCCAGGATTCCCGACAGACATGCAGCCACAGATCGGTGTAACCTTAGCTCTGTGCAAAGGGACAAGTATCATTACAGAAAGCATTTTCGAAAACCGTTTCAAATATCTTGACGAGCTTGCAAGAATGGGAGCGAATGTGAAAGTAGAAGGAAATTCCGCTACAATAGAAGGTGTAGAGAAGTTCTCCGGTGCAAGAGTCAGCGCACCAGACCTTCGCGCAGGAGCGGCACTTTGTATCGCAGGTCTCGCGACCGATGGCATCACAATCGTAGATGATATCGTGTATATCCAACGCGGATATGAAAGATTCGAAGAAAAAATTCGCGGAATTGGTGGAATTATTGAAAAAGTTGCTTCAGAAAAAGAAATTCAAAAGTTCAAATTAAAAGTCAGCTAATAATTGGGGACGGGGGTTTTTTCATTTTCCTCCGTCCCCAATTCATTTTTCCGTGTCCCTTTTTCAAATTACCCTGTCCCTTTTTAATATTTTGTAAAATATTGGAGAAAATAGATGAAAAAGATTCAAAACAGATATGCGATTCTTGTAATTGCATCTATTGTGAATTTTGTGCATGGTAATCCGTACATATGGACGGTGTTCCAGCCTTATGTGCAAAGTGAATACGACCTGTCGGTGGCAGCGTCCAGCCAGCCGTTCACGATTATCATTGGAATATTTGCGGTGGGAAATATGATCGGAGGCTATCTACAGCATAGATTGGGCGCAAAAAGGACAATTCTGGTAGGCAGTTTTGTCATGTGTGTCGGATTTTTTCTTGCAGGAATAGCACCATATGATATGCCGTGGATGATTTCTGTTGGATATGGTGTTCTGGGTGGATTGGGTTCTGGATGTGCATTTAGCCTCCTGGTGGCAGTGCCGCAGGCATGGTTCCCGGACAAGCGGGGGCTGGTGACGGGAATTACGGTAGGAGTAGTTGGAATATCTGGTGTACTGATGAATCCTTTATGTGATTTTACGTTAGCAAGACACGGATATCATTTTTCCATGCTGATGGTAACTGTTATCTATGCGGTATTATGTCTGGGCGCATTTTTTATAGAAGAAGCTCCTCCGGAATTGATGATACAGTCTTCTGGCAGCGAACATAATAATCTTCAGGGTAGGACAGAAAGCCAAAGACAATATACAACAAAAGAGATGATGCGGACCAGAACCTATTATGTGATCAGTATCGTGATGGCATTGGCAATCCCTGCATATGTGCTTGTGAATCCACTGATGAAATCACTGGGGATGGAGCGGGGACTGACAAACGCACAGGCACTCACAGGCGTAATGATCGCTTCATTTGCAAATATCGTCGGAAGATTCGCGGCTCCCTGGTTGTCTGATAAAGCTGGTTGTAAGATCGTAATTCGAATTATGTACGCTGTAGCGATGATATCTGTTCTTGGAATCACAGTAGCTAGAGGCGGCCTTTTTGTGTTGCTGATATCACTTGTGTGTATGGTATACGGAGGTGTGGTGAGCGTATTCCCAGTGCTAGTGTCTGAGAAATTTGGAATGAAATACCAAGGTATGAATTTTGGGGCGGTCATGCTCGGATATGGAATCGTTTCTATATTATGCTCCTATCTATTGGATGCAGCAGGACAAAGCCTGTCATTTATTATTGCAGGCGTAGCATGCCTGATTGGTCTGGTGGGGACAGGGTTATTTTAAAAAGGGACAGGGATATTTTAATTTGGGACGGAGGAAAATGAAAAAACCCCCGTCCCCATATTGACAAGTGTGGGAAAAGCGTGTAAAGTCTTACTCGTACACATTAACAATATAATAATGCAAACTTTCTCTTATTCAGAGCAGTGGAGATACAAAGGATCTGTGAAGCTGCGGCAACCCCAAGTGTATGGAAGGTGCCAACCTGAGCGAGTAATCGAACAATAAGAGGATTGGTTTATGAGAATATAAAACAGTCCGCTTAAGCGGGCTGCTTTTTTTCGTAAAGGCAAAAAGAGAAAGTGCGCGAAAGGGAGTTATCCCTTTGGTAGAAAAGGAGAGAAAAAGATGGAAAAACATTTATTTACATCCGAATCTGTAACGGAAGGTCATCCGGATAAGATGTGTGACCAGATATCTGATGCGATTCTGGACGCGCTGATGGAGCAGGATCCGATGAGTCGTGTGGCTTGTGAGACGAGCACCACTACAGGCCTGGTCCTTGTCATGGGTGAGATTACAACGAAAGCATATGTAGACATTCAGAAGATTGTCAGAGATACGGTAAGAGAGATTGGGTACACCAGAGGTAAATTCGGATTTGATGCGGACACTTGTGGCGTAATTACAGCGATTGATGAGCAGTCATCCGATATTGCAATGGGCGTTGATAAGGCTTTGGAAGCGAAGGAAAATAAGATGTCAGAAGAGGAACTGGATGCCATTGGAGCTGGAGATCAGGGAATGATGTTTGGTTATGCTTCTGATGAGACGCCGGAACTTATGCCGTATCCAATTGCGCTGGCACACAAGTTGTCACGAAGACTTACAGAAGTAAGAAAGAACGGTACACTTCCGTATCTGAGACCGGATGGCAAGACACAGGTGACGGTAGAATATGATGAAGACGGAATTCCAACTCGTCTGGATGCAGTGGTTCTGTCTACTCAGCATGACCCGGATGTGACACAGGAGCAGATTCATGAAGATATTAAGAAATATGTTTTTGATGCAGTAATTCCAGAAGGAATGACGGATGAGAATACGAAGTTTTTCATCAACCCGACTGGCCGTTTCGTTATCGGTGGACCGCACGGAGACAGCGGTCTTACCGGCCGTAAGATTATCGTAGATACCTATGGCGGTATGGCACGTCATGGCGGCGGGGCATTTTCCGGTAAGGACTGCACCAAAGTAGACCGTTCTGCAGCATATGCAGCACGTTATGTTGCGAAGAACATCGTGGCAGCAGGTCTTGCAAAGAAATGTGAGATTCAGCTTTCATATGCAATTGGTGTTGCACATCCGACCTCTATCATGGTAGATACATTTGGCACTGGAAAGATCAGCGAAGAGAAGATGGTAGAAATGATCCGCGAGAACTTCGATCTTCGTCCGGCTGGAATTATCAAGATGTTGGATCTGAGAAGACCAATCTATAAGCAGACAGCGGCTTATGGACATTTTGGACGTACAGATATTGATCTTCCATGGGAGAAACTTGACAAGGTAGAAGAATTGAAAAAGTATTTATAAAAATTTAATAAAAGTTTATGGGCGCTTTGATGTGAAGCGCCCTTTTTCATGCTATACTTTCCTTGGAGGTCATGTGTATGAAGCTAAAGACAAGATTGATCATCGCTTTTTTAACAGTGATTTTAATACCGATTTTTTTGACGGTTTCTATGGTGTGTCTGTTAGGGCATTATCAGATCAGCGCGATAGAAAAGACGTATGAGATATCTGGGACAACGGTTGCAAGCCTGTCGAACTCAGCACAAGTGCTAGCCAGACTAACCGAAAAGTCCTGGCATGAATTGAAAGAGATGGCATCGAAGAACCCAGAGAATATGGAGGATGCCACATGTCTGGAAGAATTTAATCAGAAGTTGGAGAAGAAAAAAGCTTATCTTCTGGTTCGCAAGGAAAATACAATCATTTACGTAGGAACAGATATGGAAGAGGCTGAGCCGGTGATCTCAGAACTTCCTGATTATGGAGAGGCAGATACGGAGTCGGAAAATGGCCTATACTTGGGCGGAGATGCCCATGCATTGGTAAAGCAAGTAGATTTTATGTATTCAGATGAAAAAGAAGGCAGTGCATTTATCGTCACCGATATGGGAAATATGATTCCGGAGGTAGAGCACTTTTTCCTGGAAGTGATCTTGATCGTGATTATTACGCTGGTTCTGACAGCGGCGGTCTTGATTATCTGGATTTATCGCGCAGTGATGCAGCCCTTAGGGAAGATGCAGGTTGCGGCAAAGAATATCAAAGAGGGGAATCTTGATTTTGAACTGAAACCGGAGGCTGATGATGAGCTGGGTGATCTTTGTCAGGATCTGGAAGAAATGCGAAAGAAGCTTCGGGATACCGCCGAAGAGAAAGTGAGATTTGACAAAGATAATAAGGAACTGATCAGCAACATTTCCCATGACCTGAAGACGCCAGTGACGGCAATCAAGGGATATGCAGAAGGGATTATGGACGGAGTTGCGGACACACCGGAGAAAATGGAGCGCTATATCCGAACCATTTACAATAAAGCCAGTGAGATGGATACGTTAATCAATGAGCTGACATTCTATACAAAGATTGATACCAACCGAATCCCGTATAATTTTAATACTCTTTCGGTTGATGCATATTTTGAAGATTGTGCGGAAGACCTTTCACTGGAATTAGAATCCAGGAATGTGGAATTTGGTTATTTCAATTATGTAGAACCGGGAGTCAAGGTCATTGCGGATGCGGAACAGATCAAGCGGGTCGTGCATAATATTGTAAATAATTCGTTAAAATATATGGATAAGCCGAAGGCGAAGATTAATCTTCGAGTCAAAGACGTGGGAGATTTTGTACAGGTTGAGATCGAAGATAACGGTAAGGGAATTGCGGCAAAAGATCTGCCCAATATCTTTGACCGGTTCTACCGTACAGATGCTTCACGCAATTCTTCCAAGGGTGGAAGCGGAATAGGGCTTTCTATTGTAAAGAAGATTATAGAAGAACATGGCGGCAAGATATGGGCGACGAGCAGAGAAGAGACTGGAACAACGATGTATTTTGTCCTTAGAAAATATCAGGAGGTACCGATATATGAGTAAAATATTAATCGTAGAAGATGAAGAGGCGATTGCAGAACTGGAACGAGACTATCTGGAGCTGAGTGGATTTCAGGTAGAAGTAGCCAATGATGGTGAGACGGGGTTAAAAAAAGCATTGAGTGAAGATTATGACATGTTTATTTTAGACCTGATGCTTCCGGGAATTGATGGCTTCGATATCTGCCGACAGATCAGAGATCTGAAAAATACACCCATTATAATGGTATCTGCCAAAAAAGACGATATTGACAAGATCCGTGGCCTTGGCCTGGGAGCCGATGATTATATGACAAAGCCATTCAGCCCAAGCGAGCTGGTAGCGCGAGTCAAAGCCCATCTTGCCAGATATGACCGACTGACAGGAAGCGCCAAAGAAGCTAATAAAGTGATTGAGATTCGAGGACTTAAGATTGATACAACAGCAAGAAGAGTCTGGATCAACGGAGAAGAGAAGACATTTACCACAAAAGAATTCGATCTTCTGACATTCCTGGCCAGCCATCCGAATCATGTATACACAAAAGAAGAATTGTTCCGTGAGATATGGGATATGGAATCCATCGGAGATATCGCGACCGTGACTGTGCATATCAAGAAGATTCGCGAAAAAGTAGAGATGGACACTTCCAATCCACAGTATATCGAGACCATCTGGGGCGTGGGATATCGCTTCAAGGTATAGTTTGGGACGGGGGAAATTGAGATTTCCCCCGTCCCAAACTAAATTCACCCTGTCCCCAATTCAATTTACCCTGTCCCTAATTCATTTGACAGTATCCCCCAGAATAAATATAATTGTGATATCATAGGTACATTAGAAAGAAAAAAGAGGATAGATTCATGAAGCAGAAAAAGCGAAGCATCCGATGGAATACCATGGGAATTTTGGTTGCGGGATTTCTTCTTGTGATATTGATCGGTGCATTTCTTTTGTGGCTGCCTGTCAGTAATCAGGAGCCGATATCTTTTATGGATGCATTATTTACGGCTACAACAGCCGTCTGTGTGACGGGGCTTGTGACGGTGACTCCGGCAACGCAGTTTACTGTGTTTGGGAAGGTGATTCTTCTGGTATTGATTCAGATCGGAGGACTTGGGGTGATTGCCTGTGCGACTGCTTTTTTCCTGATTTTGAAGAGAAGGATTACCGTGAAAGAGCGGGTTGTGCTGCAGGAAACTTATAATATGACATCACTTGGCGGCATCGTTGGAATGGTGAAGAAGATATTGATCGGTACTTTTTTTGTGGAGAGTGTCGGTGCGGTGTTGTATGCATTTCAGTTTGTCCCGGAGTATCATCTGATCAAGGGAATCGGCTATGCAATTTTTCATTCTGTCTCTGCATTCTGTAATGCGGGTATTGACATTCTGGGGGATTCCAGTCTTGCAGGATATGTGACAAATCCATTGATGAATATTACGACAATGTCATTGATTGTCCTGGGCGGCATTGGATTCGTTGTCTGGTATGATGTGATTGATAACGGACGGAAAATATATCGTCGTGAAGTTCCAAGAAAATGGTGGTTTACAAGGCTTAAGCTTCACTCGAAACTTGCAATTGTGACGACATTGGTTCTGCTGGGAATTGGAGCGGTACTTACATTTACATTGGAATATCATAATCCGGAGACTCTTGGCAATCTGAGGCTGGGGCAGAAGGTAATGGCATCGCTGTTTCAGTCGGTAACGACGAGGACTGCTGGATTCTTTACGATACCACAGGCTAAATTACACGAGGAGACGAGATTCATCAGTATTATCTTGATGTTCATCGGAGGATCGCCGATGGGAACTGCAGGTGGTGTGAAGACTACGACGATTACGATGTTGGTGCTTTCTTGCATTACATTGATTCGTGGGGGAAATGATACCGAGTGCTTTGGTCGTAAGATTTCAAAAGAGAATTTCCGGATGGGATTTACGATTGTAATGCTTGCATTTACGGTATTTCTTACAGGTACGACCGTGATTACGATTATAGAACCGGATGAAGTGCCATTTTTAAATATCATGTATGAGACGGCATCTGCAATCGGAACGGTAGGATTGACGGCTGATCTGACACCGCATCTGTCACGGGCAAGCCAGGTTGTAATTATGATGATGATGTATATAGGAAGGTTGGGACCGATGACACTGGCGCTGCTCTTTGCTGGGAAACCGAATCCGCGGGACAGAATTCGGGAACTTCCACCAGAGCGGATTATGGTAGGATAATGTCGGAAACAGACTCATAAATGGGGGTAGAAAAATGAAGAAACAATACGCAGTATTTGGCCTGGGAAGCTTTGGTGAGAGCGTGGCGATTGCGCTGCAGGGACTTGGATGTGAAGTCATCGTAGTGGATGACGATATGGAGAGGATAGAAGATATTTCCAATTCTGTATCCTACGCGATGAAAGCGGATTTTGGAGATCCAGATGTTGTCCGGTCGCTGGGCACGAAGAATCTGGATGGAGTAGTAGTCGCAGTTGCGGATAACATGGAAGCCAGTATTATGGCAACACTAGTCTGTAAAGAAATAGGCGTGCCATACGTTATTTCCAAAGCGAAAAATGATCTTCATGCGACTGTTTTAAAGAAAATCGGTGCAGATGCGATTATATTTCCGGAAAAGGAAATGGGAGTCCGCCTTGCGAAGAATCTAATGTCTGCAAATTTTGCTGACTGGATTGCGCTGTCACCAGATTATAGCCTGGTAGAGACGGTGATTCCACGTGGCTGGATCGGAAAGTCTCTGCAGGATCTGGATGTCAGACGAAAGTATGGAATCAATGTAGTTGGAATTAAGGTGGGAGAAGACGTAGAAGTGAATCCGAATCCCGAGAAAGCGCTGGAAGATGGAATGGTCATGATATTAGTGGGTGCGAATAAGGATCTGGAAAATATCTGACACGAAAGAGTGGAGGAAATCATATGATTACAAGTACTTCAAATGCCAGAGTCAAGCGTCTGGTGAATCTGAAGAAGAAAAAGAAAGCAAGAGATGAAGAACGGGTATTTCTGGTAGAAGGAATCCGTATGTTCCGTGAAGTGCCGACAGATCAGCTGGAAGAAGTCTACGTGTCAGAATCCTTTTATAAGAAGGAAAAAGATACGGTAGAAGCGGTGCTGCAAGGTACAGGAATCCGTCCGGAAGAATTGTCGGATACGGTATATGCTTATGCATCCGATACGAAGACTCCGCAGGGAGTTCTCTGTGTGGTCCGGCAAATGGAATATCCACTGGAAAAAGTAATCACCGGTCAATGTCCGATGATCATGGTATTGGAACACCTTCAGGATCCGGGGAATCTTGGCACCATCCTTCGAACGGCAGAGGGAGCTGGCGTGACGGGAATTGTGATGGACCGGGAATGCGTGGACATCTATAATCCCAAGACCATACGCTCGACCATGGGTTCCATTTACCGTATGCCGTTCTGCTATGTGGAAGACCTGAAGGCGGCGATCGGGAGTCTGAAAGAAGCAGGCATCGGTGTCTATGCGGCACATCTGGATGGGAGACATGATTATGACGAAGAAGATTATGGAAGACCATGTGCATTTTTGATTGGGAATGAAGGAAATGGTCTGTCACAGGAGACTGCAGAATTGGCAGATATTTATATTAAGATACCTATGGAAGGTCAGGTAGAATCGTTGAACGCTGCAATCGCGGCATCCGTCCTGATGTTTGAAGCGGGACGTCAGAGACGCCGACATGAGGGATAGAGAATTGCGCTTAGGGGAAAAGTATAGTAATATATAAGGCAAGGAATACTATCATTTAAGAAAAGAGGCGAAAGTTCATGCAGACAATTTATTGGCTGGCGATATTTGTTGTTCTGCTGATTATTGAAATCGTTACGATGGGATTGACTACGATCTGGTTTGCCGGAGGTGCGTTGATCGCATTCTGTGCAGGTCTGATGGGATTCGGAACCACAGTTCAGATTGTTGTATTTCTCGCAGTGTCTATTGTACTGTTGGTGATGACGAGACCAATCGCGGTAAAGTATTTTAATCAGGAAAGGCAGAAGACAAATGCAGAGAGCCTGATTGGGCAGCAGGCATTGGTATTGGAAGACATTGATACGATGCAGGCCGTCGGGCGGGTAGAGATTCGAGGTCAGGAATGGTCTGCCAAGACCGATGAGCCAGACGGCAAGATTGCTAAAAATACAGTTGTTGTTGTAGATGGGATTCAAGGCGTAAAATTAATTGTAAGAGCCAGAGAGGAGAAAAAATGATAGGGAAAATTTTAGGAATTATTTTATTGGTTATTGTAGTAATACTGTTGATATCCTGTGTCAAGATCGTCAGACAGGCACAGGCGCTGGTTGTGGAGAGACTGGGAGCTTATCAGGCAACCTGGGGTACCGGACTTCATTTTAAAGTACCGATCATTGACCGGGTGGCACGAAAGGTAGATCTGAAAGAGCAGGTCGTTGACTTTGCACCGCAGCCGGTGATCACCAAGGATAACGTTACCATGCGGATCGATACAGTCGTATTTTACCAGATTACGGATCCAAAGATGTTCTGTTATGGAGTTGCCAATCCGATCATGGCGATTGAGAATCTGACAGCAACCACGCTCCGTAATATTATCGGTGATCTGGAGCTGGATCAGACGCTGACTTCCAGGGAGACGATCAATACTAAGATGCGAGCATCCCTTGATGTGGCAACGGATCCATGGGGAATTAAGGTAAATCGTGTCGAACTGAAAAATATCATTCCACCTGCAGCCATTCAAGATGCGATGGAGAAGCAGATGAAGGCAGAGCGTGAACGTCGTGAAGCAATCCTGCGTGCAGAAGGTGAGAAGAAATCTACGATTCTGGTGGCAGAAGGACATAAGGAATCCGCGATCCTGGATGCAGAGGCTGAGAAGCAGGCTGCAATCCTGCGTGCGGAGGCTCAAAAGGAAGCTATGATCCGCCAGGCAGAAGGTGAGGCTGAGGCAATTCTTAAGGTACAGCAGGCCAATGCAGATGGTATTCGTTTCCTGAAAGATGCCGGAGCCGATGAGGCAGTCCTTACGATGAAGAGCTTAGAAGCATTTGAGAAGGCGGCAGATGGAAAAGCAACCAAGATCATCATTCCATCTGAGATTCAGGGAATTGCGGGTCTTGTAAAGTCTCTGGCAGAAGTCGGAGCAAAAGACGAGTAGATAGGAAAGGATGTGATGGATTCTGAGACCCATCATTGACACATCAAAAGAATATGGCCTTGTATTTGACGGCGGCGGTGCGAGAGGTGCGTATCAGATTGGCGCGTGGAAAGCTCTCACAGAAGCAGGTGTTAAGATCAATGCAGTGGCAGGAACATCCGTGGGCGCATTAAATGGCGCCCTCGTTTGCATGGGAGACGTTGAGAAAGCAGAAGATATATGGAAGCAGATGACATTTTCTACAGTCATGGATATTGATGACGATTGGATGGAACGCTTGTTTCAAAAGGAGATGTCACTTCGCGAATTCTTAAATGAGGTGAAGACGTTGTTGAAAGACGGAGGTGTGGACATTACTCCTCTGCGGCAGCTGATTCACGAGACGATCGATGAAGAAGCCATCCGCAGAAGCGGCAAGGAATTCTGCCTGCTGACATTTTCATTGTCAGAATTTCGCGAGCTGGATCTGGAGATGGAAGAGATCCCGGAAGGCATGCTGGAAGATTTCTTGTTAGCAAGTGCTTATCTCATCGGGTTTAAGAACGAACGAATCCACGGGAAAAAGTATATCGACGGCGGAGTCGTCAATAATGTGCCGCTCGGTTCGCTGGTGAAGCGGGGGTATAAAGATATCATCGAAGTGCGTATCTATGGACCGGGCCGTGAACCGCGGGTCAGGATGCCGGATGATGGCGTAAAATATGAGATCGCACCACGTGTAAAATTGGGAAGTATTATAGAATTCTCGGGAAAACGGAGTCGACAGAATCTGATGATTGGCTATTACGATGCGAAGCGGATGGTGTATGGCCTGGAGGGATTCATATATTATCTGAAGCAGACCCATGACGAGGCGTATTATGAAGAACTCATGAAAGAGATTCGGGAGATTGAAAAGGCGGAGATTGCATTTGTGCTCAAGCTGCCGCTTGGATTCTCGGATCAGGAATTATTCATGGGAATGTTGGAGGCAGCGGCGAAATTATTACGGATTCCGAAATATCAGATATACACAGTAGACGAATTATATGATATTGTATATAAGAAATATGAAACACGAAACGACCAGTTGAACCTTCCAAGGTTCGTACATGTACTAACGCAGCTGAGAAAGGAAATGAAGATGAACTTAAAAGGAAGAAATTTTTTGACATTAAAGGACTATACTCCGGAAGAGATTACATATTTGCTTGATCTGGCAGCAGATTTGAAGGAAAAGAAGAAGAATGGAATCCCCGTTGATAAATACAGAGGCATGAATGTGGCATTGATCTTTGAGAAGACCAGCACCAGAACCCGTTGCTCTTTCGAAGTAGCAGCTCACGACATGGGAATGGGAACTACTTATCTTGACCCGAGCGGATCACAGATCGGCAAAAAGGAAAGCATTGAGGATACAGCACGTGTATTGGGAAGAATGTATGACGGAATAGAGTATCGTGGATTTGGGCAGGAAATCGTTGAAGAACTTGCCAAATATGCAGGCGTTCCGGTATGGAATGGACTGACCAATGAATACCACCCGACACAGATGCTGGCAGACCTTCTGACCATCCGTGAACATTTTGGACATCTGGAAGGAATCAAGCTGGTATACATGGGCGATGCAAGATATAACATGGGTAATTCCCTGATGATTGCATGTGCCAAGATGGGAATGCATTTTGTTGCATGTACCACAAAGAATTATTTCCCAAATGAAGAATTGGTAGAGACTTGTAAAGGATATGCGAAAGAGAGTGGAGCTACTATCACCCTTACTGAAGACGTTGAAGCCGGTACAAAAGATGCGGATGTAATCTATACAGACGTATGGGTATCTATGGGTGAGCCGGATGAAGTATGGGAAGAACGAATCCGAGAGCTGACTCCGTATAAGGTGACTGCAGAAGTTATGAAAAATGCCGGAGAAAAAGCAATCTTCCTGCACTGTCTGCCAGCGTTCCATGATCTGAAGACCAAGATTGGAAAGGAAATTCATGACCGCTTCGGCATCGATGATATGGAAGTTACGGACGAAGTATTTGAATCCGAACAATCCAAGGTATTTGATGAAGCGGAGAACCGTATGCATACCATCAAAGCAGTCATGACAGCAACATTAGGAGAGAGATAGATGAAAGCGGAGATCTTACGCTTACTGAAAGAAAGTGACAACTATATATCCGGCCAGCAGTTATGTGATGATTTCCACGTATCACGTACAGCTGTGTGGAAGGTGATGGAACAGTTGAAAAAAGAAGGCTATCAGATCGAAGCGGTGCGTAATAAAGGGTACCGTCTGATCGACAGTCCGGATGTCATGTCACAGGCTGAGATCGACAGTCTGATGAAGACAGAATGGGCCGGAAGACATACCGTTTATTATGACGAGACGGATTCGACCAACAATCGGGCCAAGGATGCCGGCGAAAAGGGGGCAGAACACGGTACGCTTTTTGTGGCCGACCGACAGATCGCTGGGAAAGGCCGCCGGGGAAGAGCCTGGGAATCACCGGCTGGAAGCAGCATCTATATGACGATATTACTGTATCCAAGGATATCCCCGATGAAAGCCCCACAGCTTACACTTCTGATGGCCATTGCGGTGGCAGAAGGAATCCGTCAGGTAACGGGTCTGGATACAGGTATTAAGTGGCCCAATGATATTGTGAGAAATGGTAAGAAGATCTGCGGAATCCTGACGGAGATGAGCACGGAGATCGATTACATCAACCACGTGGTCATCGGAGACGGAATCAACGTGAATCAGGAGACATTTCCGCAAGACATCCAGAATACAGCGACTTCACTGAAGCTTGAATTGGGACGGAATGTGAAACGCTCCGAACTGATTGCCGCCATAATGGAACAATTTGAAAAATGCTATGAGACATTTCTCCAGACAGAAGATCTGTCAGGAGTAAAAGAACAGTACAATTCCCTGCTTGTGAACAAAGATCAGGATGTAAAAGTACTGGAGCCTGGTAATGAATACGAGGCCCACGCGTTGGGCATCAACGAGACAGGAGAACTGCTCGTAAGATTACCCGACGGGCAGGAAAAAGTCATCTATGCCGGAGAAGTGTCTGTCAGAGGAGTATATGGATATGTATGATGAAAAAGTGGTGCTCTGCGGCGCCAATTCGTATGAAGAAAAATATTATTTGAATCCGGATTTTGATCAACTGCCGGATACAGTCAAAGATGAATTAAAGATTATGTGCGTTCTCTACGTCCACGATGTGGGCGGAATCCTGACACTGGTCTATGAAGAAAACGGAGAACTGTGCTTCGAAGTAACGTCTGAAGAAGGCGATCCAATGTTCGACGATATCGGAAGCCAGCTCAAGATCAAGCAGCTACAGAGAGAGAAGAAAGACTTGCTGGAAGCTCTGCAGATGTACTATAAAGTATTCTTTTTAGGCGAAGAAGTGTAGGAGGAAAGAGAACATGCTGTTTGCAGCAGTTTAGAAAGAAAAAGAACATGCTGTTAGTAATAGATGCAGGAGGAAAAAGAACATGCTGTTAGTAATATAACTTCTCGGAATCTCAATGAATGAGATTCCAAGCGAAAATTGACAACTGAATATCGTGCAGGAAAAGAAATTTGCGAGAAATGGACATAAACATTGGACATAGAGGATACTATGCCTTGAAAAA
>NZ_JAFBIX010000088.1 GCF_021531895.1 Faecalicatena contorta | reverse complement strand
ATGTAGCTTAGCATATATTGGATCTGGGGAGTGCTCCACTGTTCTCTCCATGTTCCTTGTAACTTGTTCACCATATCAGTTCATTATAAAAATCTTAGATTTTTGTCTTGACAACTGAGCCACTATACTTCCATATATAACTGTTCAAATGGTCAATCTCATAATCACCCGCCCCAAACCTTATGTCTATCTTTGTCTGCCCTTCCTTTAGTGGAATTGCATAAGTAAATTCTTCATTTGCATTGTAATAAATATGTGTTGATATTGTCAATATTGGTTGACACATTTATCTCAAAGATATCACTGACTATGCAGCCAGGTCCAAAGATTGATAGTATCTCTGGCGCTTGATGATCGGAGGAAGCCCACCGTTAGCAGAGCTGATA
>NZ_JAFBIX010000087.1 GCF_021531895.1 Faecalicatena contorta | reverse complement strand
GGGATCTTTCTGGTGGCGATGCGCTTAGGGGACACACCCGTACCCATCCCGAACACGATGGTTAAGCCTTAAGCGGCCGATGGTACTTCACTGGAGACGGTGCGGGAGAGTAGGTGGCCGCCAGATTATGAAAAAAAGAGCAAATGCAGATTCGCTGCAGATGTTCGGGAGAATTCATATAGATACTGGCAAGGATGAGCAACAACTTATCACCGCCAACCCAATCAGCAGGGCAGTGCTGTTACTATAACTGGTTTTACCAGTGATTAGAGAGTTGAACGGAAGGTTCAGGTTTCTAATGACTGATAAAAATTCAGTCAATATGTACCTTGAAAATTGCATATAAGAAATAGAAATGATAAGATAAATATCTTAATCAAGACATCCGAGGTAATTGTTATAAACAGAGTAAT
>NZ_JAFBIX010000086.1 GCF_021531895.1 Faecalicatena contorta | reverse complement strand
ATTTAGAAACGAAGTTATTGTTGATAAAAAACAAGTAGTAATACATTTTGGATTATTGACAAAGACTCTCCCTACACAAGAAATCACATCAATACGGAAAATGAAAAATTATTCAGCATCCTTTGCCGCATCCTTTGACCGGGTAGGAATCGAGTCGAAAAGAATGAGTACCGTTTTCGTTGCATTATACGAGAATCGAGAATTTGCAAATGAACTAATGAAGCTGAACAAAAAGATTAAATATGTAATTTAGTTAGGAATTTAGATTAGTTAGTTGGTAATTGGAAGGTGTACGGCGCAAGGAAGCTGGATAGGCTGGTCTGTTTCCGTCCAGCCTATCCAACTCCCTTGCGCCTGACATTCCCAATTACTGAACAAACTCATCTGGAGGAATTCCTGGCGAGAAGCGCAATGGGGAGCGATGTTTTTATACTATTTATCAT